>DLPV01000023.1:0-8862 GCA_002477465.1 Gammaproteobacteria bacterium UBA7449 | reverse complement strand
TCCACTTTGACGGTATCACCTAACAGTCCTCGCAAGCAACCGCTCACCGTGGCTGCGCAGGCGCCCGTTCCGCAGGCCATGGTTTCGCCCGCGCCTCTTTCATAGACTCGCAAGCGAATATGGTCGCGGCTGAGGATCTGCATGAATCCGACGTTCACACTTTCGGGAAAGTCGGGGTGCTGTTGAAGCGCCTCTCCAACATCTTTTACGGCAGTCTTATCCAGGTCTCCAACAATAATTACCGCATGTGGGTTGCCCATGGAGACTACACCGAACTCGATAGTGGTTACTGTGCCAGCCAGCGTTAACGTGCGCCTATAGCTGGATTGCATCGCTTCGGCGTGAAAGGGCAGTGCAGCGGGCTCCAAAATCGGCTTTTCCATGTCCACAGTGACATTACTACTGTCGTCGAGCCGCAGAGACAGGATGCGATTCTGGGTCTTCACCGTCAGTGGATTATTACTGCACAGGCCCTTGTCCCAGACGAAGCGGGCAAAACAGCGCGCACCGTTGCCGCAGTGCTCCGCTTCGCCGCCGTCGACGTTAAAGATGCGATAGTTAAAATCCACATCGGGTTGGCTCGGTGGCTCTACCAACAGCAATTGATCGAAACCGATGCCGAAATGGCGATCGGCCAGCGCCCTGATCTTATCCGGTGTGAGCTTAACTGGGTTGGTGACTGCATCAACTACAGCGAAGTCGTTCCCCAGCCCATGCATCTTTGTGAAAAGTAGTGTCATTGCCAAGTTCCGCTACTTAGTCCGGCAAGCAGCTTTCAAGCTCGAATAGCGCGGGTACCGATTCTCTCTGTCTTACCAGGTATTGCTGGTCGCCATCCACCATCACCTCCGCAGCGCGGGGACGCGTATTGTAGTTTGAGCCCATAACGAAACCATAGGCCCCGGCGGAACGCACCGCCAACAGGTCGCCGGCAGCTAGGGCCAGCTCACGGTCTTTGCCAAGGAAGTCAGCTGATTCGCAGACTGGGCCCACTACATCGTAGACCAGTGTCGAGCCTTCGCGCCTGCAGACCGGCACAATTTCCTGCCAGGCACCATACAGAGCTGGCCGCAAGAGATCGTTCATTGCCCCATCCACGATGGCAAAATTCTTGTGGTCGTTGTACTTGAGGTATTCCACCCGAGTCACAAAAATGCCAGCGTTGGCGGCAATTGAGCGGCCAGGCTCAACCATGAGCGTCATATTGCGCTCACTGAATCTTCCCTTTACGGCAGCAATAAGCTCAGACGGGTGAGGCGGCTGTTCTCCACCATAAGTGACCCCGAGACCACCCCCCATATCAAAGTGTGAGATGCTAATACCCTCGCCGGCTAACTGATCCGTCATCTGCAGCAGCCTATCGATGGCATCGAGAAACGGCTCTATACTGGTCAGTTGCGAACCGATATGGCAGTCGATTCCCATGATTGAGATTCCTTCCATGGCTGCGGCTCTCCGGTAGACGTCCAGTGCAGACTCGCTGGCGATGCCGAACTTGTTTTCCTTCAGGCCGGTGGATATGTAGGGATGAGTGCCTGCATCAACGTCGGGATTGACGCGAATGGAGACTGGCGCCTGGGTACCATGCGCCAGAGCAATTTCATTGATCCTGGTTAGCTCCGCTTCCGACTCCACGTTAAAGCACCGAATACCGGCATGCAGCGCTTGCTCAATCTCTGCGGTGGACTTGCCCAGGCCTGAGAATATGACCTTGCCAGGATCACCGCCGGCCGCGATTACCCGCTCCAGTTCCCCGCCAGAAACAATATCGAAACCAGCACCCATCCTTCCTAACACGCTGAGCACGGCCAGGTTTGAGTTGGCTTTTACCGCGAAACAGATCAGGTGGGGAAGATCCGCCATGGCTTCCTGGTACACCCGCAGGTGCCGCTCAAGGGTAGCCCGGGAATAAATAAAACAAGGGGTGCCGTGAGTCTCAGCAATTGCCTGTACTGAGACGTTTTCAGCGTGTAGCGCATTGCTTTGATAATTGAAATGATCCATAGGGAAGCTCGAAATTAGGCTGTAGCTGGCTAGCGACTATTGCTGAAAACTGCTGGTGTTGGCGGCCTCCGGCCGCGTCAACCCACCTTTCTGACCGCAACCGCTTGCCAATAAACAGGCACTTACGAGCAGGCTCGACCACAGGATTGGGAAGCGGGGTCGATAACCTTGCTGGGCTTGATTGGGTATGCTCGTGGAACTCTTGTTCATGGGTCTCTTGCTCGTGGAACTCTTGCTACCGGATCTAAGGCGCAATGGAATATACCGGTGAAGACAAGGATAGACATTGCAGCGCCGCGATTATACCGTCGAGGCAAACATAAACACAGTGCTTTGGTCTCCCATGAAAGGCACACGATGTTGCTCAGGCCTATGATTTCAATGGATTTTTCTGTCTGCCTCGTTTGCCTTGAAAATTCCAATCAACAACCCTATATTTCTTTTCCCTACAGCACTGCCTGCATGCGGGTCCTGATCTAAAGACCCAATGGCAATAAGAATTGGCTGTATCGTCCATCATTCATTTGGGCAGGCTATGGCACAATCCACTAAACAAGTTGAATTTGTAAATTACGATGATTGAAATAAATAATTTAACCAAGAAATTTGATCAGTTCGTCGCAGTCGACAATCTGAGCTTCACGGTAAAAGAGGGCGAGGTATTGGGCTTTCTGGGCCCGAACGGCGCCGGCAAGTCGACTACAATGAAAGTGATCACGGGCTTTCTCTCCCCTACTTCGGGTTCGGTGACGATTGATGGCAATGATATTAGCCAGCAATCCCTAAAGGCCAAGAGCCTGATTGGTTATCTCCCTGAAGGCGCGCCTTCATATGGGGATATGACCACCATCGAGTTTTTGCGGTTTATTGCCCAGGTCCGGGGCTTTCGAGGCGAAGAAATCGATAAACGAGTCAAGCACGTCATTACTGAGGTGGCGCTAGAGGCAGTACGCGAACAGTCTATTGAAACGCTGTCTAAAGGCTTTAAGCGACGCGTAGGACTGGCCCAGGCCATCATGCATGACCCGAAGGTCCTGATCCTGGATGAACCTACCGACGGACTGGACCCCAATCAGAAGCACCACGTGCGTGAACTGATTAAAAACCTCGCCAAGGACAAGATCGTCATTATCTCGACCCATATCCTTGAAGAAGTCACTGCCGTTTGCACGCGCGCCATTATTATTGCAAAGGGATGTATCGTGGCTGACGGCACACCTGCGGAATTGGAATCCAGGTCTCGCTATCACCAGGCGATAAAGGTCACCCTCACTGATGAGCACGATTTATCTGCAGATCTCAATGGTCTTGCCAATGTTGAGACTGTTGAGGCATCTGAAGACGAGCGACTGAGTTATACAATTGTTGCCAAGGATGGACACTCAATCTTCTCGCAAGTTTCTGAAATCGCCCAGGACAAGCAGTGGCCAGTGAGTGAGTTTCATGTTGAAAGAGGACAGCTTGAGGATGTTTTCCGCAACGTGACCCAACAGGCGGAGGGAGCACACTAATGGGAAATCTCGGTATCGTATTCAAGCGTGAATTGATGAGCTATTTTGCCACTCCGCTGGCCTATGTGTTCATCGTAATATTCCTTATTACTAACGGCATCTTTACATTCGATCTGGGTGGATTCTTCCTCCGCGGCCAGGCCGATCTGCTGCCATTCTTTGGTTTTCACCCTTGGCTCTACCTGTTCATGGTACCCGCCATTGCCATGACCCTTTGGGCTGACGAGCGCAAGACTGGCACTATAGAGTTACTCCTGACCCTACCGGTAAGGCTTGCAGATGCGGTTTTGGGTAAGTTTCTTGCAGCCTGGGTGCTAACCGGAATCGCCCTGGCTCTGACTTTCCCAATTTGGATTACCGTGAACTATCTGGGTGACCCGGATAACGGGGTTATTCTTGCAGCCTATATCGGCAGCTGGTTCATGGCTGGCGGTTTTCTCGCGATCGGTTCATGCATGTCGGCGTGCACCAAAAATTCAGTGATTGCTTTTATTCTCACCGTAGCCATTTGCTTCCTGTTTGTCATTATGGGCTCTCCCATACTACTCGATGCCTTCCCCGGCTGGATGCCACAGATACTGGTGGACGCCTTCTCAGCCATGGGCTTTCTCACTCACTTTGATTCGATTGCCAAAGGCGTGCTGGATATCCGGGACTTCCTGTTTTTCAGCGCCTTTATTGGGGCCTGGCTAATGGCAAGTGCAATCGTCATCGAAATGAAGAAAGCGAACTAGGAGGAGATGAAGATGAATAGCAAAGCACTTTTTTCTCCTGCAGGCCTGGTGGGAATTGCGGTCGCTCTAATAGTAAGCGTTGTGATAATCAGCTTTCTGCCTAGTCTGCGGATCGATTTAACTGAAGATAAGCTCTATACCCTGTCCGAGGGTAGCCGGAATATTGTTTCTAACCTGGAGAACCCCATTGAGCTGCGGTTCTTCTACTCAGAAAGCGCTACCGAAGATCAGCCCCAGATTCGGGCTTACGGCACGCGGGTCCAGGAATTGCTGGAAGAAATTGTTATCGCTAGTGACGGCAATCTCAGCCTGAGTGTGATCGATCCAGAACCTTTTTCGGAAGACGAGGATCTAGCCACACAGTTTGGCATCCAGGCAGTGCCGGTTAGCCAGGGTGGTCAATCCATCTACTTTGGTCTGGTGGTCTCAGACGCTGTTGATGAAGCAGATCTGAATCCGCTCGCGCCACGGGCAGTGGAAGCGATGCCCCTGATCCGGCCCGATCAGGAGCAGTTTCTGGAATATGAATTCATGAAGTTAATCATTACCGTGAGCGAACCTGATCGAACGGTGATTGGCTTGGTAACTGAGCTCGAAATCGATGGCGGCTTTAATCCCGCAGTGGGACAGGCGACCCCACCCTGGTTCGTAATGGACCTGATTCGACAGCTCTACGAAGTTCGCCGGGTCGACCTTACCGGTGACAGCATTGAGGAGGACATCGATATCCTGATGATCGTCCATCCCCAGGATCTGTCTGAGCAGATGCTGTACGCAATAGATCAGCATATTCTGGGCGGCGGCGAGGCGCTGGTATTTCTCGATCCTAACGCCGATTCTATGGTGACGCGTTCACCGCAGGGCGCATTGATTCCTGCAGGTATGAGTTCAGATATGGCTGTGCTATTGGATGCATGGGGTGTTAGCTATGACGCCAGCAAAGTGTTGACCGACAGTGACCTGGCCTTGCGTGTACGCATGAGCCAGAATGAAAGGCCATCACCGCATCTGGGAATGCTCGGTGTGCAGCGCGGCAACTTGTCTCAGGAAGACGTCATTACCAGCCGCCTGGAGTCAATCAACGTTTCTTCTGCCGGCGCGCTCGCGCAAGCAGAAGGGGCCAGCACGAGCTTTGAGCCCTTAATCCGGTCTTCTAACAATGCCATGCTAATGGATGCGGCACTGGTGGAAAACATGACGGAACCTTCTATCCTATTCGATGAGTTCGAATCCCAGAATGAGAGTTTTGTCATTGCGGCGCGAGTCAGTGGCGCCATCAACTCAGCATTCCCTGAAGGTCGACCGGAAGTGGTAGAGGCAGAGACGGAAGAGCCGGCAGATGACACTGCTGAGGAGACCGCAGCTGCATCTAGCGTCGAGGCAGACAATCCCGCACAGCCCGAACAGTCAGAGGACCTGGCCGTCGCGGAGGAGCCTGTGGAGGCTCAGGTTCATTTAGCGAGCACCGATGCTCCAGCCAACATCGTGATCTTTGCCGATTCTGATTTACTTACTGACCGACTCTGGGTGCAGGTTGCTCAATTCCTGGGCCAGCGTATTCCTCAGCCATTCGCTAACAATGGCGATTTTCTAATCAACAGTCTTGATAATCTCAGTGGAGGTGCTGACCTGGTCAGCATCCGCAGTCGCGGCACGTACTCCCGACCATTTACCCGGGTCGTGGAGATGCAGCGTCAGGCTGATGACAGACTGAGAATTGAAGAGGCTGAATTGCTGGATCGGCTGGCGGAAACTGAAGCCTCATTGGCGCAACTGAATCAGGACGAGGACGGTAACCCACTGGGTCAACTGACCCCAGAGATCCAGACGGAGATTGATCGCTTTAACAATGAGATGGTGGATACCCGCAGAAGGCTGCGTGACGTGCAGTTCCAGCTTACCGAGGACATCGATGCATTGGGCTCATGGTTGAAGGCAATCAATGCGCTGTTGGTGCCGATACTTCTCACGATAATCGCTTTGCTTGCCCACTTCTCCCGGATCAGGCGTCGGCGCCTGGCGCACTAGCGCGCCGCAGTCATCGGGCCCTCGCTTGCGCGGTCTTATACCGCGCTAGCGCTCTTGCTGTCGGGTGGGTGAGAAGGCAGGTTCACCGTGATGTGGGTGCCTCCTCCCGACTTGCTGCGAATCATCAACTCGCCACCATGTGCCTGGGCGATTAGTCTACACAGGTAAAGACCGAGGCCGAACCCACCGGTGTTGCGTTGCCTTGAGCTATCTGCCCGATAAAATGGTTCGGTAATCTGGCCCAGGTGTTCCTCCGGAATGCCTTCGCCCTGATCGATCACCTCGAGAACAGCCCGATCCCCGCGGTATTCTAGCCGCACAGTGATCGGATTGGATTCGCCGTGACGAATCGCGTTATTGAGCAGATTAGTAATCAACAGGCGGAAACGGAGCCTGTCCAAGTAAAACTCGCGGTCTTCTTCCGGGCGCTCGATATTGATGCCGCCCTCATAGTCCAGGAACTGCTCAGAGACGCCCTGAACAAACTCAGAGATAAATACCGGTTCGTCCACTAGCACGGCATGTTCATTGTTGAGGCGTTCTGCTTCCAGCAGGTCTGAAATCAACAAATCAATTTCATCGATATCTTCCCGCAGCAGCTCTTTCTCTTCACTTTCCGACATAAACTCAAGGCGCAGTTTGGCTTTGGTGATAGGGGTGCGTAGTTCATGACTAATGGCCATGAGCAACTGTCGCTTCGCTTCGAGCATTGACTGCAGAGAATCTGCCATGAGGTTGATGCTTTCGGTCAGCTCACCAAGTTCATCTTGGCGATTGCTTTCCACCCGGTAGCCCAGATCACCCTTCTGAATTCTCTCGGCCCCCCGGCGCAGCATTCGCAACGGGGCGAGCAGATTGTTGACCATAAAATAATTCAGAAACAGAACAATCACCGCCAGGGCCGAGCCTACGTAAACCACAAAGAAATTAATACGGTTTTCATCAAGTGATCTCTGGTAAAGATAGAAGTCATAGCCTCCCCGGTTTACCCGGATGATGTCTTCGTTATTGATGTTGCGGACTTCCGCATCGGTTGTCAGATTTCGGCTGAAGGTAGAGTTATCAACGTCGAGGCGGTAATCCGGATCGGAGCTCCAGCGCATAATTGGGTTACGAATATTAATCGTCCAGTCCAACTCCTCCGCCAATCGCATCGCGTTGCTTAGATTTGGTGGCGTACCAATGTCTTCGATAATTGACTCTACATTGCGCATGTAAAAGTCGGGGATAGTTTCAATTGTTATCTCAGTTTGGTTTATAGCGCGCAGTGAAAGAGAGATGATGAGAAAGAAGCTGACTACAGTAAAACCGAAAATCAGCAGCAGGCGAAAAAACAGTGATTTTTTTACCTGCTGGACTAGCGTGGTCATATTTGCTCGCCGACAAAAGTATAGCCGCGTCCCCACACCGTCTTAATAAAACGTGGTGTTTTTGACGTGTCTTTTAACTTATGTCGTAAGCGACTTACCAGAGTGTCAACTGCACGAGAAAAGAGTTCCGCGTCAATTCCGCGCAGGCGGTTCATGAGTTCATCGCGGGTGAAGGTTTTGTTGGGGAACTGCATAAAAAGAACGAGTAGCTCATACTCCATAGTGGTCAGGTCCAGCACATCTCCATCGAGTTTGACTTCGCGCCGTGACATGTCAACTTCCAGGCCGTTGATTGGCTTGATCTCGCGAACAGAGTTATCATCGCTACTGCGGCGCAGGATGTTATGGATGCGCGCCACCAGCTCACGTGGTTCAAAAGGTTTCGGCAGGTAATCGTCTGCCCCGAGTTCCAGGCCAACGATGCGGTCGGTTACCTCAGCATGAGCAGTTAGCATAAGAATTGGTAACTGACCATAAATGGATGACTTGGCGCGTATTTCGCGGCAAATTTCAAAGCCATCTTTCTCTGGCAGCATCACATCGAGAATGAGAAGGTCGGGTTTGATTTTTTTTATAAGCTCGAAGCCCTTGCTTGGCGTCAAGGCAACATGCACCTTCATATCATAACGCTCGAGATACTGAATCAGCAGCTTGCCCAGTTTTTCGTCGTCGTCGATGATAAGTATTTGCTTCATCTGTTGTTTTTCCTTGTCAGCCCAGCAATAGTACGAATAAGACTGTCTGAAATCAATCTGCAGCCCTACCCTATCCGCACGAAGCGATAGCCGCAGTCCATGCTTTTCTGTTTCAGAAGCTTGCCATACGTGCTGGACTAGCTGCCATCATTGATTTCTCGCGCCAACCTTTCGAGGCCCTCTGAGCGCGCGAACTCATCCAGCTTGTGAAAAGAAGAAATACCCGCCTGAATGTCTGCTCTCAGGTAATTCTGCGGTCTGGTCCAGTCGGCGCATAGAAAATGATAGCCGAGGGTTCGACCACCAACACATTGAACCCTGTCTCTACCAGGGCTTTACTATAGTTTCTGGTGCCTGCGCCAATATCGACAAGGCGGCTCCCGATTGGTAATTCGAGCAACTCCACCAGACGCGTAACGCTTCGCTGGTCAGTAATTCACGTGCGGTTATAGCTTGTTTAGATCTGGTCGCAGGATTGGGTCACTGCAAACCTGAGAGTTGAATAGGATAAGCGAAGATT
>DLPV01000056.1 GCA_002477465.1 Gammaproteobacteria bacterium UBA7449 | reverse complement strand
GCCCTATAGCTGCGAGGTACAGCGCAGTAAGCGCAAGACCCTGGCTCTTTACATAAAGCCTGGAAAAGTCATAGTAAAAGTCCCCTACCAGGCATCACGGTCTGAAGTTGAAGAGTTCGTGCAAAGCAATGAAGACTGGATTCACAATCGTCTGCATGAAGAGTCGCAGCGACAGCAGGAAATGTTGCGGATCGAAAGCGGCGGCAAGATTTTTTACCGTGCCCGGGAACTTACGATCGTGTTCAAAGAGGGGCGTAAACGACGTATCCTGGTCAATGGTGACCAGTTCATCATCCAGGGACATAAACTGACGCCCGCAAAAGCCCAGGAGCAAGTTGAGGATTTCCTGATTGATAAAGCCAGCCAGTATATCTTGCCGAGAGCACGTGGCCTTGCCCACCACCTCGGAGTTGAGCACAAAATCACCGAAATTAAATTACGAAAAACCAAGTCCAAATGGGGCCACTGTACCTCAGCGGGCGTGCTGCAATACAACTGGCTAATTATGCTGACACCGTACAGCATCATTGATTACATGATTACCCACGAGGTCTGTCATCTCATTCACATGGACCATTCGAAGCGATTCTGGCAATTGGTTGATTCTATTTGCCCCCAATCTGAGCAATACATCCGTTGGCTAAAAGAGCACGAACACCGGTTCTGGTTCTGAGTATTTAGCCAATTCTTTTAAAGAGTAAATCCCAGACGCCATGACCAAGGCGGCGGCCGCGATTTTCGAATTTGGTCTGCGGTCGTGCTGGGTCTTCGTAATACTTGCCCTTGCCAAAGGCATTGCTCAGCGTGGTCTCCTGCTCAAGCACTTCCATCATATGTTCGGCATATTGCTCCCAATCGGTCGCTAGGTGTAAATGGCCACCTTGCTTCAACCTGCTGGACAGCAGTGAGACAAACCCAGGCTGTATGATTCGGCGCTTGTGGTGTCGTTTTTTCGGCCAGGGGTCCGGAAAGAAAACCAAAATGTTATCGATGCTCTGCTCTGGAAAGCAGTCAGCAATGACCTCTGTGGCATCGTGGCAGATGATTTTGAGATTCTTGACCTGGTGTTCGGTAATGCCGTGGAGTAACTTCCCGACTCCCGGGCGGTGAACCTCGATGCCAAGAAAATTCGCGGTTGGATCCTGCTGTGCCATCTCCAGCAAAGAGTCGCCCATGCCAAAGCCAATTTCTACCGTGAGTCGATCGGACCCTGGAAAGTGATCACTGACTTTAAGGGGCTTGGCTGCAAAGGGAATGGCATAGTCATCCCAGTGGGCGCTGAGCGCTTTGCGTTGGGAATTGGTGGTTCTACCCGCACGAATAACAAAACTGCGTATGGGGCGTTTTGAGGGATCAGAGGACATGGTGGCAGTCTATCCTGGGCTGAGTGTTCAACCCGCTTTGTTATCCATTGAGCGGCGCTGTGCCGAGGCCGTGAAATTCAGAGGGTGCAAGCGCGGCGGTCTCTAAGATGAATAGGTTAATGTGAAATAAGCCCTCAGCGAGAAGGAGCGCTAAAAGAAAGTCCCGTCGATGGGCGAAGAGGCACTGGCATACAGGCGTCTTGGCATACGACCGGCCAGGAATGCTTCACGCCCTGACTCAACCGCTTTCTTCATCGCTGAGGCCATCAACACTGGATTTTGCGCCTCCGCGATGGCGGTGTTCATAAGTACGCCATCGCAACCTAGCTCCATGGCAATACTGGCGTCAGAGGCAGTGCCCACACCGGCATCGACGATAATCGGGACAGATGCGTTTTCCAGGATCATGCGAATATTGTAGGGATTACGAATGCCAAGGCCAGATCCAATTGGTGCGCCCAGGGGCATCACGGCAACGCAGCCAATCTCTTCCAGCCGCTTTGCGACTAGTGGATCATCAGAGGTGTACACCATTACATCGAAACCATCGGCAACCAGTATTTCAGCAGCGGCAAGGGTTTCAGTTACGTTGGGATACAGGGTTTTTTGGTCACCCAGAACTTCCAGTTTAACCAGCTTATGTCCATCCAGCAGCTCACGCGCCATGCGGCAGGTACGAACCGCGTCTTCCGCTGTATAGCAGCCTGCCGTGTTAGGCAGCATGGTATAACGATCGGGTGAGATAACCTCTAGCAAGCTGGGCTCATCTTTATTCTGGCCGAGATTCACGCGTCGGATAGCGACGGTAATCATTTCTGCTGCACTTGCTTCCAGGGCCGACAGGTTCTCCTCAAAATCCTTATATTTGCCGCTGCCGATAATGAGCCGCGACTGGTATTCCACGCCTGCGACAACTAATGGTTTATCTTGATTCAAACTCATGTCGGGTATATTAACCTCCCCCTATCGCCTGGACGATTTCAATTTTGTCCTGGTGGTTTATCTGCTGCGTTGCAAACTGGCTGCGAGGCACAATCTCGCCGTTTACTTCGACTGCAATGCGGCCCTCAGTTAATGCGAGAGCGTGCAGCAAATCCATCAGGCTCATGTCCTGCTCAATCTTGTGTTGCTCGCCGTTTACCGATATTTCCATAGTCATTTGTTCGCCGAGGATAGTTCCTGGGTCGTGGCAAACCAGCCCAGGCAAGTCCATCCTCCCAGGAAACCAACTCCGCCAATGGGTGTAATAGCACCTAACCAACTGATACCAGTTACGCTAAGTAGGTACAGGCTGCCAGCGAAAAAAATTATACCAAGCAGGAACAGCCGCGCGGCGAGTTTCAGTTGGACACTGTCCGGATGATTCACGGCAAGCAGGCCACAGCCGAACAGGGCGAGGGTGTGAAACACGTGGTAGTCCACACCAGTTTTATATGTCGCAAGTGCCGCAGAGTCCAGCAGAGACTCGAGCCCATGGGCGCCGAAGGCACCAATGGCAACCACCAGAAAGCCATTAATACTGGCCAGGATAAGAATGTGTTTTGCCATGCTGATGACTACGATGCTTTGGAAGGATTAGTTAGCGTTACTGGGGCGTGACCGCAAGCAATTGATTATGCCTGATTGTGCAGAGTGTCGTGCAGAAAAAAGCCGCGGTCTACGCGGCTTAAAATATTACAAGATCTCAAAGTTGTATTATTGCATGATCTATCGATCTCGGGGCAATTTCGGGTTGGCCTCAGGCATCCATTTTGGCCTTGATCTTGTTCATCGCATTCTTTTCCAGCTGACGAATACGCTCAGCGGAAATTCCGTACTTGTCAGCCAGCTCGTGCAGAGTGGATTTTTCATCACTCAACCAGCGACTGCGCAAGATATCCTTACTGCGATCATCAAGACCGTCCAGCGCGAGCATAAGGCTATTGTTGGTCACCTCTTCCCACTCGGCTTCTTCCAGATTCTCAGCGATATCGGAACTTTGATCTTCGAGGTAATAAGCCGGAGCCCGATATACAGCATCATCATCGCTATCAGGCTCGGCATCGAAAGAAGTATCGTAAGAACTCATGCGGCCTTCCATCTGTCTGACGACTTTTGGATCAACACCGAGGTCTTGTGCTACTGCTTCCGTCTCTTCATTGTTTAACCAACCCAGCTTCTTTTTGGAGCTGCGCAGGTTAAAGAAGAGTTTGCGTTGCGCTTTGGTGGTGGCGATTTTAACAATTCGCCAGTTGCGCAGAACATATTCGTGCATCTCCGCCTTGATCCAATGCACAGCAAAGGACACCAGGCGAACACCCACTTCCGGATTGAAACGCTTCACCGCCTTCATCAGGCCCACGTTTCCTTCCTGGATCAAATCGGCCTGGGATAACCCATAGCCTGAATAAGTCTTGGCCATATGCACGACAAAACGTAGGTGCGCCATGACCAACTGGCGCGCAGCATCAACGTCTTCTTCGTAGTAGTACTGCTTGGCTAACTCGAGCTCCTGCTCGGGAGTTAGTATAGCGATACTGTTTACAGACGCGATGTAAGCGGTCAGGTCGCGGCCGGGAGTGGCCGGATCAATGACTTGTAAACTCTTACCTATGCTCATAGTTGCTCTTGCATTCGCCGTTACTTGGATAGTTACGAGATTTACTCGTTAATAGACCAAATTTTAGCATTTTTCGTTTGCCCGTGCCATTTGGCGAGGCTGCAGTGTTAAGGCCACCGCCATCTGCTGTATTAGGCC
>DLPV01000065.1:1703-14852 GCA_002477465.1 Gammaproteobacteria bacterium UBA7449 | reverse complement strand
AGACGAAATCTGGAGACCTGCAAAGGTTGCGGCGGGTTAACTAACCAAGGGTCTTAACCAGGGGTCAGATTAAAAATACAGTAGTTCGGTCCATAACTACTGTATTTTTACTCTGACCCCATTTATATTTTCTGGAATTTTTTTTAGCACATGTCTAAGCGCGATTTTTACGAAGTATTGGGTGTCGAGCGCGGCGCCTCGGAAGCTGAGATCAAGAAGGCTTACCGGCGCGTGGCGATGAAAAACCACCCTGATCGCAATCCCGAAAAACCTGAGGCAGAAGAGAAATTCAAGGAAGCCAACGAGGCTTTCGAAGTGCTGTCCGATTCCGAGAAACGGGCACGCTATGACCAATATGGCCATGCCGGTATCGAGGGTCAGACCAGCGCCGGCTCTGCGGATTTCGGCGACATCTTCGGCGACATCTTCGGCGACATCTTCGGTGGCGGTGGTGGTCGCGGCGGCGGCCGCAGCCATGTGCGGCAGGGCGCCGACTTACGTTACAACCTTGAGCTGGACCTGGAAGAGGCGGTGGGCGGTAATACCGTCAAGATTCGCATCCCTACCACCGTGACCTGCACCAAGTGCGATGGCACTGGCGCCAAGCCAGGCACGCAGCCTACTGACTGCAGCACTTGCGCCGGTCATGGTCAGGTGCGTATGCAGCAAGGATTCTTCTCTGTGCAGCAGACCTGCCCACGCTGTCAGGGTGCTGGCAAACAGATCAAAGATCCCTGTCATGTCTGTCATGGCCGCGGGAATAGGGATGAAACCAAGACCCTCTCGGTTAAAGTGCCCGCCGGAGTCGATAACGGCGATCGCATTCGTCTCACCGGTGAAGGTCAGGCCGGGGTCCACGGCGGCCCGCCAGGTGATCTCTACGTTGAGATGCACATCAGGCCTCACGACATCTTTGAACGTGATGGACGTAACCTGCACTGCGAAATTCCTATCAATTTTACCGATGCCGCTTTAGGTGGTGAGCTGGAAGTGCCGACTCTCGATGGCAAGGTTAAACTGAAGATCCCCAGTGAAACCCAGACTGGTAAACTGTTTCGTCTGCGCGGCAAGGGCGTCACTTCAATTCGCGGCGGTGGTGCAGGCGACTTGCTGTGTCGCGTAGTGGTGGAGACACCTGTCAATCTGACAGCGCGTCAAAAAGAAATCCTGGAAGAATTTCAGGGCATTCAGAAAGAGGAAGGCAGTCGCCAGTCTCCACGAGAGTCTTCCTGGTTTGATGGCGTTAAAAAATTTGTTGATGGGCTAACTAACTAGTTGAGAATAATGTCGCCGCTGTTGCAGTTAGAAGCAACAAACTGCAAAAAAACCTCAGTGCGAGGTGGGGTGCGCGTTCCGACACCTTCTAGACTACCTCGAATAAAAAAATTGTTTAGTCGATTCCTGCATATTCCGTTCAGGAAGTGGCTCCATGCAGCATCCCCGAGCACGCCACGCTTTTGTGCGTAGAATGCGCTCTCCTAGCCGCCCCAAGTAGCCAGCGACCCGGTCTGAATTGAATCAGTTCAGCGGAAGACAGAGACTCCGAGTCTTCGAACATTTGGGCTTGCAAGTTCATAATGCCTCGCTCAATTGCAAACCCCTATAAGAATCTAATTCAGCGGTCAGAGATTGCAAGTCCGTGCTTGGATAGCATTGGTATTTTTCCTAGATTCCAATACTAGTAGGACAAGGGTCGCGACTACAGCAACTCCGCCGAGAATTTCGGCAGAGAGTGCCCAGTGCTACAGAGAGTTGCTTATCATATTTAGCGGTTCAGGAAAGCTCCAACAGTTTCTGGTGAGCTTTGGGTTCCAATCGTGGCCCATATTGGGTGACTACCGTGGCGGAAGCCACACTGGCCAGTGAGCCTGCGTCCTCAAAACTCATACCATTGGTGATGCCGTATAGGAATGCACCTGAATACATGTCTCCAGCACCGTTGGTATCTACCACAGGCACGCGGCGCGGTGCGACTTTGATTAGCTGTTTGCCATCCCACAACAAAGAGCCCTCAGCGCCGGTGGTTACCGCGAACTGCTTGGCTTTTGTCTTGAGCGCTTCGATTGCCTTGTCCAGATCCTCTTCGCCTGACCACAGCTGCGCTTCCTGCCGATTACAGAACAGCAGATCTACACCGTCATCCAATACTTCATTGACGTTGTCCTTGAAGTATTCAAGCATGGAGGGGTCTGAGAAAGTCATCGCGGTTTTGATGCTTTTTTCTTTGGCATACTCTTTCATCTCGATAATTGCGGATCTTGCCGTGTCTGACGTGACGAGATAGCCCTCCAGATACAAGTACTCGCAGTTGCTGGCTGCTTCAAAATCCATTTCTGAAACCGAGATGTTGTCTGACACGCCCAGATAAGTGAGCATAGTTCTCTCTGCATCCGGTGTGACCATGACCAGGCAGCGTCCGCTGACACCATCGACCCGCTGGCTGTTCTTGTTGGTCTCGATATTGTGATGACCCAGTTGATCCATGAAGAAATCGCCAGTCTCGTCGTTTGCTACGCGGCAGGAATAGAAGGCGTTGCCACCGAATTGGCTCACAGCGTATAAAGTGTTAGCAGCAGAACCACCGCCGGTGCGAGTTTTGATACCGTAACGGTTGGTGAGCTCGGTGAGTAAGCTTTCTTGTTGCTCATGATCCACCAATGTCATGATGCCTTTCTCAATTGTGAAGTCCTTCAGAAAGGAGTCCGTAATCTCGAATTCCTTGTCTACCAGCGCGTTGCCAATGCCGTATACGTCGTATCTCATTTTGGATATTTCTCTAATTTAGTTTTCTGCTAAAGTTGGTGCGCTTAGGTAATGCTGTTGAATGCTTTCTCGGCCGCATCCAGGGTTAGCTGAATTTCTTCCGTGCCGTGGGCAGAGGAAACGAAACCGGCCTCGAATGCTGAAGGTGCCAGGTAGACGCCATTTTCGAGCATGATATGAAAGTAAGTCTGGAACGCGGCCGAATCGCCAGCCATGACGTCTGCGTAGCTGGTCACCTTGTCGTGCTTATTGAAGAAACAACCGAACATGCCACCGACCTGATTAGTGGTGAAAGGGACGCCGGCCGCGTCAGCTCTTTCCTTCATGCCCGACAGCATGGTCTCCGCAGTGGCGGACAGCTTGTCGTAGAAATCTGGAGCAGAAACGGCATCAAGCATTGCCAGGCCAGCAGCAACAGCCAATGGGCTGCCAGACAATGTTCCAGCCTGGTAGACCGCGCCGTTGGGTGCGATATGATCCATGATGTCTTTGCGACCGCCAAATGCACCTACCGGTAAGCCCCCGCCGATCACTTTACCCAGTGCAGTCAGATCGGGCGTGACACCGTATACAGATTGAGCGCCACCCAGGGCAACTCTAAACCCGGTCATCACCTCATCAAATATCAATACGCTGCCAAACTCATTGCAGCAGCTGCGCAAGGTTTCCAAAAAGCCAGGAACCGGTGGCACGCAGTTCATGTTGCCGGCGATGGGCTCCACAATGATGCAAGCGACACGCTCGCCATGCTCTTTGAAAAAGGCTTTAACTCCTTCGATATCGTTATAGGTCAGGACGTGGGTAAGATCAGTATAGGCTTTGGGAACACCTAGCGAGTCCGGTTCACCCAGGGTGAGCGCGCCAGATCCAGCCTTAACCAGCAGGCCATCCACATGGCCGTGGTAACAACCCTCGAATTTCACGATCAGGTCGCGGCGAGTATAACCGCGCGCCAATCGGATTGCGCTCATGGTTGCTTCCGTGCCCGAGGTCACGAGCCGCACCTGTTCCAGTGACGGCACGAATTTACAAATCTTCTTGGCGATCTCAACCTCAGCCTCAGTGGTGGCACCGTAGCCGAGCCCCGCCTTGAGCTGTTCACTCAATGCCGCCAAGACAGACTGGTTTCGATGGCCGAGAATCAGTGGGCCATAGGCGCCCACATAATCAACGTAGCTATTGTCGTCGCTATCTATGACATAGGCGCCTTCTCCACCTTTGATGAACAGGGGATTGCCGCCGACGCTCTTGAATGCGCGAACCGGAGAATTTACGCCCCCAGGAATGTAGGTCTGTGCTTGCTCAAAAAGCTCCCGGGATCGATCGTGTTTCATAAAGCGTCCTTGGGTTTGAATTGGATGACTGAATCGCAGTGCTATTCAGAATCAGGGCCTGAATCACTGAACAGCGCATTAAGTTTGCGAGCTCTTGCTAGAATTTGTTTGTTAAAGTCTTGGCCTGATCCTCCGTGGCAGTCGTTCTCGGCAGCGCCAAACAGGCCGTTGATTACTGCCAGCATGTCTGCACCTGCGGCTATCAGAGAGGAGCCATTTTCCGGGTTGATGCCACCAATAGCAACTATGGGGACGTCGATTTTCTCGCGCGCCAGCGACAGGGTTTCAAGTGCTGCTGGGCTGGCGTCTGGCTTAGTCTGAGACGGAAAGAAGCGGCCAAGGGCAATATAATCAGCGCCTGCATCTGAAGCGTTTTCAGCTTTTTCCAGCGAGTCGTGACAGGTCACACCGATGATGGCCTCGGCGCCAAGCAGCTTGCGTGCGGTGGCGCAGTCGCCATCGCGCTGGCCTAGGTGCACGCCATTGGCTCCAATATTGGCGCAGAGCTGCATGTCATCATTGATGATTAGAGGTACGGAGAAGCGCTCGCATAACGCAAGTAGAAGCCGCGCCTGTTCTGTTTTATCTGGCAAAGCGAGACTCTTGCAGCGGTATTGCAACAGCTTGATTCCGCCGAGCAGGGCTGCTTCAACAGCGGGTAGCACCGTGTCTGGAGATAGCAGCGCATCATCGGTGATGCCGTAAATTCCGCTTAGTGATGGCTTCATACTAGGGTTGCTGCTTGTTCCAGTAACTGCGATTTGGAATGTGTTGTCCAAATCCCATGCGAGTGCCGTGGCTCAGGGCTTCCCAGGTAAAACGCTGGGCCTGTTGGATGGCATCGCGCAGCGTTAGTTTGTGCGCCAGATACCCGGCAATAGCAGCGGCCAGGGTGCAGCCGGAACCATGATAGGAATCTGGCAGGCGGGGCCAATCGTGCAGAGTGACTTCCTGGTGCGATGTGTAGAGACGGTTTTCTACGCTCTCTGTTTGTGCATGCGTACCGGTGAGCAGCACGTGCTGACAGCCCGCCTTAATGAGTTCATTCGCACAGGCGTCAAGGGAATCTGCCGTAGGGGCCAGCTGTTTGATTTCATCGGTATTGGGTGTCAACACGGTGGTCAGTGGAATCAGCAATGAGCGGATAGCACTAAGTGCTTCAGTGTCGCTGAATTGGTAACCGCCGCCTGCCGTAACTACCGGATCCAGCACCACGGGGATATATTCGTAGTCTTTCAGGATACTGTGGATGGCGTCTACGGTTTCCATAGCGCCGACCAGCCCGATCTTGAAGCAATGAACCGGCATATCCTCCAGCACCGCACGGGCCTGCTGTACGATCAAAGCTGCGCTGGTGCTGTGAATGCTAAGGGCATTCTGGGTGTTCTGTGCGGTGAGCGCGGTAACAATTGGGACAGCATGACAGCCTAAGCTGAACAGGGTTTCGATATCCGCCTGAATCCCGGCTCCACCCGTAGGATCCAGCCCGGAGAAACACATCACCGTGGGTTTGGAATCCAGCATGGACAGCTACAGGGTCGGCTTCACAACAATGAGAATGACGACGCCGATAAGAAGAAAAACCGGCAGCTCGTTGAATACCCTGAAAAAGATATGGGTACGCAGGCTTCGCCCTTCACGCAGCTGTTTCATATGCCACCAGCAGAGCACATGGTAGACAATCAGCAGGGCAACCAGCGCTAGCTTCACATGCATCCACCACCAGGACATATAGTATCCCCAGTTACCCCAAAGCAACCAGAACCCGAATGCCAGTGTCAAAATCATGGAGGGAGTCGTGATACCCCAATAGAGTTTCCGCTCCATGATTACGAAGCGATCCTTGCTCACTTGATCCTCGCTCATGGCGTGGTAGACAAATAGCCTGGGCAGATAAAAGAGGCCGCTGAACCAGCAAACTACGAAAACGATATGAAAGGCTTTAATCCAAAGCATTAATCTGTGCAATTCTTTGTTGAGTCGAGAAAGCCATCATAGCTCTCTAGGCATGTCTTTGGCTACCGTGGCATAGCTCTAAGTCTTTGATTTACAGTATTAAAAAGGCCAAATTATTGCAATTCTGTGAGCGCCGTGTATGATTCTTGTCCCGAACCTATAGGGCTCAGGGCCTGCATACCGCGGGTTACTGGCAAGGGCATAAACGTGATTAAGGTTGGCATCATCGGCGCTACGGGTTATTCCGGCGTTGAACTTTTGCGACTTCTGGCACCACGCCAGGACGTCGAGCTGTATGTTGCCACTTCACGTGAGCTCCAGGGCAAGGCTGTTTCCGCTCATTTTCCTAATTTACGCGGGATAGTGGACATGCAGTTCACTGGCCCTAACGACCCGAGGCTAACGCAATGCGATGTTGTTTTTTATGCCACGCCCCATGGCGTTGCCATGCACTCCGCGGCCGAATTGTTGGCTGCTGGGGTGAAGGTCATAGATCTCTCCGCTGATTTCCGCATCAAGGATTTGGCTCTCTGGGAACAATGGTACAAACAGGCACACGCCTATCCTGATGGGGTTGCTGAGGCGGTTTACGGCTTGCCAGAGGTCAATCGAGAAGCCATCAAGCAGGCGCGGCTGGTCGCGGTCCCCGGATGCTATCCGACCGCAATCCAGCTCGGATTCATCCCACTGCTAGAGGCTGGCTTGCTAGATACATCCAGACTGATTGCTGATGCCAAATCCGGCGTAAGTGGGGCAGGCAGGAAAGCCGTGGAAGACTTTTTACTGTGCGAGGCGACTGAATCGATCAAGGCCTATGGGATCAGTGGTCATCGGCATCACCCTGAAATCAGCCAGGGCTTGACCCTGGCTAATGGAGCGCCAGTGGGACTCACATTCGTACCGCATCTGACGCCTATGGTTCGTGGCATTCTGGCGACCCTTTATGGCCCAATAAAATCTGGAATTCAGGTCACACGAGAGCAGTTGCAATCAATTTTTGAAAACCGCTATGCTAATGAATCGTTTGTAGATGTTTTGCCTGCAGGTGAACTGCCGGCTACACGTGATGTCAAAGGCTCTAACCGGTGCGCTATCGCAGTCTCTTACGCGGCAGATACCAATACCGCGCTGTTACTGGTAGCTGAAGACAACCTCGTCAAAGGGGCTTCCGGGCAGGCAGTGCAAAATCTTAATATTATGTTTGGCCTCAATGAGGCAGCAGGCTTGGAAGGGATCGCGTTACTGCCCTGAATTTACCGAACAGTGTTAATCAACAAGCTAAAAGTCTATGCCCAACGTTGTTAAAGGAAGCAAGCAAGAAAAGATGGTTGTGGTGCCATATCGGCCACGGCAGCGGGTTCTGTTTACCTTGTTTCTGGTTTTGGGTGTTGCGATAAGCGCGGCAGGCGGTTGGGTGTATGGCCACTATGAGACAATGCTTACCCAGCAAACTGCACTGGCTGACCAGAGTGAGCTGACCGCAGAGATAGATTCCCTGCAGCTTGAAAACGTTGATCTGCAAAGACAAATAGCCATCCTGGAACGCTCCAGCGTCATGGACCAGCAAGCCAATGCCGAGGTGCAAAGTACCATCACTTCCTTGCGTGCTCGCATCGCACAGTTGCAAGAGGACATCGTATTTTATCGCCAAGTGGTGGCAGAAGAAACCGAGGAGACCGGTTTGATGATTGGTCAACTCGATCTCGATGCGACGACAGATCCGGGGCGCTATCGATACAAACTTGTGATGCGCCAGAAAGATGCTGATGGCGACACATTTTTGTTGGGCCACGTAAATGTTAATCTGGTTGGCCTGCAGGGTGATGAGCAGGTGATACTGGCATTGCGCGATATCTCGAAAACGGAGGATGAACTCGACATCCGTCTTCGGTTTAGATACTTTCAAAATATAGAGGGAGAACTGACCCTTCCTGAAGGCTTTCAGCCAGATCGAATTCAGATTGCCGCAGTCTCCGATGAGCCGGTCTCAAAAACAATTAGCGAGGATTTTGGTTGGGTTGTGGCCACAGAATAAGTGGCTTCTATGAATGAAGAATTTTGGAAAAAAAATCAGGAAACAGACGTTTCCCGGAGCAAATAAATGTTTGGCAAGTCTAAGGACAACCCACCACCGGCAACGAACCTGCCCTCTATGACCCTGATCTCACGCAACACCGAGATTGTGGGTGATATTCATTTTAGTGGTGAATTGATCATCGAAGGTCGGGTCAAAGGCAACATCTACGCTGAGGATGACTCTGCGGCCTTAATTCGTGTAGCCGAGAATGGCGCCGTGGAGGGAGAGATCTGCGTTCCCTCTGCCGTGATTAATGGGCTTATTCAGGGTGACTTGCGCTCGGCAAATCATATCGAGCTGGCTTCCAAGGCGGTAGTAGTTGGTAACGTCTACTACAACCTGATTGAAATGGTGATGGGCTCCGAGGTTAACGGCAACCTCATACATATCGGTGCAAATCAGAATGAAACCAAGTTGCTGGACGCAGAAAAGAACAAATTGCCCTTCGACACCCCATCTATTAAGCACGATTAGCCGTTGTTAGCATGGTAAGGAACCCGCAGGGCCGGCTTTGCAGCACCGCCAGGCTCCGCTACAATACTTGACTGAATCCATAAGTTATTTGTTGGTGCATGAACTGCGAGATGGGTCGGGCATCGAGAACATGTGTCCGTAGCCCTAATCCTGCGCCAGGTGAGTTGGTTCACCTTAGCGAATAATAAAACAATGCCTGAAGAGAGTTTAATGTCAGTAGTTCAGACCGCAGAACCCGTAATCATGACCTTTACCGACAACGCGGCGGACAAGGTTCATAGCCTGATCGCGGAAGAAGGTAACGATGGGCTCAAGCTACGGGTTTTTGTCACAGGCGGCGGCTGCTCGGGTTTCCAGTACGGCTTTTCTTTCGACGAAGACGTTAATGACGATGACACCGTAATCAAGAACAAAGGGGCCGAGTTGTTAGTTGACCCCTTGTCTTATCAGTACCTCGTTGGTGCGAGAATCGATTACACGGAGGGCCTGGAAGGCTCGCGTTTCATCGTTGATAACCCAATGGCCACCACAACCTGTGGCTGCGGCGCTTCTTTCTCTGTCTGATCCCTCTATCTTAAGGCTCTGCCTGAAAGCTTGCCCGGCCGCTCTCTGCTGAAAGCGCGCGTCTAGAGCTCAAAACGCTGCTCGAGTCTTAAAGTTTGCAAGTGCTTACTATTTAAGGGGGCGCTGCGGTTTTTTGCAGTCCCAGGGATGTGTTCAGGCTCGGTAGATCCCACCCAACATCACCGCTGCGCTAGTGCCGGTAAACCCAGACGTGTCTATTTTTCGCCCGGCGCAGGTTTCCCTCGCAATCCAGGCAAAGGCGATGGCTTCCACCCAGTCTGGGTCGACACCTAGCGTCAAGGTGCTAGCAACCGTGCAATTTGGTCGTGCCTGCGCCAGTCCTTGCATCAGCGCGCGGTTATGGGCACCACCTCCGCAGATAAAGAGGGACTGGCAATGCGGGTCCAGCGCATCGACGATGGTGTCCACGGTAAGCTGGAGCATGGTGGCTTGCACATCCTGAGGTTGAATGGCGCCCTGGCACTGCGCCAGCTTGTTCTCTAGCCAGCTGCCGTTGAATAGCTCGCGTCCGCTACTCTTGGGGAGTGCCTTGGAGAAGTAGGGTTCGTTCCGGCAGAGCTGAAGCAACTCATTGTGCACCGTGCCGCTGCTCGCCCATCCGCCGCCTTCGTCATACTTTTTTTGTTGGTGCTTGTTGATCCAAAAATCCATGAGCACATTGCCGGGCCCTGCATCAAAGGCAATTGGCTTGGCGCCCTGGCGCAGGCAGGTGACATTGCTAATGCCGCCAATGTTGATAATCGCCCTGTTTTCACTGCTTGATGCAAAGATGTGCTGGTGCAGGAGTGGGGCAAGTGGTGCCCCTTGACCACCTGCACTGATGTCACGGCCGCGCATGTCAGCCACCGTGGTAATGCCCGTGCGCTGGGCGATAGTGTTAGCGTCTGCGAGTTGCAGGGAGAAAGGATTGCCAGCGTTGGGCTCGTGCCACACAGTTTGCCCGTGGCTGCCGATCGCAGTCACTGCGTTTGATTCAACACCGGCTTTGTTTAGCACTGCGTTTGCGGCTTCAGCGAATATTTTACCCAGTTCGATATGGGTCTGACCAAACTCTGAGAGTCGAATATCTTCTCCCACACACAGAGCCAGTATGTTTTCTCGCAGGGGGTCTCCGATGGGATGGCTATGACTGGCAATCAGCTCGGGGGTGTCTTGCTGAAAATTGACCAGCACAGAATCAACACCATCGACACTAGTGCCGGAGATCAGACCAATATAAAGCTCGTTTTCAGCCATGATAATTTAATCAGCGCTGGGCTGATTCAGGGTTAACAGCCTGTCGCTATAGAGCTCCTGGAAGTGATTGAGCAACTCTGTGGTCTGACTGCGAAAGCGATCCATTTCTGCTTGCGCGATGGATTTTGCTTTGGGCAAACTATCCGGAATGGTGCGCGGATTCCGATGGACGCCATTCACGAGGAATTCGTAGTGAAGGTGTGGCCCGGTTGCCCCGCCAGTGGCGCCAGCATAGGCGATGACTTCGCCCTGCCTGACACGCTCTCCGCGGCGCACCGCATAGCGCGAGAGGTGGGCATATTTGGTTTCGAATCCACCGGCATGTTTGACCACCACGAGGTTGCCAAATGAGCCATTTCTTGCAGCCCAGGTCACCGTACCGTCACTGGTGGCCCGCACCGGCGTGCCGGTGGGCGCCGCATAGTCAGTACCTTTATGGGCCCGGATTGTGTTGAGTATCGGGTGGCGGCGGCTTGGATTAAAGTTGGAGCTAATGCGGAACACATCCAGCGGGCTGCGCAGGAATGCCTTGCGCATACTTTCACCGTCGGGTGAATAGTAGCCTGCTTCGCCTTCCTCATCTATGTATCGAATCGCAGTGAAAACTTTTCCTTCATTAATATATTGAGTGGCCAAAATTTCACCGTGGCCTATATATTCTCCATCCAGATACTGCTCCTCGTAAAGAATGCTGAACTCGTCACCGGCCCGCGGATCGAGAATAAAGTCCATGACGCCGCCGAAGATATTGGCCATTTCCATGATATGAACTGCGGGGATATTTTCACGCTGACCGGCCATAAACAGGCTGTCTGCGATCGTGCCCACGCGAAAGGCCTGTTGTAGTTTGGCTTCTTTCAGAATGGTTTCTGCGGCGTAACCGGATTCGCTGCGCTTGAAGACAAAACCCTCCAGCGGCGACTTCAGAACCCGCAACTTCTCCAGTTCGCCGGCTTCGGGGATCATGAAATCCAGTTCGTAGCCGGGATAAAGCCGATTGAGGATGTTGGCTTCCTCGCTGCTATTGAGCACTCGGAACAGATCCTGATCGCTGAGTCCCACTTTGCTGAAGATTACTGAAAGGTTGTCGCCGCTCTTGACCACGACGTTTTGCCAGCTGCTGTCCTCGAGAGGAACAATCTCATCCGCTATCATTGGTGCAGCGGTTTTGCCAGGAACGATAAAATCACCCGGATCGTAAGACAGGGGTCCCATGCCAGTCTCAGAGTCTGGTGTCACGACCGCCTGGGAGGTGTTACCGGGGCCGAGCGCAACCGGGATTGAAACCTGATTCTGGTCTGGGACAGTTGACCCGTTGTCGCCAGGCCATGCAAGGAATACTAACAATAGCACCGCCAATCCGCCTGCAATGTACAGGTGATCCTGGGGATAATACTTGTCTACAAAATGCTTCGCGGTTTCAACAATACGCATGAGGTTGAGTCGTGTAACTATATATAGTGTTTTCGAAATCTGTTTCTTGGACCTTCAGACTGGTTATACCGCAACTCTAACTGACCGAACGCTCCGCATTATAACAATAGCTTTTTGCAATCCCAGTGCTTATTGGAAAACTCTGAAATTATAACAGTCCGTCAATTGTGGGCGGCTGTATCCGTTTTTTTCCGAAACGGTTCACATTAGTGTAAAATCTCGGCTCTTTTCTTTCGCACGAAGTACACCATTTCTTTGCTTCGTCGGCGTATGTCTGAAATTACTTCGGGTTAGACAACACATGACGCAACCTGTTACCGATATCATCCAGGACTTGGAGAGTCGTGATCTGCTAGTGCAGCTGGCCGGCGGCGAAGAGGTGCGTGAACATCTGAATTCCGGCAGCCGAACTGTCTATTGTGGCTTCGATCCAACAGCCGAAAGCTTGCATGTGGGTAGCATGGTGCCTTTACTGGTGCTAAAACGTTTCCAAATGGCGGGCCATCAGCCGGTTGCGCTGGTGGGTGGCGCGACTGGGCTTATTGGCGATCCAAGTTTTAAGTCCAGCGAGCGCAGCCTGAATTCCACCGATTTAGTAGAAGAGTGGGTGGAGCGCCTTAAGCCCCAGTTGAGCCAGTTCCTGGACTTCGATTGTGGAAGCAATTCTGCGGTCCTGGCTAATAACCTGGACTGGACCCAGGGCTATGATGTGCTGGGCTTTCTGCGCGACGTGGGTAAGCACTTCTCCGTCAACGCCATGATACAGAAAGAATCAGTCAAACAGCGCATTGAGCGCGAAGGTGAGGGAATTTCCTTCACCGAGTTCAGCTATATGCTGCTGCAGTCCTATGACTTCGCGGAACTCAACAAGCGCTGTAACTGCACCGTGCAGGTGGGTGGCAGCGACCAGTGGGGCAATATCACGGGCGGGATTGATCTGACCCGGCGCATGCACCAAAAGCAGGTATTTGGGGTCACCACCCCCCTGGTTACCAAGGCCGATGGCACCAAATTCGGTAAGACCGAGTCGGGCACGATCTGGATCAGCCCGAATAAGACATCGCCCTATGCCTTTTATCAGTTCTGGCTCAATGTGGCAGACGCGGATGTGTATCAATTCTTGCGCTACTTCACCTTTTTGTCTGCGGCTGAGATCGCGGAAATCGAGCGCAGTGACAAAAAGGCCCAGGGACGGCCGGAAGCTCAGGGCATTCTTGCCCGTGAGGCCACGAAGCTTGTGCACGGTGTGGAGGGCTATACGGCTGCGGCGCGGATTAGTCAGGCCCTGTT
>DLPV01000065.1:482-1324 GCA_002477465.1 Gammaproteobacteria bacterium UBA7449 | reverse complement strand
CCTTGTAGTGCATTGACATCTCAGTCCATTAGCATTGTGGACGCTCTAGTGAGCACTGGGCTGGCGAAATCGAATAAAATGGCCCGGGAATTCATCGGTAACAACGCGGTGAGCGTCAACGGGCAGGCCGTAAACACGGTGGAAATTGTGCTTTCCACGGCGCACGCTCTGCACGGCAAGTACTTGATAGTGAAGCGGGGCAAGAAGCTGTTTCATTTGGTCAAATTGCCAGTCATATAACCAAAAAAAGCACGATCTGAGGCCATTCATTGGTTGTCTGCATACTCGGCTTGCGCTATGATCGCGCCCCCTAAAAAGAACAGCGCGATTTTGTCGCTTAAGGGATCATCTGAGCTATTTGTGATCGGGTGGAAGGCCACGAATTCCGCGGCCTGCAAGCAGATTGGGCAAATCCGGAAAATTTATTTCAAATTTGTCTTATTAAAGCTTGCCAAGCAACTTCAGGCGCGTATAATGCGCCTCCTCTGTGACATTAGTCACGGGGGTTATTTGGCTCTTTAAAAAGTAAATCAAGCAATAGAGGTGGGTGCTTGCTGAAGTGGTTCATGGGATCTAATTAAACTTAGGTTCTGGCCAACAGCATTTCGCTGGAAGCCATTCGGAACCATCAAAGTAAGCAACTGCGTTAATTTATTTATTAAGCTTTATTGTTTCTCAATATCGTTATCGGTAGAGAGAATCAAATCAGCAGTAGTTCGTGGTCTTTGAGTACATTTTTAGTGGTCGTTGTCTTTGTCAGATTTTGAAGTCCTGGCAGTAGTAAGACGGGGGCCACTTTGTAAGATTAAACTGAAGAGTTTGATCATGGCTCAGATTGAACG
>DLPV01000065.1:0-192 GCA_002477465.1 Gammaproteobacteria bacterium UBA7449 | reverse complement strand
TGAAGAGTTTGATCATGGCTCAGATTGAACGCTGGCGGCAGGCTTAACACATGCAAGTCGAGCGGAAACGATGGGAGCTTGCTCCCAGGCGTCGAGCGGCGGACGGGTGAGTAACGCGTAGGAATCTACCCAGTAGCGGGGGATAGGCCGAGGAAACTCGGATTAATACCGCATACGCCCTGAGGGGGAAAG
>DLPV01000005.1:192491-194107 GCA_002477465.1 Gammaproteobacteria bacterium UBA7449 | reverse complement strand
CCCTTGTTTTCGTGATTGGCATGAGGTCTCACAGTTGCGTTTTGGTCTAATTGGATTGAAAAATTTGCTCTCGATCGATCGCGCACAACAATAGTGCGTAGCAAAAATCTACGCACTGTTATGGTGTAATTTGCTTGACTGACCATGCTCAGCTAAACATTGATAAAGCCAAAAAACCCTCCTAACCTGCTGTATTAAATACTTATCTTCAAGTTGGCCTGGAGTTTGCTACTTCGTCACTGAAGGCTTCCCGCGGGCAAGGCTAGCTCGCAATAACAATATCAACTCATAGGAGAACCCATGACCATGTTTACTCATACTGCCGCAAGACTGACTCTGGCATCCGCGGCAATCGCTTTTTCCAGCGCAGCCAGCGCTGACTGGAGTGCTAATGCGGGATTAACGAATAACTATATCTGGCGCGGCCTGACCCAATCGATTAATGAAGCTGCCGTGCAGGGCGGAATCGACTACGCAGACGACAGCGGTTTCTACATTGGTACCTGGGCATCCAACGTTTCATACGATTCTGACGACGTTTATTCTTATGAGCATGATATCTATTTCGGCTATGCAGGTGAGGCGGGAGATATCAGCTACGACATCGGTTATCTCTACTACAACTACGACTCAAATGCCGGTTTCGATTTTGGCGAGCTCTATGGCACCGTTGGAGTCGGCAACTTCAGTGCAACGCTTTCTCTGCTAGTGAATGCTGAACCTGACGAAGGGCCCGGGCAGGACTTCGGATTCGCTGAAGCTTCGTACACTTCCCTCGACTATGTAATCCCTTTGGAAAGCGGCGCAGAAATTGGCTTGCATGCGGGTTTTCATGAAGGCGATTTCATGTACGCGTTCAACGGGGCCACCGATGATTACTGGGACTTGAATATCAGTATCGCTAAAGATGGATTCTCGGCGATGGTTACCACGACGACTCTCGGTGATGACGATGACGGCGACGGCGTTGAGGACTATGCCAGTATGGGGGCTCGCGACAACGATGAAATCAAATTTGTTGTCGGGTACAGCATGGATTTTGAACTATAAGCCAAAATCTCTTGAGGGGCGTTTGCAGCGCTGGGCGATTTGGCGCTGCCGCAACTTTTACAATTAGGAGCAAAATAAAATGAAATTAGTCACGGCTATTATAAAGCCATTCAAACTGGACGACGTCCGCGCGGCGCTCTCCGAGATTGGCGTACAAGGCATTACCGTTACTGAAGTCAAAGGTTTTGGGCGACAGAAAGGTCACACAGAGTTGTACCGCGGAGCAGAGTATGTGGTGGACTTTTTACCCAAGATAAAGCTCGAAGCCGCTATTTCTTCGGATTTATTGGATCAAGCCCTTGACGCGATAGCTAAGGCTGCGAACTCGGGCAAGATCGGGGACGGCAAAATCTTTGTCTCTGACTTGACGCAGATCATTCGAATTCGCACTGGAGAAACTGGAGAAGATGCTATCTAGGCTGATTCGCATAAAATTTAAAGAGTCTTCGGCTCGGATAAATCTCGGAGGATATTAAAGTGCAAGACCAAATATTTGAACTACAGTACGCGATGGATACGTTTTACTTTTTGATCTGTGGCGCACTGGTGATGTGGATGGCAGCAGG
>DLPV01000005.1:155944-192104 GCA_002477465.1 Gammaproteobacteria bacterium UBA7449 | reverse complement strand
CTGTTCGCGATTGCTTGTACCATGTATTTAGTATGTGGATACAACCTCATGTACGACGGTGGCCTGTTCTTATCCGGCGTGACTACGGTAGCTGGAATGGATGACGCTGCTGTCCAAGCTGTACTCGATGCCTCAAACGAAGCCGGATTCAGCGATATGGGTGAGTACGCAGGCGCATCAGACTTCTTTTTCCAGGTTGTCTTCGTCGCAACAGCGATGTCAATCGTATCGGGAGCGGTAGCTGAGAGAATGAAGCTCTGGGCATTCCTGGCATTCGCCGTAGTTATGACGGGCGTAATTTATCCTATTGAAGGTGGATGGACCTGGGGCGGCAAATCTGTATTCGGCATGTTCGAGCTAAGTTACAGTGACTATGCTGGATCAGGCATTGTGCACTTGGCTGGCGCTGCTGCTGCCCTAGCGGGTGTGATACTGTTGGGACCCAGAAAAGGCAAGTACAGCGCTACCGGCGCGGCACAAGCTATTCCTGGTGCCAACTTGCCTCTGGCTACACTTGGCACATTTATCCTATGGATGGGATGGTTCGGATTTAACGGTGGTTCAACTCTGAAACTCGGTGGTATTGGCGTCGCCAATGAAGTTGCAAACGTATTCCTTAACACGAATGCTGCGGCCGCAGGCGGATTAATAGCAGCGATGATTGTTGCCAGGCTGATGTTTGGAAAAACTGACCTGACTATGTGTCTTAACGGCGCGCTGGCTGGCCTGGTAGCTATTACAGCGGAACCTGCAGATCCTACGCCATTGCTTTCGACCATTATCGGCGCAATTGGCGGTACTATTGTAGTGTTCAGCATTGTCACCCTTGATAAGCTGAAGATCGACGATCCTGTTGGCGCAATTTCCGTCCATGGCACCGTGGGTATTTTCGGTATATTCGCCGTTCTCCTGTCCGATCCCGATGCGACATTCATGGGTCAGCTAGTCGGCATGCTGACTATCTTTGCCTGGGTTTTTGGAGCGAGTCTGGTTACCTGGTTGGCAATTAAGGTAGTGATGGGAATCCGCGTCACGGAAGAGGAAGAGGAGGAAGGGATGGATATCATCGACTGTGGTATGGAAGCGTACCCTGAGTTTGTTACCAACTAAAAACCTTCAGCCAATAAGCTGAATACGAAAAGCGTCCCTGGAAGCAGGGGCGCTTTTTTTTGTGCGCGGCTGCAAGACGGTCGCGGCCCTGGTTTTGGGCCGAGAATCCAGAATCCAGAAAGCAGATCAGGCTGGTTATAGTGTCAATATTTTCTATACTCACCCCCCCTTTGAGCCACGCCTGATTCACCGAATTCGCACTATCGGAAATGCAATTAATTGTTGCGGATAAGGTAGTCCTTTCGCTACATCGTATATAGTGCGGTAACACTAATAACAACGGCGGCTCTCGTTTCACATGAGAAGCCCTCGACCACAAGCCCTGCAGGGAAAGATTATGGCTGGAATAGCGCTCCGCGGTCTCTTATTGAGTGTTGCTTGCTCTCTGTTCTCACTGGCCAGGGCTCAGATCCCGATTCCCCAAATGACCCGTATCGAGGGGGATGATGCAAGTATCCAGCTGGATGGCTTTCTTGATGAATCCGTCTGGGACCGGATTCCAGCCTTCGATGGCATGCGCGTCATCAATCCGGATACCCTGGCAGAAACCCCCTATCAAACTGATATTCGTGTGTTCTACACCGAGCAGGGCATCTACGTCGGTGCGAAAAATCATCAGCCTGAAGAGACGCTAGTGGCACTGATGACTCCCAGAGACACCCAGCTCAACCGCGACGGTTTTGTGGTGGGAGTAGATGCTTCCGGCACTGGGCTGTATGGATTTTTTCTGCGCATCAATCTGGGTGATTCCATGACTGATGCCTCGCTGCTGCCAGAGCGCCAAATGAACATGCAGTGGGATGGCGCCTGGAACGCGCGCACTCAGGCACTGGATGACGGTTGGAGTGTGGAGTACTACATTCCCTGGTCCATGATGCCTCTACCCCAGGTCGCCGATACCCGACAAATCGGCCTGTATTTCGAGCGCCAGGTGGGCTCTATCGGCGGAGAGGCCTGGTCCAATCCACCCTTACCACGTACCGTGAATGAATATCTGTCCGCGTTTATGAAGTTTGAACTTCGAGATATCGAACCGCGACGACAACTTACTTTCTATCCCTTTGTATCGAATGTTTTTGACGGCATTCGCCATGACAACGATCCTCGGGTAGGCACAGACATTTATTGGCGACCCACGACTAACACCTTGCTATCAGCCACCTTGAATCCTGACTTTGGTACCGTAGAAGCAGACGATGTGATTGTGAACCTCACTGCGTTTGAACAGTTCTTCCCGGAACGCCGGGTGTTCTTCCAGGAGGGCCAGGACATTTTTAACAATACCTCGCCACGCACCCGCGGCGGGGGTGGGCCGGGTGGGCCTATTCAAGTCCTTAACACACGCCGCATCGGTGGCGCTGCGGATTATGAGGTGCCTGATGGCATCACGGTTGTGCCAACTGATTTGAGTCAGCCCACTGACCTGTTGGGCGCAATGAAATTGGCTGGACAAAGCGGCAATCTTCGCTATGGTGCGTTGATTGCGTCGGAAGATGATTCGCAGATCGAAGGCACCCTGGACGATGGCACTGTTGTTGGTGTGCAGGCCACCGGACGAGACTTCCTGGTGGGCAGACTGCTCTATGAAAATACCGGGGGAGGCGGTCGCCGTCAGATTGGCTGGATGGGCACGATGCTGGATCACCCGGAAGAAGAGGCAAGCGTCAATGGCGTGGATGTGCATTATTTTTCTGCGGACAACCGTTGGGTAGTGGATACCCAGTTTCTCCATAGTGACAATCAAGGTGTAGAGGGAACAGGGTTTACCGGGGATGTCGGATTTAGACCGCGTCGAGGGGTGCAGCACACTTTGCGCGCTACCTATTTCGACGACACGTTTAATATGAATCAAATGGGCTTTCTTTCCCGCAACGATCAAGCCAATCTGGACTATACATTCTTACTCACTGAGTCTGATGTGCCCGGTGTCAGACAGCGCACCACTAGCGTTTTTCTCGTTAATCAATTCAATACCGATGGTCTTCCGGTCAGAAATGGCTATTTCCTTAGCAGGGGTTATCAGTTTAACAACTTTGACTCTGTGGATTTCAGGTTTCAGTTCTTCCCTGAACGCGTTGATGATCGCCTCGGACGTGGCACGGGTGATTGGAATGTGCCGGATCGATTTGGATTTGAGGCGAATTACAAATCCAATGTGTCGGAACCCTTCGCCTGGGGCCTGGGTTTCAGTCTTGGCAATGAGGATCTGGGACCTGCGGTGACTGCAGGGGAAGGGGTTATTACCCTGCGTCCCAATGACCGTTTTTCAGTTGATCTGCAGCTGCGTTATGAAGATCGAGAAGCGCTGCTGGTGCATCGCGGCAACGGCGACTACACCAGTTTCGAATCCCATGCCTGGACACCGCGACTGGAAGTGAACTACTTCATCACCGCACGACAACGCTTAAGATTTACCACGCAGTGGACAGGGCTCAAGGCCTTCGAAGACAAGTTTTATACGGTTAATCCCAATGTGCGTGAGTATCTGCACGAAGTGCCGAATCCGGATGCTGAGCCAGACGATTTCGTTATCAGCAAAATGACATTCCAGGCTCGCTACCGCTGGGAAATCGCGCCGCTGTCCGATCTGTTTGTTGTCTATACCCGTGGTGCTAATTTGCCGCGCAATAGCTTTTTCACATTCCAGGATTTGTTCGAGCAATCCTGGAACAACCGCATCGTGGAGCAGGTTGCGATTAAGCTGCGGTATCGGTTTGGGAGTTGATCTACAGTAAGATAGTCAGAGGGCACCAGGATCAATGGTGAAATCACTTATTCCGCCCTGGTTCCGTAGTCAATATCAATCAGTTGTAATAACGACAACAGCCCAACCCGAAGATGGATGTGCTTGCTACCGTCGTAGTATTGACGAGCAACAAAAAACCCGCACCGTCTCCAATGCGGGTTTCCAAGATGGTAGCTATGGGTGGACTTGAACCACCGACCCCAGCATTATGAATGCTGTGCTCTAACCAGCTGAGCTACATAGCCAAAATTTTTACTGCGGCTTCCGATGGCACGCGATCTGAAAATTTAATTTCCATCTCACGCACCCTCGAAACCCTAGCTACAAAATTTTACATCATTCAAGACTTAGCGAGTGCCCCAAAAGGCCGCGAATTTTGGCTATTTGGGGCGAAAAAGTCAAGATTTCCGCTAGTCGATGACGACGTTGCGGACTACGGCGTAATAATCGCCCACAGCGCGGCGGAAGGCGGCTTCGCCGACCTGTTCATCGTTGCCGTGAACGCCGGTGTGTTCGCCGCTGTCGGTGATCAGGGGGTTAAAGCCGTAGCTGACAATCCCCAAATCCCGGGTGAAGTGGCTGTCGGTGAAACCGGTGCTGACGCTGGGCAGCACGCGGGAACCGGGGTGCAGTTCCTGGGTCACTGATTCGATGGCCCGGAACAGGCGGGTGTTGGTTTCCGAGATGGCGGGGGTGAAGGCCATGATGGTCTCTATCTCCACGCCAGTGAAGCCGATCAGCTCGTCCAGCTCGCTGATGAATTGCTCGGAGGGCTTGTCCGGCAGGATGCGGCAGTCCAGCTCGGCCCAGGCCGTGGGGGGGATCACATTGATCTTGGTGGAACCGCTCATGCGGGTCATGGAGCAGGTGTCCCGGATCAGGGAGTTATGGCCGGGGCGTGCTGCATGCAGCTTGGCCACGAAGGCCGGGTCCGCGATAGCTTCTTGAATATTGGCGTAGGAACCCGCCCATTCCTCGGTCATGTCTGCCGACAGGGCACCGAAGTATTCATCTACCGGACCGATGACGCGGGGCGGGAAGGGGTTTTCCAGCAGGGTATTCAGGGCCTGCACAATACGAGTGACGGCGCTGGTGGTTCTGGGCGATGAGCCGTGTCCCGGGGTGTCGATGGCGTTGAGGCGCAGCCATACCGGCACCTTCTGGGTGACTTCCACACCAAATACCACATCGCCTTCTTCGCTGCGGCTGCCGCCGCCGCCTTCGTTGAGCAGAATGCCGATGTCCTCGAAAATCTCCGGGCGGTTCTCGATCAGCCAACCCACACCAAAGAAGCCGCCGGCTTCTTCATCGGCTGTAGCCAGAAACACCACGTCCCGGTTCAGCTCGACACCAGAGCGGTGCAAGGCGAGAAAAGTAGCGAGCTGCAGGGTGCCTAACCCCTTCATGTCGCGAGCGCCGCGGCCCAGGATAAAGCCGTCGCGAATGGCGCCGGACAGCACGGGGATCGTCCAGAATTCTTCGTTGGCGGGCACCACGTCGGAGTGCTGCAGCAGGATCAGGCCGGGTTCGTCGCCACCTTCCAGTCTTGCCCAGAGGTTACCCCGTCCGGGAGCGCTCTCCGCGGTTTCATACGCGATACCTTCAGCCTCGAAGATGGCCGCCAGGAAATCCACGGCGCGGGTCTCGTTGCCGGGTGGATTGATGGTGTCAATCTGTATGTATTGCTGCAGCCAGCTGACTGCTTCGTCTTCCAGTGACTGGCCGTGAACACCGGCTGTCAAACCAAGCACTAACACAGTGCATATAACCTTGATCAATTTCACGTTGGCCTCCTGGTTGTTGCGGCGAGTTTCGCTGCAAGCACTTAATATCTATGGGTTATTTTAAACGTTGAACCGGAAATGAATAACATCGCCATCGGCGACGATATAGTCCTTGCCTTCCAGGCGCCATTTACCTGCATCTTTCGCACCATTCTCTCCGCCGTTGTCCACGTAGTCAGCATAACCGACAATCTCTGCGCGGATAAATCCTTTCTCGAAATCGGTGTGGATCACCCCCGCTGCCTCTGGTGCCGTGGCACCTTCCTTTACAGTCCAGGCCCGCACTTCCTTGGGGCCGGCGGTGAAGTAGGTCTGCAGGCCCAGTACTTTGTAGCCGGCGCGAATCACGCGGTCCAGGCCCGGTTCCTCCATGCCCAGATCCTGCAGAAACTCGGTCTTCTCTTCCGCGTCCAGCTCGGCGATTTCTGCTTCCAGCTTGTTGCAGATTGCCACCAGCTCGGCGCCTTCAGATTCTGCAATCTTTTTGACTGTATCGAGGTGAGGATTATCGCTGAAACCCTCTTCATCCACGTTGGCAATATACATAACCGGCTTGATGGTAAGCAGGTGCAGGTTTTTCAAGTCCGCAAGTTCTTCTTTGTAGAGGTCCAGGGTGCGCACCGGCTCCGCAGTATCCAGGTGCGCCTTGACCTTTTCTAACAGTGCTACCTGGCGCTGTGCGTCTTTGTCGCCGCTCTTGGCGACCCGGCTCACGCGGTCCAGGCTCTTCTCGACAGACTCCAGGTCCGCCAGGGCTAGCTCGGTGTTGATAGTCTCGATGTCCGCAGCAGGGTCGATGGAGTTTGACACGTGGGTGACGTTCTCATCCTCGAAACAACGCACCACGTGGGCAATGGCGTCACACTCGCGGATATTGGCCAGAAACTGGTTGCCCAGCCCCTCACCCTTGGAGGCGCCGGCCACCAGCCCTGCGATGTCGGTAAACTCTACAGTGGTGGGAATTACCTTCTCTGGGTTTACTAATTCTGCCAGCTTATCCAGGCGCGTATCGGGGATAGAGACGATGCCGGAGTTGGGCTCGATGGTGCAGAAGGGAAAGTTCTCGGCCGCAATACCGGCCTCGGTAAGGGCATTGAAAAGGGTGGATTTGCCTACGTTGGGCAGTCCGACGATTCCACATTTAACTGACATGTTTGCTTAATCCTTAACAGGGTAAGTTTGGTTCTGACCTGAATTTTTAGTCATGAAGTATGCAGGCGCAGCATGGCTTCTTCCCAGTTGCCGTGAACAGCCTGGGGCATCACCCGAATCGCGTCTTCGATACTAGACATGATGATATCAGCCTCGGAACGCGAGGGCGGGCTGAGCACATAGTTGGCCACCATGGATTTATGACCAGGGTGACCCACACCAATTCGCAGGCGATAAAAGTCTTTTTTGCCGCCAAGCGCACTGATGATGTCGCGGATTCCGTTGTGGCCGCCATGACCACCGCCTGCCTTGAGGCGAGTCACGCCGACTTCGAAATCGATCTCGTCGTAAGCCACCAGCATGTTCTGGGGCTCGATTTTGTAGAACTTGCACAGGGCCGCCACGGACTTGCCGCTGTTGTTCATGAAGGTGGTGGGAAACAGGAGTTTGATATCCTGGCCATCGATGTTGATGGAGGCGAATTCGCCAAAGAATTTATTCTCCGCGCGCAGGGTAGTCCCATAGCTCTTACACAGATGGTGGAGGAAAATCACGCCGGCATTGTGGCGGTCGGTATCGTGCTTGGGGCCTGGATTTCCCAGGCCCACAATCACTTTGAGGGAGTCGCCCGGCATAGTCTCTTACCTGGCTGTTGGGCGGAGATTAACTGTCTCCGTCGTCACCAGCATCGTCGCCGGCCGCTGTGTTGTCGGCTGCTTCAGGTGCAGCATCGTCGACATCTTCGTCACTACCGCGGGGTGCGACAACCTGGGCTACAGAAAGGTCACTGTCTTCACCATGGGAAAGTGCAACACTGCTAACGCCTTCAGGCAGGGTGATATCTGACAGGTGAACGGTGGTGCCCAAATCAACTTCAAGCATATCCACTTCAATATATTCTGGCAGGTTGCTAGGCAGACAAGATACTTCAATCTCGTTGAGCGTCTTGCGAATGCTACCGCCGCCGATCTTGACGCCGACACACTTTTCTTCGTTGATGAAGTGCAGAGGGACCTTCACGTTAATCGCCTGCTTCTCATCGATGCGCAGGAAGTCCGCGTGCAGGATGAATGGCTTGGCAGGGTGACGCTGAAGCGCTTTGATAACCGCCTTCTCTTTTTTCTTACCGATGTTCAGGGTAATGATGTGAGAGAAGAAAGCTTCGTTTTCGGTAGCGTGAAAAATGTCATCATGAGCAATGCTCAGTGACATGGGTTCTTCTTTGCCACCATAAAGGATGGCTGGGATTTGGTTGTCCAGACGACGCAGGCGGCGGCTCGCACCTTTCCCTTTGTCCTCTCGAACTGAGCAGTTAAGCTCGAATTGGTCTGCAGACATGTTAAGTCTCCTTGATCTTGAAAAGTCTTCGGAATACTTGCGACCAGTTTTCCGAAGCGTTAAAAAAAGGACAGCGTGCTCAAGACCCTTGCAAAACTTAAGTTAAACCTAAGTTAAAACAGAGCTAGCCCTGCGCTATCCCATTGTCTTCAGCGATGTTTGAAAAGCCTGACTCGCGTCAGGTGTTATCAAACATGGCGCTGATAGATTCTTCATTGCTGACCCGTCGAATCGATTCAGCCAGCAGCTTTGCCATGGACAGCTGACGAATGCGACTGCAATGCTTGGCAGCATCCGACAGCGGTATGGTGTCGGTTACCACCAGGGAATCCAGTGCGGATCCTTCTATATTCTCGATTGCAGGCCCACTCAAAATCGGGTGGGTTGCATAAGCCATGACGCGCTTGGCACCATGATCCTTCAATGCTTCTGCGGCCTTGCACAGGGTGCCCGCGGTATCGACCATGTCGTCCACGATAAGGCAGCTTCTGTCTCCTACGTCACCGATGATGTGCATGACCTGCGCTTCATTGGCGGTGGGTCGGCGTTTGTCGATGATCGCCAGGTCCACATTTAGCTGTTTCGCTACTGCGCGAGCTCGAACCACACCGCCCACGTCCGGTGAGACCACCAGCAGGTTTTCGTAATTCTGGCGCACGATGTCCTCGGTCAGTACCGGTGAGCCATAGACGTTGTCCACCGGGATGCTGAAGAAACCCTGTATCTGTTCGGCATGCAGATCGACAGTCAGTACGCGATTCACGCCGACGGCGCTGATCATGTCAGCCACAACCTTGGCTGAAATCGCCACTCTGGCTGATCGAACTCTACGATCCTGGCGCGCGTAACCGTAATAAGGAACCACCGCAGTGATGCGATTGGCGGAAGCCCGGTGTAAGGCATCTGCCATTAACAGCAATTCCATGATGCTGTCATTGGTAGGAGCGCAGGTCGGTTGAATGATAAAAACGTCTTTGCCGCGAACGTTTTCATTAAGCTCAACGGAAACTTCGCCATCGCTAAACTTGGAGATGCTGGCGCGACCCAGAGGCACCCCGATGTTTCTGGCGATGTCCGCCGCGAGATCGCGGTTCGCATTGCCCGTAAAAACCATTAAGTTGGTTGCCACGCCGCTGTCCTGTCTGTCATTTTATTGTTTTGTTGGTTCGATATTCGGTCGCTAAAAGCGATAAAAGGGGTCAGAGTAAATTTTCTCTCACTGCCTGCACTCCTGGCTTCGGCCGTGAAAATTTACTCTGACCCCCCAAAGTTTTGTCGCTAACAAGGTTGCTTAGCTTCAAATTTGGCTGGGGTGGCTGGATTCGAACCAACGCATGCAAGGATCAAAACCTTGTGCCTTACCACTTGGCGACACCCCAAGAAATCAGTACTACGCTATAAGTCCTATTTTAGGTTGCGTCCCGGCTGGGTTCCAGTGAATTTACGCCTTGAGCAACAAATCCACGCCAACAATCGGGTAACGCCGACAGCGCTGCTCTGGCTGGTTCCTCCCCAGGAAAGTCGGCGAATACGCTGGCACCGGTTCCGGTCATCCTGGCGGGCCCATATTTGGACAGCCAGTTCAGCGCTTTATCGACTTCAGGATAGAGGTTTCGGGTCACTGACTCGCAGTCGTTTCGGGACCCCCCCGCCAGAAAGTCGGCCATTTTGATGGCTTGAGTGTTCCGTGTCAAATTTTCATGGCCAAATATTCGGGCGGTGGAAACCAGACAATTTGGGGTGATCACGAGATACCAGCGGGTTGGCAATTTCACCGGCTCCAGCTTCTCTCCCACGCCTTCCCCCCATGCCGATCTGCCCCCAATAAAGACCGGGACATCGGCGCCAAGCTGCAGCCCAAGCGCCTGCAGTTCCTGACGCGTGAGACCCAGCTCCCAGAGCTGGTTAAGTGCTAGCAGGGTGGTGGCGGCGTCGCTGCTGCCGCCGCCAAGTCCGCCACCCATAGGCAGCTGCTTTTCCAGCTGGATTTCGGCCCCTAGCTGAGGATTGCCGACATGATCACGCAGTAAGCGCGCCGCCTCTAAAATGAGATTGTCCGCCAGTGGTACGAGCTGACCCGTGCTGTTGGCGATGAGGTGGAGCTGCAGTTCACCCCGGGGTGTCACGGCAAAGCGGAGGGTATCGCCGACGTCCAGCAGTTGAAACAGGGTTTGCAACTCATGGTAACCGTCTTCTCTGCGGCCCATTATATGCAGGAAAAGGTTTAGTTTTGCCGGGGCGAGCCAGGTGTTTGCCCTTACCTGCATTACAGTGATTCCAGCGCTGGGGCCAGGGTCCAGTTCAGACCCACGAAGCGCAGGCGTACATCATCACGGGGCCGCGTGACCTCGACCCGGCGAGGCAGGGCGATACCGTCATAGTCCCGTGGATCGGTGTAGCTCACGGTCCAGCCATCCTGGCTTAAGCCCGTGAGCTGGTTCAGATCATTGAAGGTCAGGTCGGCCCTTGAATTGGGCGCAGGCAAGCCCTTGATCCAGTATTCTAGGTAGGAGACCGGCAGCTCGTAGCCGAGCTGTTGCAGGATCAGGTCCTCAGGCGTCCTGGCGCTGAGCAAATTGCCGTCTTGCTCCATGGTCACTCGGCCTGGACGACCCTCGATGCGGGTATTGCCAGCATTGAAGGTACCCCACAAACGAATTTTATAGTTGCGCTCATCCTGCTGCCACTGGATGCGGGGCGTATAGGATTCATTGTCATAGCGCACGTTGACGCGACCACGCAATTGCCACTGCGCTAACGCGTCCAGCTGCTGCTGGTGCTGGGACCAAACGCTGTTCTCAACAGCGGGCGGCGCGATGCTACTGCAGGCGTGAAGGATAAGTCCCAGACATAGCGCCAGGATCGCGCTGGGAGAGAAAACAGGCTTGAGCCTGTGCATGGTTACACAGGAGAAAGGAAACCGAGCCGGTTGCACCGAACTCATAGCTCGACTTGCAGTCTCTCTACGACTTCCTGAATCAATTCGCTGTCGGGCTGGTTTTCCAGTGCCCCGCGCCAGACTTCTTTAGCCTGTTCTTCGCGGCCCATCATCCACATGACTTCTCCTACGTGGGAAGCCACTTCAGGATCGGGAAACAGCACATAGGCACGCTGCAGGTTTGCCAGGGCCTCTTCATACCTGCCCAGCTTATATTGTGCCCATCCCAGACTATCTATGATGGCTGGATCGTCCGGCGATATCGCAATGGCTTGTTCGATGAGGTCCAGTGCCTCTGCATGGCGGTCAGTCTGATCCGCCAGCATATAGCCCAGGTGATTCAGGGCGCGGGAATCTTCGGGTTGCATCAGGATGATCTGGCGCAAGTCCTGCTCGGACCCTGCCCGGTCTCCGACATTGTCGTAGAACAATACCCTGGCAAACAGCAGGTCGGTTTCATTCGGATACTTGTTAAGGGCAGTGTCCAGCAAGCTCTTGGCTTCCAGGGTGTAGCCATTCTGAATCAGGACACCGGATTCGATGGTGTTAAAGAGAATTTCAAGCCGGGGCTGACCGCGGGAGAGCTGGTTGAGATGGGCGTGGGCCGATTCCAGGTTGCCCGACTGCACAGCAAGGCGAGTGGCCTGCTGCTGTGCGGCGAGGAAATTCTGGGTGCCGATTCGCACTTCACGATAGGCGGCGATGGCGGCGTCGAATTCTTCCCGTTGCTCATGGATATAGCCCAGATAGTATCTGGCTTCGTCAGCGCGCTGGTCTATTCTGGCAAGCTGGGTAAAGCGCTCAATAGCCCGATCATAGTTTTCCAATTCCATGTCCAGCAGCGCCATGGAGAACAGGGTTTCCCAATCCTGAGGGTCCAGCTCCATCAAGGCGGCGAACTGAGCCTGCGCCGCTTCATATTGCTCGTTTTGTATCAGCAGCTGGGAATAGCCAAGTCTCAGGTTCTTGTCGTCTTCGAATTCCCTGACACCGCTGCGCATGACGCGAATGGCCTGATCTGCATCGCCAGCGCTTTGCAGAATCTGCGCCTTCAGCATCACCAGCCTGGGGCTGAGGTCAACCAGTTGGATCAGCAGCTGAAACTCTAGCAGGGCTTCCTGATATTCGCCGTTTTGAGCCAGAAGCTGGACCAGGGTCAATCGGATAGACTGCTGGTCTGAGAATTCACGGGTGAGCTGACGCAGATTGTCGATCAGCACGGCTCGGGTGCGAGGGTCTAACTGACCGGTGCGAGCTGCCAAGGCCGAGAAGTCTATTTCTCCACCCAGCTCAATCACCCGTGCCATGTGGGAAAGGGCCTGCTGGTAGTTACCGGTTTCGAGAAACTGGAAACTCAGCATGAGATGGGGCTGGGAATCGGTGGGATCAATCTCGCTCCAAAGCAAACCCAACTGGAGCATGGCATTCATGTCATTGTTAGCCGAAGCAAACTGCACAGCGCGGCGGATAATGCCCAGGTCTCTGGTTTCCAGGGCCAAATCGAAGTAGCTGTCGCCGGCTTCGTCTACTACCCCGCGCTGCGCGCCCAGTTCACTGATAATGGCCTGGTACAGCTGCTCTTCGGTGAAGTTTCCGTATTCCGTCTCGACTTCCGGCTCGGGAGACGCAGGTTCAGCAGTGCTGACCAGCTCCGCCTCAGCAGCAGTCTCTGTCGCGGCGGGCGGTTGGGTGGTGGCGCAGGCACCAAGCAAGGTGGCAATGCATGTGAGGGTCAGCGCGAAACTGGTGATCTTGATAGACATAAGTAAAGTATTAAGAATCTGAAGCTATTGTACCAGCAAGTCGCCAACCCATGTGACATCCCATCTGACGTTTTATCTGACACTCGGGCGGCAGGGCAAGCAGGCAATGGGGTATACAGAGGTTCATACGCAAAGTCAGACCTTTGTATCACTGGATTTGTTCCCGGTATCCGGCTAGATCGCTGATATTTAGGCAGTTCCCCCTGTTTTCGGTGCATCTAATGAGCATGGCAACCGGAATTTTAGTAAGATATGCGACCGTTTACCTGGGCCTTTATGGGCCTCCTTGAGATCAATCGGTTCTAGAAGCTCTATGGCGCTCCTGTTAGTGGGCATCAACCACACCACTGCCTCCATCGACCTGCGCGAGAAAGTTGCATTTCCGCCAGAGATCATCAGTGCTGCGCTGCGCTCGCTGGTGGCGTTGGAACCTGTTGCCGAAGCGGTGATCGTTTCGACCTGCAACCGCACCGAGATTTACCTGGACTATGGGGACAGCACGCCGGCGCCTCAGTCAGACTTGGAGGCCAACCGAAAACTGGTAGACCGGGCCAATGTGGTTATTGACTGGCTCTCCAGCTACCACGCATTGGATAGGCAGCAGCTGCAGGACTGCAGCTATTTTTACGAGAGTGAAGATGTCATTCGGCATCTGATGAAAGTGAGCTGTGGACTGGATTCCATGATTCTGGGTGAGCCGCAGATTCTGGGTCAGATCAAATCGGCCTTTGCTCTCTCCCGTGACCTTGAGGTAGTTGGAGCAAGTCTGTGGTGCGCCTTTCAAGGGGCCTTTTCCATTGCCAAAGAAGTGCGAACGGACACCGCGATTGGCGAAAACCCGGTTTCTGTAGCCTATGCGGCGGTGACGCTTGCCGATCGTATATTTAGCGATTTACCCAGCCTCAGCATCTTGCTGATTGGCGCGGGTCGCACCATCGAATTGGTCGCCCGTCACCTGGTGGAGCGGGGCGTCAACTCCATGGTGGTTGCCAACCGCACCCTGGACAATGCGCTGGAGATAGCCAAGCGTTTCGATGCCACTGGAGCTCTGCTATCGGACATTCCCGATAAACTGGTGACTGCAGACATCGTGGTGTCGTCTACCAACAGTCAGTTGCCGCTACTGGGTAAAGGCGCAGTGGAACGTGCTTTGAAACAGCGCAAGCACAAGCCCATGCTGTTGATCGATCTTGCGGTGCCGCGGGACATCGAACAGGAAGTGGGTCAGGTGGCGGATGCCTACCTGTACAGTATTGATGATATTAGTGAGGTGATCGAGGACAGCCACAAGAGTCGCGAGGAAGCGGCCAACCAGGCCCACTCAATCATTGAAAGAGGCGTTGAGGAATTCAGCAAGCAGATGCGATCGCTGAATGCCGTGGGAACCCTGAAAGCGTTCCGGGAAAAAGCAGACAGTATTCGGGACGGTGAGTTACAGAAAGCCATCAAGTCCCTGCAAAAAGGCGACAAGGCAGAGGCGGTGTTAGAGTCCCTGGCTCGCGGCATCACTAACAAACTGATCCACTCACCGAGTGTACAGATGAAACAGGCCAGCTCAGAGGGTCGCGACGAAGTGTTGCAATTGATCCAGGAGCTATTCGATCTCGACCAGGAACCCTGAAGCAATTGTTTGCAGAGGCCCCGGGGTTAAACCGGTAATAACAGCAGTATGAAAAATTCGATTCGCCTTAAGTTGGAAAATCTAAAAGACCGCTTCGATGAAATCGAGGCGCTACTCAGCGATGCGGAAATCATCGCCGATCAGAATCGCTTTCGGGATCTCTCTAAGGAATACGCCGAACTGGAAGAAGTGGTGAAGAGTTTTAATCACCATCAAAGCGTCAGCGAAAACCTGGAGCAGGCGCGGGAGATAAAGGAGGACGACGATCCAGATATTCGCGAGATGGCGGCGGATGAAATCAGCAGCGCCAGTGAAGAGCTTGAGAAACTGGACCTGTCATTACAGAAGTTGCTGTTGCCCAAGGACTCGAAGGATTCCTGCAACGTGTTTCTGGAGATCCGTGCCGGTACCGGGGGTGATGAAGCAGCAATTTTCTCCGGCGACCTGTTTCGCATGTACTCACGTTTTGCTGAATCCCAGAACTGGCGCTCGGAGGTGATTACCGAACGGCCTGGTGAACACGGGGGTTACAAGGAAATCATCGCCCGCATCGAGGGCAAGGACGTTTACGAGAAGCTAAAATTCGAATCCGGTGCCCATCGCGTGCAGCGGGTACCAGAGACGGAAACCCAGGGTCGCATTCACACCTCTGCCTGTACTGTGGCAATCATGCCGGAGTTGGAAGAGGTGGATGAGATCGATATCAACAAGAGCGATCTGCGCATCGATACTTTTCGGGCTAGCGGCGCTGGGGGTCAGCACGTCAACAAAACCGACTCAGCCATTCGTCTTACCCACTTGCCGAGCGGCATTGTGGTGGAATGCCAGGACGAGCGCTCCCAGCACAAGAACAAGGCGAGAGCCATGTCACTACTGCAGGCCAAGCTACTGGACCAGGCTCAAAGTGAGCAGCAGCAGGAAGAATCAGACGCCCGACGAAAGCTGGTGGGAAGCGGTGATCGCTCTGAGAAAATTCGCACTTATAACTATCCCCAGGGCAGGGTGACGGACCATCGCATCAAGCTTACCCTTTACAACCTGAATGAGATCATGGCGGGTGACCTGGGCGCAGTGGTGCAACCGCTAATCAACGAGTACCAGGCAGATCTACTGGCCGGACTCGCAGCAGAGGATTAAGCGTCAGTGACTATCAAGCAGGCGCTTGATGCGGCCGCTGTAGAACTCAAATGCAGCGATTCGCCGCGGTTAGATGCCGAGATAATGCTGGCCCACGTGCTCAAAGTTGAGCGCAGCTATTTGTTTACCCATCCCGAGCTGGAATTATCAGACGATTCCTTGCAATGCTTTCAGCGCTATGTTGCGCGACGTGCGCAATCCGAGCCTATTGCCTATCTCGTAGGCAATAAATCTTTCTGGGATTTTGAACTCGCGGTCAATTCTCACGTGCTGGTGCCCCGGCCGGAAACGGAACTATTGGTGGAGACCGCGCTGGAGTTAGGGGCAGCGGACGAAGCTCTGCGGGTCGCCGACCTCGGCACTGGTAGCGGCGCCATCGCCCTGGCGCTGGCCAAGGAGTGCCCGGCGTGGCGGCTGTTAGCGGCAGATATCAGCCTCGAGGCGCTTGAGGTCGCACGTCAGAACGCCGAGGCGCTGAACCTGATAAACGTGGAGTTTGTGCAGGGTTCCTGGTGCGAGGCACTCGGCACCGGCTGTTACGACATGATCGTATCTAACCCGCCCTATATTGCTCCGAGCGACCCCCACTTGATTGAAGGTGGTCTGCCGTTTGAGCCCAAGCTGGCATTGCAGGCAGCGGATGCTGGATTCGCTGCCTTTAAAAGTATCGCCGATGAGGCGCGACAGCATCTGCGGCCTGGCGGCTGGCTGCTGCTTGAGCACGGATTCGAGCAGCAGGTGCAACTCAAGGCACTGCTGCTTGAGTTGGGCTACGCAGCGGTAAGCGGTCACGGAGACCTTGCCAGCTGTGATCGTCTGGTGGTTGCGCAGTGGAACCAGGCACAGACTGTGGCGAGTGACTAATAGGCGGTTGGCGAGCAATAATAGGGCGCGCTGCGCCAAACTTACATACCGGTACTCTTGCTAATCTGTGCAACAGCGAAATCTGACCAGTCAGCACGGTGAAAGCCGAGAATCCGATGTTTGGTAATTAATGGAAGTAAGCTAAAGAATGAAAGACGAATCACTGCTCCGTTACAGCCGCCAGATAATGTTGCCCGAGCTGGATGTGGCGGGCCAGCAGAAACTGGTCGATGCAACTGTGCTGATCATCGGCATGGGCGGGTTGGGCTGCCCAGCGGCCATGTACCTCGCTGCGGCTGGCGTTGGGCATCTGATCATTGCCGACGACGATGCGGTGGAACTGACCAATCTGCAGCGGCAGATCGCCCACAGTGAGAAAGATATTGGTAGCCCCAAGGTGGCATCGGCGGCAGCTAGCCTGCAGGGATTGAATCCTGACGTCCGCGTCACCGCAATTGCAGAGCGTCTCAGCGGCGGCCGCTTGCAGGAATTAGTAAAACAAGCGGATGTGGTGGTGGACGCCTGCGATAATTTCTCCACCCGGTTCGCGGTGAATGAGAGCTGCATTGCGGCGGGCAAACCGCTGGTATCAGGTGCGGCCATCAGGTTAGAGGGTCAGGTCACTGTTTTTGACTGCCGCGATGCCCGCAGCCCCTGCTATCAATGCCTTTATCAGGCGAGAGACGATGATGATGTCTCCTGCGCCAGCAATGGAGTAATGGCGCCCGTCGTGGGAATTATCGGATCCGTACAGGCCCTGGAGACGATCAAATTAATCGCCGGCGTCGGATCGCCGTTAGTGGGCCGGCTAGTGCTGTTCGACGGTCTGGCCCTGAATTGGCGCGAAATGAAGCTACCACGCGATCCTGGCTGCGAAGCCTGCGCCCAGCGAGCCGCAGAAAGCACGGAATAAGGCGGTGAAGTAGAGGTGTAGCCCCGAGCCGCCAATTGCTTCTATATAGGCATGCGGCTATCATGCCGCCTCCGACCAATCCGGTCAGCTATCATCTGCAGTAAAAACATGACAGAAGAAGTCGAAAAACAGGGTGTGTCGTTTGATAAGTTCCCCCTAGAACAGCCACTCAGAGACGCTATCGACAAGCTGGGTTTCGAATACTGCACGCCAATTCAGGCCGAGAGCCTGGTCTACACGCTGGAGGGGCATGACGTCACAGGCCGTGCCCAGACCGGCACCGGCAAGACAGCAGCATTTCTGATTACCATCATTAATGATCTGCTAAAGAATCCAATTGAAGAACAACGCTTTCTGGCTGAACCGCGCGCGTTGGTGGTTGCACCGACCAGAGAACTGGCTATTCAAATAGCTAGCGATGCCGTAAAACTGACGGCATGCTGCGATCTGCATACTGTGGTTCTGGTTGGCGGTGAGGATTATCAGAAGCAAACCCGTGCCCTCGATGCCAAACCCGTGGATATCGTCGTGGCTACCCCAGGGCGACTGTTGGACTTCGTCTCCAACGACAATCTCTATCTTGGACTGATTGAACAATTGGTTCTGGATGAGGCCGACCGCATGCTGGACATGGGCTTTATCCCCCAGGTCAGACAAATCGTGGCGCGCACGCCGCGCAAAGACTGCCGCCAAACGCTTTTGTTCAGCGCCACGTTTACGCCGGAGATTGCGGAACTCTCAACCCGCTGGGCCATGGATCCGATCATGGTGGAAGTCGAGCCGGAAAAGGTCGCCGCCGATGCAGTCAACCAGATTGTGTACCTGGTGACTACTGCGGACAAATACAGCCTGCTTTATCAGCTTGTCTCTGAGCCGGAAGTAGAAAAAGTAATGGTATTCAGCAACCGGCGCGACCAGGTCAGGCGACTGGCCGATAACTTGTATCGCAACGGCATTGACTGTGGTTTGTTGTCCGGAGAGATTGCCCAAAACAAGCGTATTCGTACGCTTGATGACTTCAAGTCAGGCAAATTGAAAGTGCTGGTGGCCACAGATGTGGCCGGTCGCGGCCTGCATATTGATGACGTCACCCATGTTATCAACTATACCTTGCCGGAAGAACCGGAAGACTATGTGCATCGCATTGGGCGTACGGGCCGAGCCGGTGCCATTGGCACCTCGATAAGCTTTGCCTGTGAGGAAGATTCATTCCTGCTACCGGCGATTGAGGATAAACTCGGTCAAAAACTCGACTGCACTCACCCGGATGAGAGTCTGTTGGAAAAGCCCCCGGCTTTCTCTCGGCCCTCACGCTTTCGCGAAAAAACCGCTGGTCGCCCCCCTGCTCGCGGTGGCGGTTTAAACAGGCGGCGCTAGGCGCTGCCGACTTCGAAAGTCTTTTCGAAACACTAGGCTGCTTGCATCTGACCAGCTAGTCTTTGCTGGAAATAGCGCCGTTGTCTCTCAGTGCATCAGCGTAGGCTGCTGACTTGCGATGTTGAAGCACCAGATCGAGGAAGGTGCTGCCATTTTCTAGTCGGGTATTGATATCCCGCTTAGCAGCGATAAAGATTGGTAAGAAACGGACAAACAGTTCATCAGTCATGCCGCGGTAGGCTTTCAGCAGGACGTTATAGTCTGCCGGCAGACTCTCGGGGGGTTCCAGAGTAAGGAAGGTCTGCAGACGTTCATTAGACCACTCTTCGTCGCGGGTCGCGATCTGGGTTCTCTCCGTACCGCGTTTCTTGCCTTCCTTCATTGTCTTGTTCTCATTTCTACTGTCGAGGGCCTGCTCTCAATTGAGATAGTCTTACTTCATCTTTTCCCTGAGCATTTGATTTACCTGCCCAGGATTGGCCTTACCTTGGGATAGCTTCATGGCCTGACCCACAAGGTAGCCCAATACCTGCTCTTTGCCATCCCTGAATTGCTGGACCTGTTCGGGGTTGTTGGCGATAACCTCGTCTACCAGTGACTCGATCGCGCCGTTGTCGGTAACCTGCTTCAGTCCCTTGGCTGTGATGATCTCATCCACACTGGCACTGTCTTCCAGCATGGCATCGAATACGGTCTTGGCGATTTTGCCCGAGATCGTGTTGTCGATTATGCGCTTGATCAGCACGGAGAGGCGATCGGCCTGAATTGGCGACTGCGTCAGTTCCCAGTTGTTCTTGTTGAGCAGTGCCTGCAGATCGCCGGTCACCCAGTTCGCAGCGAGTTTGGCATCGCCGCTTGCTTTAGCCACCGCTTCAAAATATTCAGCCATCTCGCGACTTGCCGTGAGCACACCGGCGTCATAGTCGCTGAGACTATATTCGCTGACGAAACGGGCCTTTCTGGCATCGGGAAGTTCCGGCAGGGTCGCCCGGACTGCTTCAATATAGGTATCGTCGATTTCGACAGGCAGCAGATCGGGTTCCGGGAAATAGCGATAGTCGTTTGCGAATTCCTTGCTGCGCATGGGAGAGCTGGTGTCTCGCTCCGCGTCATAGCGGCGAGTTTCCTGCACTACCTTTCCGCCATCTTCCAACAGGTCCTGTTGGCGCTGTATCTCGGAGTTGATGGCCTTCTCCACAAAGCGGAATGAATTGATGTTCTTCAATTCCGTACGGGTGCCAAGTTCAGTTTCCCCTTTCGGTCGAATCGAGACATTAACGTCGCAGCGCATGGAACCCTGGGCCATGATGGCATCGGAGATATCCAGGTAGCGCACGATGGCATGGAGTTTTTTTAGATAGGCTACCGCTTCCGTGGCGTTTCTGATTTCTGGCTCTGAGACAATTTCCAGCAGCGGTTCGCCGGAGCGGTTCAGGTCAATGCCGGACATGCCGTGGAAATCTTCGTGCAGCGATTTACCGGCGTTCTCCTCAATATGGGCGCGGGTTACGCCGATGACACGCTCGCTGCCGTCTTCCAGATTGATGGTCAGTGAGCCCTTACCCACGGTCGGGAAATCCAGCTGCGTAACCTGATATCCCTTGGGTAGATCCGGATAAAAGTAGTTTTTGCGATCAAACACCGAACGCTTGCCGATTTCCGCATCGATGGAGAGACCAAACTTCACCGCCATACGCAGAGCTTCTTCGTTTAATACCGGCAGGGTGCCTGGCATGGCCAGATCAAAAATATTGGCCTCGGTGTTAGGATCAGCACCAAATATTGATGCAGTACCTGAGAACAGTTTCGATTGCGTGGACAGCGAGACGTGGACCTCGAGTCCGATTACAGCTTCCCATTCCATGTTACTGACCCTCCGTGAACGCAGTGGCCCTCTGCCGATGCCAATCCGTATTCTTCTGAAACTGATGGGCAACATTCAAGAGTTTGGCCTCGGCGAAATCGCTGGCTACCATATGCATACCTACCGGCAGTCCATCTGCCAGTCCCACCGGCACGGACATGCCGGGTAGGCCCGCCAGGTTCACTGCAATGGTGTAGATGTCTTCCAGATACATAGCCACCGGGTCGGTCTTGGCACCGAGCTTAAAAGCAGTATGGGGTGAAGTCGGGCCGATGATGATATCGACGTCCTTGAATGCAGCGTCGAAATCATTCTTGATAAGCCTGCGGATCTTCTGGGCCTTGCGATAATAGGCATCGTAAAAACCTGCCGACAGGGCATAGGTTCCTACCATGATGCGCCGCTTAACCTCTTCGCCGAAGCCTTCGCTGCGGGTGCGCTTGTACATGTCCTCAAGGTCGACCGGATCTTCGCAGCGATAGCCGTAGCGCACGCCGTCAAAGCGTGACAGGTTGGCAGAGGCCTCAGCGGGTGCGACTACATAGTAGGCACTCACTGACAGGTGATTATTGGGCAGGTCGATATCGACGAGCTCGGCGCCGAGTTTTTCGTAGACGCGCAAGGCGTCACGCACTGCCTGTTCAACATCAGCAGATAAACCCTCTGCAAAATGCTGGCGTGGTAAGCCAATACGCAGGCCTTCCAGTGAATTGTCCAGGCCAGCAGTGTAGTCCTCTACATCCACATCCGCCGAGGTGCTGTCCTTGGTATCGAGTCCTGCCATGGCGTTGAGCATCAGAGCGGCATCCTCTGCACTCTTGCAGATGGGGCCAGCCTGGTCGAGGCTGGAGGCGAAAGCGATCATGCCCCAGCGGGAAATGCGCCCATAGCTGGGTTTGAATCCGGTCACGCCGCAGAATGCTGCGGGCTGGCGGATCGAGCCGCCGGTATCGGTTCCTGTTGCCATGGCGCAAAGATCGGCGGCAACGGCTGCCGCAGAACCGCCAGAAGAGCCACCTGGCACTCTTTCAGTGTCCCAGGGATTACGAACCGGACCGAAGTAACTGGTTTCATTGGAAGAACCCATGGCAAACTCATCCATATTGGTTTTACCCAGCATCACGGCGCCGGCGTCATTGAAGCGGGTTACAACCGTGGCATCGTAGGGCGAAATAAAGTTGTGCAGAATCTTTGATCCGCAGGTGGTCTTTACTCCTTCTGTGCAGAAAATGTCCTTGTGTGCCAGGGGGATGCCAAGCAAAGGTGAAGAGTCTCCCTTGGCCCTGAGTGCGTCTGCCTGCTTTGCCTTGCTCAGCGCTGACTCGTCACTAACGGTGATAAAAGCATTGAGGGTTTCGTTGTAGCGGTTGATGCGGTCAAGGTAGGCCTGGGTCAATTCCACGCTGGAAATCTCACCGCTATTCAGGGCGCTGTAAAGTTCTGCAACAGTCTTTTCAATCATGGGTTCTGTTCAAATGGGATGTGAAATGGGGAAAACGGTCTTAGCGCAATGGCTGAGTGCTGCCTTGCTGAATCTGTGGGTTCTATTCAATAACCTTGGGGACTAGGAATAGCCCATCCTCGGTTTCAGGTGCCAGCTGCTGCAATTCGTCGCGACGATTGGGCTCGGTAGCCACATCCGGACGCAGGCGCTGGGTCATGTCCAGGGGGTGTGCGAGGGGTTCGACAGACTCAGTGTCGACGGATTGCATCTGGTCGATTAGGGCCAGAATATCGGTGATGCGGGCGGCCACTTCGTCCACGTCGGACTCGCTCATATGCAGTCTGGCGAGTTGCGCCACTTTCTCTACTTCAGACTTGTCGAATGCCATGCAGGTGCTCCGGCTAATGCTGTGATTTGCTGACAGGGTTGCGGTATGAAATGGGCCCAATATTTGGGTGCTCACACTTGCTCTAGCCCCTCGCGGTTGCTAGAGTGCCTCCTGATTCGCGAGAAGGCGAGATTATACCGAAAAATCGGCCACTTAGGTCAATTCACAGTAAAAACGCCGGTCGCGGGCTCTAGGAGATTCCATTAGTTAAACTAATCCCCTCCAGCACCCAATAAAAAGCGCGTTCGCGTTAAATCATTAGTCTGATGTGCCGTCTAATTAATGAACAACAATCGCTGTCGGGATTGGAATCATCTATTTGAGGAAGACAAGAATTCATGTTTAAAAAAATTCTGGGTATGTTCTCCAATGATTTGTCCATCGATCTGGGCACGGCGAACACCATTATCTACGTCCGCGACGAAGGTATCGTACTGAATGAACCTTCAGTTGTGGCCATCAGAACCTTTAATGGCCAAAAAACAGTGACCGCAGTGGGATCCGACGCCAAGCGCATGCTGGGTCGAACTCCTGGAAATATCACTGCAATTCGCCCTCTCAAAGATGGCGTGATCGCCGACTTCCAGGTGACAGAAAAGATGCTGCAGCACTTTATCAATAAGGTGCATGAAAACAGCTTTTTCCCGCCCAGCCCGCGGGTTTTGGTGTGTGTCCCCTGCAAATCGACCCAGGTTGAGCGCCGCGCTATTCGAGAGTCTGTAGCCAGCGCCGGTGCCAGGGACGTGCGACTGATCGAAGAACCAATGGCTGCTGCTATTGGTGCGGGCTTGCCGGTGGAACAGGCAAGTGGCTCCATGGTCGTGGACATTGGGGGGGGTACTACCGAGATCGCTATCATTTCCCTCAATGGTGTCGTGTATTCTGAATCCGTCAGGGTGGGCGGCGACCGCTTCGACGAAGCGATTACCACCCATGTCAGACGCAATTACGGCAGTCTCATCGGGGACGCCACGGCTGAGCGCATCAAGAAAGAAATTGGCTGCGCCTTCGTTGGCAGTTCCAGCGAGATTCGCGAGATCGATGTGCGCGGTCGTAATCTGGCTGAGGGGGTTCCCCGCAGCTTTACCCTCAATAGCGACGAAATTCTGGAAGCCCTGCAGGAGCCGTTGACGGCAATTGTGCAGGCGGTGAAAGGTGCGCTGGAACAATCACCCCCGGAATTGGCATCAGATATTGCCGAGAGTGGGCTGGTGTTAACCGGTGGTGGTGCGCTGATGAAAGATCTGGACAAGCTGATATCCGAGGAAACCGGACTGCCAGTCATTGTGGCTGAAGATCCCTTGTCCTGTGTTGCCCGCGGTGGCGGCAAGGCGATGGAGCTCATGGATGCCCACGATATTGACCTTGTAACCCTCGATTAGGGCTGCTGTTCGGGTAAATTGTCGCGGTTCCGCCCATGCTGCCCGCGGGCTATAAATTCCAGCATCTCTGCGAGGTAATTAGGCCATCGATAAGACGCTCTTCATAAAAGGTGTAGCCCTGGAGTACAGGGCTCTTGCCTTCCTGTTGCTATCCATCTGCATCATGTTTGCCGACGGTCGCTTCGGCTATCTGGAGCGGGTGCGTTATGGTCTGGGGTACGTCACAACGCCGGTGTACTGGGTAGCAGATATTCCAACCCGCATCTCTTTTTGGATCGATGATGTATTCGTATCGCGTTCCGATCTACTGGTGGAGAACGAGCGTCTGCGGGAAGACCTGCTGGTCGCGCAGCGTGAACTGCAGCTGCTGGAATCCTTGGCTAGTGAAAACAGCCGTCTACTGGATCTGCGGGAGGCTACTCAGGTAATCGCCAGGGAAGTCATGCCAGCTGAAATCATCAATGTATCACCTGACCCGTATTCCAAGCGGATACTCATCAATAAGGGCTCAGAGGATGGCGTTTTTCTCGGGCAGGCTCTGCTGGATGCCAAGGGTCTGATGGGACAGGTAGATGAAGTGTTACCGTTCAGCGCGTGGGTTCTGCTCATCACCGACTCTCACCACATTACTCCGGTCGAGGTTAATCGCAACGGCGAGCGGGCCTTGGCCCGAGGAAGCAGATCCACAGTCTCGGAACTAGAACTGGAGTTTGTCACCCAGACCCAAGACATGAAGGCAGGCGACCTGTTGGTTAGTTCCGGGATGGGGCAGGTCTATCCCAAGAATTATCCGGTTGCGGAAGTGACCAGCGTATACTCCGATCCTGGTCAGGATTTTACGACTGTGAAGGCAAGGCCGTTGGCACAACTTGCAAGCACGCGCCACGTAATGCTGGTATTTGCCAGTGAAGAGAGGGTGTTGCCGGAATTCGATCTGGAACCAGGCGAAGAAACCCTGCCTGAGGCACAGCCTGTAAAGCCTGTTTTTGACGAGAGTCAGGTATCACAAATTGATCCCAGCACTTCCAACCAATAGGTTTCATATGCAGTCACGAGCACATGCGATCTGGGTGATCCTTCTAAGTTTCTTTATTGCCTACCTGCTGGCCATTGTGCCATTCCCGGACTGGGCCATGAACTACCGACCTGAGTGGGTACCCATGGTGCTGATCTATTGGGTCATGGCCTTGCCTTATCGCGTGGGCATTGGTTCGGCATGGATTGTTGGAATCGTGCTAGATGTATTGGAAGGGTCAGTGCTGGGTCTCAATGCGCTTGGGCTGGTTATCATTGCCTATGTCACACTCAACCTGCATCAACGCCTGCGTATGTTCTCAGCCCTGCAGCAGGCGGGCCTGGTGTTTGCCATGGTGGGAATCAACCTGATGCTCAATCGTTGGCTGGAAATTTTAACCGGTCAGACCGTTGCATCCAATCTACTATTTCTTTCGGCAGCACTCACCAGCGCAATAATTTGGCCTCCGATGTTTCAGTTGCTGCGCCATATCAGACGCAGTTTCGATGTGCACTAGTTGTTTGCAACGGAGCCCGGTCCAATTTGACTGAACCTATCCTGATTCTCGCTTCAGCGTCACCTCGACGCGCCCAGTTATTGGAACAGATCGGAGTCACGTTTGCGCAAGCGCCTCAGGAAATCGATGAGACGCCCGCTGCGGGAGAATCGGCGGAGGCTCTGGCTGAGCGGTTGGCGCTGAAAAAAGCCAGAGCAGCCTATGCTGTGCAAGAGCAGTCGGGATGCATTGTGCTGGGCTCTGACACTGTGGTCGTGGCTGGGGACGCTATACTGGGTAAACCCGAGCATGCGGATGATGCGCTGCGCATGCTGACGTTGCTTTCCAATCGGCGTCACCGGGTTTGTACGGCAGTCAGCCTGGTATCGGGAAACCGGTCGGCAAGCAGACTTTCGGTTACAGGAGTCAGTTTTCGGGAGATTAAGTTGAAGGAAGCTCAGGCATACTGGGAGACGGGCGAACCGCATGGTAAGGCCGGTGCCTATGCGATCCAGGGTTTGGGGGCGGTATTTATCGAGCAGATTAGCGGCAGCTACAGCGGTGTGATGGGATTACCGCTTTATGAAACGGCCCAGCTGCTGGCAGAATTCGGCATACCAATACTGCCGCCGAGCACAGCCAGCCAGAGAGCCTGTACCCGCTGAATTTTTACCGGGCCTTTTAATCAATCTTCTAATCCATCATTTCTATAGCCTCTACTAACCAAAGAACCAAACCATCACCGCAACGATTTACGGAAACGACTTACCTAGACTATGAGCGAAGAAATATTGATTAATGTCACCCTGATGGAGACTCGAGTAGCCCTGATTGAGAACGGGCTGCTGCAGGAAATTTTTATCGAACGTCACAACAAGCGCGGCTATGTCGGTGACGTGTTTCGGGGTAAGGTCGTGCGAGTGATGCCTGGAATGGAAGCGGCCTTTGTTGATGTTGGTTTGGATCGCGCTGCCTTCATCCATAACTCCGATATTTCTGCAATCAATGCAGACGGTTATGAGGCGCGTGATGAGACGCCTGCACCGATTCAGGAAACCCTGCGAGAAGGGCAGGACATCGTGGTACAGGTAGCCAAGGACGCGATCAGCAGCAAAGGCGCCCGGCTGACCACCCATCTGACGCTGCCTTCGCGAAATCTGGTATATATGCCGCGCAGCAAACACCTGGGCATATCCCAGCGCCTGGAAGACGAGGTAGAGCGTGAGCGGCTCATGGAGCTGCTGCAATCCGTGCTCGAACAGGAGCAATGGGATGGTCGCGGCGGGTTCATTATTCGAACCGCAGCCGAAGGCGCCAGTGCTGAGGAAATGGTGGAGGATATTCGCTATCTCAAGCGGCTGTGGACCAAGGTTGAAGAGCGCATACAGCGCAAGGAAGGTATTAAGGCGGTTTACCGTGAAGTGCCACTTTATATGCGCACCGTGCGCGATTTGATTCGTCCCGAAGTGGAAAAGATCCGGGTCGACAACAAGGCGACGTTCGACGAGATTTGTAAGTTCCTGGAAGACTATGTGCCGGAACTTCAAACCCAGGTAGAGCCTTACAGTGGTGAACGCCCGATTTTTGATCTGTACGGCGTTGAGGACGAAATCAACAAAGGCCTTGGGCGTAGTGTGAAGCTCAAGTCTGGTGGTGACCTCATCATAGATCAAACCGAGGCCATGACCACTATCGATGTAAATACCGGGGCCTACCTGGGTAGCCGGAATCACGCCGAGACCATTCTGAAGACCAATCTCGAAGCGGCCACATCCATTGCCCGACAGCTGAGGGTTCGCAATCTTGGCGGGATCATCATCATCGATTTCATTGACATGATTGACCCAGAGCACCAGCGCCAGGTGCAGCGCACGTTCACCAAGGCCCTGGAGAAAGATCATGCCCGCACCACCATCACCGGTATCTCACAACTGGGTTTGATTGAAATGACCCGCAAGCGTACCCGTGAAAGCTTGGGTCAGATTCTCAATAGTCACTGTCCCATATGCGCAGGTCGCGGCACTTTGAAATCGCCAGAGACAATTTGCTACGAGATATTCAGGGAAATCCTCAGGGTCGCCCGGGCTTATGAGAACGATGTTCTTTTAGTTACGGCCTCACAGGGCGTGGTGGACAGGTTGCTGGATGAGGAATCTGACACCCTGGCCGGCCTGCAGGAATTAATCGGTAAGACAGTCAAATTCGAAGTGGAACCTATGTATACTCAGGAACAGTTCGATGTGGTCTTGACTTAGGATCCGAGGTATCGCTTCCCGGTTTGATTTAAGTTCCTGTTAAGCAAACCCAGGATATAAATGGGATTAGTCCGCGCCGAATTCAGACTAGCGTTCCTTTCCCTGACTCTATGAACAAGCGTTCCTGACAGTAACTTTAAAATGTTTGCCACGATTCTGAAGAAAGTCTATCAACAGCTGCTCTTGCTGGTGGTCGTGGCGGTAGTGTTGCTCGCTGCTTATGTATCTGCCGGGCGGCAGTTCATGCCGGCGATTTCACGCTACGCCTCTTTTCTCGAAGACCAGATTCAACAAAGCACAGGCATACCCGTTTCCGTGGAATCCCTAACCGGCAGTTTTTCTGGTTTCAATCCCGTGGTTCAGATTGACGGTTTGCAGCTTGCCGTGAGCGAGGAGTTGCCTCGCTCTGCTTTGCGCTTTGCCAGCGCGAAAATCATTGTGGATATGCCGCGCTCAGTCTGGCAGCGACGCTGGGTGCTCGAGGAATTCGTCATTGAAAGTCTTGCCATCGACATTTCACAGAATACCGACGGTAGCTGGCAACTGACGGGTGTGAATGCCGCCGGTGGTGGTGATCCGGTGGATCTTAATTCGCTCTACCAAACTTTTCTCAGTTTTACCCGTCTGGATCTAACCGATGTGGGAATCAACGTTCTCACCCGCAGTGGTGATCGCCTTAGTCTGGTTAATGGCGTGGCTACCTTCCAGAACCAGGGTGATAATCACTTTTTACATGTTAACGCCAATCTGGAAGGCAATGCCGAGCAGCTTGCATTCTCGTTTGAAGTACAGGGTGATGCACTGGATGAGGTGTCTGGAACGTTTCATATAAGCGTGCCAAATTCGGATTACTCCAGGCTGTTCGCCGAGCAGGATCTGGGGCAAGTAGCAATAGAGAGCATTCAGGGTGGGGGTCAGGCCTGGTTGAACCTCGAAAATGGTGAGGTACTTTCTGTAAATATTGAGTTAGAGGTACCTGGTGTCACAGTAAGTGTGCTGGATGGCCAGCCGCTTCGGCTGGATAATTTGCAGGGTAAGGCGAAGCTGGCCCGAGGTATGACCAGGGATCACTGGGAAGTTGCGCTAGCGGACATGTCGATAAATTATAGCGAGGAGTACTGGCGCTCATTCAATGCTTACGTTTACCTGGTGCCAGAAAGTGTTCTCAATGTGCGCGCCGATCGCATCGAACTGGGTTTGCTAGCCAAGTTAGCTTTGGATAGTGGGGTCTTGTCGGATAACGCCATGACGGAGCTCCAGGGCTTCAATCCCGATGGTGTGTTGGAAAATTTCAGTCTGAGCATGCCGCTAACAGATACCACGGATGACATTATCTCACTGCGGAGCAATGTGGTGGATGGCCAGATAGGTTCGGTTAGGAATTCCCCCAATATATGGGGTATAGATGCTTATGTAGAGATGGAGTTTGATGAGGCGGCTCAGCAGCTAACCGGCTTGGCGGAAGTGGACTCAACTGATTTCAGCATGAACATCCCCGCGACCTTTACCCGCGTCTGGGATTACAGCTATGTGAATGGACGCCTGTTAATTGATGTTGACCTGAGCAATGGGCAGCGAGTCAAGTTGGTCAGTAGCAGGATTGTTGCCGAGTCAGAAGCTGTAGACGGCAATGCCCAGTTCACGTCCATCACCCAGCGTTTTCCCGATGGAAGCCGGGACGCGAGTTTAGATCTCGTGGTGGGCGCAGAACGGGTCGATGCCGCTCAAAAAACGCTATACCTGCCGGATGGACCGAACATAAATCAGAGTCTGCGCAATACCATGCAGTTTCTGGAACAGGCTATCGTTGACGGTGATATCTACAGTAGTGGGATTCTATATAGGGGCTCAACCGTTGGAGGGTCGCCCTCTGAGACTAAAACATTTCAGAGCTATTGGCAGCTTGAAAACGGACAGGTCAACTTCAGTGATGAGTTTCCGAATCTTGAGGAACTGACCGCCACCGTAGTGACTGATGACAACAATATCGATGTGCAGGTAGACAGTGGCCGCAGTCTTGGCATGCAGATGGAAACGGCCACGGGCATCGTCCGCCGAAATGAGGCAGGGCGCAACCTGCTCACCGTCACCGGCGCCGCTTCAGGTCTGACGGCCCAGGGCCTGGATTACATCCAAGCTGCGCCCCTGGGGGGTGGCCTACAGGAAACTTTTTCTACCTGGCAGGCAGAAGGCGAATTTACTGCGGACGTTGAGGTCATCGTTCCCTTGGACCAGGACGGGGCTGAGACTGAGATACGGCTCGACATGCTGATGGCCGATAACAACCTGGCGATACCTGATTTTGACCTGTCGGTGAGTCAGCTCTCTGGCGCAATCATTTTTGATACCCGCACTGGCTTGGAGCCCACTGAACTTAGTGGCGAAATGTTCGGTGCCGAAATTGAATTAGCGCTGTCGTCCACAGGAGAAGCCGGTGATATTGAGACGATTGTGATCGAAGGTGGTGGATCCTCCACGCCAGCCGAGATGATTGCCTGGCCACGCCAGAGCGAGTTTGTTAGAGGCCTGCTCGCCAATATGACCGGCGAATTTGCCTATGACGCCAAGATGACCATCGACCAGCGGCCAGGTGCAAGCGCCGCGAATGTGCTGCAAATCGAATCCGATCTGCTGGGCGTCACTATGGATCTACCGGAGCCATTTAATAAAACGCCCGATTTGCAGAAGCTCCTCAGTCTCAACTTGGCCCTTGATGGGACACAGCAGGAGATCAACGGTGTACTTGGTGAAGACCTGCGTTTCCTGTTGGATATTGATGACAGCATCATCACTGATGGCCTGGTGGTTATTGGCGAGCAAGACAGCAGTATGAAGCAGTTGGCTGACAATGATACTGCGGGTTTGGCAATCCTTGGCAGCATCGAGCGGTTTGATCTCGAGCCCTGGGTCAACCTGATTACTAGTATGGGGAATGCCAATGAATCCACATCAGAACTTGGTAGCACAATCGCGTTCGTTGATATCCAGTCAGATATTTTTTCGCTTTACGGGGAAGAACTTCCCGAGGTGAGCTTCAGAATGGAGCCTTCCTCTGCTGCTGCGGGTTGGTTAACCTGGGTAAGCAGCGATGCAGTGCAGGGAGAGGTGGTCATCCCCTACGATAACGACTATTACTTGCAGGTTGATTTGGAGTATTTGCGGCTGCCGGGCGATGAAGAAGAGGAAGCAGAATCTGCTGACGTCGAGGCCGGTGAAACAGAAGCGGTCGAGCAGACGTCCGCGGCAATTGCGGCAACTGACCAAGGGCGTGGCCGTGACGAGGATGAAGAGCGAGAGGATCCGCTGATCGGTTTAGATCCAAGAGAATTGCCGCTCATGCTGTTCGAAACCGATGAATTTGACATCGGAGACAGGCAGTTTGGTAGTTGGGCTTTTACCCTTACACCCACCGGTGTTGGCGCCGAGTTCCATGACATAAATTTTGACTTCAGAGGGCTGCGGCTGGGGCGCGACGAGCCCGATGAGGCATTCGAATACCTCGAGCCGCACTTCAGCTGGTTTTATGATGGGATTGAGCACAACAGTGAACTCACCGGGGTGTTAGTGGCAGGCGATATCAGCGGCGTGCTGGAGGCTAATGGCTATGCGCCCAGCGTTGAGAGTGATCGCGCGGTTTTCGTGACTGAATTACGCTGGCCGGGCACTCCTGCCTTCTTCTCCAGTGAGCATCTCAGCGGTCGTATCGATATGCGAGTTGACGATGGTCGCTTCCTGCGAGATTCCGGCACTGGTGGCGCCTTGAGACTGGTGAGTTTTATCAATCTGACTGCGGTATTCCAGCGGCTGCGTTTCAGCGATGACCTGCTGCGCAGCGGGCTGGCTTTCGATGAGATCACCGGAAACCTGGATTTAGATGATGGTCTGCTGACTATCGAAGATCGGCTCGTAATATCTGGTCCCAGCAGCCTCTACCAGATTACCGGGGAAGTTGACCTGGGCGAGGAGTCGATCAATGGTGAAATGTTTGTGACGCTTCCTGTCAGTAATAACTTACCGTGGATTGGTCTGTTGACTGCAAATATCCCGCTGGCGGTAGGGGCCTATCTGTTTGACCGGATTTTCGGGGATCAGGTGGATAGCCTTTCCAGCGCTGTATATACCCTGTCCGGACCTATCGAAGGTCTGGAACCTGAATTTAAACAGGCTTTTGGCTCACCAGACACAGCGCCAGCCTTGCCGCAGTAGCTTTGAACCGATCAATCCCCTGCCATCTTGCGGGCGAAGACGAATAGATCGGTGTCAGCTTCTGCATTATCCAGAGGGTAGTCCTGGCGGAAAAGATCCAGCACTTCAAAGCCTTGTTCGACCAGGGTGGTCGAGATAAACGATTCCGAATACAGGTAATTCAAAACTCCTTCATCCTCGCCACGGCTCTTGAATTGAGAATTCTCGTAGCGACCTTCCATGGTGCTGATAAATAGCAGGCCGCCGGCACTAAGCTTTACCGCAGCTGCGCCAATGAACTCAATAACTTCATCCTGATTCAGGTAGGGAAAAACAAAAGGCGCCGATAATGACATCGAACCGACCATCAAGCTGGTCAAGGTCGCGGCAATCCATAACCGCGAATTGCGCATCAGGGCAGTTGGCTCTGGCGAGATTAACCATAGCAGGCGCCAGATCAAAGCCTTTAATATCCAGTTTGGGGATTTGCTGCCATAGCAAACGACAAAACAATCCTGGCCCACAGGCTGCTTCGAGTACTCGCCGATGGCGCGGGGTGAAGAGAGCGGCGAATTTTTCGTAACTCTCAATATAGGGTTTGTAGGACTCGAATTTATCGCAGTACTGCTGTGCGCACTTATCAAAGGTCTGTATCGTGAGTTCAAGCTCGTGTTGATGGTCCGCTGCTGGCATGGCTCTGATTGCGCCTCGGTTGACTAGCCTGATCAGTCAATTAGTAGGGGTGTAAGTGGTCAGCTTAGTCTGTCAGTTACATAGCAAGACAATAAGGCATTGAACTGTCAGCCATATTCTATTGATTCAATTAACGCTATCTCCCCACTGGAGTCAACTGTGTCCGGTGCTTTAGAGTGGAGGCAATAGACAGAGACAAGCATAGTATGAGGAAAAACTTGGGTTCAGCGCACTATGGACAATGTTGTTGCAGTGGCGCAAATGGTTAGCGGCGCGAAACCTGGAGACATTACATGATCATCGATCCCGAGAGAAATGTGCTTGCCAGCCTGGGACTGGAGGAGGGTGTGGCAGTGGCAGAGATTAACCTGGCGCAGCTAGGTGAGGTGCGCGAGCGCTTGCCCTGATTGCGGATAATTTATCATATTGCCCATGCCGACCGGATTCATTTATTATTCGGCCTCGTTTCGCGCCAGTCAGCTACAGCAGCCACCAAAAGTTTTGTAGGGGTTAGTTATCAATAAGAGTTTAGTCAGTAATTTCGTCGCCGTTATCGTTGTGACTGTGGGCTATTTGATGTCGGGCACTTACCAGGTGTACGTGCTTAATACCGGCCTGTTTGCCCTGTCTGGAGGCATTACCAACTGGCTTGCGGTACATATGCTGTTTGAGCGGGTGCCGGGGCTGTATGGGTCTGGCGTGGTGCAGTTGCGCTTCGAGGACTTTAAAGAAGGTATTCGCAACCTGATTATGGAGCAGTTCTTCAATCGCGGTGATCTGGAGGCATTTTTCCATGGGGCTGGCCAGTCTTCGGAGCGTTTGGGGGAGCAGATTCAGGGCACCATCGATAGTCTCGATCTGGAAAAGGCCTTCGATTCGCTGATGGACGTCATCATGGGGTCTTCCTTCGCCGGTATGCTGGGGATGCTGGGAGGCAGAGATGCGCTGAACCCTCTGAAATCGCCTTTTGTTGAGCGCATGCGGGAATACTTCAAAGAACAGTTTGCTAACGACGAGTTTCAGTCCCGGGTTGAGGGCGCCATGAAAAATGCGCTGGATGAAGAGTCGATTCGCGAAACCGTAAGTGAACTTATTGAGCAGCGCCTCAATCAAATGACCCCAAGGATGGTGAAGGACATTGTGCAAGTGATGATCCATAAACATCTGGGCTGGTTAGTGGTCTGGGGCTGTGCCTTCGGCGGTTTGATGGGGCTCGTGGTCACTATAGTGAACAATTGGTCTGTGTAACTGTTTGCAGCTGGAAAATCTGCCAGCACACTGTTTAAAAGTTAACCAACTGGCCCGCAATGCCATACTTGAATCGACATTCAAGATAAGGTCAAGCGTGTTTTATACTGATTCGTCAGGAATGGTTTGAATAAAATCGGCTCACGTCGTGATACGCTTCGCAGTTCTGGCCCGATGCAGCCATAATTGCATTCCAAAATTTAGATCAAATTGACATTCTGACTGTCCACCGAAGACCACTTTTTTGGAATCGGATGATGTAAATCCGAATGCGCTGTAATACAATACCGCCCCCGCGGCGCCGGGGGTTTCTGAATTCACTGCCTGGTAGTGATTTTTTTGGCATCAAAACAGTGCGCCAAATACATTCGTTTTGCGAGTTTGCAGTGTTACCGATGCTGGCAATCACGCAAAAACCTCACTATAACCGGTAAATCACAGGATATTGAGCACACAAAATGGCAAGACCAGTTGAATTCGATGAAGCAAAAGTTCTCACCAATGCAATGGAGCAATTTTGGAAGGAAGGATACGAAGCAAGTTCGGTCCAGAAACTATTGGATTGCACGGGCATAAATCGAGGAACTCTTTACAACTCCTTCGGAGATAAGGATACATTCTTCAAATCATGCGTCGATCAGTACAACAAGATTGTCGATAGTCACATTGCTGCATCCCTCAAGAACCACGAACTCGGACCCTGGGAGGCTATTGAAACTTATTTTCAGGAGTCTGTACTTGGTGTTAGCAACAAGCACCGTGCCATGGGCTGTCTGCTCGTAAACTCGCTCTGCGAAAGCATCAACTACGACCGCGACATCAAGCGCATGGTGCGTAGTTCGCTGGCTAATATTCGCAAGTCCCTGTTGGTTCGCCTTAAACAAGCGAAGAAGAAGGGTAAGTTCAAGAAGGGGGTTTCTGAAGAGGCGGCCGCTGATATCCTGATGAACCTGCTGCATGGCCTGCGGGTTAGCTCTCGAGAAGGAAAGAATGCCCGCCAGCTGGAAGATCTCCTCAATTTCACTCTGGGTTCCCTGAAGAAGTAGTCGTTCAGGCGGTCAGTCTGGCCAAGTGGGACGTTAGGTAACACTTGGCCCGGGTGGATGTTGCTACTCCTGCTTAGGGCTTTTGTTTCTCGTTCCAGCACTGATATACTCGAGTCTTTTAAGTAGTAAGTGCCAGGAAATTACAATGAAAAAAATCTCCGGTAAGCATAAGGAAGATGACGCCAAGATCGATCTCACGCCCATGTTGGACGTGGTATTCATCCTGCTGATCTTCTTTGTGGTGACAGCCACATTCTTGTCTGAGACCTCTATCAATGCGGCCAGCAGCGACAACAATAACAACGAAACACCGCCGGAAGATACGGACAAGAAGAATATCCTGTTCGAGATCGGTCCCAATAACGAGATCATCCTGAACGGCAACCCGCGTCCGATTATCGCGACTCAGGTGCGTTCCAATATTGACCAGCTGAAGGCGGAGAATCCCGCTGCTTCCGTGATTATCCAGCCGAATAATTCGTCTGAAGTTTCTACTCTGGTCATGATTATGGATGCAGCCAGGCAGGCTGGCATGGCGAATATTTCCATCGTCGAACCGAACTAGTTCTAACGAGTTTGTCGGTATTCCCAAAAACGCATCATCGCAAGATGGTGCGTTTTTTATTGCTCAGCCATAAATGCTTGTCCACAAAATGGCGCTTCAGGTGAAAATCTGCTGAACGAATCTATTTGCTCTGATTTGATTAAAACGATCCGGAAACATGAAAAACCGCTGGCAAAACTCTGACGCCGCAGTCGCGGCAGCGCAGTCTGAAGTCGAACTGCGTGTCTATAGCTCCCAATTACTAGGTGCTGATTCCAGCCTGGTGCTGCACGGCGGCGGTAATACTTCCGTCAAAGCACCGTTTCTGAATGTGTTCGGTGAGGCCATTCCAGCGCTGTATGTGAAAGGCTCAGGTTGGGATTTGCGCACTATTAAAGCGCCGGGCTTTCCGCCGGTGGATCTGGCTTACCTGCAGCGGCTGGGTCAGCTGCAGCATCTCTCTGACTCAGACATGATGCGCGAACTGCGCCTTGCCCTGCTGGACCCAAACGGACCAACGCCATCGGTCGAGGCAATCCTGCACGCTCTGATACCGCACAAGTATGTGGATCATAGCCATGCTGATGCAGTCGTGATCCTCAGCAATACAACGGATGGCCACACCAGGCTTGCCGATCTTTACGGCGATGAAGTGTTGATCCTTCCTTATGTGATGCCGGGTTTTATTCTGGCGCAGCAGGTTGCCGAAGCCACCGCGAGCATCAACTGGGATTCGATCAAGGGCATCGTGTTACTGCATCACGGCATCTTTACTTTCCACGAAGACGCCGAGCAGAGTTACAGCAATATGATCGAGCTGGTGACCCGTGCCGAGGAATATCTGGCAGCTAATGGCG
>DLPV01000005.1:118470-155570 GCA_002477465.1 Gammaproteobacteria bacterium UBA7449 | reverse complement strand
GCTGAGGAAGCACGCCGGAACTTTACTCGGGTCCCCGCTGTTGGTGCGCACCGATATCTCAGCGCCGGCCGCTGGTTTCGCTGCGCTGGACAATGCTGCAGAGCTGTTGCAGCGGGGGCCGCTCACCCCTGATCATACTATTCATGCCAAGCCTTTTGGCGCCGTATTCAAAAACGATTTGCTGGCAGGACTGGCGCATTTTTCGTCCCAGTATCAGTCTTATTTTGACAGCCATAGCGCGGACCATCACCAGCGCCTGGACCGCATGCCTCGTTATGGCGCCTGGCTTGGTAAGGGCATGCTTTATCTCGCGGCAAACAACAAGCGCCTGCAGATTATCGCTGACATTAGCCGGCACACGATTGCAGCGATTCAGCAGGGTGAAGCCCTGGGTGGCTGGACCGCCTTACCCAGGCAGGACTTGTTTGACGTTGAATACTGGGAGTTAGAACAGGCTAAATTGAAGTCGGCAGCCGCCAGCCCGGAGCTGGAGGGTAAAATTGCGCTTGTCACAGGCGCCGCCTCTGGTATCGGTGCGGCGTGTGTGGCTGCACTGGCCGCCCGAGGTGCCGTGGTAGTGGCCCTGGATAGCAGTTTTCCAGCTGCAGATGCGGCTATGGATGGTGCTGCGCTTGCGCTGCAGTGTGACATCACAGATGACGGTGCCATCGCGTCAGCGCTGCTCGAACTTGTCCGACTGTTTGGTGGACTGGATCTGCTGGTAAGCAATGCCGGTAGTTTTCCCGCCAGCGCTACCATCGCAGAGATGGATGACGCGCGCTGGCAGCAGTCGCTGGATATTAATCTCAGTGCGCATATGAAGCTGCTGCGGGCCTGTGCGCCATACTTGAGTCAAGGCTTTGATCCCGCTGTGGTTTTTGTTGGTTCCAAGAATGTCCCGGCGCCGGGCCCGGGCGCTGCAGCTTATTCTGTCGCTAAAGCCGGGCTTGCCCAGCTTGCTCGCATCGCTGCGCTGGAATGGGGTAGCGAGGGGATTCGCGTCAACACCGTGCATCCGAACGCGGTATATGACACCGCAATCTGGACCGATGAGGTGCTTGCCAGTCGCGCGGCGCATCATGGTGTTTCCGTAGCGGAGTACAAACGGTCAAACGTTTTGGGTACCGAGCTGCAGGCGGCGGATGTCGCCGAGACTGTGGCGGCCTTGCTAGGTGCGCAGTTTGACAAGACTACTGGGGCTCAAATTCCGGTTGATGGCGGCAACGATCGTGTTATCTGATCTGGAGTGCGGTCTGAATGGGCAGCAGGTGATCGAGACATGATCATCGGCGGCGAACACATGCAAAGCATCTGGTATGACGTTGGAACCGATCAGGTGCATATAGTTGATCAAACCCGGCTCCCGCATGAATTCCAGGTGCTGACTCTGGCAAACATGGAAGCCGCCTGTCACGCTATTGAATCCATGCAGGTACGCGGCGCGCCACTCATTGGCGTGACAGCTGCCTATGCTGTGTACCTGGCACTGCGCGAAGATGCACAATCCCTTGATCACGCCTGTGCTGCGCTAGCTGCGACCCGACCCACCGCGGTGAATCTGCAGTGGGCACTGGACCGCTGCCGTGCTGCGCTGCAGTCTGTAGCGCCAGAATCGCGAGTATTGCAGGCGCTTGAGCTCGCCCAGCTCATGGAAAAAGAAGACATCGCAATCTGCGAGGCCATCGGTGATCACGGGGCAGCTCTAGTAGAGAGTCTCTGGCAGGAGAAGCGCAGCAGCCAGGATCGACTCAATATTTTGACCCACTGCAACGCTGGCGCTCTGGCCACGGTAGACTGGGGCACGGCTCTGTCTGTCGTCTACAAGAGTGCAGAGCGCGATATTCCCCTGCATGTCTGGGTGGATGAAACCAGGCCGCGCAACCAGGGCGCCGCGCTGACCTGCTGGGAACTGGCGCAAGCCGACATTCCCCATAGTCTAATTGTAGACAATGCCGGTGGTCACCTGATGCAGGCCGGGCTAGTCGATCTCTGCGTGGTCGGTAGCGATCGCACCACGCGCAACGGTGATGTCTGCAACAAAATAGGTACTTATTTAAAGGCGCTAGCGGCGTTTGATAACCAGATTCCTTTCTATGTCGCCTTACCCCTGTCTTCCATCGATTTTACCCTGGACGCGGGTGTTAATCAGATTCCGATTGAAGAGAGGGCTTCCGGGGAAGTCACCGATATACCGGGTCGAACAACAGATGGCCTGATTGCCAGTGTAAGGGTCGCGCCGGAGGGCGTGCAGGTCAGTAACCCCGGGTTCGATGTGACACCAGCCAGGCTGGTGACGTCACTTGTAACCGAGCGCGGCGTGGTGGCGGCCAACAGCGAAGCGATTGCCAGCCTGCTTGATTAGGGATTGATTTAGCCCGGCGGCCAACTGAGGGCGCGGCCACCCAATATATGCAGGTGCAGGTGAAACACAGTCTGGCCGCCGTCGGTCCCTGTGTTGATCACGTAGCGAAACCCGTCTTCCGCGAGCCCGAGTTCGGTCGCGATCTTGTTCGCAGCAAGCATTAGCTTGCCCAGCAGTGCCTCGTTTTCTTCCCCGCCGTCATTTACGGCAGAAAGATGTTTTTTCGGGATAACCAGCACATGGGTCGGTGCGGCTGGATTAATATCGTGGAAAGCATACACATGCTCGTCGGAATAGACCTTGTTAGAGGGTATAGCGCCTGCGATAATTTTGCAGAAGAGGCAGTCTGCTGACATGGGATACTCCTTGTGAGCTTGGGGTCTTATAAGGTAGCCCCCGTAGAATTTTCCTGGCCCATGACGAAATTATTTGGCTACGGGACTTAATGGCACTGAATATTCTATAACAGTGTCCCTTGACCGCGGTATGACAAACTATGCGAATTCTTTTTCTGGTACTCTGTGTTCTCGCTCCACTTGCTTATGCGCAACAGGGGCCGGTGCGCTATGGTTATCGGGTAGTGAATACCTATCCCCACGATATCACTGCGTTCACCCAGGGCCTGTTTTATCACGAGGGTTTTCTCTTCGAGGGAACTGGTAAGCGCGGCTTATCAAAGCTCAGCAAGTTGAACCTCGAAGATGCCAGTGAGCTCCTGACCAAGTCACTGAGTCAGCGCTATTTTGGCGAAGGTATCGAGGTAGTTGATGACAAGATATACCAGCTTACCTGGCAGTCCCACATGGTATTCGTGTATGACAAACACAGTTTTGACCAGTTGGAGACTCACTATAATGCGACGGAGGGTTGGGGCCTGGCCTATAACGGAGAGCACCTCATTCTCAGTGATGGCTCTGCGCGGCTGCAGTTTATGGATCCGGAGACATTCGCGCCGGTCCGGTCGGTGGACGTTACGCTCAATGGTTCCGCTATTCCCAATCTGAATGAGCTGGAGTACATCAACGGCGAAGTGTGGGCCAACGTTTGGCAAACCGACTTCATACTGCGCATTGATCCGGCAACCGGCAGGGTCAATTCGGTGGTGGATCTAACCGGCCTGTCTGCGATGACCGAGCTCGGTAGTTCTGAGGCAGTACTCAATGGCATTGCCTGGGATGCGGACACCGAGCGTCTATTTGTGACCGGTAAGCACTGGGCGCACCTGTTTGAAATCGAAGTGCTTGGCCCCTGATTCATCCATGTGGATTCAGAAAAGCATTAAGTTGCAGCCGAGGCAGCGGGGTTTCCACCTCATTACAGCAGAGGTCTCGCAACAGCTCCCAGAACTCAGGCAGATCGCTATTGGATTGGTGCATTTTCACCTGCAGCACACCTCAGCCTCCCTCAGTATCAACGAGAATGCCGATCACGCGGTGCGCAGCGATATGGAAGCCCATTTTAACGAGCTTGCTCCAGAGGGCGCGAGCTACTTCCAGCATACCTGTGAGGGGCCGGATGACATGCCTGCCCATATAAAGTCCGCTCTGCTGGGTTGTGAGCTTACGGTGCCGGTCAGTCAGGGTAGTCTGCAGCTAGGAACCTGGCAGGGGCTCTATCTCGGAGAGCATCGAAATGAGGCGGGCGGGCGAACACTTGTTGTCACTATTCAGGGGCAGGGGTCCATCGAAGAGAGGCGCCGGTAAGCGGTTGCGATCATGAAGAAAATCCGCACGACCCTCAAGTTTGTCGTACTTCTCGGTCTGTCCATACTCCTGATTTCCTGTGAGACCGTGTCCTATTATTCCCAGGCTGCCCGCGGGCAGCTGGAAATTTTGACAAGCCGCGAGGGAATCCAAGGGTTGTTGCAGGACCCGCAGCTTCCAGTAGAGTTGCGGGAGCAGTTTGAATTGGTGCTGCAGATCCGAGAATTTGCCGCACTGGAGCTGCAGCTGCCGGTGGCGGATAACTACTCCACTTACGTGGATCTTGGCAGGGAGCACGTAGTGTGGAACGTGTTTGCTGCCCCCGAGTTTTCAACCCAGGCAGTTAACTGGTGTTACCCCATCGCCGGCTGTGTTTCCTATCGAGGTTACTTTTCGGAAAGCAGTGCCGAAGCCTATGCCCGCAAACTTGAGCAGGAAGGATTCGATGTCTATACCGGTGGAGTCGATGCCTATTCCACGCTGGGCTGGTTCGATGACTCCTTACTCAGTTCAGTTGTGAACCGTTCTGCCCATCAATTGGCTGGCCTCATATTTCATGAGCTGGCTCACCTGGTGGTGTTTGCGCCTGGTGACACGACTTTCAATGAAAGCTTTGCCACCGCCGTGGAGAGAGAGGGCATTCGCCGCTGGGCACGGGCACGTGGCGAGCAGCAGCTATATCTTGATTCGGAGCAGAATCTCGCGCGCCAGGCGGAATTTGTGGCCCTGGTTTCACAGTGGCGGGACCAGTTCGATGTGCTCTACAGCAGCGACACCTCAGAAACCGAGATGCGTGAACAAAAGCAGGGGCTGCAGCAGACGCTGCGCGTAGCATACGAAGATCTCAAGGAGAGCTGGTCAGGCTATGACGGCTATGATGCCTGGTTTGCGAGAGAGCTGAACAACGCCCAGCTATCCACAGTCGCTTCTTACAACGACTTGGTGCCAGCTTTCGACCGCCTGTTGCAGCAGCTTAAGGGTGATCTTGGGCAATTCTATAGACGGGTGCAGGAGCTGGCGGAGCTGCCAGTAGATGAGCGTGAGCAACAGTTGCCTAACCCTAACTTACTGGCGCGCGAGACGGCTTTCCAGATTTAATACCAGGTCCGCATAAAAGCCAGATTCAGGATCTTTGTTGGCGGCTGAACGATAGGCCTCCAGCGCTTCCTCTACTTGGCCTTCTTGCTCAAGGATTCGGCCCAGGCTGCGATCAAAAAATGCATTGTCCGGTGTTGCTGCAATGCCGGCCCGGTAGATTCGAATCGCCAGATCTGCGCGACCACTGTTGTTATAAGTGTTCGCCATGATGTGCACCTGAGAATCATTGGCTGGATCCAGGGCAATGGCGCGCTCATCATATTGGATGGACGAATCATAATTCTGGTTCTGTCTCTCCAATTCTCCAAGCGTACTCACCGCCGCAATCAACGGTGCGGTAACCTGCTGTTCTAATTCAATGTAGCGCGCCAGCAGCGGCTTGGCTTCATCAAAACGCTCGAGAAAATAATAGATATTGGCCAGGTTGCGAATCGCGTTGGCGAAATTTGGATCCGCACTTATCGCCTTGCGATACTCTTCTATGGCTTCTTCATAACGCTGCAGGTTACTGTAAGTGTTGCCACGGCGGAACATTTTCTGGGCCAGTTCGCCATCAATGGTCGGACCTTCACGCGTAATATCCAAGCCGCTGTAGCGATCGAGTACGTTACTGGTAGCGCTATCCTGTGCCAGCACAGAGGTGGCGGCAAGGCTGAAGCTGAGTGCGGCAAAGCTGGCAAGTAGCTGATATTTCATGAATTATTCCAAGTGTGGCTTGATCAAGCTGGCATAAATGGAGTGGCGCAATATACCTGAGCCGCAAGCTAACTTCCAGCAAGGCAGTCTTAAGCAGGCCCTGGAGGGAAGCTTGGAGTTTGCGGAGCAAGCTGTTTGCCTGAATTATCTATATCAAGGCTGGGTCAGCACTAGGATAGGCGTATTTCATTTCCATCATCGGCGCTTACTGTGCCGATGATAGCGGCATCGATCAGTCCCGCTGCCTGCAAATCCTGCAGACAGTCATGGGCCTTGCCCTCTGGTACGCCGGCAAGTAATCCGCCAGCAGTCTGCGGGTCAAACAACAGCGGATACTTTGCGCGTTTGGCGAACGCCTCATTGTTTTCGATCCGGGTAGCGCTCATTGCGTTATCTTTGTGTAAGGAGCTGATAATTCCCTGTTCTAGCGTAGACAGTGCGCCATCGAACGCTGGTATCGCATCCAGGTTTAGGCGCAGCCCCAATTCAGCGTCGCTCAACATTTCCAACAGGTGACCAAATAATCCGAAACCAGTGATATCTGTGCAAGCATTAGCGCCATGTCTCACAAATATTTGTGAGGCATCACGATTAGAGATCAGCATGGAATTGTATAAATCATCGATCCAGGAGTGTCTGGCCTGGTAGCGCATATCTGCCGCCAGCAGGGTGCCTGAACCGAGGGGTTTGGACAGGATTAGCACGTCGCCAGCTTTTATGTTGCTTTTACTTAGAATTGTCTTCTGCACCGAAAAGCCATTGACAGAGAGTCCGAATTGCAGCTGTTCGGCCTCAGCCGAATGGCCTCCGATCAATTTGCAGTCGTTTTCCTGCAATGCGCGGGAGCAGCCTAACATCAATTCTCTTAGCTGCTGCTTGGCGTATTTTTTTTCAGCAAAGGGGAGGCCGGCCACCGCAAGGGCTGAGTGAGGTTGAACACCCATAGCGAAGATGTCGCTGAGGCAGTGATTAGTGGCGATCATGCCAAACAGCCAGGGGTCCTGGGTGAAGGCTTTGATGAAGTCCAGACTCTGCAAAAGAATGCGTCCATCCGGGAGCTGAACCTGTGAGGCATCCTCGATGCCGCCTGGGGTGGTAAGCACGTCTCCGCCGGATGGATCTGGCAGTTCATGCAGCACTTCCTCCAGTACGCTGCTGGCCACTTTGGCACCACATCCGGCGCAGCGCATGGCATGATTGCGCAAGCGCTGCTCTGCTTCCCGGTCAAGCAAGCCGCTGGCGATGTCTAATTCAGCCGGCATTTCTGGCAGCTTGGAAAATTTTTCTACGAATCGACGATCAATGAAGTCTTTCAGGCGCCACATCTGTTTGCCGCTGAAGAACCATTCTCCACGCGTCGCGATAGCCTCGTGATTGCCCATACTAATCAGCGCGAGGGCCTGTCTTTGCGGGAAGTAAGTCTTGAGTTTACGTCCGGTTGCATATCGGCGCAGATTTTCAGCGAGAATCTTGCCTTGTCGGACAGCGTAGACTCCTGACTTGGGTCTTGGCTGGCCTTGAATTGTGGCGGCATCACCCGCGGCAAAAACGAAATCATGGCTGCTGGTTTGCAGGCTTGGTTTCACCTCGATAAAGCCATCTTCGCTGCGGTGCAAACCGCACTGAAATGGCCAGTCAGGCAGGCTGGCGCCGGTAGCATAGATTATTGCGTCAGTCTCCAGTATGGTTTGATCAGCGAGGGTGACCTTACCCTTGTCTATGCGAACAACCATCGCGTTCAGGACAACCTCGATGCCACGTCGGGTTAATTCCTGCAGAGCAAACTGTCGGCCGCGCGCATTGTGCAAATTCAGCAAGTGCGAATCTGCCGTAACAATACGCAGCAGTAGCCGCCCCTTTAACCTTTCCTCTGCCGTTCCTTTCGCTGTTCTTTTTCCCTCTTCTTTTTTCTCCGCAGTGGCGGTCGCTCCTGTAGCTCTGTTGATTGCGACGTGCATGGAAAAGGCCAGCTCCACACTGGCCGGGCCACCGCCCACTATGCTTAGCGTGTAGTCTTTTCCTTCTTGCATGGCCGCCACTGCAGCGGACTTGATGGTTTCCCAATTTTCAAGAAACCGGTCTATGGGCTTAACGGCGAGTGCGTGCTCGTTTGCACCCGCGATAAGGTCACGTTTTGGATGCGAGCCGATGTTGAGGGAGAGCAGGTCAAAATGCAGATCAGGACGATCGTCGAATGTAATCACTCTCAGGTCAAGGTCGATATGCTGCACCTCGGTCTGAATGAGCCGCGCCCCGGCAAATTGCGCGAGTGGGTGCAAATCGATATGCATGTCATCAAAGCTGTAATCACCAGCGATAAAGGCAGGCATGGAACCTGAATAGGGTGTCACTACTTCCCTTGATATCAGAGTCACAGCGAGCCCTGGGATGGGCTTCATACCGAACTGCCGAAGCACCGCCAGGTGGCTGTGTCCGCCGCCGACGAGTACCAGATGTTTAACAATTGGACTGAGTTTCATTGCTGCGCTATTGGTCCTGAGCAAAAATTGGTCCTAAGCAAAACAGGTCCTGGGCAAACATGGCAAGGATGCTTCTTAATCCTGTTACTCTCAACGACACGCACAGCCCCTATGCTTAACCGGCCTTGGCTTGGCTCTCGATAGACTGCCCAGGTTTCGATTTGGTCCACTGGCCGAGCCGGGTCTCTGTGCCAATTCCTGGCCTATCAGGGATAAATTGGGTAAGCACTAAAGAGCCAAAGGCAATACCGGCGCCGATTATGAATACTGCACTGTGATTGATGACCCACACCAGCCCGAGCAAAGCGGGCAGCACCACCGCGGCAATATGATTGATGGTGAAGCTGATGGAGGATGTCGCTGCGATGTCGGCCGGGTCGGCAATTTTCTGGAAGTAGGTTTTGATGGCGATTGCCATGGCGAAAAACAGGTGGTCAAGTAAATACAGCGCCACCGCCACCGCGATGCTGTCCACAAAGGCATAGCTGACGAATACGATGATGAGCCCGACGTATTCCATAGTCAGGGCTCGGCGCTCGCCTACCACGCTGATCAGGTGACCAATTTTCGGTGCTAGCCAGAAAGTGAAGACCGCATTAACAAGGGTCAGAAGCACCACGTTCTCAACCGGGAAGCCAAATTTTTCTACCAAAAGAAAGCCAGCGAACACCACAAAAATCTGCCGCCGCGCGCCAGCCATAAAAGTGAGCAGGTAGTACAGCCAGTATTGCTTGCGCAGGAACAGGTTTTTTTTCTGGGTCACTTGATCTTCGAAGTGGGGAATCGCAAACCAGCAAAACAATCCGATTAACACTGCCGCGCCACCGGCTAGCAGGTAGATGACGAAGTAGTTGGCACTGAAGAGAAGCAGGTAGATATACAGGCCACCCAGGATCAGGAAATTACAGATGGCGCGTGCGCTTAGCAGTTTGCCCAGCACGGCGGGCGCTTCTTCTTTGGCCAGCCATTGCAGGCTCAGCGAATTATGCAGGGTTTCGAGATAATGAAAGCCCACTGACATCACCACCGTGGTGACGTAGAGCCACAGCGCGGCGGGGTAGAAGGCGGTAATGGCTGTGCCTATACCGAGTGTGATCAGTGACAAAATTGCGAAATTCTGTTGCCGAATGTATAGCATCACCAGAATTGCAGTAAATGCCAGGAATCCCGGCACTTCGCGTAGACTCTGCAGGATACCTATTTCCTCGCCGGTAAAGGCAGCCTGTTCCACCGCGAAGTTGTTAAGCATGACCTGCCAGGTGGCAAAGGCAATGGTGTTTCCGATCGCGAGCAGATACAGGAAAGTCTTTCGATCCTGCAGGACTCGAGAAACAGCCTGGGAACGAGCCGGAGACAAGGCTAATGATGGAACCGGTAATTTCATCGAAACCTGCTAAACCTAGAGAAGGATGAAGGTGACACGGGCCAGCCCGGCGAGCGGATTGCAGGTGGCGTGCCAAGGTCACGGATTATATCATCCTTCAACATGTCTGCACTCGAGATATATGCCGGTCCATTAGCGCGAGAGCGCATCAAGCAACAGGGATTCCGCCCAGAGCTGTTCTCCCTGCTGCTGGGTGCTTCTGGCGGTCCCAAATGGTTCGTGCTTTACGGGCTCGATCGCTACCTGTTTGGTGACTTCTTCGCCATCAGGAAAGAACCTCTGATGACCATGGGCTCATCCGCGGGCGCCTGGCGCTTGAGTTGCCTTGGTACTGCCGAGCCGCTCAGGGCAATCGACGAACTCGCCAGGCGCTATAGCGGCGAGACTTACTCTGAGCAGCCCTCGATTGAAGAAATTACCGGCAAGATGCGCAATATGCTAGCCGACGTGTTGGGGCCCAGCGGTGCGGCGGAGATAGCGGGTAATACTGTATTTCGAACCCACATCATTGCCGATCGCTGTAAGGGAATTGCAAATTCCAGGCATGCGTCGCTGCAGAAGATAGCATTAGGAAGCAGCGCGATGGCCAATATATTGAGTCGCCGCACGCTATCCTGGTTTTTTCAGCGTACGATCTTTACGAATATGGGCGATATGACGCCTTTTCTAGCTTTAAATGACCTGGACACCGCGATAGCGCCCCTGGTAGAAAGTAACGTCATCGATGCCATGATTGCTAGTGGATCCATACCCTTTATTCTTGAGGGTGTGAGAGATATAGAAGGTGCCAGCAAAGGTCTCTACTGGGATGGAGGGATTACTGACTATCACTTCGATATGCCGTTTACTGAGCTGGATGGACTCGTGCTCTATCCTCATTTCAGCCCCAAGATCGTGCCAGGCTGGTTTGACAAGATGTTGCGCTGGCGCCGACCGCCACTCAAGCACTTTGACAATGTAGTATTGCTGACCCCATCTGCGGAGTGGACTGCATCACTACCCGGGGCCAAGATTCCCGATAGAACCGATTTTGAGCGCTATGGAGAGGATGAACGTCTGGACAAATGGCAGCAAGTGCTGGATGCCAGTCATCAACTTGCTAGAGAATTTTCCGATCTGATTTCAAGCGGGGATGGGTTATCATCTGTTAAGGATTTTTCTGAACGACCGGTGTAAGAATTATGCCCACAATCCGCAAAGCTTCTCTGGACGATAGTCCTCGTGTCGCCGACATCTACAACTGTTATATTGAAAGCACCACGATAACCTTTGAGGAAGAGATGGTGTCCGCAGGAGATATGGCCCAGCGTATCGCTGTGACCGATCACACGCGGCCATGGTTTGTATTGGAAGACGATGGTCTGATTCTGGGCTATGCCTATGCGGCGCGCTGGAAGGACCGTTCCGCCTACCGCTTCGCCCGGGAAACCGCGATATACCTGGCGCCGGATAATTTCGGTGAGGGCCTTGGCAAGCAACTCTATGAACATTTGATCAAGGCGCTCAGGGAGACAGAAGTGCACACCTTGATAGCCGGAATCGCACTTCCCAATGAGGCTAGTATCGCCCTGCATGAAAAGCTGGGCTTTGTTAAGGTGGGAGAATTTGTAGAAGTGGGTAAAAAGTTCGATAACTTCTTAAACGTAGGTTATTGGCAACTCGTCCTATGACAAGATCAAAACACATTTCCATGCTCTGCTGTATAGTCTTATTGAGTCTAGTACTCAGCGGCTGCGTTGTTGGTACCGCTGTGGGTACTACGTTTTCGGTGGTTGCGGAAGTGATTGCCTTTCCATTTAAACTTGTCGGCGCGGTCGTCGGCGCCATTGTTCCCTGATTTTTCGAACCTGATTTCATGAGCTTCAATCCAGCTGAATACGATATTCCCGCTAATTATCGCCACTGGGAAGGTGATACGGCCGAAGATTCTATCGGTCCCTTTTTCTTCTATATGGATGGTGACAACCCCCGCACCGCATTTCGGGTTCAGGCCCACAACTGTAATGCGCATAACACGGTCCATGGCGGTGTGTTGATGGCATTCGCCGACTACACCCTGTGCCTGGGCGCCAATGGCGGAGAGAGTGAAAGTGTCGCGACCGTGACCTGCAACAATGAGTTTGTGGCACCGGCCAATGAGGGTGATTTGATCCTCGGAGAAGCAGAAACGATCAGGCGCGGGCGCTCAATTGTTTTTATGCGCTGTACATTGCGGACGGGTGTGCAAGTGATTCTCACCAGTAGTGCGGTCATCAAGCGTATCGGCAACCGCTAATCTATCGCTGCAAGCGTTCAGTGAGTTCTTCCGGTGACGCAAACAGGTGCGTCGGTCCTTCAACCTTCAGTTCTTCGCGATCCCCATAGCCCCACAGCACGCCCGCACTTTTCAGGCTATTGCTGTGGGCAGCTTGAAGATCAACGGCACGATCACCAATCATCAGGGCATCCTCAGAGATTGAGCCAGTTGCCAGCAATTCTTGCAGCTGCTGCGACTTGGGTTGCGGTGTTGCCGGTCCGCTGACGAATTCAAAGTAATGAATAAGTTTGAAACACTCAAGTATCTTGATGGCGTTACTCGGCAGCTTTGATGTGCACACACCTAGCCGCTGACCGTTGGCGCGCAAGCTGCTTAGCATATGTTCAATACCCGGATACAGCGTGTTCTCCTTGAAACCCAGTTCGCCATAACGCTCGCGATACTTTGCTGCAAGTGCAGCGATATGGGTTTTGTCCTCACTGCCACTCAATTTACCCAGCGTAAGTTCCAGCGGGGGGCCAATATGCTGGGTAATCTCATGCTCAGGCAATGGTGAGTAGTCGAATGAAGTAAGCGCAAAGTTCATACAGCGAATGACGCCTACAGCGGGGTCGCTTAAGGTGCCATCAAGGTCGAATATCAGGGTCGAATAGGGCATTGGCGATCTTCAGTCGGTAAGTGCGTAGACCCGCTCGGCGGTACCGTAAAACAGGGCTTGTTTTTCGTCAGCCGAGAAATCCGCCGTTAATTTCTTAAAGGCGTTCCAAAGTACTGGGTAACTGATGGAGAGTCTATCTACCGGGAAATTGCTTTCAAACATGCAGCGTTCCGGACCGAAGCATTCGATCATGTGCAGGTAATACTTCTTCTGGGCCGCGACGAATTCATCCGAGCTGGGTGGCCGATCTGCCTTATGCCAGCCAAAACCATTATCCGGCATTGCCAGTCCGCCTAGCTTGACATAAACATTAGGGCATTTCGCCAATTGCCGCATCTCAGTTCTCCATTCCTGAAATATTTCTTCGCGATAGTTTCTGTAGGTGCCGACTCCCAGTGGAGTGCCGAAATGATCCAGGATCATGGTGCATTCAGGAATCGCTTGAGCCAAGTCGATGAAGTCAAGGTTCTGATGATGGTAGTGCCAGGTGTCATAAGTTAAATTTCGGCCCACCAGGCTGCGTAGCCCCGCACGAAAAATTTCTTTGCCGTAAAGATAAGCCGGAGCCTGCCCTGGAATAAGAAGATCTTCGGGCCGCTTGTCCCTGGCGCCGGCGTGCCTGATTCCCCGAAAACGTCCGGCACAGATATCGGTGTGCTTGTCGAGTAGCTCGCCGAGTTTGGCTGCATCCAGCGTGAGATCAGCATGGGCAATGATTCCAGCGACGGTCGCCTTTGAATCGTCCTCTGCGCTGGCTTTGGCCAGTTCGGAGATGTAGGTGGTTTCCCCAAGTGGGCGCAGATACTCCGGTCCTTCGCGCAGGTAAAACGCTGAGCACTCCATGAATAAGGTCTTCACCACATTGTGACCGCTGCCGGTATCGCGCCAGAGTTCTTCCAACAGATAGTCACGACCAAAGCGTTTCCTCCAAAGATGATGGTGGGGGTCAATAATGGGGCGGTCAGGGTCGATGATGTCTTCCTGAACTTGCTCCAACCAGGACTCGGTCCCTGGTTCAAGTTTTGACATGATGGCTTCCTTGTTTAGACGGTGTCGGTTTAGAGGTCTGGTAATCAGCCCGATGTGATCTGTGGATACACTGGGCAATGCTGGTGTAGTATGGCCCTCAAGAAAATTTGAGTTTTAATTCAAGTCAGCTTCAGCGCTGACACTAGCAGTGCTGGTAATGATTAGAGCCCATGCGTCAAGCTGTTTTCCCTCAATGATTTAACCCCAAGGCTTTTAGCCCTCAGGGTCTGAAAAGCAGAGGACAGCTGACACCATAACAATAAAGAACACCATGCGACTTTAAAGTTGCAGGAGCTGTGCATGAGTATTACCGCCCTCGTTATCATTCTCTATCTTGGATTCTTCGCCGCTTTTGGTGTTTACCTGAATCGGGGCAACAAAACTGCCAGTGATTGGGCGATTGGAGGCGGCAGTCTAGGCGTCTTTATGCTGGCGGCAGGTATCGCAGGGACCCGCATCGGTGGTGCTGGTACCTACGGTGTGGCAGGGGATGTAATTAACGAAGGGCTGGGCCATCTCTGGTACGGTGTAAATTCCTTTGCTGCATTATTTCTGGTGGGGCTGTTCTTTGCGATTCCCTATCGACGGCTTAAGGTCGTTAGCGTGGGGCAGGTATTCGATCATCGTTTTGGCTCTTATCGCTGCCAGTGGTTGACCAGTCTCTGTGTGCAGGCTGAATACCTGGTAGTGAATATCATCGAACCCTATGTGATTGGCTCTATTGTCAGTGGAGTGACAGGTCTACCTTTTGTGGTGGGCGTGGCGATAGGCGGTTTTCTTATTGTCACCTTCACAGTTTCCGGTGGACTAAAAGGTACGGCAATCGCGAATGTCGTGCATTGTTCGGTAATTATCCTGGGGTTGCTGCTGGTAGGCGTGATTGCCATGAATAATCTTGGGGGCTGGGAAGAAGTGCGCAGCCTGGCAGATGGCATGCTGAATGAGTCAGGGAAAGAACAGGCTAAGTGGTGGAGCTTCACCGGCATAGGCTGGGCGACAATCATTGCGCTGTTTATCTCAGCTACCATTCATACGCCGGCGGCGTCCGTGTATGCCAACTATGCCAGTTCTGCCGGGAAACAAGACTATCTGATCCCCGGGTTTTTTCTTGCTGGCATCGTGGCCGCCATGATGCCCATGGTGGCCGGGTTTATTGGCATTCTCACCATGGCGACCTATGGCTCTGAAAGTGGGCTGACCAGTTACCTGAACATAGCGCAGTTAGCCATGGATACCGGCCCCATACTAGGCGGTATTGCCTTGGCTGCAGTGCTGGCGGCGGTGATTTCTTCCGGCGCGCCTATTCTCCTGGCCAGCGCGACCATGTTTGTGAACGACTGGATTCCAGCGGCGAAGCACTATGATTCTGACAGGAAGCTGCGGACCTACAAGATCGTTACGGTGATCTATGGTACCGCGGCGGCAGTGATCGCCTGGCTGGGCAATATCAGCTCCGTGCTACAACTATTGCTGCTTGGCTTTGCTATGGTGGTGCCCCCGGCAATTGCCGTGGCCTATGTGTTCTACTGGCGGCGCACGACAGAGCAGGGCGTATTTTGGGGTATGGCTACCGGTTTTGCGGGCGGCCTTATCATTTGGCTGTTCAATACGCTGTTTGGCGGCGTTGATAATGCGACTGCGGGTGGCTTCGCCCAGGGGTGGTATGAACTTGTCACCTACCTTGGTGAGTGGCGCGATCCATCTTTTCTTACCCTGATGCTTCCCCTTATCGTTATTCCGGTCGTCAGCCTATTTGGCCCGCGACCCGAAGGTGATGGCGAAATGGCCGACGAATTCTACACGCGACTGGGCAGCATTAAGCGTAATTTCGACTGGGCCTGATTAGCGCTGCAGTTCGGCATTGGCCTGGATTAGAAAAGGGCCAGGTGTCTCATAGCTTTTTTCCAGGAGCGAGCTGAATTCTTCAGCGGTGTTGGCTTTCGCTCCAGGGACTCCAAAGCCCTGGGCCAGGTCGACCCAGTCTATGTTTGGATTGCCAATATCGAACAGGCTGTTGGCAATGTCTCCCGGGTTGGTGACACCCAGTCTTGCATATTCGACATTGAGAATATTGTAGGAATTATTAGCGAAAATGACCGTGGTCACGTTTTGCTGCTCTCGCGCCTGGGTCCACAGGCACTGAATCGTGTAGGCTGCGCCGCCATCCCCAAGCAGTGCCAATACGGGCCGGTCAGGGCAAGCCAGTGCTGCGCCTGTTGCGCAGGGGCCACCCTGGCCGATAGCGCCGCCGGTCAAGCTGAGCCAACTGTTTGGTGCTGAGTTCTGGCAGTAAGGATAGGCAGCGTTACCACCTCCAGAGTCAGTGCAGACGATCACATCATCCGGCATGGTGGCGGCGATGGCTTGAATGATGGACTTGTTGTCCAATTCGCCAGTTGGTGTTGGAATCTCTACTTTTTCAAATCGAGTGACCTCAGCTGTGGCAGCGCCAACCCGTTCGGCTACTCGCTCCAGAGCGTTAATTGCATCTTCCTCGATAAAGGAGAGTCGGCTGACCTTGCAGCCTTCAGGAACAAGCTGGCCAGGAATTCCCCGGTAAGCGAAAAAAGATGCAGGGATTTCACCGCCCACCAGGATTAAATGTTCAATTCCTTCCAGGGTTGCCAGGATCTGCTCTGGAAAATAAGGCAATCGCTCAACCGCTACCCTGCCTGGCCCACCATCCACACGGGCGGGAAATGTGCCATTGAATAACCTGCAGCCAGTCTTACTCGCGATGCGGCTTGCCGCTTCCATGGCTGCCTGCTCGGCACCCTGATGTTCCAGCAGCAGGGCTGTCTTACCGCCCTTGGAGAGAATGTCAGCAACGGCGACTACTGCCTGTTCATCTACCGTGGCACGTCTCGGCACCGGGTTAGGCAGCACCGGCCCGGCGCTGTCTCCCCAGGCGGCATCGGCGCCCATGATCAGGGTGGTGATCTGTCCGGTGGAGCCGCTGCTCTGACGCAAGCTGGCGGTATAGGCTTCGGCCCCATCCTGGGCCAGGGTTTCGGCAGTTGAGCAGGATTTAATCCAGCAGGAGAAATTCCTGGCCAGGGTGTCGATATCTGAGGTGAGAGGGGCATCGAAACCGACGTGATAATTGGGGTGGTTGCCAATGATATTTATCATTGGTGCGTTACCCCGGCGCGCGTTGTGCAGGTTGGCAATACCATTGGCCATGCCGGGACCCAGGTGCAGTAGAGTAGCGGCAGGTTTGCCGGTCATCCTGCCCACGCCATCGGCCGCGCCCGTGCACACACCTTCAAACAGCGCCAGCACGGACTTCATCCGCGGAACGGCATCCAGCGCCTGCACCAGGTGCATCTCTGAGGTGCCTGGATTGGCAATACAAAATTCCACTCCGCAATCGGCCAGTGTGTTGATTAATGCAGTAGCGCCGTTCATATTATGTTCCTGCTGTTGACTGTTTATAGTTGGTTTTCTTGAGGGGTCGTAATCATAGCATTTGCCAGAAGAAACACTAATTTGAGCCAGGGCTAAATTCAAGGAAGCAGCGATGGCTATTAGTGAGGGAGAGAAAGCGTTTGCTGCCCATGTGATTGACATGATGTGGGGTGTGGGTCCGCTGTATTCGAAGCGTATGTGTGGCGCCTAAGGCGTATTTCTGGATGGCATGATGTTCGGCCAGATCGCGGACAATGAGTTGTACCTGCAACTAGATGCATACAATCGCCTGCTTCATCGCCCCAAATCGGTTACACTTGCAGGATCAAATGAAATATCAATTTGGGGGAAATCATGAAGCTTCGTGTACTTGTTGTCGCGATTACTGGATTACTGTCCGTCGGCCAGGCTCTGGCACAGGACGATTACGCACCTGAGCGCACCGAATGGGGGCAACCCGACCTTCAGGGTGTATGGAATTTCAGCTCGGTGATCCCGCTCGAGCGACCTGCCTTTTTTGGGAATAAGACCGAATTGACGCCCGAAGAAATCGCCGCCTTCCAGGCGCAAACTGAACTTGGCCTCGAGGCACTGAACCAGCAGGGAGTGGGTGGATATAACACGTTCTGGACTGAGATGGGTAACGGCGACGATAACCGTACTGCGCGTCTCATGTATCCGGAAAATGGCAAGCTTCCAGAGACTGTCGAAGGCGTGCCGGTACAAGTAGGTGGCTTGGGTCCAGATGAGCCCGGTGTGCGTCCAGTGCGCATGGTCGTGGGTGGTATCGCAAAGGATGGTCCCGAAGATCGCGGTTTGTCCGAGCGCTGCATTTTGGGCTTCAATTCGGGTCCTCCATTCGAACCGAACCTGTATAATAACAATGTCCAGCTGATTCAAAGTCGGAATACTGCGGTCATCATGACAGAGATGATTCATGATGCGCGGATTGTGCCACTTGACGATCGTCCGCCTCTGAACGATGAAATCCGACTCTGGACTGGCGACTCCCGCGGCTACTGGGATGGTGACACCCTGGTTGTGGAAACCCGCAATTTTAACAGTTTGACCCAGAGCTTTAGCGTTTATGGGTCTGCCGAAGATAAGTTACTTATTGAGCGTTTTACGCGCACCGGTCCATACACAATGGAGTATGAGTACACGGTTGATGATCCCTCGACATTCTCTGACAAGATCCAGGTGATGACCGTTATGTCCAAGGTAGATGGTCAGGTTTATGAATATGCCTGCCACGAAGGAAACTATGGCATGGTAAATATTCTGCGCGGCGAGCGTATGGCAGAGGAACGTGGAACCGAAGAAGGGCGGTAGTCGCTTCGACTCCAGTACAAGCCTTACAAAAAGGCCGGCTTTAGCCGGCCTTTTTTGTTGTTGAAAGAATGTCCCGAGATTTTCCAGAGCATATCCCCACAGAAATTGTTGCTAACAGTTTGTCAAGTTAAGGGCTGTGAGTATGGATAGACTTTCTTTATGCAAGCTTCATGAACTAATCATAGCGAAGGTTTGGCCCTATTCAGATTCCATTCATAAAGGCTTTGTTAATTTAAATACCATGCGGACTGACGAAGTGGTAGGCATTCCTCGCAGAATCCAAATCAAGCCCTGCCTGTATTCCGAGTTTTAGTTCCGCAGTTCCCCACTCATCTATTTGGCGGATAGGGAGTGGGGAATTTTTTATGTTTGGAATTTGACGGTGCGGGGGGGGGGAATAGAAGGCTTTGCTGAAGCTGGGTCGGCAGCTTTAACTAGCCTTGATCTAATCTAAATCTCTGATACGATTTATTTTTATTCGAAGTCCGAGGCTTTGAGACAGCGCCGTGAGTCCAGCAAGATCATTCGAAGCCCGACACACACTCAATACTCTGTCGATGGAACGATTTCGCGTCCTCGGCCTATTGCTAGTGCTTGCCCAACTTGTCGTTATTACGCTGTCGCCTGCGCCGGCTGCAGCGCAACAATCCGATTTCAATTCAACCCTCAATGCACCGCTGAACGCAGCCGACTATCCGGTTCCGGCTGACTTTAGCGGGGTTCATTTCTATCTGATTACAGTGGATGTGGGCAAGAATGTCTGGGATAACTTCGGTCATACGGCCTTGCGTATGTATGACGAAAGTTCGAATACCGATCTGATTTTCAATTGGGGCGTGTTCGATGTTAGCGGCGGCGTAGTTGCCTTCTCATACAATTTTTTCAAAGGCATCATGCCTTATCGGCTGGCTACGAACCTGCCGGGGCGTGAATTCGACATGTACCGGGCACAGGGCCGAACGGTATGGCAGGACAGGATTAATTTGACGAATCCGCAGAGAGAGACCCTCTACCGCCGCCTGATGTGGAATTCTGAGCCTGAGAATCTCGAGTATGACTATCAGTATTTCTTTGATAACTGCACTACCCGGGTACGGGACTATATCGATGAAGCTCTCGGTGGCAGTGTGTTCGAGAACAACCAGGGCGAGACCGACAGAACATTTCGCGATCTGGTGCGCTCTCACTATGCCTCGGTTGCACTGATTGCTTTTTCATTGGATGTACTGATGAACAGCAACATTGATCGACCGGTATCGGAGTGGGAAGAGATGTTCCTGCCACTCAGTCTACGCCAGCGACTCAGCGCCTTGACCTCTGATGTCTCTGAAGATGGCGTTGTGTTGCCATTACTGTCGGATCACCAGGTAATCATGGAATTTCCGCCACCCACAGCGCAAAGCAGTGGCTATCAATTAGCGTCGGTAGCACTGTTGGCGCCGGTATTCTTCCTGTTGCTGATGCTGAAGCGAATACCCATGTCTTATTTTGCGACGCATTCCCGTGTCAGTCTCAAGGCGGCGGGGCTTAATTTTCGGCTTCTAGGCTTGTTAGGTCTGCTCACCGCCAGCTTTAGCGGCATCTACGGTTCCCTGATGCTGGGGAGTTGGTTCGTATCTGACCACGTCGACACGCACCACAATATCAACTTGCTCTTGTTCTGGCCGACCGATTTGCTGGGTATTCTTGTGGCTCTGAGGTGGCTGGTACTGTGCAAATCCTGGCCTATGACCCATAACAGCGCGCCATTTATCAATTACTACCTGATGCTGCATGTTGCAGCCATGCTGGGCTATGTCGCCATCGCGTTCCTTGGCTTAAGCCAGCAGCTCATCATGGATATCGCTGTTTATGTTGTTCCAGGCTTCCTGCTGTTTACCTTGCTAATCTGGGTAGTGGGTTTTGAACCAGCGAAACCCAGTAATATGTTTTTCTGACAATCCCTGTATGAGAGTCACATGACTGAAGCATCAATACTCACCACTGCGAAGGCTCAGCGCGCAGAAGCACTGGAAGCCGTAGCGCAAAAAGTCGCTGATTCTGCAGCACGCCTGCCGCAGATAGAAGAGGGTACCCCAGAGCAGATTCGAGCTTTTCGAAAGGAGCGAGGCAATCCATTTGCGCCAGCGGCCAGAAAGATGAGGGCAGTTGAGGACATTATGGTGCCTATCGGGCGAGGCGAAGTGAGGATGCGACACTATATACCAAAAACCATCGCGGACGAAGCTGCAGCAGCCAATGCACCCTGCTGTCTCTTTTTTCACGGTGGTGGCTATGTGCTCGGCGATGTGGACGAATATGACACCGTGACCCAGCATATCGCTGCCAATAGCGGCTGCCATGTGCTCTCGGTGGACTACGAACTGGCGCCAGCCAATAAAATCAAACAGATCCATCGGGATGGCTTCGATGTCTACCGCTGGGTATTGGAAAACCATGCCAGCCTCGGCATTGACCCTGAGCGCTTGGCCGTCGCGGGCGACAGCGCAGGCGGCAATCTTACCATCGCAGTGACCCAGGCCTGCAAGGCGCATGGCATCGCTGCGCCGAAATTACAGGTGCTTATCTATCCTTCAGTGGACCTTGGCATGGGTTTCGCTTCCGTGAATGAGTTTGCCGATGGTTACTTTTTGACCAAGGCGGGTATGAGCTGGTTTCGAGGGCATTATCTCGAATCACCGCAGCAGGCAGCGGATGCTGGTTTGGCATTTCTTAGCCACGACCTCACCGACTTGCCTCCAGCTCTGGTTATTACCGCAGGCTTCGATCCGCTGCGGGATGAAGGGCAGGCTTATGTTGATCGCCTCGAGGAGTTTGGGGTTGAGGTGGAGCATGTGTGCTATCCGGACCAGATACACGCCTTCATATCATTCGCGGGAGGCATCAAAGCAGGGGATGATGCATTACAACGGATCGGTGCTGCGCTAAAGCAGGCCCTTAGCTCATAAACTCTGAATTTCGCGATTCGTCCCGTCAAAATCCGGGGCAAAAAAAGGGCCAAGCCTTAGGGCTTAGCCCGATCTTCCAGTAAAACTCACTGGCCTGGGGGTAGACCCAAGCTGATTTACATGTCTGCTATTTCTACCCGACGATTGCGCTGATAAGCCGCTTCGCTGGTGGCCCGGTCTGCGGGGCGCTCTTCGCCATAGCTGACAATTTCAATCTGATTGCGTGCTGCTCCGTTCACTATTAAGTAGTTAAGGATGCCATTGGCGCGGCGCTCGCCGAGGGCCAGGTTGTATTCCCGCGTACCGCGCTCATCAGCATGGCCTTCTAGGCGGATACGCTTGCTGGGATTCGCTGCCAGTTCGCGAGCGTGATAGTTGAGCACGTCACGATCAGAGCCGCGGAATTCCGAGACATCGAAGTCAAAGTAGAAAATCCGCGTTGCCAGTGCCGAGCGGCGCATGCGCTCTTCAGCTGCGGCGGCCGCAGCTTCCGCTGCGCTTTGCGAATTGCCGCTAGAGCTGCTGCTGGACTGGGTTTGCGACTCACTCGCAGCGGCGTCTTCACCGGTCGAGCTACAGGCGACGAAGCCGCTGAGCGCGAAAATTACGAGGGCCAATTTTGTAAATTGAGTTATTTTCATGGCAACTCCAGAAAATGTGGTGCTAATTGAGAGCAGTTTAAAATCAGTTTGCTCGAAAATACAGTGGGTTGAACAGTCAGAGAAGAATACCTCATTTGCTCAATAAAATCTATTGACCCAGACCATTTTTAAGCGTGATTTAGTAATTAGTCCACTGTCGCTCAGGCCAGATGGCAGTAAGGCCGCTGGCATCGAGCGCTCGTTCGGTTTTTTGTTTATCTGAGCTTGCGGCAATGGTAATCTTCGCTAACCTTTCTGGCGTGGACGGAGTTTAGTCTGCCACCCGCATGTGGGATCAATGGCCAAGACCCCGTGTCACCGCCAGAACTGCCCTAAGTGCAACCCCCTGATTTTAGGAGAGTTACCGTGAACGCTGATTTTACAGCCGAAGAACTGGCTTTTCAGGAAGAAGTCCGCGAATTTCTGCGCAGCGAGTTTCCTGCCGATTTGAAAACAAAAGTTGATGCTAGTGTGCGCCTCGATAAGGAGGATATGGTGCGTTGGCAAAAAATTCTGTTCGAGAAAGGCTGGGCTGCGCCAACCTGGCCAGTCGAACATGGCGGAACCAGTTGGAGTCATACCCAGCGCCACATCTTCGCAACCGAGATGGGACTCTACGGCGCCCCGGAACCGATTCCCTTTGGCATGAAGATGGTTGCTCCGGTGATCATGGCCTATGGCACCGAAGAGCAAAAGCAGCGGTTCCTGCCGGACATTTTGGAGAGCAACTCGTGGTGGTGCCAGGGCTACTCCGAACCCAATGCTGGATCTGACCTGGCTTCACTGAAAACTGCAGCGGTTCGCGATGGTGACGAATATATAGTCAATGGCAGTAAAACCTGGAATACCCTGGGTCAGTATGCAGACTGGATATTTTGTCTGGTGCGCACCGACAATACCGTTAAAAAGCAGGAAGGCATCAGTTTCTTGCTCATCGATATGAAGACGCCAGGTATCACTCTTAAGCCTATCGTGCTGCTCGATGGTTTTCCTGAAGTAAATGAAGTGTTTTTCGATGATGTCCGAGTGCCTGCCGAAAATCTGATCGGTGAGGAGAACAAAGGTTGGACATATGCAAAGGTATTGCTCACTCACGAGCGCACGAACATTGCAGGTGTTCCGCGCGGCAAGCGTCGCCTGAAAGCGCTCAAGAACATCGCAGCGGATACTGATGATGGGTTCGGTGGCAAGATGATCGACAGCGCCTCATTCAAACATAGACTTGCGGAAGTAGAAATCGAGCTGAAGGCGCTTGAGTATTCCGAATTGCGCACCTTAGCTGCGCTCAGCGTCGGCAAAGCGCCTGGTCCAGAGTCCTCGATACTGAAAATTGTCGGTACCGAGTTAGCGCAGCGAATGGACGAGATGTTCGTCGAATTAGCTGGCTACAATTGTCTACCCTTCGTCCCTGAGCAGTTCGAGCCCGGCTTCGCCGGTGAGCCAATTGGCCCAGGCAATTCAGCATCAGCCGCGCTCACGTACTTCAATAATCGCAAGCTGTCGATATTTGGCGGCTCCAATGAGATTCAGCGCAATATAATCAGCAAGGCAGTGCTGGGGCTCTGAGCCTACACAGCGCTAGCGGTGACACACCGCTTTGAGGAGAGGTTTTTACAGTGGATTTTTCATATACCGATGTTCAACAAATGCTGCAGGATTCAGTGCAGAAATTTGTGCAAAAGAGTTACGACTTTGATACCCGCAATACCATCTTGAACTCTGACGAAGGCTTCAGCGATGAGAACTGGCAGCTGTTTGCAGAGTTGGGTTGGCTGGCCGTACCGTTTTCTGAGGAAGACGGCGGACTTGGCGGCTCAGCTGTTGACCTGATGGTCATCATGGAGGAGTTCGGCAAGGCAAATCTGATCGAGCCGTATACGGCTGCTGCCGTGCTCAGTGGTTCTTTAGTCGCGGAACTGGCGACGGGCGAGGCTAAAACCATGCTGGTCGAAAGCATAATTGGAGGCGAACTCTTGCTGGCCAGCGCCTTCGCCGAGCCTGGCAGTCGATTTAACCCTGGCAGCGTTGCCACCTCGGCTGCGGCTGCGGCAGATGGTGATGATGTGATCCTGAATGGTACTAAAGTCGCCGTTGAAAACGGGCCTAACGCAAACAAACTGCTGGTCTCTGCAAGAGAGTCCGGCGATGTCAGGGATGCGCAGGGAATTTCCGTGTTTGTAGTGGATGCTTCAACGCCGGGGATTTCGATGCGCAGCTACCAGACGGTCGATGGCAAGATGGCGTCCGAGGTCACATTGACAGACGTCAAAGTGCCAGCATCGAATCGCCTGGGTGAAGCCGGCGCTGCGCTCCCTGCAATCGAGGTGGCGACCAACAGGGCTATCGTGGCAGTTAGCGCTGAGGCAGTGGGTGCTCTCGAAGTGCTGCTGCAGAAAACTGTCGAATACAGCAAGACCCGCAAGCAGTTTGGTACACCTATCGGGACATTTCAGGCCCTGCAGCACCGTATGGCGGATATGTTTATTCAGTGCCAGCTGGCGCGATCAATTGTTATCATGGCGGCCATGGCCCTGGATGGTGACGATTCCGCTGAGGAAAAGGCGAGGGCGGTAGCTGCCGCCAAGAGCCGCATCGGCAAGGCGATCAAGGATGTGGGCCAGGAAGCGATTCAAATTCACGGTGGCATTGCCATGACTGAGGAACTGGATGTGGGGCATCTGTTCAAGCGTGTCACCGCGCTGGACCTTGCCTTTGGTGATGGCGACTATCACACCCAGCGTTTCGCACAGCTTTAATTCGGTTTTCGCCGATGAGTGAGCTGATTTTCGTCAGGCACGGACAGGCGTCGTTCGGTGCAGCCTCCTATGATGCTCTGAGCGACCTTGGGTTCGAGCAGGTTCGGGAGTTGGCCAGGCACTGGCAGACTACCGGCGACTCCTTCGATCACATATGCAGCGGCACTCTTCAGCGCCAGCGGGAAACTGCTGGTGAGCTTTTGCATCTGGTGAAGGGTGAGCCGGATGCGCCTGAGCAGCATGCTTCGCTAAACGAGTATAGCGGTGATCCACTGATTCGGATCTATCTGCGAGACCACGCCAAAGCTGATGGCCTAGAATTGCCAGAGGAATGGCCAATCAAGGACCGCAAGTTATTCCAGTCTGTGCTCGAAGCGGCGACGGCATGCTGGATCAATGATGAATTGGAAGCGCAGGAAGCCGACCAGGAATTTGAGCCGTGGCAGGAATTCAAACAGCGTGTACATTCCGTGGTAGACGACATAATGTCCAGGCATCAGCATGGTAGTCGCATAATTGTTTCCACTTCCGGCGGGGTAATCGCTACAGCACTGCAGAGGGTGCTAAATTATCCCGATGACAAAGTTATCGCGACGAATTGGATGGTTCATAACAGCTCCGTCACCAAGATTCGCTATGGTGGCGGGCGGGCGTCCATGACTCAATTCAACTGCTTGCCCCATTTAGAGCGTCAGGGCATGCAACATCTGGTAACCTACCGCTAATCAATCAGCCAAGAAAAAGGAATAACAAGTGTCAACCGCTGACCTGATCGATCGTGCCGGAGGAATACGCAAAGGCGAAGAAATTGACCTGGTGCGACTTAAAGAATATCTCGAGCCGGTTCTCGGACCGGCTGCGCAGCAACTCCAAGTCAAACAGTTTCCAGGCGGCCACTCCAACCTCACCTATCTGCTGAGTAGTGATGATCAGCAATGGGTCATGCGACGGCCTCCATTTGGCAGCAAGGTCAAGTCCGCTCACGACATGTCGCGTGAATATCGGGTTCTTTCTGCGCTGAAAAATGTCTACTCTTACGGGCCGGTACCAGAACATTTTTGTGATGATCACAGCATTATTGGCTGTGATTTTTACTTGATGAATTACATAGAGGGTTTGGTTATTCGACGCGAGTACCCTACAGAATTGGGGTTGAGTAAAGACCAGATTCGACAGCAGCTATTCAATTTTTTCGATGTGTTATCAGAGCTGCACTCTGTTGATCTCGTTGAAGCAGGCCTGGATACGTTTGGCCGGCCGGAAGGCTATGTGCGCCGCCAGGTAGAAGGCTGGTGCCGACGCTGGAGAGATTCAGCTACGCCAGATACGGTGAATGTTGATAACACCATGCAGTGGCTGAACGACAACATGCCGCCAGAAAGCGGCAAAGCCAGCGTGATCCACAATGATTACAAACTGGATAACGTCATTTTCAACGCCGATGACCCGCTTAAGGTGATTGGCGTGCTGGATTGGGAGATGGCAACTGTTGGTGATCCTCTGATGGATCTTGGTTGTACTCTTGGCTATTGGGTCCAAACTTCTGACCCTGATTTTTTTCGAGAATCACGCACCATGCCATCGGACATTGATGGCGCGCCCACGCGCTCAGAGATTATCCAGCGCTTCCAGGAAAAAACCGGTCTTTCGGTGGAGAATTTTCCATTCTATTTTTGCTTTGGCCTGTTTCGCCTCTGCGTGATTGGTCAACAGATTTACTATCGCTATTATCACGGTCACACCAAAGATGAGCGATTCGCAGGCTTTTTGAAGAAGGCTTTTGTCCTGCAGCAAATGTGTGAACTCATTATCAAAGGCGAGGTGACTGACTGATGACTTATTCTGTCAACGAACTGTTTGGTATCGCGGGAAAGGTTGCGATCGTAACAGGTGGCTCTCGGGGAATCGGGCGCATGATTGCCGAGGCTTATGTCGCAAATGGGGTAAAGACCTACATCACCGCGCGCAAAATCGAAGCCTGTGAGCAGACAGCTTCGGAGTTGGGCGAGTTGGGTGAATGCATAGCACTGCCAGCTGATCTGTCGACAGCGGCAGGGCGGGAAGAGTTGGTTACTGAAATTATGTCACGAGAATCCAGTATAGATATTCTCGTTAATAACGCCGGTGCTGCCTGGGGCGCGCCGTTTGAAGAGTATCCCGAAGAGGGGTACGACAAGGTCATGGATATTAACGTCAAAGCTATCTTTATGTTGACGCGTGACCTTTTGCCATTGCTGGAGAAAAATGCAAGTCCTGCCGAGCCCAGTCGTGTCATAAACATAGGATCGATTGATGGCCTGCGGGTGGCGACAACTGACAACTTTGCCTACGGGGCAAGTAAGGCGGCAGTGCATTTTCTGACCAAGAACCTGGCGGTTCGTCTTGCTTCAAAGGGGCTCACGGTAAACGCAATCGCGCCGGGGCCGTTTGAAAGCAAGATGATGGATTACATGCTTACCCAGTTCAGGGACAAGATTGAAACCGAAAACCCCTTGGGGCGCATCGGTAATCCGATGGATATGGCTGGCCTGGCGGTTTATCTTGCTTCGCCCGCAACCCGCTATATGACTGGCCAGGTCATTGCCCTGGATGGAGGGCGTCATCTCGGCGCTCGCCAGGACTGATTCGTCTAATCTTTCTCCAATCTCTTTCCAATATGAGGAGCATGGTGCTAATTTAGCCAGCCCAAAGATTCAGAATCCTGCGAGAGATAGTCGACCCCAGTGAGTAAACAACCTGCACATACCGTCCCCAGGGGCGTGATTGCGGCCATGGCCTTTGTCAGCGGTTTCTGCATTATGACCGTAGAAATGCTGGGTGCCCGTATTTTGTCGCCATATTTTGGTGGCAGTCTTTCTGTATGGGGCAGCATTATCACTATTTTCATGCTGGCGCTGGCTATGGGTTATCTGTGGGGAGGCAAGCTCTCAACGCGTAATCCAAGCGCCGTGACATTTGCACTGTTTTTTATCGCAGCCGCGATCTTCTCTATTCCCATCATTTTATTCGCCGATGTCATCATGGAACCTATTTTCATGGCGCTGGAAGACCCGCGCTATGGTTCATTGTTAGCGGCGATTTTTTTGTTCTTCATTCCAACCAGTATCCTAGGCATGATTTCACCTTATGCGGTGCGGTTAATGGTGCAAAATGAGGCCCATAGTGGACACATGGCGGGCTTACTTTATTTTATTTCGACCCTGGGAAGCGCTGTGGGCACTCTCGGTACCAGCTTCTACTTTGTGCTGTGGTTTGAAGTGAATCAGATTCTGTGGGGGGCCATTGCGACCCTGACACTCGCGGGATGCGTCATTTGGGCCTCTCACTACTACCTGAATGGTCAATCCGGAAAACAAGCCAGGGAAATGAACCGTGTTTAGACTCAATGCAATGCGACTTTCGCTTGCGCTTTTTGTCGCGCTGCTTTCGCTGTCAGGTTTTGTCCAGGCCGAGACGATTCATGAAGAGCGATCCAAGTATCGCGATATCACTGTTACTCAGGTCGGCGATCGACGCTGCCTGCTTTTTAACGTGCATCGCGGTGATCGTAACCAAACCTGTGTGCTGGTCAACGACAAACAGCGCTTGGTATTCGATTACACGCGCATGAGTTTTTCAGGGCTGTTGCTCAATGACCAACCTGAGCGCATTCTGGTGATTGGATTGGGAGGCGGTTCAATTCCTCTCACCTTCTCGGACCTGTTTCCAAATGCCCAGATTGACGTTGTCGAGATAGACGAGGCGGTGGTGAGTGTTGCGGAGGAATTTTTCTTTTTTGAAGCAACCGACAACATGCGCGTCTATGTGGATGACGGGCGTCCTTTCATCAAGCGGGCAGGGATTCGAGACCAGATCTATGATTACATTGTGCTTGATGCCTTCAGCGGAGACTATATCCCGGAACATATGCTGACCCGGGAGTTTCTGGACGAGGTCAGGGCGATCATGAATGAGGATTCGGTGCTGGTTGCCAATACTTTCTCAACCAGTCGGCTCTATGACCATGAATCGGTGACTTATCAGCGCGCGTTTGGAGAGTTTTTTAATTTCAAGCTTCCTTCCACGGGCAACCGTATCATCGTCGCTCAACTCGAGCCCCTGCCGCCTCGCGCTGAACTCGTTAATCGTGCCCAGCAGTTTTCAGACTCCCTCAGTAAATACGGTATCCCGATCCTTGAATATCCTTCTCGCTTGTCTACCCGAGTGGACTGGGATATGAGTCGACGTCAGCTCACTGATCAGTATTCACCCGGAAACCTTTTGCGCGAAAAATAATTGTGAACCTAGTCGCTGTTAGAGCGACGCAATCCAGCAAATGCGGGTGTATGGCAGGAATCTAGCTTGCGATTTCCCATAGCGCTCGATTGAGAGGGATTAGTAGCGAGCAGTGCCGGATCACCGCTTAGGATGCGATGCCTAATCAGATCATTTCCAGTCGGGCTGCCATGACCATGGGTGGCACCGGAGTGAATGATGCCATGTGGGTCGTGCAGCGATCCTGGCGTGACTATGTCGAACAGATGAATACGGCTGGACTGTTGGCCTTGAGCAGTTCTCGCGCTTCCGACCAGGCGCAACTGGCTAGAGCCGGCGATGCTCTGATTGTCACCTGCGAAGGCTGCCATCAGCAGTTCAAGCCTTCTATTCCTACCGAAGGTTATCGCAAGCGCCACTGAGGCAACGCTTGAGTTACTGCGGGTGTATGCACCCGAGAGGGGGCCTGCTAGGAAAACTCTCGCATCATATTGCGCGCGATGATCACTTGCTGAATCTGGCTGGTTCCCTCGTAAAGCCTGAACAGGCGCACGTCACGGTAGAAGCGCTCGACCGCATACTCCGACATGTAGCCAGCGCCACCATGGATTTGTACGGCGCGATCGGCAACCCGGCCAACCATTTCCGTAGCGAACAGTTTGCAGGCGGAAGATTCGGTGCTGATATTCTCTCCGTTGTCGCGCTTACGCGCGGTTTCCAGAGTCATACACTTGGCGGCATAGGTTTCAGTCTGTGAATCAGCCAGCATGCCCTGAATTAACTGTTGTTCGGCGATGGGTTTGCCAAACTGCTTTCGCTGCAGGGCATATTCCAGCGCATCCTTGATGAGGCGTTCCGCGACCCCCACACTCACGCCAGAGATGTGGAGGCGGCCGCGATCCAGTACCTTCATAGCCGTGATAAAGCCTTCGCCTTCCTCTCCGATGAGGTTGTCCGCAGGTACCCGACAGTCTTCAAAGATGACGTCGCAAGTCATCGAGCCTGACTGACCCATTTTCTTGTCTACTGATCCCAGGGTGATGCCCGGCGTGTCTCGCTCCACGATAAATGATGAGATACCCCGCGCACCTTTATTTTCCGGGTCGGTGCGGGCCATAACGTTAAAGGTGTGAGCGACCTTGGCGTTCGTAATATAGCGCTTGGTGCCATTGAGGATGTAGTGATCGCCGTCTCTGACCGCTGAAGTTTTCAAAGAGGCGGCATCGGACCCTGCATCTGGCTCGGTCAGGCAAAAACAGGAAATCCACTCTCCGGATGCGTACTTTGGCAGGTATTTCTGTTTCTGCGCCTCGGTGCCGTTGAAAACAACCGCTGCAGATCCAATACCATTATTGGTACCCATGATAGAGCGGAAAGCGGGGGAAGTCCGTCCCAGTGCAATGGCCACCAGGATCTCTTCTTCCATGGTGAGGCCGAGTCCGCCATATTCCTCAGGGATGGTCAGGCCGAACAAGCCGAGTGCTTTCATTTCTTCAAGAATGTCTTCAGGTAGCTTGCCTTCCTCCGCCAATCGCTCTTCATTTGGCACCAGGCGCTCGCGCACGAAGCGCTCAATAAGGCCGACAAGTTGATTGATAGTTTCGTGATCTCTGATCATACAGACCCCCTGTTTCAGCAAGCGGCTAAGCTACCATAGCCACTGGTTTTATGCGACTTGCAGTCAATTTGCGGGTTTAGTGGCCTATGCTAGAATGGCCGCCCCTGAGCGATTCGGTAACCCGATTTTTTAGCGCCAGATGGGTAGTGATCAGATCAAATTTTGTCAGATTTAATCGAAAGCGTTCACGGCACAGCAGGTAATCAAATTGCCCACGGTAGAGACCAGGGAAGCGTCAATACCGTTCAGGATTCCTGCCTTCGAATATTGATTAATCAACAGAGAATAAAATGTCAGACAACACCCTGAAAGATGCTTTTATCTATGACGGCATTAGAACGCCTTTTGGCCGTCACGCAGGGGCCCTTGCTCCAGTGCGCCCCGATGACCTGCTTGCCCACACCATCAAAAGCGTGGTTGAGCGAAACAGTTTCCCCAAACAGGCCTATGAAGATGTTATTGCCGGCAATACCAATCAAGCCGGTGAGGACTGTCGAAACGTAGCCCGGTTTGCTTCCCTGCTGGCGGGTATGCCAACAGAAGTGGGTGGGTTAACCGTAAACCGACTCTGTGCGTCTGGCCTGGCAGCGACCCTGCATGCCGCCAATTCAGTAAAAATCGGGGAAGGCGACTTGTTCGTGGCGGGTGGTGTGGAGTCCATGAGCCGGGCGCCCCTGGTGCTTTCCAAGGCTCAGGGCGCCTATGATCGCGGCCAGTCCCTTGCGGACAGCACTTTGGGTGCACGTTTTACCAATCCGGCATTTGCCTCTGGCTATGGCAATGACACCATGCCCCAAACTGCAGATAACATTGCTGCTGATGTGGATATTTCCCGCGCAGACAGCGATAGTTTTGCTGCCGCCTCCCAGGCTAAATACGAGGCTGCTCGAGCTGACGGGTTTTTCCAGGAAGAAATCGCTGAGACTGAAGTACCCCAAGGTCGCAAGAAGCCGCCAATCACAGTGGCTGCTGATGAGCATCCACGACCACAGACCAGCGTGGAGTCACTCACAGGTTTACGTTCGCTATTTGAAGGCGGCGTCGTCACAGCGGGTAATGCCTCCGGCATCAACGATGGCGCAGCCTCGCTCATCGTCGGTAGCCGTGAAATCGGCGAGCGGCATGGCGTGAAGCCACGAGCGCGCATCATTGCCGGTGCGGTTGCAGGTGTGGAGCCCAGGGTAATGGGATTCGGACCGGTGTTCGCCATCCGCAAGGCGCTGGGCCGGGCCGGTCTCGAGCTGGCGGACATGGATATTATTGAAATCAATGAAGCCTTTGCCACTCAGGTGCTGGGCTGTCTAAAACTGCTTGAGGTGGATTTCAATGACTCTCGCGTTAATCCCAATGGCGGCGCTATTGCGGTCGGCCATCCACTTGGCGCATCCGGTGCGCGCATCGCGCTGACGGCAACCCGCCAACTAGAGCGCAGCGGTGGCCGATATGCGGCCATTAGTCTCTGTATCGGTATCGGCCAGGGTCTCGCGGCAATTCTGGAACGTATAGATTAAAATACTTTTTTTAAATACTTGAAGATTAGTAAGGAATAAATATGTCTGATGTTGTTAGTTATCAACTGCATGGAAATATAGGGGTTATCGCGGTAAACAGCCCGCCGGTAAATGCGCTTTCACAGTCTGTGCGCGAGGGTATTCTGAATGCCGTGAACCAGGCCCAGGCAGACGCGTCAGAGGCTGTTGTTTTGCGATGTGAGGGACGTACATTTATCGCAGGTGCGGACATCACTGAGTTTGGCAAGCCGCCAAAAGACCCTTGGTTGCCAGAAGTATTGTCAGCCATAGAAAACTCCAGCAAGCCGGTCATCGCCGCAATTCATGGTACCGCCCTGGGTGGCGGATTCGAGGTAGCTCTGGCCTGTCACTATCGCTGCGCGGTAGCTGCAGCCAAGGTTGGGCTGCCTGAAGTCAAATTAGGTCTGCTGCCTGGCGCTGGCGGCACGCAACGGGTTCCGCGTATCGCCGGCGTAAAGGCCGCACTGGATATGATTACCAGTGGCAACCCGGTGGCTGCAGCCAAAGCGAAAGACATGGGGCTTATCGACGAGTTGATCGGCGGTGATGACCTAGAGGCAGGTGCAATTTCATACGCCCAGGATCTGCTGGCCTCCGGCGCGCCGCTCAAGCGTATCAGGGATATTACTATTGATCCCGAGACCATAGAGCCTGGCTTCTTCGAAGACGCGCGCAAGCGTTTGGCCCGGCGCGCACGCGGCCAGATCGCTCAGGATCGCATTGTTTCCTGCCTGGAAGCGGCGGTGAAGCTGCCTATGGATGAAGGCCTGGCCCGTGAAAGGGAACTGTTCCAGGAATTGGTGACTTCTCCTGAGTCTGCAGCCATGCGGCATATTTTCTTCGCAGAGCGTCAGGCCGCCAAGATTAAGGATTTGCCAAAAGACACCGCCACGCGGCCAATCAAAAAAGTCGCCATCATTGGCGGCGGCACTATGGGTGGCGGCATCGCCATGTGTTTTGCCAACGTTGGGATTCCTGTCGTACTGGTTGAAGTCAATGATGAGGCACTACAGCGTGGCCTTGGCATAATTCGTAAGAACTACTCGATCACCGTACAGAAGGGCAAACTGCCGGAAGACAAGATGGAGCAACTCATTGGTCTTATTAGCGGCACCACGGACTATGCAGACATCGCTGACGTTGATCTGGTGATTGAAGCTGTGTTTGAAAACCTGGATCTGAAGAAAGAAATTTTCGCGAAGCTGGATGGGGTGTGTAAGCAAGGTGCAATCCTGGCGACTAATACTTCTTATCAAGATGTGGACGCAATTGCTGAGGCCACTGGCCGTCCACAAGATGTCGTCGGCATGCATTTTTTCTCGCCAGCGAATGTAATGAAGCTCCTGGAAAATGTCAGAGGCGAGAAGACTGCAGATGATGTGTTGGCCACCGCTATGGCGATCGGTAAAAAGATCGGCAAGGTCTGCGCGCTGTCCAGAGTTTGCTATGGGTTTATCGGCAACAGGATGCTGGGTGGCTATGGTCGAGAAGCGCAGATGCTGCTTATGGATGGCTGCACCCCAGAACAGGTCGACTCTACCCTGGAGGGTTTCGGCATGGCCATGGGGCCGCTGGCTATGGGTGACTTGGCCGGCTTAGATGTTGGTTATAAGGCGCGCCAGGCCCGTACTGATTTGCCCGATGATCCAAAGCTCTACCGCATGGGAACCCTGCTGGTTGAGATGGGGCGTCACGGCCAGAAAACCGGGTCTGGATTCTACAAGTATGACCCAGAAACTCGGCGTCGTATGTCAGACCCAGAAGTGGAGGCAATTATCAAGGAAGAAGCTGCCAAGCTTGAGATTGAGCAGCGTGAAGTAAGTGAGGAAGAGATCCTGGCGCGTTGTTTCTACCCCCTGATTAATGAAGGCGCAAAGATTTTGGAAGAGGGGATTGCTCAACGCCCAAGTGATATCGACGTGGTTTATGTATTTGGCTACGCATTTCCGGTCGCCAAGGGTGGGCCGATGTTCTATGCCGATCAGGTTGGTCTAAAGAATGTCTATGACAAGATCTGTGAATTTCGGGATCGCTATGGTGAAGAATACTGGCAGCCAGCGCCTTTACTTGAAGAGTTAGCAAAGTCAGGCAAGACTTTTTCCCAGTGGGACCGCGAGAGGGGTAACGCTTGATGTTGTCATATCAAACTGGTGCACCTGGCGCGCCTTTAGTTGAAGTCGAATCCGATACGCCTGTACCAAGCGGCACCGAAGTGCTGGTTAAAACCCTGGCCTGTGGTGTCTGTCATTCTGACATACACTTGCATGACGGTGGTTTTGAGCTTGGCGGAGGCAAACGCCTGGAAGTTGGCCGTGAAGGACAGGTTCTGGGACATGAGATCTATGGCGAGGTTGTTGCCGTGGGTCCTGATGCTGAAGGTGTGCAGGTGGGCGATCGCAGGGTGGTTTACCCCTGGATTGGCTGCGGCCAATGTGCCGTATGTCAGCGCGGAGATGAGCATCTCTGCACGCCAGGTAGGGCCCTCGGCATTATCGTCAACGGCGGTTTTGCATCTCACGTTATGATTCCCCACGCAAAATACCTGTTCGATAAAGGTGATGCGGCAGACTCTCTGGCGGCTACCTATGCCTGCTCTGGGTTAACTGCCTATGGCGCCATCAAAAAGCTGGGTGAACTCGCGGCAGGTGACGAGGTAGTGATAATTGGTGCGGGCGGTGTCGGCATGATGGCGATTCAAATCGCCAGAGCCATGGGTATGGATCCCATTGTGGTTGATATTGATCCAGCTAAACTCGAAGCGGCGCAGCAGCTTGGGGTTTCCCGGATCTATGATTCATCGCAAATGGATACAGCGAAAGCTATTCGCAAGGCGAGCGGCGGTGCCTACGCGGCGCTGGACTTTGTCGGTGCAGAAGCGAGTGTAAATTACGGTCTTACCACGCTTCGCAAGGGCGGTATGCTGGTGGTCGTGGGTTTATATGGTGGCGCGCTAACTATGCCAATACCTTTTCTGCCAATGAACGCACGCATAATCCAGGGCAGCTATGTCGGTAGCCCAGAGGACATGGCCTCGCTGATGGCGATGGTGAGAGAAGGCAAGATTTCACCGATTGAAATTCATGAGCGACCGCTGGCTGAGGCCAGTGACGCGCTGGCCGATCTTAAGGCTGGCAAAGTCAAGGGGCGACAGGTTTTGGTGACTGCCTGAGAACCCTGAGAGGAGAAAGAGTGTGACAGCGTTGGAAGCGTTCCGGGATTCAACCCGGACCTGGTTAGAAGAAAATTGTCCGCCCAGTATGCGTACTCCCATGGTACCGGAAGAGATCGTTTGGGGGGGTCGTGATGCGGAGTACGTAAATCCCGAGAGCAAGCTCTGGCTGGACCGTATGGGGGAGAAAGGCTGGACTTGCCCGACCTGGCCGCAGGAATACGGTGGCGGTGGCTTGTCTAAAGAAGAAGCTGCCGTATTGAAGGATGAACTAGGCCGTATCGATGCAAGGATTGCTCTGACCAGCTTTGGGATCAGCATGCTGGGCCCGGTGCTACTGGAGTACGGCACCCACGAACAGAAAATGGAGCATATCCCCAAGATTGTTCGCGGTGAGATTCGCTGGTGCCAGGGCTATTCAGAACCCGGCGCAGGATCTGATCTCGCTAGCCTTGGTACTAAGGCCATACTTGATGGGGATGATTACATCGTCAATGGATCGAAAGTGTGGACTTCCTATGCAGACAAGGCAGACTGGATATTTTGCCTGGTACGAACTGACTTCGAAGTGCCCAAACATTCTGGTATCAGTTTCTTGCTGTTTGATATGAAGAGTGAGGGTGTCACCACCAAGCCTATTCTATTGATCAGTGGCTCATCGCCTTTTTGTGAAACTTTTTTTGACGATGTGCGAGTGCCGGCATCGCAGCTAATGGGCCGACTAAACGAAGGCTGGACCATTGCCAAACGATTGCTGCAGCACGAGCGCACGATGATTTCGGGTTTCGGTTTAGCCAGCGGTCAGGGTGATCGGGGCGGCACAACTTCTACCACAGCCAGTCTCGAAGGCGCGGCGATGCATTATCGGGGAGACAAGGAACGCGTATCTGATCCTGTGCTGAGAGACCAGATCGCGCAATTCAAGATTGATAGCGACGCTTTTGCTTTGACCTCGCAGCGCTCCATGGAGGAAAGCAAGCAGGGTGGACCCAACGCCACTTCGTCCATGCTTAAGTATTACGGCTGTGAGCTCAACAAGCGCCGCTATGAGTTATTCCTGAAAGCCATGGGTAGCCAGGGTTTGGGCTGGGAAGGTGATAGCTTCCAAGCGGACGAACTGCAGGTAACTCGTGAGTGGCTGCGCTCCAAGGCCAATTCAATTGAAGGCGGTACCGCAGAAGTTCAATTGAATATCGTTGCCAAGCGTGTATTGGGCTTACCAGACATGCTAAGCCTGGCCAACAAGAAATAAGCAACTCCTAAGCGTGGAACAAGAGAATTGAGAAAAGGATTATGTCGTTAGTACTTACGGAAGACCAACAGCTGCTGAAAGATTCGGCCAAGAATTTCTGTCAACAGAATGCGCCAGTTTCAGTGTTGCGTAAGCTGCGTGATGAAAACAGCGAGCGAGGCTATGACGAAGCTGTTTGGCAGCAAATGGTTGAACTCGGCTGGCCCGGAATGGCTGTTGCTGAAGAACACGGCGGCTTCGAGTTTGGCTATGCGGGGCTCGGCGTTGTGCTGGAAGAATCCGGTCGCACGCTGGTGAACTCGCCATTGATTGCTTCGGTATTGTTTGGCGCTAGCCTAATTTCTGAAGCTGGCAGCGCTGAACAGAAATCAGCGCTCTTACCCAAGGTAGTGAGCGGAAAATTATTGCTGGCAGTCGCCATTGATGAAGCGCCCGTGCACAAACCGCAGCACGTCAATACCAAGGCCAAAAAAGACGGTGATCACTATATCCTGAATGGTGAAAAAACGTTTGTGCTGGACGG
>DLPV01000005.1:96980-118082 GCA_002477465.1 Gammaproteobacteria bacterium UBA7449 | reverse complement strand
AGGCGTGAGCCTGTTCCTGGTTGATTCAGATGCCCAAGGATTGGAAGTTCGGCGCACACTCATGGTGGATAATCGCAATGCAGCGCGGTTAACCCTGCAGCAGGTTAAGGTTCCCGCTGAATCCCTGCTGGGTGAAGAGGGCACCGGTTTCGAGGCTTTGGATCGGGTACTGGATATTGTTCGTATCGGTGTTGCTGCTGAGATGCTGGGTAGTGCCATGGAAGTATTTGAACGCATCGTCGACTATTTGAAACAGCGAGAGCAGTTTGGTGTACAGATTGGCTCTTTTCAGGCCCTGCAGCATCGGGCTGCGGAAATGTACAGTGAACTTGAGCTTTGTAAATCTGTTGTTCGCGCAGCACTTGGCGCGCTCGATGATAGCTCGAAATCTACTGAGGATCGGGCGCGGATGGCGAGTCTTGCAAAGGCCAAGCTGTGCGAGGTGTCTGAGCTGATCAGCAACGAAGGTATCCAGATGCACGGCGGCATCGGCATGACCGATGAGTTTGATATTGGGTTTTTTATCAAGCGAGCCAGGGCTGCTCAACAGTTTCTGGGGGACGCGGCCTTCCATCGAGACCGTTACGCTAGCCTCCACAACTTCTAAAAAATTGGTTTTTCTTCAGCTTCTGACCGGGATGGCGCAATGACGACAAATCTCAGGAAGTTTTATGAAACGGGTAATCAGGTTCACGATGACTCGGTGGTCTGCGTGTTTGAAGACTTTCTTGCGGAAGAAGAAATTCAGGCTTTATTGGCGGCGGCCAAACCCAAGCTCAAACAGGCATTGGTTAGCGCTGGTCAAACTGGCGTCGAGAGTGCCGGCCGCTCTGGCAGCAATTGCTGGATTCCTCACGGCCTGAATCTGGTGATTGAGGAGCTGTCCCTGCGAGTGGCCGAGGTGGTTGGAATCGGACTTGAGTAGGCGGAATCCCTGCAGGTTGTCCATTACGCCAAGACGCAAGAGTATGCGCCGAACTATGGCGCCTGGGATGCCGGTACCGAGATAGGTCAGCGCTGTATGGCGAAGGGTGGGCAACGCATGGTGACCTGCCTGCTTTATCTGGACGAACCCGAAGAAGGTGGTGGCACGTCATTCCCGAATCTGGACATGGAGGTTAGAGCCAGGAAAGGTCGGATGCTGTTGTTTCATAACTGCCACCCAAACTCAGTCATAAGACATCCAGATTCCTTACATGTAGGCATGCCTGTCTTGAGCGGAGAGAAGTGGGCCTGCAATTTTTGGTTTCGAGAGCGGGAATACCAGACGGGGACTGTCCCCACGCGCAAGAAAGACTTGCCGCATACACCCAAGTTTAGTAGCGTCATCTAAAGCCGCGAGCAACGCATAGAGCCCTTATGATATTCGGTATCCTGGCAGCTATCCTGGCGGTGCTCATTTACCTGCCCTCGTTCTGGGTGCGCTGCGTCATGGGCCATTACGGTGATGATCACAGTGAAATTCCCGGGACCGGGGGAGAACTCGCGCAACACCTCATTGATCGCTTCCAGTTGGAAGGCATCACCGTTGAAGAAACGGACCCGATGCGAGATCACTTCGATCCCAGTGTGCCCGCAGTCCGGCTGAGTCCCGAAAACTTTCACGGCAAGTCCTTGACCGCTGTGGCGGTTGCGACCCATGAGGTTGGTCACGCTATCCAGTTTCATCGTAAGGAGGCAGTCTTCAGGCTGCGCAGCAAATACCTGCCGCTGGCAGCTGGTTTGAATCGTAGTGGTATAGCGCTTATGTGGACGTTACCGCTGATTGGTTTTCTTCTGCGAGCGCCCTTCGCCATTGGCATGGTGGTAGGCTTATCCCTGCTATTGCAATTGGCTGGCGCCATGGCCTATTTGATCATTCTGCCGGAAGAGTGGGATGCCAGCTTCAATAAGGCGCTGCCGATTTTGATGGAAGGTGAATACGTTGAGAAGGAAAACATCCCAGCGGTTAAGCGCATTCTCAAGGCAGCTGCCCTGACCTATTTTGCAGCTGCCCTGGCGAATGTGCTTAATATTGGGCGCTGGTTATTGCTGCTGAGGAGATGAAGAAATGAACCATGCTTCCAGGGCGTTAATTGATTGCTGGGTGAAAAGATCAGAATGAAAAAGGTATGTGTGTATTGTGGTTCCAGCCCGGGATTGGGGGAGGAGTACCTCGCAGCTGCCCGTAGCCTGGGGCAGGAGTTGGTGCGTCGTGGCATCAGCCTGATCTACGGTGGGGCTCGTATTGGTCTCATGGGAGAGGTAGCCGATACGGTGCTGCAGGATGGCGGTAAAGTGACCGGCGTGCTGCCCCGCGACTTGTTTCGTCGAGAAGTCCCCCACGCCGGTTTGACCGAACTGATTGAGGTAACGACCATGCATGAACGCAAGGCGATCATGGCCGAGCAGGCAGATGCATTTATCGCCCTGCCTGGGGGCCTCGGGACTATTGAGGAGTTATTCGAAATTCTGACGTGGTCGCAACTGAAGCTACACAACAAGCCCTGTGGTGTCCTCAATATTGCTGGCTACTACGATAAGCTCGAAGAGTTTGTTGACTATGCGGTGACGCAAGAATTCATCCGCCCCCAGCATCGCGACATGATTTTGTGGGCGGACTCGGCGTCGCAGTTGCTGGATCAATTCGTCGAGTATGAGCCCCCGAATGAAACCAAGTGGCTTAAGCTGGACAAGATCTAGCCGCGCCCTTGCTATAGCCGGAACGAGACGGAGTACTTGAAGATGGATGAATCTCTCAATGTGTTTGATGAGCCTCTGGAGCCATGCGGAAATGATCCGGTAACTGGCTTCTATCGCGATGGCTGCTGTAACACCAGCGACGACGACCGCGGCTCCCATACGGTCTGTGTTGAAGTGACGCAGGCATTTCTCGAGTTTTCAAGGTTCAGGGGTAATGATCTGATGACGCCAGCGTCCCAATTTGGCTTTTCTGGTCTTTCAGCTGGTGATAGTTGGTGTCTTTGCGCCAGCAGATGGTTGGAAGCTTATGAATTCGAGTGTGCACCCAGAGTGCACCTGACGCGAACTCACAAACGTGCTCTTGAAATTGTGCCTCTAGAGAAGCTCAAGCAACATGCGGTGGATATTAACTAGGGTAGTGGTGATGGTGAGATGAAGCTTGAACTCTTTCAGATCGATGCCTTTGCAAAAGCGCTGTTTGCGGGTAATCCTGCGGCCGTTGTTCCATTGAAGTCCTGGTTGCCAGAGACAAAGATGCAGGCGATTGCCCAGGAGAACAACCTGGCGGAAACGGCGTTTTTTGTGCCTGGCGAAGCCGGTTATCACATTCGCTGGTTTACGCCGGCCGCAGAGGTATCGCTGTGTGGACATGCCACGCTCGCCAGCGCCTTTGTGCTGACTGAATTTCTGGGCGAGGCTGCGGAAACAATTCGCTTCGACTCGGCATCTGGCCCGCTTTGGGTGGCGCGTAATAGTGCTGGACTGCTGGAGTTGAATTTTCCAGCCCAGGCTCCGCACGCAGTAGATGCGCCGGAACAACTCATTAAGGGTTTGGCGCTTGCGGGCTGGGCGTTTGAGTGTCTGGCGCTGGAAGATTTTCTGGTGGTGCTTGAATCAGCCGAGCAGCTGCGTGCCTTGCAACCAGACTATGGCCAGTTGCAACAATTGGATCTACGCGGGGTCATCGTGACGTCTCCCGCAGATCAACCCCAATATGATTTCTATGCGCGATTCTTTGCGCCCAAACTGCAGGTGCCGGAAGATCCAGTAACCGGTTCCGCCTATACTCAGCTAGTTCCATACTGGCAGAGAAGGCTTGGTCGGACTGAGTTCATGGCCAGACAGCTTTCGCCCCGTGGCGGCGATGTGTATTGCAGCCTGGCAGAGGACAGGGTACTAATTGCCGGCAATGCAGTGTGCTATCTACGCGGTGAGATTGAGGTGGACTAAGCGAATCCAGGCTCGGTTTGGAATCTAGATTTATTCAGGCCTTGCGCAGGTTCAGCTGACGCAAGCACTGCTGGCAGGTGCCGGGCCAGTGCAGCTGCGAAAATTTTGTACAAAATGATTGCCCGAACAAATATCAGCTTGGGGACACGAGAATGAATACAGATAAAGGCATTAAACTCGCTCTCATCCTGGTCGCGGTCTATGTGGGTATTGTGGTGTTATTTGAATCCAGTCTGGGGTTCTTCCAACCCGAAGCAGGTAACACCATCGTCATTGAAACATTCGATGGCGCCGGCAACGGCTACACCAGAGTGGTGTCGCTGTTGACTAGTGCAGGTAATGAATATGTCGCTGTAAACCACTGGCCTCGCGCCTGGTATGGAAGACTCGAAGAGACACCTCGTATTGGCGTGACGCGCGATGGCGGTCGGGCGATCTTCGGCGCCGGCATAGTCTCTGGGGCTGAACACGACCGGGTGCAGGCCGACAATCCGACGCCGCTCGCATTCAGATTCCTGACCGGATTCCCACCGCGATACTTCGTGAGACTCGACCCGCAGTAGCGCGTTATCCCGATTAAAGCCCGGTGTCGCGCCGGCTTAAAGCGGGGCTGTAGGTCAGTGCTTGGTTAGAAATTGCCAATCCCTTCGATTACACTGCAGTCTAAATCAAGAAAAGCGGGTTATACATTTTCGCTCTCATTTTCCAAGCAACAGGCTCTAATTATATGTTTACTCTTATCCGAAGGAATCAATGCGCCCTGCTGATCTTGCTGTTGGCCAATTTCATGGTACTGGTGGGTTCGGCGCCGGTTTTTGGGCAGAATACGGACCCCACTCGCTGGGAAGCTGCTATGCAGCGCTTCGACGAACAGGATCAAATGCATCCACCGCCGGAGGGCGCCATCGTACTGACAGGCAGCTCCAGTATTGCGCGCTGGAATGATCAGGCTGCGGCGGCCCTGGCTCCACTAACCGTAATCCCGCGCGGCTTTGGTGGCAGCGTGATGGGTGATGTCCTGTTTCATCTCGATCGGGTGGCATTGCGTTACAAACCGCGGGCGATACTCATCTATGAAGGTGACAACGACACAGCCTGGGGCTTGCCGGAAGGAAAAATAGTTAATCAGTTTGAGCAAATTGTTGCCAAGGTCCATGAGGCATTACCGGAAACTCGGATTTATGTGCTAAGTGTGAAACCCAGCATTCTGCGGCAGGAAGTCTGGCCCAATGCGCAGAAGGTGAGCGCATCTCTTCAAACTATAGCGGATCACGACCCGCTTGTTTATTTCGCTGATGTGGCCACGCCATTCCTGCAGGGCGACGGTTCGGTAATGACCGACATTTTTGTGGCGGACAATTTGCACTTAAACGACATGGGTAATCTGATCTGGGGTGCAGCGATACGTGCAGCTCTGATGCCTCAGGAAGCGCGCCACGAAAAATAATTTGTCAGGAAGAGACTGGGCTTGAATTTTCTCGATGTCTTGCGGGCTGTTCTCATGCTCGGCCTGCCGATGGTGGCGCTAAGCTGGGTGATTTTTTCCTGGATTTTTCTCAGTGGTGAAATCGACCGCCAGGACAAACGCGACGCCATAAAAGCGCAGGTGAAGAAACTAAAAACCCTGTCCAGTCTGGATGGTAATCGCGGCAAACGCTACCTTTACGACAAGTGGGTATGGTTTGGTAGCGGCTTTTATGGGCTTGCGGGAATCTGGACGCTAATCGTTATAGAGGTGGGGGAACTGGTTGGATTTCTCAGCAACCTCGGCAGTTTTTCGGGGCTGGGAGAGATCAGCATTGTCAGTCTGATTATCGAGTTCCTCATTAATCAACTGGGAAACCTGCTGCAGGCTTTCCTCTGGTGGGGATATTGGCCGGCTGATTCCATGCTGGTCTGGCTGGGAGTCGCCTATCTCGGCTACTGGATAGGCGTTGAACTGGCCCGGCATACACAGTTTGAATCCATGGAGCAATTAGTCAGCTTGCTCCGCAGCAAGTTCAATTCTCCCCCAAAATAACCTTTCATAATGTACTTTGTAGCTGAGCTGCAACGACGCCTAGAACGCGTCCAGACCTTCGGTAAGCTCTATTCGCACGCCGCTGGGATCGGTGAAGAACGCGACTGCCAGGCCCAGGGCCTCGATCTCACGATAGGGTACTTCAAATTCAATGCCGCGCTCGGCCAAGCTGCGGCAAAAATCTTCCAGGTTGGTGATCTCGAAACCGACGTGGTCGATTGCTGTGCCGAGGGTTGGAGCGCGGGGTGAATTTGAATTGCCGAAACTCAGATTGGAGCCGGGTACATTGGTAGTCGTTGCTATTGTGCCGCGCGGTCTGATTTCCAGTCCAAAAATCTCAACGTACCAGTCCAGTAACTCCTCGTACTGAGACGTGAAGTAATGGACATGATAGCCAGTAAATTCTTCACGTAGCCCCTGGTCTTCCTGGAGTTCGACATACACTCCATCTGGCAGGGTGACATAGGCGTTTATTTGGCCTTCGGCACCGGTAAACACCCGGCCCATCTCAAAGCCAGCGGCTTCCCATTTGTCTATGAAGCGTTGGATATTGCGGACTTTAAAGCCGAAATGGTCCATCACTGTTTCGCGCGAACCCATTGTTGGGGTTTGCTCGGCGAACATGACTATCATGTTGGGAAATTTGACTGCCCGCAGAGGACCTATGGCGATTTCTTCTCCACCAAAATGCTCGGTCCAAATAGGCAAGTGCTGATCAATGCTGCTTACATTTAAATGCATGTGGCCGTAGGCTATGCCGGATTCATCCGGAGTCGCTAGCTGTGCGAGAGTAGTTCCTGAACACAGCATGGCAAGGAATAATAGAGTCAAGTATCTCATTATGAATTACCCTGGTTATTGTTTTTTTCTTTAATCACTAATTGCCTGATAAATGCCGCTTCTCAGTTTGCTGTAGTCATCGACCCCTTGTGCTGGGATCAACTGAGTCAGGTAAACGACCACCAGTTCCTCTTCCGGATCTACCCAATAGGTCGTGTGATAAGCGCCGCCCCAACCGTATTCGCCCTCTGAGCCCAGCACACCGCGTTCACCCAGATCGGTTACCACGAAAAAGCCCAGGCCAAATCCCTGACCATCACGAAATGGGATGTCGCCTAAATGGTCGGTAGTCATGAGTTCGATGGTCTTGCGCGACAGTATCCGCTCCCCGTCCAATTCACCACCATTCAGAGTCATCTGCAGAAAACGAGCGTAGTCGTTGGCGGTTGACAGCAAGCCGGCGCCCCCAGAGAAAGAGCGATTAGGGCCGCTGCCTTCGAGATACAGGCCCTGGCTTTGCATGCCATCAGTAGCGCTAACAGCCTGAACGCCGCCGCCCGGCGTGGCTTCATAGACCACGGCCAGACGCTCTGCTTTTTCTTGGGGCAGATAGAAATGGGTGTCGTTCATCTCCAGCGGTTCAAACAATTCCTCTCGCAAAAAAGTGTTCAAATCTTTGCCGCTGGCGACTTCAATCACTGCGCCAAGAATATCGGTGTTGTATCCATAGATGTACTGTTCACCTGGATGTTGATCCAGAGGTAATGCCGCCATCTGCTTAATAGAGTTGAGGATGGGTTCGTTTTTGTTAGCGAAATACCAGCCCTGAAAGCCGGCTTCCTCCCATTGCTCCCGAGCAGGGCCGCTGCCATAGCTCACGCCACCTGTGTGGGTAAGCAGATGGCGGATGGTAATCGGTCTGCGGGCCTCCTCCAGGCGATATGAGCCATTGGTTTCAGAGACCGCTACCTGCATGTTTTCCCATTCGGGAATATAGCGACTCAAAGGGTGACTGATATCCAGCTGACCGCGTTCGTGCAGGATCATTATGCCGGTGCTGACCAGTGCTTTGGTTTGCGAAGCTATTCTGAAAATTGACTCTTCTGACATGGGAATGTCAGCTTCCTTGTTTTGCCAGCCATTGGCGGTGGAGTAAACAACACGGCCCTTGCGCAGCACCATAGCTACCTGCCCAGCTACTTGACCGCTATCTACGTAGGATTTCAGCACGGCATCAAGACGCTCGAGACGCTCTGAGGACATACCGGCGCGCTCTGGCCTGACGCGAGAGAAATCGGCGGCGAGACTGGCTTGAGTGACGGCGCACAATGTCAAGGTCAAGAAAAGGTGAAAAAATAGACCGCGGTGAATGCTAGTGTTTTGCATCAGTCCAGAATCCTCGAATTTGGGCGTATAGATTGGTTTTTGTGACAGTAGCAAGTGGCTGGTATTTCGGGAAAGCCGCTTTTATTTATGCCACCTTATTGTTGTGACCAAGACTATCTCTGATTGGTCGCGAAAAAACAATCCTCGGATGAGCATCGATAGTGAACTTTGAAGTACCTGCGCCGAATCCTTCGGCGGCTAGCGCCGGGTCAGAGGTGCTGCTGTGATTTTACATTCAGGATACTGACCAAAGAGAGCTGTGCACCAAGCGCTATAACAAGTTTTGGTGCTAGTAGCGATTTCATCTAAACAGTGAATTCCAGAGGGAGCGTAATTGCAGAGGCATACTGCTGCCCGCTGCGGGTTACGCTGGGCTGAATCGACCGCGAGATCCAGATAACACCTAACGTATTGTATTTAGGAGTTAATATCTGAGAATTGAATCAAGTTGCGCTCACAGGGCATCGCCTCATTGAGAACGTGGTGGCTGCGATAGCTGAACTGAAGCCAGCACCAAGGCTCACCAGGAAGCAATTTAGCTAGCGATTGGTAGTGACTGGAAACGGGTAGCGTGCGAGATCAGGGCAATTCGTTCTCAAAGAAGATCGCCAGACGCAGGCCTGCGAGGCCCAGGCGTTGTCTTGCCATATTCTGCATCTGAGCGACATAGGCTGCGTCCAGCGACTGGCTGCCTAGTTCTGAGCCGCTGCTATCTGCAGCGACTATGGCTTGTCGCATGGCCTCCGTGTATACCATGCTCTTCAGGCTGCCGCGACTCTCATTCATCCAGGCAGTCCAGTCGCTTTCTACACCCTTGATTTGTGGCTGTGAAAACCCGGACACGCGCTCGATCAGCAGCGGAAGCTCGGCAACTACGCCACCCTCGGCAAGAGCTCTATCCCAGCGCGAATGCAAATTGCTCTCGCCAATGGGTATCGCATTACCGCCGCGGTCGCCGCTGGTGAATAGGTTGGCGGAAAATAGCGAACCGGTGTGCAAGGGTTGATGGATATCGCCGATAAGGTGCAGCACCCAGCAAAGGGCTATGGCACGCTCTGCCATCGGGGCATCGGCGTCTGTCAGCACGGCCGCATTGTAGTCGATACCGGTGACGACATTGTTCACTTGCTGCTCGGTGCGGATGGTTTCTCCGCCAGGGCCATCGATGTCGGTAAACGGTTCGATGCCAACATAGACATTGCCCTGAAAAGGCGAGGAGTCCCGCACCCAGGCACCATCAGTATAGTGCCAGCTAGGCCGATTATACTTTTGCCGCTCGCTGTCCGGCAGACCCCTTGCGATGTCTGGCCAGTAAGCGGCCTGCCCCAATAGCCACTGGGCCAGCGCAATGGTGCTGCTTTGATCGACATAATCAGGCATCTGCTCGAGAAAATCCAGCTGATAGCGCGGATGGGCTTGCAGGATTCGCAGCAGTTCATCAATAGTTTCCGCCTCCACGAATTCCAGGGCCACGGCGGCGGAGAGCCGGTGACCCACCGAGTCCCAGGCCAGGACAAGAGGCCCTTGAACGCTCAACAAAAAAATTAAAAACCACCTGGTGAGAGTCGAACTAGCGGGAGACATAAGCGATTTCCTGTCCAGATTCAGGCATGGGTGACTTGGCAGACAAATGAATGGGGAGTTTACACTTCCAACCATTCTTTGCGAATAGATTCAGAGCCCAGCAAAGATTGGGGGTCGCCTTCGTACACGACTTGACCATGCCCCATCACGTAAACGCGCTGCGAGATGTTCATCGCAATCGAAAGTTTCTGTTCGACGAGGAGAATAGCAACTCCACGATTGGCGATTTCCTGCAGCAGTGTACCCACCTGTTCAACAACTTTTGGAGCCAGGCCTTCAGTAGGCTCGTCGATCATGATCATGTCCGGATCGCCCATCAGGGTCCTGCACATGCAGAGCATTTGCTGTTCGCCGCCGCTCAGCACGCCACCATGAACATCAGCACGTGCGCCAAGATTGGGGAACATGTCGAACACTTCGTCAATGCTCCAGCGTCCTGAAGACGTCGCACCTTTCATGCCCAGCAACAGATTCTCGCGCACGGTTAGAGTGGGGAATATGTCTCGGTTTTCGGGGACGTAGCCTAAACCCAGATTGGCGATTTCATAGCTGGGCTTTCCAGCGATCTCCTTGCCTTTAAAAATTATTGTACCCTGTGGCGCCACTTCGCCCATGATTGTTTTGATCGTGGTGGACCGGCCGACGCCATTGCGGCCGAGTAAACTTACAATCTCACCTTCCCGCACCGTGAAACTCACGCCCTGCAGGATATGGCTCTTGCCGTAGTAGGCATGCAGATCTTTGACTTCGAGCATATTGGCCGTCGATTCACTCATCTGCTGTTACTGTCCCGAGGTAAGCTTCCTGTACCTTCTCACTGCTGCGGATATTCGATGGAGTATCACAGGCAATGAGTTCGCCATACACCAATACCGAGATGCGGTCAGCTATGCCAAAGACAATACTCATATCGTGTTCGACCATGATCAGGGTCTTGCCTTCGGTAACACGCCGGATCAATGCCACCGCGTTTTCAGCCTCACTATGACTCATGCCGGCAACGGGCTCATCCAGCATAATGACCTCAGCACCACTGGCGATAGCGATACCTAGTTCCAGCGCGCGCTGCTGGGCATAGGCGAGCTCGCCAGCAGGGTAATCAGCTCGCTGCGACAGGCCAATTTGATCGAGGATTCCGTGGGCTGCCGTGTTCAGATCATGCTGACGGCCCAGCAGGTTCCAGAACGAATAGCCGTATCCCATTTTCCAGAGCAGGCCACAACGAATGTTTTCAAACACGCTGAGTCGCGGAAATATGTTGGTGACCTGGAAACTACGGGCTAGACCTCGTCTCGCAATTTCGTAGGGCGGCAGATTCTGAATCGCCTGGCCGCGGAGACTGATTGTGCCTTCCGTAACGGGATATTTACCGCTAATCAGATGGAATAGCGTGGACTTGCCTGCGCCATTGGGGCCAATGATGGCATGCCTTTCTCCTTCCTCTATATTGAGATTTACGCCGCAAATAATTGGTGTTTCACCAAAGTGTTTATGGACGTTGTTGAGGGTCAGAATGCTCACGATTTTGACTCCGGCTCATCCGCCACATGGTTGGCAGACTCCCAGGCTTCCCTTAATGCTGGCAGGGTGCGGCGAGTAACAAGCATTGATGTGCTTGCAATAAGCAGCAGGCCAAGCCAGGTGCTGGAGCTTGAAGCACTCAATTCCATATTCAACACAGAGATGCTCTCATCTTCGATGTGGGATAACTCGAGCATCAATACACAGGTAGCCATGAATACCATCGCCGGGATGGCAGTAGCCAGATAGGGAAGAACCAACTTGCGAATGCGCCGCTGCAACCAGGCGACCCTGTGCATCATGATAAAGCCTGCAAACCCTTTGGGAAGAAACAGCACCGTCAGCAAAAACAAGATGCCGAGATAAAGCATCCAGAGATCAGTGTAGTTACTTAGCAGTGAGTTCATCAGGGTGAGGATGACCGCACCAAGAATGGGGCCGATGAAGTAGCCCAGACCGCCAATGTAGGCCATCAGCAGGACCCGGCCTGAAGTTACCGCGTTTAGGGTTTCCTCGGTGACGAATTCGTAGTTTAAGGCATACAGGCCGCCGGCTATTCCAGCAAAGAATCCTGAGGCGCAGAAGGAAATATAGCGGACACGGCGGGCACTGTAGCCAATAAATTCTGCGCGCTCCGGATTGTCTCGCACGGCATTGGCCATGCGTCCTGCAGGTGTCTGGGTAAACAAATACATAAACAGGGTAGCCACAAACACCCAGGCGGCTGCCAGGTAATAAATTTCAATGCCCTGGAAGAACTCCACGCCGAACAGGGGTGGACCATAGGTGCGATCGCCGCTGACCCCGGCTTCTCCGCCGAAGAAACTCACAAAGATAAGCGATGAGGCCGCCAGGAGTTCGCCAATCCCCAGGGAAATCATGGCAAATACAGTGCCTGCCTTGCGGGTCGAAAAGCTGCCAATAAATAGCGCCGCCAACAGCCCTACCAAGCCTGCCAGCAAGGGTATGTAAACGATAGAGAAGTAGACAGTCTCAAATTCAATCAGAAGTAGAGCGTGTACAGCCAGAAAACCGCCCAGACCAAAGTAGACCGCGTGTCCGAATGACAGCATGCCGCCCTGGCCCAGCAGCATGTTGTAGCTCAGGGCAAAGACAATGGCGATTGCCATTTGATTGAACAGGGAAACGGCCAGAATGGAATCGAAAAACTGGGGCAGTAGGAGTAACACTGCCAGGTAGCCAATCCATACAAGAGATTTGGTGAGGATTTTTTTCACTGTTCTCTATTACCCAGCAGACCGGTGGGCCTGAAAATGAGAACCAGGATCAAAAGTAGATAGGGCAATATCGGCGCGATTTGTGGCAGGGTCAGCGTCCATAAATCGGTCAGGAGATGGTCCCTGCTGAATTCGAGTCCAAACAAATTCAGGAGATCGGCAACACCGAGATTTGACGCGATAGCATAGCTCTGTAACAAGCCAATCAGCAGTGACGCGATCAGAGCGCCTGCCAGGGAGCCGAGGCCACCGATAACGACGATTACAAATACGATACTGCCCAGGACCGTTGCCATGCCGGGAAAAGTGGTCAGCACAGGCCCTGCGATGACGCCGGCAACACCGGCGAGCGCGCTGCCCACGCCGAATACCGCCATAAAAATCAGTGGCACGTTGTGACCTAGATTGGCCACGGTATGGGGATGGGTTATAGCAGCCTGAATGATGATCCCCACTCGACTGCGGGTTAGCAGTCTGTAGAGTCCGATGAAAATAAGGACGCTGATGCCTATCATGAATCCCCGGTAGGCTGAGAACTCCTGGCCAAACAACGTAAAAAGCGGAAAATCGAGCACGTCCGGTGACTGATAGTTTTTGGTGTCTGGCCCCCAGAAGAACTGCACGGCTTCGTCAATTAGAAAGGCGAGACCAAAAGTAAAGACCAGTTCTGCAACATGACCATGCTGGTGAACTCTCCGTAAACCGTAGCGTTCAATCAACGCCCCTAGCAGGCCAACCAATAGTGGCGCGATGAGCAGACCGGGCCAGAAACCGAGGTAGAGAGAAATCGAATAGGCGAAGTAGGCGCCAAGCATATAGAAACTGGCGTGAGCAAAGTTAAGCACACCCATCATGCTGAAAATCAGGGTTAGCCCGCTGGCCAGCATAAAAAGCAGCAGGCCCGTTACCAGGCCATTGAGAGTGGCAAATACCAGAACTTCAAACATACAGGGGAGCAGCCAGTTCTTAGTCTTAACGACGCGGTCGCCGCATACGGCAGCTCGTCTCCACAACTGTTTCTTCAGCTGGTACTGAATATCTTGTTACCAGTCCAAATCCAGAGTTGTCGGCATCGAATTCTACATCCTGGTCTGTATGCACCGAAAGGTGTAAGCCCTGGACAACCTGGTGATCCTCACCGCGCATCCAGATTTCCTCGCCGCTAATGGTTGTGAAACGCATGTCCTCGAGGGCCACGGCAATATCATAGGGATCCGTGCTTTGCGTCTCCTCCATGGCGGCCACCACCATCTGTAGCGCCGTGAGGATGCGCGGCTGCGTCATATCGTTGTTAGGGTTCTCCGCCTTGAAGGCGCGATAGTATTGCTTGCGCTCCTCGCTGGGCAGAGGGTTGCCTGAATCGTTATGAATGAGATGGATTCGATCGACACCGTCCGCGCCAAGGGTCGCGGTGATGCCATCATAGGCTGCATAGAATGTGTAGATAGGAATGTCCAGGCCGCTGTCGATTATGGAGCGGGCTAGTGAAACCATGTCGGCACCAAAATTACCAGTGATTACAGCATCTGCGCCTGAGGCAACTATCTTGGTCACGTAGGGTGTAAAGTCTTTGACCTGACCGATGGGATGAAACTCATTGCCCACGATTTCTATGTCGGGGCGTTTTGCATTCAGCAAGGCTATGGAGTTGTCGGAAACGACCTGTCCGAATGAATAATCCTGCCCAATGATGTAGATTTTTTTAACGTCGGGATTTTCGGCGATGTAATCCGTCAGGATATTCAGTTTCATAATGGCATGGGCATCAAACCTGAAATGCCAAAAACTGCACTGCTCGTTGGTGAGGATTGGATCCACCGCAGAATAGTTGATTTGCAAGATTTCCTGTCCCGGATTACGGCGGTTATGGCGAGTGATCGTTGAGTTCAGGGCGTTGGCAACAGCAGAACTGTTGCCCTGAAAAATAATGCGCAGGTCCTCGCTTACGGCGCGGCGAAACTGCAGCTGGGTTTCAGTTGGGCTTTGCTGATTGTCCAGGGGAACGATCTCAATCATTCTGCCACCCAAAATACCGCCTTTGGCGTTGAACATGTGATCAGCGGCAAACTGCAGTTGTTTTAAGCCGCTGTTGCCAATAGACGCGAAAGCGCCGGAAAGCGGATCCATGAAAGCAATTCGAACCGGCTCCTGGCTGAATGCCGGCTGTGCCAGGATCAGCAAGAGGCTGAGGGCCAATGCTGATGAGAAGTAGCTCATTTTTTGGTTTTTGATGTTCATAATGGAACCGCTTGTTATAAGAGAGTCTGGGTTCGCACCAGCAGGCAAAGTAACACTGATGCGAAACCGATTGCTTGGGCTTATCTACCCATTAATTCACTGGCTAGAATACTTCGAATAAACCCGCCGCACCCATGCCGCCGCCGACGCACATGGTGCATACCACATACTTGGCGCCTCTGCGCTTGCCTTCAATCAAGGCGTGACCCACCATGCGGGCGCCGCTCATGCCGTAGGGGTGACCGATGGAAATCGCGCCGCCATTTACGTTGAGCAGTTCATTCGGGATACCGAGTTCATCGCGGCAGTAGATTACCTGTACCGCAAAGGCTTCGTTGAGTTCCCACAGGCCAATATCGTCCATTGACAGGTTGAAGCGTTCCAGCAGCCTGGGCACAGCCTTCACAGGGCCTATACCCATTTCATCCGGTTCGACGCCGGCTACCGCCATGCCACAATAGGCGCCCAATGGCTCCAGACCTCTCTGCTCCGCCAGCTTGCTATCCATCACCACAGAGGCGGAAGCACCATCTGAGAGTTGGCTTGCATTACCAGCGGTGATGACACCGCCTTCAAAAACTGGTTTTAATCCAACTAAACCTTCCAGCGTAGTGGTGGGTCGATTACCTTCATCTTTATCGAGCTTCACGTCGTGAACACTCTGTGCCTTGGTTTCCTTGTCAACGAAAACCATCTTTGATTCGAGCGGGGCGATCTCGTCATCAAAGGCGCCGGCCTGCTGTGCGGCTGCAGTACGCTGCTGGCTTTGCAGCGCATATTCGTCCTGTTTGTCGCGGCTGATGTTGTAGCGCTTGGCTACAATTTCTGCAGTCTCCAGCATGGACATATAGGCATGCTCGGAATTAGCAATGACATTTGGGCTTTGGGCTTTGAAACCATTGCGGTGTTCGTTCTGCACAAGACTAATTGATTCCAGTCCGGCGCCTATGACGACTGGCATGTTGTCAGAGACAACTTGTTTAGCTGCAGTGCAGATTGCCATCATGCCGGAGGCGCACTGTCGATCCATGCTCATACCGGATACCGAGCTTGGCAAGCCTGCAGCGACTCCCGCAGTGCGGCCGATGTTATAGCCCGATGTCCCCTGCTGCATGGCACAACCCATCACCACATCGTCGACTTCGCCGGGTTCAATACCAGCCCGGCGCACCGCTTCCGCAATGACATGCCCACCTAAGGTAGGGGCGTCTGTGTCATTGAATGCTCCGCGATAGGCTCTGCCAATCGGGGTTCTTGCGGTTGCTACGATTACTGCTTGTTTAGTCATATCATGCTCCAATTACGATTTATTAACGACCAGTTGCAATACATTGTCGATTGCGTCTCTGGCTAATTGCACCATCTCATCATCAGTTCGATCCTGTATGGGATGGGGCACGAATACACTCCTGGGATGAATACCCAGGGAGTTGCCTTGTGCTTCCGCTGCCTGAATGAATTCAGAGGAAGCAACAAATCCTGAGGGAATACCGCGGCTTTCAAGGTCCATGATGTCATGCAAACTGCACGAGGTACATGAGCCTCAGTCGGCGAGTCCTTCGATTACAGCGTCGCACTCACTGCTGATTTTCTGGGTCAGCTCTTTAGGCGCGACTCGGGCAAAGGTAGGCTTCGCGTAGCGCTTTACTTTGGCGCCTGATTCTTCCAGCTGCCTCTGAACCTCGTCGAGGAATTCCTTGCCCCGTGGCTTGGATATATCCAGCAGTCCAACTGTGGCATCGCCAAGCCCTTCAAGGCGTGGCAGCAACTGTTTTTCCACAGGACTCAGCTCACTGGTTGGGTCCAACATAGTTATTTCACTCATTACAGTCTCCGTTAGTCAACGCGTTGAGATACCAATTGGCTGCCTCTTTCTCCGGAAGCAACCCAGCCACTGATAATGGCTGAAAACATGCCGGCGGTGCCGCCGGCGGTAACGATGTGCAGGCCATCATCACGAAATTTGCTAAGTAGTTTGCCACGCAGTTTTTCCGGCATGCCTTCACTGATGCCGCCGACACCACACATAAGTTCTGTGCTAGGTGTCACTAATTCATCAAATAGGGCCTGCTTCAGGTCGCTCTTGTTCCAGCCGTTCTCCCTGAGCACGCGTCGATGCTCTGGGCACACCACCAAGGTGGCGTCAGCCATACCAAATTTTTTCACATGGACAACGGAGCGCAAGCTGGCAGCCATGCTCTTTGCCAGTGACTCCGGCGTGCGGGAGATTTGGTCGAGAATTGGCTGCACGCCATCGCCAGCAAACAAACTGACGACGGAGTCGTCTCTTTCAAACCCCCTGTCCATGGCTAGCGTCGGCCAATCGAGGTCCGATTCATCCTCGGCAAAGCAAAATGTATATTTTCCAGGATTTCCCAGGGTAGCCCGGTCAATGCCGCCGGGTTTGCCGCCGCCAACATTACGAATTAGCAGCTGCAGGGCTCTACCAATGGTCGCATTGGCTCGGTTTCCCTGTCCGAGGGCATTACCACCGGAATTCATTCCAATATGGCGAGACACCGGGCCATTTACAATTACGACCGGCGAGGAAAAATAAGTGGTGCATAGCAAGCCGTGCATGCAGAACTTCTCCTTCAGGGCGGCCCTGACGACTGCGATAACGGTTGGGAAGTATTCGGGTTTGCAGCCGGCCATCACTGCATTGATGGCGACTTTTTCCACCGTGCAGTCCACGTGATCCGGGGGCACCAGGCCGATAGATTCATCTGGGGCCAGGTCTGTACCTGCCAACATGCGCATGACTCGGATTGGAGTTGGGGGCACCACTGGCAACCCATCCGACCAGCCACGGTCAAAACAGGCTTCCGTAATGTCTTCGGCCTCAGCAACATCGACCCGCCTTGCTTGCAGACGCTCGCCATCAAAACGCACGGCGAGCTGCTCAGCCATACCAGGATCTTCAGTGAGCGAGCCGCAGCCGGGCTTGAATGAAATCAAATCGGACCCGAGCTGATCCAGCCCGGTGAATTCCTGCCATTCCTGCCTGTCCCAGCCCACCAATCGCTGTTCGCTTTGAGCCTCTGTTTCATGACGAATCAGGGTCGGCACGATCTCTATATTCTGCTGATAGGAAAACGCCAGTGCCGTGTCATCTGCCTGTTGGGGCAGCTCGGTCAGATACGCGGCGTCATCTTGCACGTAAACCTGAAGGCTGGCGCCATAGGTGTCGGCGAGCTCCCGGACGACAGGTTCAATCAATTCGCAAGTAGGGCAGGACTTCTTGACGATCAGGGAGTAAGTAGAATTGTTAATTGAGTCCATTTAGTCCAGATAAGTGTCGGCTGCCAGGAGCCTAGTAGATGAATCCGAGTGTACTGATTCCCACCAGTACGTTAATAATCATAAAGATCGACGAAGTTCTGGACATCACTTTCCACAACTGCGGGCCGCGATAGGCAGAGCGAATGCCCAGAATGAGCAGAAAAGTGTAGGCGAGAATGCCAGCCACCATGCCCAAATAGGGCAGCCATTGCTCATTGTCCACCGCCTGACTGCCAAAGTAGAAAAACAGCGAGGCGCCCGCAAAGTAGAGCACCCAATAGGTAATTGCCAGGCCATACTCACCAGCCAGCAATTTCGCCATAAGTGAGCGGTCATCCAGCTGGGCTGTGTGCTCTGTCTCTGTCATTCCAGTCTCCATCTGGGGAGACAAGTGTAACCCACTGGGAAGCCTTATCAAATTCCTCTGGAGACGGGGGCTACTACGCATTGTCAGAGTCTGTAGCTACTTATCTGCTCCAAGCCATAACAGTGCTATTGGATTACTATGTGAGGTAGATCACGGCGCAACTGGGGAATTTTTTGGCTGTCTCGCTGGAAACTTCCATGATAATTATTATCATTGTATTTTCAGCCACTTTATCGCCACCAGTGGTGCATCAACTTGGCGATCATGAAGGAAGTAGAGAGCCAGTCGCTCACTGAAGCGTTTGGTTTTGCCCACCAAAAAGAGAAAGCCCTGAACAGACTGCGAGGCATCCTCGCTAGAATTGTTGCTGATGAGGAACTGAATGAGAAGGAACTGCTGTTTCTCGACGGCTGGCTCAAAATCTCAGCAATACCTGGCTGACCACGATGACGCTGTTGCGATACTTCAGTAAGTGGGTGACAACCTCCAGGATGGCGTCATCACGCCAGAGGAATGGGCTGGCATGCAGAGTGCCATCGCAGCACTGATCGGTTAGGACGCTGCGGTTGGAATGGGCAAGATCGATGAACCCATTGGTTTTCTGACAGGCGTCGCCTCTGATGGTGTATTGAACGACCAGGAAGTCGATGGTCTTTCTGGCTGGTTAAATCGCAATGAGACGATCAGGGAAAAATGGCCTGCCAGTGTCATCGTCAATCGGCTCAATAATGTGCTGGAAGACTGCATCATCACTGATGAAGAGCGGCACGATTTGATGGTCACGGTGAATCAGATCACCGGGAATGATAATTCGGCGTCGGACGTTAGCTACGAATCATCCACAGAAGTCTGGGGAGACGAAGTAGACGACATAAAAGTGGCCGGCTCAACATTCTGTCTTACCGGTGAATTCGTCAGTGGCGATCGCAACACAGTAGATACTAATCTTCGACTGCGCGGTGCCGAAACATCACCATACGTTAACAAGAATGTGGATTATCTCGAGATAGGCACTCTGGCCAGCCGCGATTGGTTGTCCACCGCCCACGGTCGCAAGATTGAAAAGGCTCTTTTGTTTAAGCGGAAGGGCGTCGATATCACCTGCATCACAGAACGTAACCTGCTGAGGTTTTGAGGTTAAGTTTCTCGCGCAGCCCCAGTATTGCGGGCTCAGGCGTTGCGTCTTGAGTCTTTTTTTAAACCCGGTTTCCAATCATTCTGCATCCAGACCATTTTCCAGGGGGCTGCCATGAGCGCTGAATTCATTTTTTCTGTCTGTAATCTATTGATTTTGCCGGGATGGCTGCTTCTGGCTGCGCTACCGCGCTGGAAATGGACGCTGACGCTGATTAGTGCCGGCGTAATTCCCTTTATTTTGGGTTTAGTCTACCTTGGGCTGGTGCTGTCTCAGCTGTCAGCCTGGCCGGAGGGCGGTGGTTTTGGCTCTGCCGCGGCAGTAGCCGCATTATTCAGTAACCCTTATATCCTCACCGGTGGTTGGGTACACTACCTTGCATTTGATCTGTTCGTGGGCAGCTGGGAAGTGCAGGATGCGCAGCGGCATAACATCCCCCACTGGATGGTTGTTCCTTGTCTGGTATTCACTTGGCTGTTTGGCCCTGTGGGTCTGGTGCTTTATCTATCGCTGCGAACAGTGGTGGCGAGGCGATTCACAATCTATGATCTGGCCCGATAACGTAGTAAGGAATCAGAATCCGGGTTAACGTGATGCACTCGAAAGTACCTTCTTTGGACCTTGGCGGCGATGGCGACCTGCTGTTCTTTGCCCACGCCAATGGCTACCCACCCCTGGCATATCGCGCACTGCTGGAGCCGCTCACTGCGTCGCATCATGTGGTTGCCGGCTTGCACAGACCACTCTGGCCAGAGGCTGAACCGCCCACGACACTGAAGTCCTGGGATGTGTTCGGTGAGGATGTTGTCGCGGCACTGGGACAGCTGAATAAGCCTGCTATCTGCATGGGACACTCCATGGGATCGGCTGCTCTGGTGATGGCCGCGGTCAATTCTCAGTTGCCAATAAAGGGCTTGATTCTGATAGAGCCGGTGCTGATGACGCCTGCTTACTACCGTATGCTGCGGATGTTCAGGTGGCTGGCACGGAGGCGTGTTCCGCTTATCCGTCGTACATTGACACGCCAGTTTCAATGGCCGAGCCGGCAGCACGCCTACGACCATTTTCGACCAAAATCGGTGTTCAAGCGCATCGGGGACGAAGTGCTCTGGGATTACGTGAATCATGGCCTGATTGATTCTGAGACAGGCCAGGTGCAGCTCGCTTTTAGCCGCGAATGGGAAGCTGCATGCTATTTGCGGGCGCAAAATATCTGGCATCTGCTGGATGGCTTGGCAATCCCCGTGCTGGCGATTCGTGGCGGTGAATCCAACACCCTGGACCAGTCCAACTGGCAGAGATGGCAGTCGAAGTCTCCTCAACATGACTATGTAGAGGTGCCAGGCACGGGGCACCTCGTGCCATTTGAGAAGCCTGATTATCTGCTGGATCTGATCCGGGAATGGGAGGGTTCACGCTCAGCGCTAGGCCAGTCCTAACGCTGCCACCCATGTTGTGAATAGTGGTTTTGCCCGTAAAAATGATGGATCGTGCATAACCGCTTGATTCTAATAATAAAATAAAAATTCCATTTATTTCCTCCGCTATCGCAATGGCTCCTTGAAGGTATTGTGCTAGGTTTTCGTTGACAGTTGAATCTGGTAAATGATATCAATATGATATCTAAATGTATCGGCTA
>DLPV01000005.1:95320-96642 GCA_002477465.1 Gammaproteobacteria bacterium UBA7449 | reverse complement strand
TCGTCTAACGTTGTTGCTGCGAATCGCTGCATAACGAATGCAATTGATGGAAACGTAAAAATTCAAGAAAGAGAATGAGATTGAAGGAGAAGTTTCATGATTGAAGAAAAACAAGCTTCGACTTACAGCGGCTACCTCGCCATCCCGGTGCTGCTTGCACTAACCCTTGTTACCCCCGTCGCGGTTGCAGTTTTGCCCGTGTTGCTCAAGATTCCGATGATTATCTTCGGACTCCTGGTGCTGGTGTGCTGGATCGGTTTTTTTATGGTGGCCCCTAATCAGGGTCGGGTATTGCAACTATTCGGTAAATACGTGGGCAGTGAGCGCAACGAGGGTCTGCGTTGGGCCAACCCGCTGTATATGAAAGCCAAGGTATCGCTGCGGGTTCGTAACTTTGAATCGGGCACCCTGAAAGTGAATGACAGCAGCGGTAATCCTATCGACATCGCGGCGGTTGTGGTGTGGAAGGTCGTTGATACCGCAGAGGCCCTGTTCGAAGTCGATGACTATGAAAACTATGTGCAAATTCAAAGTGAAGCCGCGCTGCGAAATCTTGCCACGACGCACCCCTACGACAGTCATGATGACGACGGTACGGATTTTTGTCTGCGCAGTAATCCCGAGGAGGTTGCGGACCTGCTGAAAACAGAGGTGCAAAACCGTCTCAGCAAAGCTGGCGTGGAAGTGATTGAAGCACGTATCAGCCACTTGGCCTATGCGCCAGAAATCGCCAGCGCCATGCTGCAGCGACAACAGGCCTCGGCAATCGTGGCAGCGCGCAAAAAGATCGTTGAAGGTGCTGTGGGAATGGTGGATCTGGCCCTGGAAGAGCTATCGCAAAAACAGGTGGTAGAGCTCGACGAGGAGCGCAAGGCTGCGATGGTCAGCAATCTGCTGGTCGTACTGTGCGGAGAGAGCGCCGCATCACCAGTCGTGAACGCCGGTAGCCTCTACACCTAAGTGACGCTGGCAAATACTGAACTCAATCATTTCACTCTGCTGATCTGAAAGCTTATGAAGCGCAAGACTTATCCACTCAGGATCAACCCAGAGATTCTGGAAGCGGTGCAAAAATGGGCGAATGATGATCTGCGCAGCGTCAATGCGCAGATCGAATTCGTCTTGCGTGAAAGCCTGATCAAGGCGGGTCGATTCAAACCTCAAGCCCCGCAAAGCGAGGCTGCCACAATCCCAGAAGCCGGCAAGGGCTAGTGTCTCTATCCATCTATTGGTAAACCGATTCTCTACCTATCCGTTTTATCTGACAAAGCCGAATTACAGGGCCTTAGCCAGCTGGAATTAGATAACGAGATTGAGAACGA
>DLPV01000005.1:84347-94974 GCA_002477465.1 Gammaproteobacteria bacterium UBA7449 | reverse complement strand
ATTAGTCTTATCAGCAAGGAAGTATTTGAGGGTCTCCGCCTTACTGGCATTGCCGTACCTTGCCTTGCCCGTTTATGCGCAGGACCAGGCCGCGCAGGAAACCGAACGCCAGCAGCGGATCCAGGAGCTGCGGCAGCTGCAGCGAGAGGAGCGCGCAGAGCGGCGCCAGGTCATTCAGGCGCAGTTGGATACCCTGACCGAAGAGCAAAAAGCAGCGCTGCAGGAACGCCGGCAAATGCAGAGGCGGGCCCGCAATGAGCGGATGGCGCGAGGTCCCCAGCGCCGCTCGAACCGCTGTCAGTGCGATGAATCAGGCGCCGACGCCACGGATTCCTAGCGGGCCAAGCGCCCAGACCCCTTCCAGAACCTCCAAAATTTCCTCCGACCAGTCCTTACTGGTGTTTAGCAGGGCCTTAAGGCCCTGTTTTTTTTTGGAAAAATTCTTTTTCCAGCTTTGTTAACCTTTTCGCGGCTCGGGTGCTCTAATGAGTTAAATTAGAGCAGCTTTTTGGCACAAACCGGGGACAGTTTCTTGCTTAGGGAAACAGAAGATGAGTTGGTGCGGTCGGCACAGGCCGGCAACATCGCAGCATTTGAATGGCTGGTCAGTTCTTTTGAAAGACAGATGCTGGCGGTGGCGGCTGGGTTCGCCCATACCCCGGACGACGCGAACGATATCTATCAGGACGCACTGCTTGCCGCTTACCGGGCTTTGCCCAATTTCAAGTTGGAGAGCAAATTCAGCACCTGGTTGCACAAGATCATCGTGAACACGGCCTTGTCCAACCGGCGCAAATTGAAGCGGACGTGGCGACATTAATGGCGGTGGTGACCGTATCTACCTGGAAACCAATAACAACGATATTGATATTGTGTCGGTGGATGACTAGTCCCTCATACCTGTTGGTCGGGTTCGTCAATTAGACGGGGCCGCTCTGAAATAGTAAAAGCCGGGACTGCTGAGCAGTCCCGGCTTTTTAGTTTGAGGACCAACTGACTTGCTATTCGTACCTAAGGGCATCAATCGGGTCGAGATTGGCTGCCTTTGCCGCCGGCAGAATGCCAAACAGCACGCCTACGAATCCTGAAAAGCCAAGTGCCAGAGCTACCGACCACCAAGGTATTGCGGCAGGAGGAAACCCTGGAATGCTGCTAGCGATCAAGGTGCCGAGGCCGTAGCCAAGTGCGAGTCCGATTAGCCCGCCGAGCAGTGAGAGCAAAAGCGCCTCAATAAGAAATTGCATCAGGATATGGTGACGTTTGGCACCAATCGCTTTGCAGATGCCAATCTCACGCGTACGTTCGGTAACGGAGACTAGCATAATATTCATGATGCCGATGCCGCCCACCAGCAATGAGATGCTAACGATACCGCCTATAACGATGGTCACCATGCCAATGATCTGATCAAAAGTCTCCATGAGTTGTTCAGAGGTTTGAATCACAAAATCATCGTCTTCATCTGCGGAGAGGTCGTGGGCATTACGCAGCATCGCGGTGAGTTGCCCGGCGACGTCATCAATATCAACGCCTTCAGTGAGACTGAGTTGGATTTGAATGTCGGTCCTGGCCTGATTGCCCTGCAGGCTCTGCATGGTGGAATAGGGGATCAGCACGATGTCATCCTGACTGAATCCCATGATTTCGCCTTTGGTCTCCAGCAGTCCCACAACTTTGAACCATTCGCCACCGATCTCGATGTATTCATTGATTGGGTTTTCGGGTAGCTCCAGATTCTCCCTGGTTTTTTCGCCAATCACCGCGATGCGGCGGCGGGTCTGGTTATCGCTCTGAGCGAGAAAGCGTCCAATCGACGTGTAGTATTGGCCCACATCCTGAAACGCGTAGGTGGTTCCCATGATCTGGCTGAATACTGTCAGAGATCCATATTTCACCTGTGATGTACGGTTAGCATAAAGGATTGGCGTAATAGAGGCGATGCCTTCACCGCGCTGCTCAATCAGTTCTAAATCCTCGCCGGTCAAACGGGAGCGAATACCTTTCATGCGATCGGCCTGCGGCGTGTATGACTCGATAGTCAAACTGTTCGATCCCAGGGATGCGAAAGTCTCTCCAATGAATGCGCTCATGCCCTGGGTTACTGACACCACGGCGATGACACTGGCGACGCCTATCACGATTCCAAGCGTGGTCAGAAAGCTGCGCAAGCCATGGGCATAAATAGAGACAAGTGCTGAGCGAGAGCTTTCGAAGAGGGCAAAAAACATCAGATTGTCTCTCTAGCTTTGGTAGGGTTGCCGCTATAGCTGTCCTTGAATATTTTGCCGTCTTTCATCTCAACTACTCTTTGACAGTGAGCGGCTATTTCGTCCTCGTGGGTCACGATAATAAGCGTGTGCCCCTCACGGTGAAGCTGATCGAACAGATCCATGATTTCCACTGAAGTCTTAGAATCCAGATTGCCGGTAGGTTCGTCCGCTAACAGGATCGAAGGGGTGGTGACCAGTGCCCTGGCGATGGCCACGCGCTGGCGCTGGCCCCCTGACAGTTGATTGGGCAGATGATCCACCCGAGGCCCCAGTCCTACGCGATCCAGGGCTTCCTGGGCCATGTGTTTACGCTTCCGCAAGGGAATATTGCGATAGATGAGCGGCTGCATGACATTGGATAAAGCGGTTTGTCGAGGGAGCAGGTTGAAGCTTTGGAATATAAAGCCGATTTCCTGGTTGCGAATGTCGGAGAGCTGGTTTTGATCCAGGTTTTCTACGTTGGTGCCGTTGAGGTGATAGTTGCCTGAAGTTGGTTTATCCAGGCAGCCCAAGATATTGAGCATGGTAGATTTACCAGACCCTGATGAGCCGATGAATGCAAGATATTCATTCGTTGCTACCTCCACAGTCACCCCATCCAGGGCGCGCACGGTCTGCGTGCCCATTTCGTAATGCTTGGTGATCTGATTGAGAGAGATTAGTGCCATGTGAGATCAGTCCAGGTAGGGCTTACTCATCTTCGATTCGCGTGGCTTGCAAGGAGTCGCCATCCAGCAAGTGTCGCAGTTCCTGATTGGGGCCTACCACAATCTCTACATTACCCTCGATCTGGCTAAGCAGTTCCTGATACTCATCATCGGACAAGCCCACTTCTACTCTGGTCTTACGTGCAACCCCGCGATCATTGATGAAGACGTAGTGTTCGCTACGCAGTGCAGCACGATCCTCTTCGAAGATAACTGCCTGCAGGGGTACGGCGGTCACTTCCTGATCCTGTCGCGTGAAGATTTCAGCTCGGCAGGACATACCCGGGCGCAGTATCACATCGCCAGGGTCGATGATTTCAATCTTGACAGTAAAGCTCAGTCCCTGGCGTCCCGGGGCAACCTTGGCGCTGTTGGCAATGAATCTGACCACACCCTGCATGGGTTGATCAGGGTAGGCGATAGCCACTATTTCTGCCCGTTGACCTACTTCGATCGTGGCGACATCTGCTTCGTCCACCAAGACTTCGGTATAGATACTGGCCGGGTTAGCAATGGTCATCAAGGAAGAGCCCGGGATATTGGTAGAGCTCGCGATTGCTGTCTCTCCAACCTTGATATCCAGACTGGTAATCACGCCATCAATTGGTGAGATAATCTTGGTCTTGCTTAACTGGTCATTCACCTGGTCGAGCTGTGCTTCAGCCTGGGCCAGGCGCTCACGAGAGGACTTGAGATCTATACGAGCCAGGTCTAACTGGTTTGATATTGCATCGAATTCCTCGTCTCCAATCAGGTCTCGGTCATGCAGACTGCGGCTGCGCTCATACTGGCGCTCGAGATTAGTGATGCGAACTTCCTGTCTTTCAATGTCTATCGTATTGAGCCTGAACGCTGCCTCGGCCTGGTCCAGACTGGCGATAAAGTTTTTGTCGTCGACTGTTAAAACCAGATCTCCAGCAGCGACAGTATCACCTTCTTCCACGTAGAGTTCCGATACCTTGCCAATAACTTCAGAGCTCAACATGACCTCTTCCTCATGGGTCAGGAAACCAGAGGCCAGGATCGATGGGCTGATGATGCGCTGACTGATGACGGAGACATTGACCTCCTTCGCGTCAGTGCCCAAGACCACCCGATTTATAAAGGGGAGTGAAATGACGGTGCCAGCGAGGAGTATGATGAGCAAAAACTTTTTGGTATTCATTTTAATGCGCCTGGGCGATGTCTTGCTTGGGTATTTTTGCTGGTTCTGCTTAACTTATCACGTAAAAATCGGGAAATTAGTTACAGCGGGGCGCTACGCTATCACAGTTGCGGCTCAGGAAAAGGCTAAAAACGCCCAAACCCCGACAATTATGAGATAAGGTGCAAGCACGGTCACTGATGCTCTTGGCCAGCTGGTTTCCAGCCATTGTCGGTATCCCAGTAGTATAATCACTACGCTCCATATCATGGCGAGGCTGATAGAATTGTACAGTGACTGCAGGGTGGCATTGTCTGTTGCCATACCAAGATTTCTGAGGGTCAGCGGATCGAGGTCGTAGGCGCTAAGTTGTCCGTTGGGACTTAGGAGGATTGTGACAGCCATCCCTATCACAGAGAGCAAGATAGGTGCACTGGCCCAGCATACCAATGAAAACCAATGCCGGAATTTGAAGCGATCACCGCGCAGGGCGGCCACCAGGCTCAGATAAACGGCTTGAACCAGGAATATGGCTGATAAACCAACCACGCTTCCCAGTAATGAAAACCCCATCATGGTATTGCGTGACATGGACTCAAAGTTCTCCCTCGCTTCTTCGAGGTTTTCTTCTGCGATGTTTGCCGTGCTTAACACATCATCTATGTACCATTCGAAGTCAACAATACTGAAGTACCAGGCAAGAATGAGGCCATTGCAGAAAATGATCAGCAGCAGGGGAAACAAGATGCTGGGATGCAGTTTCAGTTCCTGCAGCGCTTCCCGCGGTGCGGCAAAGATGTTAATCAGCACTGCTACCTTACTCAGTGGTGGGTTCCCTGAATGTTCGCTCGATGCTGTCATGGGTGGCTCCTGTACCGGATTTTGCCGCTAGTGAATGGAAACTGAGACCAATAGTCAATATGCGAGTTCCCGGTGTCTCTGTTTCGGGCCCCCTGATGATATATCGCCAATCTGACAGATTACTGTGGAAAGTCACAAGAGTATGAGCGCTTCGCAGCTTGAGTATGGCAGGATCCTGCAGCAGGCCTGGCCGCTGATTCTGGCCAATGCGGCGGTGCCTATCCTGGGACTGGTAGATACGGCGGTGATCGGTAATTTGGGCTCTATTGAAGACCTCGGCGCAATTGCTTTTGGGGCAATGATTTTTTCATTTGTCTACTGGGGCTTTGGCTTCCTGCGCATGGGCACTACCGGGTTTGTCGCCCAGGCGCTGGGCGTTAATGATCATATCGAAATCAGAACCATCCTGGGACGCTCGCTTCTCATGGCGGTATCGCTGGGTCTTATCCTGATCGCTTTACAATGGCCGATTCAGATCATTACGTTCGCTGCGTTGGATGGAAGTGCGGCTGTAGAGGAAACTGCGCGCGCTTACTTCGCCATTCGCATATGGGGGGCACCTGCCACTCTTGCCAGCTTCGTTGGTGCGGGCTTGCTTATAGGTTTGGGTAAAAACAGGTTGCTGCTAGGCCTGCAGCTGTTTCTCAATGGCCTGAACATAATTCTGGATATTGTTTTCGCTGGAGGCCTGGGTATGGGGGCGGCGGGTATTGCCCTCGGTACTGTAATAGCGGAATGGAGTGCCGTTTTGGTGGGCACATGGATCATCTATCATTCCCTGCACGTGAGTCATGGATCGAATGAACCATTCTGGTCCTTGCAGCGGATAATCGATCGCGAAAAGGTGAAAATCGCGGTCGCTGCGAACCTGGATATCATGATCAGAACGCTGTTGCTGGTATTTTCATTCGCATTTTTCACTAATCAGAGTGCGCAGTTTGGAGATATGGTGCTGGCGGCGAATCACATTCTGCTGCAGATCATCTCATTCGCGGCCTTTTTTCTCGACGGCTTCGCATTCGTAGCAGAGGCTCTGGTTGGTAAGGCCTATGGCGCTAATGACAGGGCTACTTTTAAGGCAGCGGTGAAGCGTACCAGTGAATTGGCGGTGGGTTCGGGAATCTTGCTCGCGTTGATTGTTCTGGTGTTTGGTCCACTGTTTGTCTCTGTGCTAACAGACATTGAATCGGTGCGTAGTTATGCGTCTGGCTTGTGTTATGTCGCAGCGATTTATATCCTGCTGTCGATAGCGGCATTTCAACTCGACGGTATTTTTATTGGGGTTTCTTTTACCCGCCAGATGCGCAATGCAGCGATTCAATCACTCGGAGTATTTCTGCTGGCGTGGTGGCTATTGATTGATGTTTTCGCCGTGAAAGGACTGTGGTGGGCGATGATCATTTATGTGGTGGCGCGGGCACTTTGCTTACTGCGCTACTACCCGGCTATTTTTCCTGCCAAACGTGAGCTGCGCTGACGAGTACGATTCGGCCAATCAGGGTGAGTCTGGTGCTGGCGGAGGGATGCTAATGCAGTCTTTCTGGCTCAGTCGGCATGATGTAGGGGTCGAAATGCAGTTGGCTTACTTGCAGGCCGTGCAAGATCACCTCCCCCTTGTGGCGCATCTCACCGGTGCTAGTGAATTCAAAGCTATAGCGCCGCCGCAAGACCAGGCTGCCATTATCGTGTCGGACGGGCCATACACCCCTTAGTACCAGTGTTTGATCGAGTAACTGTAAGTGCTCTGCTCGGCAGCGCAAGACTACACTGTGTAGGGCCAGGCGTTTGATCTTGTCGCTCTGCCACCAGAACCCAATAAGTGCGGCGGCTAGTGTTAAAAAGGCAATGACATCAAGCGACATAAATCCGGTTGTTTCCTAAGTGGCTTGAAAAATAGAAGCTAGTTAAAACAAAGCGTCCCAACCCGATTGCGCCGGGACGCTTCAGAAAAATATTTGCTGTGATTGCCAGTGAGCTAGCGATAGCTGTTCACCGGCGGCAGGCGTGAACCCGTGCCACCCGGAGGCGGGGGCTCTGCCTCTACCCGAATTGACATGCTGCCGATGCCATCGATGCTGGCCTCCATTACTTCGCCGGATTGCAGGAAGCGTTGCTCACCGCGAACCGCTGTGCCCATGCCGGTGCCGCCAGAAGTCCCATTGTTAATAACATCCCCGGGATACAGCGTGATGATCGACGAGGCATATTCAATTATTTCCCACAGCGAATGGATCATGTCGCCGGCCTCGGCGCGCTGCATGACCTGACCGTCCACTGTCAGAGTTTGCACAAGATTGGACATCGGGTCGCCGTAAAACTCTTTTGGCACGATCCAGGGGCCCATGGGAGCAAAGGTATCGTGGCCCTTGCCAACGAACCAATCCGAACGAGTGGCATTACCACCGGGTGGACGTCCGCCGCGATCCGAAATGTCCATGGTCACCACATAACCGAACACATAGTCTTGTGCGGTGGTTGCATCAACATATTTGGCGGGTCGGCCAATCACTGTGCCTAATTCCACTTCCCAATCGGTGCGGTTGCGGCCATAGGGAATCATCACTGTGTCATCTGCACCAATTACGGCGCCGCGGGAAGGTTTCAGAAACAGGTAGGGCACGCCGCGTTCTTCCCGTCGCCTGCGTTGCTCTGCGATTCGCTCCTCTGGTGTAGCCTGTTCGCTCACGTGGCTATAGAAGTTCACTGCGGCATTGAGGATCTTGCCTGGATACTGGATGGGCGCCATCACATGCACGTCGTCTCGCTCATGCACATAGGCTGCCTGGTTACTGCCGGTAACCAGATTGTTATTAAACATATAGGTAACGATTTCATAGAGCCGGTATTTCAGGCCATATTCGTAGCGACCAATCAACTCAAGCATATCCGCCGGCATCGGGACCTTGGGGTAGGCAGGATTTACTTCCAATGCCGTATTCGCTGCGTTGACTTCGATGATGTATTGGTCGCGCAGGACGAGGCCAACTGTGGGGATGCCGTCAATGCCGAAAGTGCCCAGTTTGAATGGTTCCGCACTGGTAGTTAGCGGACCTGCCTGGGCCAGGCTATGAATTGGATTAAATAGGAAAATCAGGCAAGTCAGAGCCAGGAGTTTTTTCAGGATGGTATTCGCGGGCATGGTCATCTTCGACGCTTCCTTTATTTTGAATTCGGGTCTTGTTATGTCGGAATCTTTTGAAGGCCAACCAGTATAAGACTGCCCCCTCCAGAAAGGAATAGCGCGGGCCGCGAGCCCCAGGGAGGCAGCATTGGCGCTAGCCGGATTCGGCGTGCGCAGCGTAGCGCTTGATATGGGGTTCAAGGATTTCCAGGGCAGTCTTTTCGCAGGGCGGCAACTCGGCGTCAGAAATTTGCAGAGGCGTGACCCGGTCACCCCAGCGAATAAGCGCCGCTCCCCAGGTCAATCCAGCGCCGAAGGTGGCGGATAGGACGTAATCCCCGGGCTTGATGCGGCCTCCCTCCAGAGCCTCGGTCAGAGCGACCGGGATGGTGCCCGCTGACGTATTGCCGTACTTGTGCACATTGACGAAAACTCGCTCTTCATCGATCCCGACGCGCTTTGCCAGCGCATCGAGTATGCGCTTGTTGGCCTGATGCGGCACTACCAGGTTGACGTCGTCGACGCTTAAACCAGCTTCCTCGAGCACGTCTGCACAGGCTTGCGCCATGCTCTTGACGGCGCGTTTGAAGACTTCCTGACCTTCGAAATTCCAGCCCACGTAGAGAAATTCCTCTGACAGGCGAGAATAGGCTGAGCCCAGGTTCGTGATCTGAATAGCATACTTGGCGTCCGCTTCGCAGCCAATCTTCGCTGATATCAGACCCACCGGCTTGTCTGTTGCTTCCAGTACAACCGCACCACAGGCATCGCCAAACAGCACCGCCACGTCGCGCCGGCTCCAGTTCATATAGTGGGAGATAAATTCGCCGCCAATAACCAGCACCTTCTTGTGGGCACCGGTGCGGATCAGGTTGGTGCCGATATGAAGGCCGTACAGAAAGCCAGTACAGGCTGAGTTGATATCCAGCGCAGCCGCATTACGAGCGCCCAAAGCATCGGCTATCAGGGAAGCGGTATTGGGACACAGCGAGTCATTGGTGAGGCTACCAAGCAGGATCAGGTCCAGATCCAAGGGATCAAGATCAGCTGCAGCTAGTGCCCTGCGAGCAGCCACCAGGGCCATATCTGAGAAGTTGCAGTGGCAGATGCGACGCTCTTTGATACCGGTGCGAGATGTAATCCACTCGTCGGATGTCTCCATGAAAGTGGTTAAATCGTCATTGCTCAGCACCGCAGGCGGCAAACATTTGCCCCAGCCGGTGATATCAGCGTGATGCATCCTTACTCCTCGACAGCAACATCCTCCTTTTCTCGCCACTCTCAATTTGCCGGTCAAAACTGGCGTCCCAATCCGGGTTATCATTGAAGTGATGAGTCTTATCTCAGATGCTTGATGCTTGTTATTTTTTGAGTGTTTGTCTTTGGGCTACAAATTCAAGTTAGCCAAGAAGAATACTTCATTTTGGAAAGGCTGAATAGACTATAAACTGTGGTCGCGGAATGAACGTATTTGGCGTTACGACGGTCTTATTCAGGCATTTATTGAAGCTGCCGCGGGAAACTTTATGCACTACAGACCTCTGGTCCTACTCATGCTGCTGTGGCTTTCCTCACAGTGTACGTTCGCTCAGGAAATTCCGAGCCAGTTCTCGCATGATCCTTGGGACGGCTTGCTGAATAGATTCGTTCACCTTGAAAACAGCGGGCGCGCTAGTCGGGTCGATTACGCAGCCCTTAAAGGGGAACGCCAGGAGCTGAAAGCCTATCTGGATCGCATTGCAACGGTCACGCGAGAAGATTTCGACCATTGGCCGCTGAATGAACAACTCGCCTTTCTGATCAACGCCTATAACGCCTGGACGGTGGAATTAATCCTGAGTGAATATCCAGGCATAGACTCCATCCGCGACATTGGATTTCTGCCCGGTGCACCCTGGCGTAAGGACCTGGTTGAGCTATTTGGGGAGCAGGTGTCACTCGATGATGTCGAGCACGGTATGATTAGAGGATGGGATCGTTATCAGGATCCGCGCATTCACTTTGCTGTGAACTGCGCTGCTATTGGCTGTCCGGCGCTCAGCAATGAGGCCTACATCGGCGCCAGCCTGCAGACGCAGCTTGAGCGGAACATCAGCCTGTTTCTGGAGGACAGGTCCCGCAACTATCTTGATGGCGACAGGCTTATGATCTCGCCGATATTTCGCTGGTACGGAGAAGATTTTGAACGCGGCTGGATGGGGTATGACTCTGTCGCTGAGTTTCTCGGTGTGTACGCCGATGCGCTTGGTCTGTCCCAGGCGCAGGCACAGCGCCTGATCAATGGTGATTTGGGTATTCGATTCTCACGCTATGACTGGCGCCTTAACAGCGTCGACTGACCCCGGTGTCCGCCACGCCACTCATTTTGCTCTTCGTCTGCTCATCCCCGGCGCTGGAGGTCTCACAAGCTTGTGATACAATTTGTAGTGGAAGAGTACCATCCCCGGTGGGGTGCCCGGACTTCAAACCCGGTGAAGTCTGTTAATAACAGGCTTGGTGGGTTCGACTCCTGCCTCTTCCGCCA
>DLPV01000005.1:0-84048 GCA_002477465.1 Gammaproteobacteria bacterium UBA7449 | reverse complement strand
CGACTCCTGCCTCTTCCGCCAAATCTTAATCCTTAACCTGCCTCAAAGTCCTAATCGATAATTATTACCTTCCAATGAAGCCGTAAATAAATTTGTGACAATTTTGTATTTGCTCTCAAGTAAATCTCGAGGACCTCATCGTATGTTCTTCCCTTTATCCTCTTTTGGACGCACGTTAAGCCTATTAGTCGGCATCTTTGCCTTCCTTTTCGCAGCCACGACGATGGCAGGCGGAACGATAGAGCTGCATCTAGACGGCGCACCTCTGATTAACCAAGAAGTGACGGATTACACTGATGGTTCTAGCTATACAACGGACGCAAACGGGAAGATCGAATTCCCGTATTCCTGTCCTGGCATGGAGTATACCGATGGCAGCGGCGTGCGATACAGGATGTTAGAGTTTTGTGGAGTCTCTTCCGACCTTCCAGTTTATAAATTTGGTCTTGCGAAGACAGTGACCCTCAGTGGCCGAATCGAGATCGATGATCTGTGCAAAAGTGCTTGTAATCTCAGATTCTTCAATCTCGACACTGGACTTGGGCTAAATACTGGCTCTGGCTTGAAGGTAAACGTATGGCACACCTTCTCCGAGACCCTGTCGGCAGGACGCTATCGAATTATTCTTGAAACCAGTAACTGGCCCGTACCCGGTTCGGAATACCTCATCGATTCGGTAGGCGTTGATGCACGAGGCGGAAGCGTTTCAGATATTTCGCTCAAGGTCTCGCGCGATACCCAGACCAATCGCTTTGGCTCGACGCCTCCTCGCGCTGACCTTATTCACGTGGAGCACACTGACGACTCTCGTTTCTCGGTGATAAAGGGCGCGCCTGGCGCCGTCCTGCCTCTCGTCCCCGTCAGCGTCCTCAATGTCCAAACGGGTCAGGCGCTAACAGGGGCATCGGAGAATGACGGTAGCTTTGAGCTACACTTTTTTGCCCCGCCAGGCTCCTACATTCAGATTACACAGGATCCGCACGCGCAGGCTTATAACGGGTTCTCTTCAAGCAATCCGAGCACTGTAATCAAGGTGCCGGTGGAGCTATCTACGCATACTATTTCGACCGCCCAGCGGCTTAACGGGTCATCTAAGACGCCGCTCGCTCGCGACCTCAAGATAAAGGGTGGATATGATCCGGGGGTAGCCTGGTTCTACGGTGAAATTGACTCAGCTATGTGGAGCGCCGGCAGCAGCGGAAGACTCTCTGGCCAAGTAGAAATCCTCTCCAGAAATCTCAACGCGGAGACTGTGGTCGAGCTCCAATCGGGGAGCGCCTATCTAGAGCAGGTGATCAATCAGAGCGGTCAGCAAAAGGCTGCGGCGCCAGAGGGCTCGTCAAGCGATATGACCGTCACAGGATTACCAATTAGCAGGTCTGAACCGGAGTGGGCGGAGTTAATCGATATTGGCCAAATCAAGCTAAGCAACTATCGTTTCATCGAAGAGGGGAAGGCGATCGCTGAATGGGAGCTTAACTATAGCGTTCCCGACCTTACACCCAATGGGATCTATCAAATCGTCCTCAGTGGCCAAGGATGGTCAATGAATCCGATGGTTAAGGGGCTTCAGACTGAGCAGCGGTTCTACGATGACGTTTATGGCGAGCCATCGTTCCACCTCAGCACCGTGCACGGGGCCGCACAGATAACGATAGGCGACTATGAGCCTCCGCGGCTGTATTCAGCGCTATTAATGAACGAACTGAGTAACGGCTCTCGAGGCGTCGTTGCAAACGAGGACAGAGAGAATTTTGGTATCTCTGGACGTCTTGTTACAAATTCAAGTACTGCGATATTTCCACCCAACACAGAGTCTCCTCTGAATAACAGCTACAATATCGAACCATTTATTCCATTAACTGCGTACAGTAACAAAGAATGGATAAGTAATCCCAAAATACCTTTTAAATTTCCCTCTGGCTCGCTGACCGCAACTGTTACCTCTCCATCCGGCAAAATTTCATTAATTGGGCCGTATCCGATTCTTGGAAGCTATCTGCAAAAAGCTTCCACACCGTTAGGAGAAGAAATTGTTCGCAACAGTAATGCTCCTGATCTTCACTATGGGTTAACGACTTATCGCGACGAGTTCAATGTGAGTTTTTCTGAATACGGTGACTATGTAGTCGAGATCAAGGGCGACATTAATGACGAAGCTGGTCACAGGTATGATATACGGGGGCATTATACAATTACCGTTGCGGAAACGTTGGACTTTGAAACAGGCGTCTTCCCAGGCACGCCTTTTGAGGTCGGTGACGCATATTCGCCAGCTGTCGTTATACAACCGGGTGTGCCTGCCGAGGTTGTAATCGACATCGATCACTACCCTTACTCCAACAAATCTCAGAAGGTAAGTAAGAGGTACGAGGACTGGGCAAATAGATTCGGATATTTCCAAAGTGACAAAGACCCACTACGTTTTGAAGAGCCGGGCGAATATCGTGTGAACTACGAGTTGAGGTATCTATCGGAGGACGGAACGCTTTGGGCGGGAACCCGTCAGTGGGGCTCAATTGTTGAAACCCCCAATAGTCGCATTAGCGCGAAAGGGGCGCGCGGGAGCGAGAGTGGGAACGAGAGGCGGCAGTGGTATCTATTCAGCGACACATCCTATGAGCGTAACGCTCATTTTTTCTCACCTTATCAGACTGGAGATGTAATTTGGACGGCTAATTTCACTGATTGGAATGCCGCCCTGCAGAATGTCACAACGATTGAGGATGCTGGCACGCAACTCGCTTCTGTCGTTAGCAATCGGAATAATCAATATCACAATGTCAACGGTTCTGTTGCGCTTGTCTCCAGTGTCGAGCAAAAGGCGCAAATGGTCCCCCCGTTTGTTAATCCCGATCAGCCCGATGTGCAATGGGGCTACTACTACTCTGCCAACGGCAGGCCGGGGGTAAGCGTACGGGAATTTGTAGGTACAGCGACGAGCGCTAACGGTTATTGGCGATTTAACACCCCCTACGGTTATCAATTAGGGAACGGCTATGAGGGTGACCAAGAAGACGATTTCAAGTTTTTATTTGGTGGAGCTGTCTATCGCGCGCCAGATTCGGAATTTTCGTTCTATGGAGCCTACGGTGGCCTGTGGGTCATGTTGCCCGAAGATGACGAGCAAGGCGGGAGGGTAATGCCACCTTTCCAAGGAGCTGCAGGCGGCCCGTCTGGAGGCCCGCTGATGACTATCAAGGGTGAGGAAATCGATATCTTCGCGCATCCAATGGGTATCAGACCCGGCACCTTGCTCGAGGTTGGTGACACGGTAAGCTTCTCTGCACAGATAGCGCCCACTCTACCATCTGAGGTTGATGTGATCATTAGTACTCCAAGTGGCTCTATACGGACCATTAAAGGCGTCGCGAACAAGGTCGGCTACTTTTACGACCCTCTAGCAGATTTTATTGCAAGCGAGGCGGGTGTCTATACGGCGGAAATCACCGTGACTCACACAGGTATGACTTCCGCAGGGATGGTGGAAGCACCATACCCCCAAGGGAGTGTGCTAGGCGCTGAAGAAGGGCGCTTTGCATTCTATGTGGCCAGCCCTGATAACGCGCCCGCTGTTGTGAGCAGTCCGTTACCACGTACGCTGCCAGACGATGTGCGCCTTGCGCTCAGGCTCGCTCCCTCTGGGTCCTCGTCTGTGTCCAAGATGCACAGCACCGTCACTATGCCCGGATTCTTGTTGTCACAGGATGAATCACCGAACGCTGATTTTACTTATGATGCAACCGCGCTTCACTCAGACTTCCCTAACCTAGACCTCCCTGGAGGGCAGCTGCGACAAGCTAACGGGGCTGATACGGTAACGCTAAGTTTCCTGCTGGAGACGATCAACGACGGGGGCGTGATAGAATTTGAAGGGCGAACGGCAACTATTCAAGGTGAAGTGCTTCAGTTAGGAGGGCATAACCAGGCTCCGGTGGGAGACATCAGTTTGGAGCTTACTGATAGTGCACTTTTCGTCGGCGACACGCTTGATGCAAAACTTAAACTAAATGCTGAAGGTGATGCGGATCTCTACGTAGCTGTTATTTTGCCAGACGGTAATTTCCTCACGATCGACAGCAAATTAAACATAAGTGAAGCCAACAGCGTAATACCGTTCATGTTAAATACTAAACTTGAAAACAACGCCGAGATCCCCATTGTCAACTTGCCTCTCGGTGACTCTGTCGCGGAAGGCAGCTATAAATTTTTTGTAGTAGTTACGCGAGCGGGTTCGAGCGTATTCGATGACTCACAATGGCTTACGCTGGCTGAGGCCTCTTTTACATTTGGCTTATAGGCGGCGGTTTTGTACTCAGTGATACGCTCAATTCTTCTAGCCCTCCTAATGCTAACGCAGTGGGCACCTTCCAGTGTGGGTGTTGAGGCCAAAACCTCATCGATTAGCATCGTGGGAACAGAGCTTGCCATAGTCGCCAACCAATACTCGAACAGCGTGACGCTGATGCGAGTGAGCGACGTCGTGCAGCCTATCGCTGAAATTTTGGTGGGCGTCTCGCCCCAGACCGTTGCCTACGACTGGGACAGGCACGTAGTATGGGTGTCGAACCAGGGCGAGAACAAGGTATCAGTGCTATCTGTTCCTGATTTCGCTTTGGGCGAGGCCTCTCAGCTTTTGGGCGCAATCGATACCCGCGAGGCGCCGTATGGTGTGCTGATTGGGAGCAAGTTTGCTTATGTGTCGGCCCAACAGGCAGGCCGAGTTCAGGTCTTCGACAAATACAACTACACGCTGCTGGCGGAAGTAGCGGTCACGGGCTCTCCGCGCGGGATGACTCTGTCCGGAGATGAACGTTGGCTGTATGTATCTCATTTTGAGACAGGCATCATCTCCAAGATCGACACCAGTACATTCACTGTTGTCACCGAAATTTCGCTAGGCTCACGAGCGGGTCTTGTGCAGTCAATCACTCTTGATAGCGCCGCGCAGCTTGCGTTTGTACCTAACACCATTCGCAACACCGACAACACCTTGCTCGAGTTTGATACGAGCGTGTTCCCGTTCGTCTCGGTCATCGACCTAGAGCGGAGTATTCATCTACGCAGGCAGCGGCTTGCGCTAGATATTATTGATAAGCCAGTTGGATTGCCGCTCGAGTCTCTTCTTAGTGGCGAGGATCTGTATGTGGTAAACGCCGCGAGCAACGACATATCGGTAATCAATCTCGCGAACTCTCAACTACGGGCGCACATCGAAGTTGGCGGCTTCCCAATGGGTATTGCACAGAGTCTCGATGGTGCCTTTATCTACATTGACAACGCTGTGGACGGCTCGATGTCGGTAATAGACGCGGAGAGTCTTACTGAAATTAGCCGCACCGTGGTCACTCAACTGCCACTTGATGATAATGTCAAACAGGGATTAAAACTATTTCATTCGTCTGATGACACGCGCATGGCTAAAGATCAGTGGATTTCGTGCGCAACTTGCCACTTCGATGGCGGTTCAGACAATCAGACTTGGCACTTCCCTGATGGCCTGCGTAACACCCCTTCACTTATCGCGACCTCGCTAACCGGCCCCTTTCACTGGTCCGGTAATCTCGATGAAGTGCAGGATGTAGAGAACACGATAAGAGAATTGCAGGGCGGCACCGGGCTCGTGAGTGGTGAAGACAACTGCACACCGACCTGCGATGGAGCTGAAAAAAATACAGGACGTTCAGAGGCCCTCGACAATTTAACTGCGTTTATTGCAACCCTGCGTTTTGGAGCCGATGTGACGGAGGCTAGCGATATACCATCGCCCGAGCAGCGCGGCGAGGTGCTTTTCACGTCTACCGTGCTCAACTGCACCGAGTGTCACCAGGCGCCGCTTTACACCGATAACAAGAACCACAGTTTGAGGCAGATCGAAGGTGTAACTAAGAGCATTAACACCCCAACGCTTCTCAACCTTCGACACTCTGCTCCTTACTACCACGACGGACGATACAGCACGCTAGCCGAGGTTTTAAAGGTCCATCCCGCCGATATTAAAGGGCAAAATCTGCCGGACCTCGAGGCAGGACAGCTAGCCGATTTGGTCATGTATTTAGAAAGCTTAGACAAACCGGATAACGTGCGCTCGCTTCCGCTGCTCTTGGATATCGAACAGCCCGCTCAGGCAAACCCACCAAACGCAGCCGCGGTCGTCTCAATTGAGTTATCGTTCGAGATGTGGGCAGAATCAGCAGATCTGGGGGAGGAAAAGGCAGGGTCTGCGCATCCCGAAGGTGGCGACTTAAATGTCGCGTTTACGCACGCGTCTAATGTGAGCTTTGATACCTATCTGGTGATTCAGCAGCCTGCGACAGGCGCCTACTGGTACTTTGACACGGCTTGGAAGGTCTCATCGCTAGAAATTGGCACTCCATTTGCACCGTTGATTGAGCACACGGAATCCAGCTCATTTCATGTCCACGCCTTAGACCCTTTGCATGTGGAAGCGCGGCAATTAACGAATGAAGTCTTTGTCCTGCACGCCATAGTCGTAGAAAAAGGCGCATCTCCCTACGAAATTGACAACTGGCTTGGCTACGACGCTCAGCAGTTCGAGCTTTAGTTACATCTTAGGGAATATCTTTGCTCAGTTTAAGGGTGGGTGCAAGAAATAAGTAGTTTACAATTTCTCCCTCTATAGCGACAGGCACCCCAGCTACAACCTCCCCGCGAGAAGAGAAGTTAGGGATGAGTTCTTCCATGAGGCTATCAAAGCGTGAATTGTAATTTCCTGAATGGAAATCGGCAAATCAGAATTTTAATAGCTCTTCGAGTTCCCGTGGCCGGTACTTCTCCAGTAGCGCCCAGATGATGGCAACAGATTCGGCATCGATTTCACCGGTGTAGTTCTGGGGCCTGAAGTGTAACTGCATGGCGCGCATGGCATAGCGGGTCGCGTTGTCAAACTGGCCCGTAGGTTCGACGAAGTAGCCGAGTCGATTGAGTGCCTCCTGAATCATAGCAATGTCCGGCAGGCGCTGCGAGAAGCGCTGTTCATAGTCAGCTTTAAGATCTTCCTCATACCAGGCGCCTATGCCCGATTCATACAAGCGCTGCCAGGGGAACTCTGGCCCAGGATCGGATTTCCTGAGAATGGCAATGTCAGAATGACCGACCACATCAATGGGATTAATATTTGGATAACGTGCCAGGATGTCTGAGACCAGTTCGATGACCAGCGCGATTTGTGCCTCGTCGTAGTTGGGAAATTCGCAGCTGATGTCTTCAGGTACTGTTTCATTGACGGGATCACTGGTGCCGCTGCACTTGAACTCGTTGACTATCTCGATGCCGATCGAGCGATCATTCAATCCGGTTTCTTCGGCCCAATAGCTGACCCCGGCATGCCAGGCTCTTTCCAATTCTGGCACCAGTCTATGCACGCGCAGACTGCTGCGTGAATAGCTTGGGTCGCCAGGATCAGGGACGAGGTAGTGCGAGCTGACTGGATTGGCGGTGGGTTGAGTTAGGAGTCGCAGTGACTCCGCGAAGTCTTCAGAGGTTGCGTGCAGTACCAGGTATTTGACTCGGCTGCCGTAATTACTGGAACGCACTTCAACAATATTGCTGCATGCAGCGAGCCAAAGCGCTGTGAGCAGAAGTATCCTCCTTGCTACGAGCGTAGGGCGTTGTTTCGTCGAATTTAGCGTTGTTAATGTCATCTATGTCTCAGTTACTCCGCAGTCTGTTGGAACCAGGTGAGCGGTAAGTCCAGGCATCAGTTTGCCGTCCCCAAATCGCTGGATCAAGACATCTGTCTGATGTGGTTTAATTATAATAATTATATGTAATTTAATGAATCAGGCTGCCTTGGCAGTGGCGAGTTGTCCGGAATAATCCTCTTCCTTGATTGGCCAATGTAAAATGGCAGCAGCCACACCCAGCAAGATGCCGGCATACCAGATGCCGTCGTAATTGCCGTATTGTTCATACATCCAGCCGCCTAACCAGACCCCCGAGAAGCTACCGAGCTGGTGACTAAGGAAAACAATGCCATAAAGAAATGACATGTAGCGGGTGCCAAAAAACAAGGCCACTAAGCCTGAGGTGGGAGGTACTGTTGCGAGCCAAAGAAAGCCCATGCCGGCACTGAAGATCATGATGCTGGTGAGGGTAACCGGCATCACCAGGAAAAGGCTAATGGCAAGTACTCGCCCGAGATAGATGCAGGTCAACAGGGCGCGCATGGAGCGCTTGCCGCTCAAGACACCGGAGTAATAAGCGCCGATCACGTTGCAGAGTCCAATCAGACTGATACTCCAGGCACCAACCTGTGGGTCAAACCCAAGGTCGATGACATAGCCAGGCATGTGCACGGTGATGAAGGCGACATGAAAGCCACACACAAAGAAGCCGAATATCAGGAGTTGGTAAGACCTGACTGCACAGGCGCGCCGTGCAATTTCGGTGATGCTGACAGGTGCCTGTGCTTCGCCACTCTGGGCCTCACTGGCGCCGCCATACTTAGCGAGGGGGATGCAGAATATCGCCATCAGGAACGCAGAGAGCCCGAGATACTGCAGGGAACTCATCCAGCCAACACTGTCGACCACGGTTTGGATGATGGGTACGACCAGAAACTGACCAAAACTGCCAGCTGCCGTGCCGATGCCCATTGCCCAGGCCCGCTTCTCTTCAGGCACGGCGCGCGCAATGGAAGGCAGCACGATGCCAAAAGAAGTGCCAGCAACGCCAGCGCCCACCAACAGCCCGGCTGTGCTGATGATGTGCACTTCAGTGGCTGAGATTGACATGCCCATCATGCCGATGGCGTAAAGGAAAACGCCGCTTAGCAGCACCCGCAAATTGCCATACTTGTCTGCCAAAGCGCCGGCAAGAATCGCACAGATGCCCCAGGACAAATTTTGTATTGCCAATGCCATGGCGAGTACGTCGCGGCCCCATCCGCGAGCTTCTGTCATTGGCACCATGAAAAGGCCGAAACCAGCCCGGTACCCAAAAGACAGGATTAACAGCAGGCACGCACTCGCGAGCACAAATTGATAAGGCCGGACGTTTGCTTTAGCTGAAGACATGCAGATCAGACTCAAGACAGATTTCAGGCTAGGGTAGCAAAGATGTTGGCACAATTAAGCCCCAAAAATAGCTGAGCTGCTAACCGAAAATGGCCCGGAACAGGAAAAAGAACAGGATTGAAAGGGCTGCTCCTACCGGTAAGGTGATAACCCAAGAGAGAAATATCCTGCCCACCACGCCCAGGTTCAAGGCACCAATTCCGCGCGCGAGTCCGACGCCCAGCACGGCGCCAACCAGGGTGTGGGTGGTGGAGACTGGAATCCCAGTGCCCGATGCAATCACCACAGTAGTCGCCGCAGCAATCTCTGCAGCGAAACCGCGACTGGGAGTGAGTTCGGTAATGTTGCGGCCTATGGTCGCAATTACTCGATAGCCAAGTGTGGCCAGGCCTATCACGAGGCCTCCCCCACCCAGCAACAGGATCCAAACCGGCAATTGCGACTGTGCGGCAAACACGCCGCCGCTCTGTATTACGCCGTTAACAGCCGCCAATGGGCCGATGGCATTGGCGACATCATTGGAGCCATGGGCAAATGCCATTGAGCAGGCTGTAAAAATCATTAGCACGCCAAATAAGCGCTCAAGGCTGGCAAAGCGGTCATCGGGATTATCGGTAACATTTTCCTTGATGTTGCGAATCAGGAAGTAGCCTATGGTCATGGTGACGAGACCAATGCCCACGGCGTATATCGTTGCCTGAACAAAGCTGACTTCAAGCCCGACGTGGCTCAAGCCTTTGATCAGCGTAACCATTGAAATCATGAAGCCAACCAGAAAAATATAGCCAGGGATGTACTTCTTTGCATTCTGAAATGGGTCGTCGGTATCGAGAACCAGACGCTGTACACTGAGGAAAATAATAAAGGCGATGACGCCTGAAAACACCGGGGAAATGACCCAGCTGGCGACAATCGAGATGACTTGACCCCACATTACCGAGTCGACTGAAACGCCGACTACAGCGAAGCCAATAATCGCACCAATTATTGAATGCGTGGTTGAGACGGGCCAACCCTTCCATGAGGCGAGCAGAAGCCAGGTGCCGGCAGCCAATAATGAGGACAGCATACCGTAAACCAGCAGTTCTGGATTGGTATCAAAGCCAGCAGTCTCAAGGTCAATGATGCCACTGCGAATGGTGGAGGTGACTTCGCCACCCGCGAGATAGGCCCCGGCAAACTCGAACACCATGGCAATAATGATTGCCTGTTTGATGGTGATCGCACGGGCGCCGACTGACGTCCCCATGGCATTAGCCACGTCGTTCGCACCCACACCATAGGCCATGAAAAACCCAAAAATGCAGGCAAGAGCCAGCATTAGCGTACCGTACTGCGCAAGTATTTCTGACATCAGAGGCGTTACTCGATAGGGCTCTTGCTCTTAACGGGCCATGAACATAAGCAGTTGACTTCCCGCCTTGCGAGCGGAATGCGCAATATCAGCTAGCAGATCTATCAACTTATAGTGAAATATGACGTCAACGGGATTCAGGCTATCTTCTAATTGAAGGAGCTGACCCTGAATCGCCGATGTACCTTCTTCGCTCTGGGCTTCCATCTCTTGAAACTGGTCAATGAGTTTTTCAACAAATCCTGCTTCCCGGCCCTTGAAGCTGGTTTCAAACAATTCATCCAGTTCGTTAATCGTGGCCAGCGCGCTTTCGGAGACTTTTAAGGTCGCGCTACAGAAGCCTGCTATAGCGGGGCCAAGATCTCCCGGGAAGCTGGACTTGCGTAACAGCGGTAGCTGCGCGACTTGTTTGCAGTTATAACCGATCTGGTCCTGAATTGAGACGAGCTCGAGCAGATCGGTGCGGGCAACGGGAAGGAACACACTGCGGGTGAGATGCATGCGGGTGTCGCGCTTGATCTCGTCCGCATCCTGCTTGCTGCTGTTGATCTCTTGGGCCAGCGCGTCGGCTGATTGCCAGTCTGCAGCAATACTGGCCTCCACAAGTTTTTGCAGTGAGGCGACGCAGGATTGCACTGCACCCATATGGCCCTGCAGGGGGCGGATGGGGGAACGGCCAAATAGTGCTCCGATGGGGTTTGTCACGATCTTGATTGCCTGACTCAATATGCGCCGTATTAAAACATTACGTGCTCGCGAGAACCAGTGCTGCAGGCTTGAATAGTGGAATTTATTGGTTGATTTTATTACAAGTTTGTCACAGATCGATGCGCTGAATCGGGGGTGATTCTTGCGCTGAAATTGGTGATTTTTCATGCTACACATGCACACCTTTCGTCGCAGTGTTCCAATGTTTTGAGAGCCCAGCCTGATGGGGTAATTCAGGGGTAATTCTTGAAGCCCGTGCTTTTGTTGAGCCTTACAAATTGGTATGGTTGCGCGATCTTAAATATGAGGGAAATGGTAGTTTCATGGCAAAAATTCGATTTATAGAACACGCGGGTGAGGAGCATGAAGTCGAGGCCCAGGCTGGAGGCTCTGTCATGCTGGCGGCCCTCACCAATGGCGTGCCCGGTATCGACGCAGATTGCGGTGGTGCCTGCTCTTGCGCAACCTGTCACGTCTACGTCCAGGAGGACTGGCTGGACAAGGTTGGAGATATCAGCCCTACCGAGGAAGCCATGCTGAGCTTGAGCACAGATCGGCAGGATAATTCGCGCCTGTCCTGTCAAATAGAAATCACTGATGAACTCGATGGCCTGGTGGTTACCACGCCGGAGTTTCAGTTTTAGATTGAAGTACATGAAAGTGAGGTTCGAGGGGGAAGGAACCAATGAGTGAAAATTCGACCGAGATGCGGGCTACCGAGTCTGCAGAGCAAAGCAGGTGGAGTATGGTGGGGAAAGATCCCTGGACCATGCCGATTGAGAAAATAGATTTATCCCACCCAGGAATTTGGCATACCAATGAGTTTCTGCCGTTCCTGGAAAGGCTACGTAAGGAAGATCCGGTCCATTTCTGCGCCGAGTCTGCTGTCGGCCCCTATTGGTCTGTCACGAAATACAGCGACATCATGGAGGTGGACACCTCACCGCACATCTATTCATCTGAACCCACTGTAGGCATTATCGACTCCTATGAGGAGTACACCCTGCCCATGTTCATCGCCATGGATCCACCAAAGCATGATGATCAGCGACGTATTGCCCAGCCTGTTGTCGCGCCTGCCAATCTGAAGCGTCTGGAAAGCATAATTCGTGAGCGGGTATGCAATATCCTTGATGGGCTGCCGGTAAATGAAGAATTTGATTGGGTAAAACATGTCTCTATCGAACTGACTACGCAAATGCTCGCTACGCTGTTCGACTTTCCGTTTGAAGACCGCTACAAGCTGACCTTTTGGTCTGACGCTGCGACTGCCATTCCCGGTGCCGGGGTAGTGAACTCAAACGAGGAGCGATGGGCCGCCATGGAGGAGTGTCTGCAGGTTTTCACGGGACTCTGGAATGAGCGGGTTAATGCCGAGCCTGGTTCTGATCTGGTGTCCATGCTTGCCCATGGGGAAGCGACGCGCAATATGGCGCCGATGGAGTATCTGGGGAATATCATCCTGCTTATCGTTGGTGGTAACGACACTACCAGAAACTCCATCTCGGGTGGCGTGTTGGCACTGAACGAAAACCCGGCTGAGTATGACAAGCTGCGGGCCAACCACGGAATCATTCCTAACATGGTGTCCGAGATAATCCGCTGGCAGACGCCACTGGCGTATATGCGCAGAACCGCGCTGGTGGATGCAGAGCTTGGTGGTAAGCAGATCAAGGCGGGTGACAAGGTCGTCATGTGGTACGCCTCGGGTAATCGCGATGAAGAAGCCATAGATCGCGCCAATGAATTTCTTATCGATAGAGAAAAGGCGCGGCAGCACCTTTCCTTTGGTTTTGGTCTGCACCGCTGCATGGGTAACCGACTTGCGGAGATGCAGCTGCGAATTCTCTGGGAAGAGATCATGCAGCGCTTTCACAAGGTCGAAGTTGTTGGCGATCCAGAGCGGGTCTACTCAAGTTTCGTAAAGGGTTACACCCACCTGCCTGTTCGTCTGCACCCATTAAACTGATCTGTTCGAGTGCTGGCGCTAGTCTGCCAGCGGCAGGTGCAGCAGGCAGTCCTTGCGGGCAATCTCCGGATTAGCTTTCACCATAAAGAATTTGAGGCGTCGTTTCGGAAACAGAACGCCTTCTCTCACTTCGAAATAATCTTCGATAGCCTCGTTTCCGTTTGGGTCAGAGACCTTTAGATTCTCGAATAGAATTCCTGCGATAAATCCCAGGCGATCCCCCGAACCCACGTAGCCAAAATTGTGTTTTTCTATATCTGGCAGTCGGGTGGCGCCGCATTCCATCTGACTATGATCGCCGTAAGCGATATCACTACTCTCAAGCAGTTCAAGCCGCATGGAATTTTGGAGAAACTCAAGTGACATATCCGTGTGCTCATTGGACAGCACGTCCTCATAAGTCAAATATTTGATCAAGCCGTCTACCGCCATCAGGTTGGATTCGGCATCTTGTGAACCGCCGCATTCGATGGTGGCTGTTGGTATCATGGCGTCGCTGATTTCCATTAGGGCGCCAAAACTAATATCCGTGACTATCATGCGATGGGTGAAAAGTGAGACGAGAGCGTCGCGCTTGTGCATGCTACTTCGAAGTTCTGCGAGTTTTTTAAGTTGCCACTGTGCGCCAGTCTGACGTGTGTCCAACCGGTCGGCGATGACATCAAGCACGTGATTTAAATCAGTTTCTATAAAGCCCATCGAAGCCAGCTGTTCGGGCAGATGGGGTAACAGTCTTGCAACTATGTCTGAGACCGGGAAGTATTCAGGTTGGGTCTGCTTGAGTGATGGCCAAAAAATATCCGCATTCAGCCCTTTCTGCGCGGCGCGATAGAAGTTGGCGGTGCAGTAGGTAAACGGAATTGCGGGCAGTAGCGTTCTGATCTGCGATTGCATTAGTCTTGCCAGGCCGATTGCTAGTGCCGCGTTGGCAAGCATATCAACAATAGTGGGCCCCGCTGGTAAGGCGCGTAATTCAATTCGCAGGTGGCCACCGGCACCTGGGTCATATACCGGGCGATTCCACAGCCAGATGGATCCCTGGTGCAAACGCAGTTCATGCAGTTTCGGGATGTCGCCGGCTTCGACTACCGCGAGCGCATCCTCATCGCCACTTTCTGGCAGGATAGGTTGATAGAGCAAGGCCGATTCCGCAAATAGTTCTTAGGCCCCCTTGCCGATCCAGTTATTACGAAAGTTCACCTGCGCGTGCAATGAGTTCCACGTCCTTGCTGCGGGCTGCGTTCACCGCACGTCCTGCTGCTGCAGAGAGTTCTTCCGCATACTCAACCCATTCGGTACGGCCAGTCCACATGGTATAAACGGGGCCAGTGCCCGGAATTGTGATCAAAGCACCGCCGACTTGAAGTTGGCGCGCCAGGTGTTCCAGCTCACGCCAATCCTCATCAGACCGCGAATTTTTCCATGCCGCGACCCAGATAGGATCTGCCGAATGATTAATCAGCGAGGCCATGGCCTCGTTAATGCTTATGGGAAGTCGAAATTCTTCTTGCTGAGATGCCTGCTGGATGCAACCGCCCAACAGGAATAGCAGTGCGACTAAGGTCAGTACAGGCTTGTGCACTGCTCGGGATATACTGTTCATTCGACTTCCCTCTGATAATGGATAGATTGACTGGTTTAGTGTGCGACCAATTGCTGTTTTGCACAATCAAAGACCGCCGCACAGTTGATGTGGGTAAATTTTTAAATGCCGTGAACCAGTGAGTGAAATCTCGGTCGCCGCGTTAACCGAAAATATTGTCTTTGTCGGTGCGTAAGAGGCGGGCATTGCCATCGCGTCTGGTAAACCCTCGGCCGTCGAAATATTCAAGAATTTCGATGCATAGATTCCGGCCAATGCCTGATGCATCCCTAAATTCGATGACTGAAAAAGCCCCATCTTCTTTGCTGGCTGCCAGCGCTTCAGTGAAGCTTGCCAGTTCGGCAACGGTTGCGGGTAAAAAGTGGCGGTTCTGTGCTATCTGCACGAGGCTGCCTGACTTGGTCACTTCTCTCAGAATACGCTCTAACGCCTTTAATGGGATGCCAGTCATCTCTACTAGTTCTCGCGTGCGCGGTGGGACGTTGCCGGCACTCAGTAACAGCGGATGGATTTTTTCCATGAACTCCGTTTCTTCTTTGCTTAGCACTGCCTTGTGATCGGGCAGCTGCAGCAAAGTGCCTTCACGTGAAATTTTGCCGCTGCTTCGTAGATGCTCAATCACCAGACTGAGAATCATATGGATATTGGGTATCTCCAGCTGTCGCGAGAGTTGCGGTTCTGAGATTCCCGTTTCACTGGGGTGGCTTTGATGATATTCACTGATCAATTTCAATATGGCGTTTTGTAGCGATTTAAACTGCGAAAGTCCCAGTGCGCGATGCACCAGCAGGCTGTTTGCTGGAAAAACTATTGCCTCAGAGGCGCTGCTCTCAAGCAGCACCTGGACATTGTTCAACGGGATATTGTAATTGCGACTGAACTGCTGCAAATCAACTCCAAGCTTGGCTTCGTGCAGCAGTTTTGCCAGCGCAGCTGGTGGTTTATTGTCTTTCGCTGCAAGCTCCAGCAACCTCGCTTCGCTGCTGCGACCGCGACGGGGTACGTAAGTGTCAATCACATATCCCCCTGCAAGGGTTTCCGTTGCGGCCGGATCGCGAATAATGAAGCGATCGCCATAGCAGACTTGCAATGGTTCATGGCTGCGAATCTGAAAATACCCTGCCACAGGGTCGAGACTGCGAAGACTGACCAGGTAATGGGAACTGCCATGGTAAAGATGGTACTGGGCACCTGGTCGAAACGAAGCGTCCTGCTTCAGCGGCGTGATCCGGCAATCAAAGCGGATTACGGGATGCAGCATATCCGCCTCTATCAGCCAGCTGCCCCGCTGCACCAGGTCATGTGACAGGGTGATGTTCAATGCGGCTCTTTGACCGGAATCAAGCATTGGGATCGGGTCTTTGTCCAAACGAATACCCTTAATCCGCGCTGTTTCTTCATGCTGGGCCAGTACAAGCTGATCTCCCTCAGCGAGCTTTCCCGCCCGCAAGCTACCGGTCACCACGGTACCAATCCCTTTTACGGAGAAGCTTCGATCAATTAAAAATCGAGTGCCGCTTTTTCCGGCGTCTGTTGTCCTGTTACTAAGATTCAAAGCACGCATTTCGAGGTGCCGCTGCAACTCAGCTATGCCATCACCGTTGATATTGGATACAGTGAAAAAGTGGACCCGTTCGAATTGAAAAGATTGCAGGAACATCTCAAGTTCCTGCTCTACTGCCGTCACGCGTGTGGCATCTACCCGATCTATCTTGGAGATCGCAATAGCAAGTTCACTCACACCAAGCAGCCCTAAAATAGCAAGGTGTTCTCGCGTCTGCGGCATGATGCCATCGTCAGCTGCCACCACTAGCAGGGCGAAGTCCACACTGCCAACGCCTGCGAGCATATTGTGTATGAAATCAGTGTGCCCCGGCACGTCCACGAATCCGAGTGAGAATGGCCTGGTTTCGCCGGTCTTTTCAGATTGGAAATGATGATAGGCATAACCGAGGTTGATCGTCAGCCCCCGGTCTTTTTCAGCTTGCAGGGTGTCGGTTTCGACGCCAGTCAACTGCCTGACCAGTGCCGTCTTGCCGTGATCCACATGGCCTGCGGTCGCGATAATGAGTTGCCTGGGAGCGGATTTGAATTTCTGAACGGGGGTATTGTTCATTGACTACTGCGGCCTGGAGGCGGGTTCCGGACCGATGATCATACCGGATTACTTAGATGGTTTGGCGTCGATTGTACTTCACGATGTGATAAATAATCGTCAATACGATCAGGGCGGCCAGTACGAAACCCACATTAAGGACACCGCTGCTGAGGTTAACTATGCCGTAACCAATAGAGCCAGATATGAGGGCGTAGTAGAGGAATGGCAACAGTGTCTTGCGAATCACCGCACCTTCCTTGCCAACCAGTCCAGCGACAGCCGAAGCCGCGACCACATTATGCACACAGATAATGTTGCCAGAGGCGCCGCCGACCGCCTGCAATGCAACTATCCAGATAGGGTCCGCCAGAATGCGTTCTCCAACGCCGAACTGAAACAGGGAAAACATCATATTGCTCACGGTATTGCTGCCAGCGACGAAAGCACCGAGTCCGCCAATGAAGGTTGCAAAGAACGGCCACGCCGAGCCAGCTACGTTAGCAACTCCCTCAGCCAGTGCGATGGGCATCTGCTCGTATCCCGCAGCACCACCGCTGGAGTTGATGAACACCTGCACCATTGGCACGGTAAACACCAGTGCTGTGGAGGCAGGCAACAGGGTCTTGAGAGAGCTAGACATTGCCTGGCCGTAGTCTGGAAGCCGTAAGCCATGCAGACCAATGGTGATCAGACTGACCAGAATGAAAATTGTACCCGGTGACCAAAGAATCTGGAATGATGCGGAGATATCACTGCCAAAAATCTGCGGCCAATTCCAGGTGACAAAGTCTGCGCGCAGGATCGATTCAAGATCGAGCGCCCGCAAGCGAGTAAGTATCAGTAGGCCAGCAACGAAAACGTAGGGTGACCAGGCCCTGATCAACCCCATGGACGCGGGAGCCGGGGCGTCGACAGAGTGCTTGAGTCTGCCTGTCCATTCCTCATCCCATTTATCCGGTGAGTCGAAATCCCAGTTTTCGTTTGCGGGCGGCATCAAGAAGCCAGCCTTGGCTGCGATGACGACGATAGCCAGGCCAATCATGCCGCCAAACATAGAGGGGAACTCCGGGCCCAGAAACGTTGCAACCAGCAGGTAAGGGATAGTCATGGCGAAGGCTGCAAATAGCGCGAATTTCCAAACCCGGAAGCCCTCAGCGAATGAGCGATTTGCGCCAAAGAAACGGGTCATGACTGCCGTCACCAACAAGGGTATGAAGGTGCCGGCCAGGGCATGAATGAGGGCAACCCGGGCTGCGATAAATTCCAGGAACTGGTCCCATTCGGCAAATCCACGCTCAGCAGCATAGGCCGCCATCTCGGGATCCGCGGATAGGCCAGTACTAACCCCTACGAGAATTGGCGTTCCCATTGCGCCGAATGAGACGGGCGTGCTCTGGATGATCATACCGGCTACCACTGCAGCCATAGCGGGAAAGCCAAGACCGACCATCAGTGGCACAGCGACGGCTGCCGGTGTGCCGAAGCCAGCTGAGCCCTCGATGAAGGAACCAAAGAGCCAGGCAATGATGATGACCTGTATGCGCCGGTCTGGCGTGATATCGGAAAAACCCTGGCGAATAGTGGCTATCGCGCCACTTTGCTGCAGCGTATTGAGCAGCAATATTGCCCCGAAAATGATGTATATCAGCGTCCCGGCAACGATCAGGCCATTTATGCTGGCGGCCAGGATTTTAGTGGCGGAGACTTCCCACACCAGCAGTGCCAGACCTGCAGCAACCAAATAGGCAATGGGCATCGCGCGACTGGCAGGCCAGCGCAGCAGCACCAGGAAAATTGCGACGGATATAATGGGAAGCAGCGACAGAAGGGCTAGAGAACCTGTGCTCATGGCTACACGATTTCGCTTTGTTGTAATTATTATTTGAGAGCCAGCTTAGCAGATAATGGGCGCGTAAAGAAACAGCATCGCATGCCTGGTGGGGGCAGGAAAAACCTGCGGATTAGTGTGATAATGTAGAGGTCGCCATCTATTCACGCAGCTGACGCTTGCCGTCAGTGCAGGAGGTTAGATCATGGATGTTTCAACAATTATCATCCTTGCTGTCATCGCGGTATTTTTCTTTTACCTGATTGGAATCTATAACCAGCTAGTTAGCCTAAAAAATCGGTACCAGAATGCGTTCGCACAGATAGAAGTGCAGCTGAAACGGCGTTATGACCTGATTCCCAACCTGGTTGAAACGGCGAAAGGCTACATCACACACGAGCGCGAAACACTGGAAGCCGTGACTGCCGCACGCAATGCTGCGGCCGCAGGGCTGGCAGCGGCTGCGGCAGATCCCGGGAATGCAGCGGCGATCAAAGATTTGGCGGGTCAAGAAGGGGCGCTCGCAGGCGCGCTGGGACGCTTGAATGTGGTGATGGAGGCCTATCCTAATTTGAAGGCCAACCAGAACATGATGCAGCTAAGCGAAGAGCTTACTGCGACGGAGAACAAAGTTGCGTTTTCGCGTCAGGCATTCAATGACCAGGTTATGGCATACAACACCTATCGCCAGTCGTTTCCGCCGGTAGCGGTGGCTGGACTCTTCGGCCACAGCAGTGATGCCAGCCTGTTGGAATTTGCTGATAGTGAGCAAATTCAAGAGGCGCCAAAAGTCTCTTTTTGAGATTCTTACTGGAAGTTAGAAACCGCCCATGGATTTCTTCGAGTCTCAAGATAGTGCCCGGCGCAATACCGGGCGCTTGATATTGCTATTTGGCCTTGCAGTCATTTCTCTTATTCTGATTACCAATTTTCTGGTGATGCTCATCTTTGGTTTTCTCAGTACTGAAATGACCAGCGTGGGCGCGCTTACACCGTGGCAGTTCAACTGGCAGGTGTTTGCCATGGTTGGTGTACTGGTCGCTGCGGTGATTATCCTGGGTAGCCTGTACAAAATCGTTAGCCTGTCCGGAGGAGGGGCTCGTGTTGCTGAGATGATGAATGGTCGACTTCTGGTTGCGGGGACGGGAGACTTGCTCGAGCGGCGCCTGATGAATGTCGTAGAAGAGATGGCAATTGCGTCAGGAACGCCAGTGCCGCCCGTTTACGTGTTGGAAGAGGCGGGTATAAATGCTTTTGCAGCGGGTTACTCGCCTAGCGATGCTGTCATCGGTGTCACGCGGGGTGCAATCGAGACACTAAACCGCGAGCAGCTGCAGGGTGTAATCGCTCATGAGTTCAGTCATATCCTGCATGGTGACATGCGCATCAATATTCGTTTGATTGGTATTCTGCACGGCATCATGGTGCTTGGCATCATCGGCTATTACCTGATGCGTGGCAGTTCTGTTCGCAGTCGCTCCAAGGATTCTGGCGGTGTCGTCATGTTAGGCCTGGGTCTATTGGTGATTGGCTATGTGGGCACTTTTTTCGGCAATCTGATCAAGGCAGCGGTGAGTCGCCAGCGTGAATTTCTTGCCGATGCCTCCGCTGTGCAGTTCACCCGTAATCCCCAGGGCATCGCTAAGGCACTGATGCGCATCGGTCAACATAGTCAACGCTCCTATATGGCGCATCCTAGCAGCCGGGAAATCAGCCATGCCCTGTTTGAGGAAGGTACACACAGTGCTCTCAGTGGCTTGTATGCGACTCATCCGCCGCTCGAAAAGCGTATCTCCGCCATACTTCCCGATTGGGACGGCAGTATGGATCTGCCGCCTGAAGCCCAACACGACTCTGTGAAGGGAGGGGGCGAAACCCAGTCCGCGGCAGGTGTAGCTGCGGGACTCAAGAGCCCAGCTGCCCTCACTGGCGTGCTGGTGGCTGATGCGCTGTTAAATCAGATTGGTAACCCTTCCCCAATGCATCTGGCTTATGCCGAAGATTTGCTGGCTCGCCTGCCTTCAGTCTGGATCGAGGCCGCGCGCGAGCCGTCAGGGGCGAGGGCAGTGGTCTATTTGCTCGCTATGGCGCCGGAAGATCCGACCCGACGACGTCAGTTTTCACTGCTACAGGACGCGGCCGACGTCGGAGTGCAGGCAGAAGTTGAGCGCTTGGCAGGCGGTATTGATGAGATTGCAGCTGAAATGCGATTGCCGCTGCTGGAGATATGCCTGGGCAGCCTCCGGCAACTCTCAGGCAAGCAATACAAATTGTTCAAGGCCAATTTTGCGCTGCTGATCGAGCTGGACAAAAAAGTAAACCTGCTGGAATGGTCAATGCAGAAGCTTGTCTTTCACCACCTTGACGATGTGTTTGAAGCAAATCGTCGGCGCAGTCTAGGTAAAGGCACGCTTCAGCAGAATAAGGGGGCCATTGAAATCTTGCTGTCAATCATCGCACGGGCTACCAGTCAGGAGGATTCTACGCCGGAAGAGGCGTTTCGGGTGGGAGCCGAAGCTCTGGGTCTGAATGGCGAGCCATTGGATGCTGCCGGGATCAGTTTTGAGCAACTCAATGGCGCCTTGGATAATTTGACGAAGCTGAAGCCGCTGCTCAAACCACGATTGCTGAAGGCATGCGCAGCGACTATTCAAAACGATAAGGCTATTAAGCCATTGGAGTGCGAGTTGCTGCGGGCCGTGGCTGCAATTATTGATTGCCCGGTCCCGCCTTTCGTCGCGAACACTCTGTAACTACTTGGCGATCTTACTAGCGGTTGCGCAGTTTGGCCTGAGCTGCAGCCAGTCGCGCTATGGGTACCCGCGGAGGCGAGCAACTCACATAGTTCAAGCCCAGACGGTGGCAAAAATCGATAGAAGAGGGGTCTCCTGCGTGTTCGCCGCATATGCCTAGCTTGAGGTCTTTCTTGGAGCTACGGCCACTATCTACCGCAAACTCCATTAATTTGCCGACTCCGGTCTGGTCGAGGCTGGCGAAAGGATTCTGGCTGTAGATTTCCTTGCGCTGGTATTCGTCGTAGAACAGGCCCATATCGTCCCTGGAAAGGCCCAGTGTGGTTTGGGTCAGGTCGTTGGTGCCGAAGCTGAAAAAATCGGCTTCCTTGGCAATTTCATCTGCTGTAATGGCAGCGCGCGGCACTTCAACCATAGTTCCCACCGTATAGTTGATCTTCACCTTGCGGGATTTCATCACTTCCTGTGCAATACGATGCACGGTTCGCAGTTGGTCCGCCAACTCTTCACGGAAGCCTACCAGCGGAATCATGATTTCCGGATTCACTTTCACCTTGTTCTGCCCGCGGATGATCTGGGCCGCCGCTTCAAAAATTGCCCGGGTCTGCATCTCTGTAATTTCAGGATAAAGAATGCCGAGCCTGCAGCCGCGACAGCCTAGCATGGGGTTTTCCTCATGCAGCGCCTTGATGCGATCAATTACGAAATCAAAGGGAACTCCGAGTTTCTCTGCGAGCTGTCGGCGCACCACGTCATCGTGCGGCAGGAATTCGTGCAGCGGTGGGTCAAGTAAGCGAATAGTAACCGGACGGCCGTTCATGGCCTTGAATAAGCCCACAAAATCTTTGCGCTGAAATGGTAGCAGTTTCTTCAGTGCTGCCCGGCGCTGAACTTCATCCACAGCGAGAATCATCTGCCGCATGTAATCGATGCGGTCGCCATCGAAAAACATGTGCTCCGTGCGGCACAGTCCGATGCCTTCGGCACCAAAGGCGACAGCCTGCTGCGCCATGCCGGGTGTATCCGCGTTGGTGCGGATTTTGAGGGAGCGGTGCTTGTCAGCCCACTTCATGACTGTCTGGAATAACTCGTAGGTGTAACTGCTTTTGGGGCGCAGCGAACCCTCCAATACCCGCTTCACCTCAGAGTCGGCGCTCTCGATCAAACCTTTGTAAATCGCGCCGGTGCTGCCGTCAATGGATATGTAATCCCCTTCATTGAGGACAACTTTGCCTGCGGTTAGGGTGCGTTTTTCGTAATTGATGTTGATGTCACCGGCACCACATACGCAGACCTTGCCCAGTTGCCTCGCCACCAGCGCGGCATGGGACGAGACTCCCCCGCGTGAAGTCAGGATGCCTTGGGAGTGCAGCATGCCCTTTAAATCATCCGGTGAAGTTTCCGTGCGGCACAGCACCACTTTGTTACCTTTGCGGGTTTCAATTTCGGCGGTGGCGGCGGTGAAGGCGATACGACCGGTTGCGGCGCCTGGCCCTGCCGGAAGTCCTCTGGCGATCACAGTGGCTGCTTTCAGTGCTTTGGGATCGAATACGGGCACTAGCAGGGAATCGATGGACTCAGCTGGGATCTTAAGCAGCGCAGTCTCTTGATTCATCAGGCGCTCACGCTGCATCTCGACCGCGATGCGCACTGCTGCGAGTCCCGTGCGCTTGCCGTGACGGGTCTGCAGGATGAAAAGGCGGCCATTTTCAATGGTGAACTCAAAATCCTGCATATCCTTGAAGTGGCGTTCAAGTTTTGAGCGCACCTGCTCGAGGCCTTTAAAGCTCTTGGGCATGGAGGTTGCCATGTGAGAGATAGGTTGAGGAGTGCGTACACCCGCCACCACGTCTTCTCCCTGAGCATTAATCAAGTATTCGCCATAGAAGACCTTCTCACCATTTGCTGGGTCGCGGGTAAATGCCACGCCGGTAGCGCTGGTTTCCCCTGCATTACCAAACACCATGGCCTGGATATTTACTGCTGTGCCCCATTCCGCCGGAATACCGTACTGTTGTCGGTACAGAATCGCGCGATCATTTTTCCACGAGCCAAAAACTGCACCGACAGCCCCCCAGAGTTGATCCATCACATCCTGCGGGAAAGCGCTGCGAGTACGTTTCAGAATGAGCGCTTTGTAGCGATTGACGAGCTCGCGTAGGTTGCCGGTTGTGAGGTCGGAATCGACTGATACGCCGGCACGCTTTTTGAGTTTTTCCAGGACCACATGGAATGGATCCTCTTCTTCCTCGGTACGCGCCTGCACGCCCATGACCACGTCACCATACATTTGGATAAAGCGGCGGTAGCAATCCCAGGCGAAGCGCGAGTTACCGCTGACTGCAGCCAGCCCTTCGACTGTTTCATCATTCAGGCCCAGGTTCAGGATGGTGTCCATCATGCCCGGCATGGAATCTCTAGCGCCGGAGCGGACAGAAACAAGTAGTGGGTTACTGCGGGCCCCAAACCCTTTCTTGAGCTGGGATTCAATAGACGCAATGGCTGATTTAACGTCTTTTTCCAATGATTTTGGGTACTGACGCCCATGTTCATAGAAATAGGTGCAGACCTCAGTGCTAATGGTAAACCCCGGCGGCACGGGCAGGCCAATCGAGGCCATTTCCGCAAGGTTCGCGCCTTTACCTCCCAATAGCTCACGCATGGTGGCGTTGCCATCAGTTTTCTTGCCGAAGGCATATACAAATTTGGGATTGCGATTTGGTGAGGATTTTTTGCTAGTTTTTTTGGATGCTGCCCTGGCCATAGGTCGTAACTACTTATTCATAAGCTTAAAGAATCAAGGCGCCAAGCAACGCATCGGGACACCTTGCGGTGCCCCAATATGAGTCAATTCGAGATCTAAGCTGGCCAAAGGACCCGTCAGTTACTGGTGAGCCCTGCTGCCAGGCTCCAAACTCATACCCGACGCGGGAGCTGAGAATAATGCACCTAGTTGTCAAAAGCTAGGGGCTGGTTTGCTCTGATTTGTAGCCACAAGACGATTTCCGCGGCAATGAATCTCAAAATTATAAAGCCTCAATATTCGACTATATTGAGATTATCTGACGTAAACCCTGTCTTTGAATTCTGAGCTCAGCCTTCTTTCTCGCTGTTTGAGTTCGCGCACGTACCTAGGAATGTTAAGAATTAAGTTCCATCGGGTTGTGTATCCGATCCGAACGCTAGTGTGAGTATTGTGTCCTGGTAGTAAATCTAAGGCTGCGGCAGAGCGTGGCCTTGTAGACTTCAATGTTCTGATCGTGCAAGAAGTTGTTTACAATTCACTGAGCCCATCCTATCGAGAGCTTTTTACGGAGATTGATTTGAAGGATAAATCCCTGGTTGGCGACTTCCAGATGATGTATGACAATGACGCCCGTTACATCTATTTTCACCTGCTCGAATGATTACTCGTCTTCCCGTTTTATGAAGACGCTAACTTCGTCAGTGGACTCTTCATCTACATAACAATGAATCACCATTGGCCTGCAGCACACCTGGCAATCCTCCACATACTCCTGCTCTGGTACGGAGGCATCTAACAGAATTTCAATGGCCTCGCCGCAGTAAGGGCAGGTAGACTTTTGTAGTTGTTGATGTAGCAGTTTCCTACCCCTCACCAACTTCGGTTATGAGAGTGTTGTCGCAGAGATAGCTAGCAATATTCTGCATGACAAGATTACCCATCTCTCTGCGGGTTTCCACTGTCGCGCTGCCAACATGGGGCAGCAGGATGACATTATTTAGCGCAGTGTAGGCCTCAGGGATACTGGGCTCATTTTTGTACACATCAAGACCGGCGGCCCTGATCTTGCCTGCCTCAAGTGCATGCACCAGGGCTGAATCATCCACCGCATTTCCACGTCCGACATTGACAAAGACACCCTCTGGCCCGAGTTTTTCCAAGACCGCTGCATTGATGACATTATCGGTTTCCTCGCCGCCAGGTAACATGCACAGTAATATGTCAGATGCTTCCGCTAGGGCTTCCAGCGTGGGGTAGTAGCTGTACGGTAGCTTTTTGGGCCGGCGATTATGGTAGGCAATATTGACCTTGAAAGGCAGGGCGCGCTGCACAATGGCTTCGCCAATTCGTCCGAGGCCGGCGATTCCCAGGGTTTTTCCTGCCATCGAGCTGCCGAATGGGAATGGCCCTGCAGTCCATGCTCCGCTTCTTGAGAAATGATCGGCGTTAACCAGATTTCTCATTGTTGAAAGAATGAGTGTGAGTGCCAGGTCGGCGACACCATCATTTAACACATCCGGGGTGTTGGTGACCTTGATTTGCTTGCGACCAGTAGCGGCGAAATCTATTCCATCCACGCCGACCCCAAATGCTGCGATTAGCTTCAGGGAATCCAGTTCGTAAACACGCGGGTCGCACATCCAGGAAGCAGAGGCAGCAATCTCACAGTGCCCTTCCAGGGCAGCCAGTAGTTCTGGTTTTTCGGCGTCATCAAGCCGCCAGAGATGGTGGGTCTCATAGAAAAAGTCAAGTTTCTCCAGAGTTTCCGGGTGGAAGTCGTTGACTACGAGGACATTGGGCTTTGTGGTCATGGCTATAGGTTTTAGACTCGGCGCGATTAAGCGGATAGTGAGAAATCGAGTAGCAGTGTAGTACCATCGGAGTTTTTACATCAAGGTCTCCTGCGAATCGTCATGCTGCGGGGAAACTTGGTTTCTGAAGAAGGTTATTGAATCCCGGATTGGCTGGGGCAAGGAATTTTAGACGTGGGACAGCAGTCAGAAGCATTTAAAGCACTACCAGCCATCGAAAAACTGCTCAAGCATGAGGATTTGTTGAGGCTCGCTGCTGCCGGCAACCTCGCCTATGTCAAACAAGAAGCCCGATATCAGGTGGCTCAGTTGCGCTCGGAAATCGCGCTGCATGATAAGGAAACCATCGCCTGGGTTCTTGAATCCGATATCCAGCTCGAATTAATTAGTCGTATTGCGCAAGCAGTATCGTGCCGATATTCAAATTCCCTCGCCCCAGTTTTTAACCTTACAGGAACCGTCATTCATACCAATCTTGGCAGGGCGCGCTTGCCGGTGGAGGCTGTGGCTGCAATGGAAGTCGCCGCCACTGGGGACATTAATATTGAATACGATCTGGAGACCGGGACGCGAGGGGATCGAGATGATCATCTTGAGCAGGTTATTTGCGAGCTGACGGGAGCAGAAGCTGCAACCGTTGTGAACAACAATGCCGCTGCAGTGATGCTGGTGCTGAATTCTCTGGCACAAGAAAGAGAGGTGATTATATCCAGAGGCGAATTGGTTGAGATTGGCGGCGCTTTTCGAATACCAGATGTGATGAAAAGCGCCAATTGTATTTTACGAGAAGTTGGCACCACAAACCGGACTCATGCCCGGGACTACCGTGAAGCAGTCAATGAGCAGACAGCGCTCATGATGCGCGTCCACACCAGTAACTACGAAATTAAAGGTTTTACTAAGGCGGTATCGGATGAGGAACTCAGCAAGATAGCCCACGAGACTGGTGTCGTGTTTGTCTCTGATCTGGGCAGTGGCACCCTGGTGGAACTGACTCAATATGGTCTCCCGAAGGAGCCTACTGTGCGGGAAACCCTGGACTTGGGTGCAGATCTGGTCACCTTTAGCGGCGATAAGCTGCTGGGCGGGCCGCAGGCAGGGATCATAGTCGGGCGAGCAGACCTTATTTCCCAGCTGAAACGGAACCAGCTCAAACGTGCCTTGCGCGTCGATAAGATAACTATGGCGGCGCTGCTTGCCGTGCTTGACCTGTACCGGAACCCAGAGCAATTAAGGAGTCGATTACCTTTGCTGCGTGACTTGACCCGGCGAGCTGAGGAAATAGAGCAGGTCTGCCGTCGTATTCTTCCTGAGTTGGAAAAATCATTGGCTAATAGGGCTGAAGTTGGGGTCGACAGCTGCAAGAGCCAGATTGGATCCGGCTCGCTGCCATTGGATTTACTTGAAAGCTATTGTCTGAGCATAAAGCCCGTTGCATTGAAGGGGGAGCGAGATGCATCCCTGTTAAGGCTGGCACAGGCCTTTCGTCAGTTGCCCAAACCAGTGGTAGGGCGGGTGCATGACGGCAAGCTGTTGCTGGATTTGCGCTGCCTGCGCGACGAATATGATTTTATCCAACAGTTGAATCAGCTTGAGATTTAAGCAGTTTGAGACTTTGCGCTCATGCCGATATGAAAAAGCCCCAGTGATAAGGCTGAGGCAGTCAACATCATCAGCAGCAGCGGGAATACTGTGCCGTTGAAGATAAGAGCCACAGTTTGCGCAGCTATCGCTGACAGAGCCATCTGCAAAAACCCGGTTAAGCCGGAGGCGCTGCCTGCAAACTGGGGAAATTCGTTGATAGCGGCCGCCTGCGCATTTGGTAACGTTATGCCGTTGCCAAATACGGCAAGGGCTATCGGGGCAAATAAGGTGATGGGGTGAGTAAGGCCTGCCAGCTGCAGCGCGATCGCAATGACAATACCGAATATAGCGATGCTGCCTCCATAGCTGATCATTTCATTGATGTTTAGCCGCTTCCCCAGGATTCGGGTCGCGTAATTACCTCCCATAAAACCCAGGGGAATCATGACGAAATAATAGCCATATTCTGTAGGCGGTCGGTGCAAAACGCTGACCATAATCTCTGGTGCCGCAGAGATAAAGCTAAAAAACACCACAGATACGAAGCTCACGCAAAGTGCATAACTTCTAAAGGCAGGAGATTTGAGTAGCAGAGCGAAGGTAGAAAGCATCGCGCCTACGCCTTCAAACGGCGCTGATTCTTTTAGGGTTTCGGGTAGTTCAAACAGCAACACTGCAAACAGGATGGTGCTGAAACAGGCAATCACAGTAAACACCGAGTACCAACCAAAGCGCGCCATGAGTTCGCCTCCCAGAGCCGGAGAAAGCATCGGAATGACGACCATCACCATTACCAGGGTTGCGATTACCCTGGCAGCATCCTCGGCTTCATAGATGTCCCTCACTATAGCGCGGGCCAACACCATGCCTACCGCTCCCCCAAAGGCTTGAACGAAGCGGCCCAGGATCAGCCACTCGATAGTGTCCGCGAATAGACAGGCTATTGAACCCAGGAAGGTTATACAGAGGCCCAGCAGCATGACCGGCTTGCGCCCATATTTGTCTGACAACGGGCCATAGAAGAGTGTGCCCAGGGCTATCGCCAACATGGAAAGACTCAGCGTTAGCTGCGCGACATCGTTACTTATAGCGAAAGTTTCCTGCATTACCGGCAAGGCAGGCAACAGGATCTGCATGGCAGCAGGCCCAAGGGCAGAAGTGGCAGCCAACAGAACAATTAGCTGTCTCGATAGAGTGTTAAGTCCAGACAAGTTGGTCAGATTCTGTAGTTTAATACAGGGGTCCTGGATTGTGCTATCGCGTATATCAAGGGGGCGGCCAAATTGGTTGAGTCAGGGCCTCAGAAAAGCCTCGCGATTTCGCTGGGCATTGGGGTCTATCTGCGAGCTCAGAATTACGCTTGAGCCAAGCAACATGGCTCGCTGCGCTTGACTGATATCGAATCCCAGACCAAATGCATTGGTATGAAAGCCTTTGACCAATTCGGCCGCATTCCATTCCATGCTCTCGCTTTCAGAAGCAGCGCTAGTGTAGCATGAAAGCGCCTCGCCCGAGCGTGAGCGAAGGCAAATTGAGAGTTCTGGCGCTGCGGTTATGTTCAGCACCAGGCCGTTATCGGAGGTAGCAAAGCGCGGGGATTTACTGAGTAGATCACTCACTCGCTGTGCCAGGGCTGTGCCGTCAGTGAGGAGTTCCGCGGGCAGGCTGGTTTGCAGTCTTCGGATAACGCTTGGGTCCTGGCTAATGGCCTGAATGAACTGAGCGTGTGCCTCCTCGGCCTCACCTCTTTGCCAATGTGCCTGGGCGAGGCGGGCGGACACCCGGGCCCGCAGCAGAATTTCCCGGTCCGGCAGTTTAGCCAGTGCGGTGGTGGCGGATCTGATCAGCTCATCGATATTGCCTTCCTGCGCGTGTATCTCAGTTTTATAGGCATGATAGTAGCCGTCATTGAGTTGAAACGCGCCATTAGCCAAGGCCTGGTCTAATATCTGGTTCATAATGCCGGTGCCTATGATCGCTACCAATTCTGGCTCAAGCCACTCCGGAATATGAACGTCGAGTGGGGCGTAGGGTCTCACTCGATTCTGCAAGGTGTCGAAGCTGGCAAATAAGGATGCTGCTCTGCGTTCAGCCCGCCAGGCTTGCAGTCTTAGAACAAACAGTCGCAGCTGGTGAGACGGCAGTTCTGACCAGCCCAGACTTATCCCCTGTTCCTTTTCTATCTCCAGCTGCGCCCGATTGGCATGCATGTTTATCAGCGCGGCATAGGCATCTTTTTGCGCGTCATCGGCACTGTATGAGCCATTGCGGTCTGGTTGATTCAGGGCAGTTTGTGAGAGTTTGGCGGCATCTTCAGCATAGCCTGCTATGAGCAGAAAGCTGGCGCTCACCAGGAAGTGTTCGGCTCGATTCATGGCGCTGACCAGGGGTTCCTGCTGTTGGCGCCAAAGCAGCATGCGGTCAAGTGAACTCCGGGCTTCATCGAAGCGGCCCTGATTTAGGGTAAGGTAAAGGCGATAAATCCAGGGGTCGGCGACGCTGTCAGGATTCAAAAATCGGGTGGCACGGTTCAGATAGTCTTCTGCCTGATCGATTTCCAACAGACTCAGGGCAACTTCAGACGCGTTGGTCAAATAGACAGTATCACTGCTGTTAGATTGGTTAGCAGCACTCTCGTCCTCGGCGATGGCACGGTCGCATGCGTTGTTGGATTCAATCGGTGCCAGGCTGGCCAGATCTGCAGCGCAAATGGTGTTCCAAGCCCTTGCTCGAGCCCTGACACTATCCTCAGTCTCGAGAACCTTGTAGGCGCTGGCGCGAGCAGCATCATATTGCTTGAGCTTGATCAGAGGCCAACCGCGGAAGGACTCGACATCCTGACCATAGATTGACTCCATTTTCTCCAGGTATTCCAGAGACCGAATCTGGTCTCCCATTAGCTGATGGACATAGCTCAACTGGCTGATTGTGAGATAGTGCCACTGCACATTGCCCGATTCGAAGGCTTCCTCCAAACTGCTATAGGGAGTTAGCTCTTCAGCTCGATTAAGGTGAAACAGTGCTCTTGGCATGTTTCCTTCAACTGTAAGCAGCACTTCCGCGAGGGCGAACTGAGCGGCAGGAGAATCGGGTTCGCTGCGTACCCACTGTTCGCTTAACTCTCTCGCCTTGACGTTTTCCCGCAGATTGAGGGCAGCACAGATAGCCAGGGCGCTGGGGTCACTGACATCACTGAAACCGAAGCACAGCGGTAGTTGTTGCCTCGGAATCACAATGTCGCCAAGACCGCTGTCATCCTGTGCCGCGACAGGTAATGCCGCAAACCAGAAAAAGGTAATGCTCAGCAGTTTGATTAGATTCCTGAAACTCAATCGGTTCATCAGTCGAGGGTGCTTCTCGCAAGTTGCTCCATCGGGGGCCGCATGCAATCGCGGAGCACACGATCAATTTCTGTGACACCAGGCGCCATTTCAACACGATGTCCCAATACACGTGGTAACAATAGCTCAATATCATCTGCGCTCACAAAACTGCGGCCTTTCAGTGCCGCAGCTACTTGTAGAGCTGGAAGCATCAACACCATGCTGCGAGTGGAATTCCCCTGTAATACGCGGTCATCAGTCCTCAGGTTACGTGAGATATCGACAAGACATTCCTTGATGGCAGGATGGATATTGACCGCTTGCTCGATATTGCGACGCGCTTCCAGCACTTCATTGCGGGTCACGGTTACAGGCGCTAGAGTCTTGTCTCTTCTTTCACGATAGGTATCCAAAACCCCAAGTTCTGCATCGCGATCAATGTGATCCATGGTGATCTTAAACAGGAATCGATCGAGTTGCGGCGTAGGCAACGGGTAGGTGCCCACCAGGTCAAGCGGGTTCTGGGTTGCAATAACGAAGAACAGATCGTCCAAGCGGTAAGTGACATTGTCTACAGTTACCTGCTTTTCTCCCATTGCCTCCAACATCGCTGACTGTACTTTGGGCGAGGTGCGATTGATTTCATCGGCCAAAACCACGTGGGCAAAAAGCGGCCCGTGGCGGAAATGAAAGGCATTGGTATTGGTATCGAATACCGGGACTCCGGTGACATCTGAAGGCAGTAGGTCAGGGGTGAACTGAATGCGACGGAACGGGACTATTTCCTTGTCTGCACTTTCCTCTGCTGCGTCATCTTCGCTGACTATTGCCTCGCCCAGGGCCTTGGCCAGGGTGGTCTTGCCGGATCCCGGAAAGTCCTCCAGCAAGACATGGCCGTCCGCAATGAGTGCAATGATGGCTAACTCAATTACATCGTCTCGACCCAATACCCGGCTCTTCACGGAGTTGCTAAGGCGCTTTAACACATCAATGGACTGTGCCAGGTCCTGATCGGATTCTGGTGCTTGCGAAATCTGTTCAGCCTTAGGTTCGATTGCTGAATCTGCAAGAATTTCTGTGGACATAGATGACTCCGGAGGGCGGTCGATAAAACGAAGATGTGCTGGTTAGCGAGTAAACAGCCAGGAATAAGGATTGCAAAACGCCAGGGCGCGTCGCCAGCGCGGCGTGTTTTGACCTATTTCCTTGGCAATTGCGCGTCTGATGGTCTTCCAATCAGTGGTAGTGCTATCCCCATCGCTAGCGCCCAATGACCTGGCAAGATGGGTTGCTGTGGCTGGTTCTATTGTGGGCGATGTGGCCGCTGCCCTGGCGGCAAATCGCTCTCGACTTTCCCCGTAGTGCCGGATCACGCCGACTCCGGCTAGCTGATCAAGGGCAGCGCGATAGGCCAGTCTATATTGTTGCTCTGGGCCATACACGCTAGGCGCGAAGTATCGATAGGAACGGATGCTATAACCCAGAACCATAGCCGCGACCAGAAGCCCATAGACGATATTCAGTAGCGTCTGGAGATCTATCAGCCCGGACTGCTGTTGTTCCATAAAGTCGGCGAATGAGGCGTCATCCCGGAGCATGTCACCTAGCAGCTGCTGCAGTTCATTCTGCGGATCTGTGCTCATATCCACCAGGGTTTGTTGAGGCGCGGGGTCTACAATCACCCAGCCAATGTCTTTGAAATAGATTTCAGGCCAGGCGTGGCCATGGACAGCCTGAACCAGCAGTGCTGAGCCACCGGCGCGGTTGGAAGCTGGAACCGAATACCCAATCCCAACCCGGGCGGGAATGCCGATGCTTCTGAACATATAGGTCGCAGCAAAGGAAAAATGCATGCAATAGCCGGTTAAATCACCGAACAGGAACGAGGCGGCTGGATCCGTCTCATAGGCATGATCGTTCTTGAGGCTATAGATGCCGTTTTCGTCTAAATAAGTCTTTATTGCCCAGGCCTTTGCGAAGGGGTCGTCTGCATATACTGGTCTCAGATTGGCAATGAGTGACTCGGCCAGCTCTCGATAGCGCGGATCTGACGGTAACTCAAGATACTTATTGCGTAATTCGTCTGACCAGTCGTCTCGGCCCAACTCGCGTCCCAGCATGTACTCGAAATCGTAGGTAGGCGCGTATGACAGGGTGTCGTAGGTGCGCTTGAAGCGCAGATTGTTGGGGTTAGCAGCATTGATATAGGTAGCAGGGCTTACCAGCCCAAATGGATTGCGATGCGGGACCAGCATGCCTACCGTGGTTCTTACAGTCTTGCGCTGGTCCATCGCCTGGGGCAGCACTTCGGCTGTCAGTTCTGTATTGGTGAATGATTCAATCAGGTCGCGGTCCATGTCGCCCCTGCTTGTATAGTCCAGCATGACACCATTGAACTGCGAATAGGCAGACTCGCGGAAGTAATAGGATCCGTTCAAGGGTTCGTAGTCGTCACGGAACACCACGACCGCAACGGGCGCCTCCTTGTCTTCCGCGGTGTTCTCCCCATCTCTGAAAGGGTTCTCTTTCTGCTGACTATTGCCGGCTATTTCTTGACCTGTTAGTCCTAAATCATCAGTCATTCCTGGCGTAGGCAGGCCGAAAAAGCGCACAAAGCCCGCCAGTGAAAAGCAGAGCAAGCCGAGAATGGCGAAATGGTAGGGCAGGCGTCGCTGATTGTTTTCTGCCATTAGCAGGGCCGACAAGGCAATGACTGCCAGGCAGCCAAACGCCATAAGAATAGTGGCCGGGTCGATACCCCGGATCAGGGCATAATCGCCAATAAAAAATGGTCGATGAATCATGCCGTTGCGATGGGCCGATAAGGTCACTACGAAAGCAGTTGCGACAAATAGTATTTCCAGCACGCCACCGAAGCTGGTTCGCTGTGCAAGTGAGCGCAGCACAGTGGTCGCGGCCAGGCACAGGCCAAACCAATTTAGTGCCTCTCCCAATTCAAAGGCGACAATGGGTGAAAGCATGCTGGCAAGGATATCTGATCTTGTCACTAGACCGACGGCTGCATAATTGAGCAAAAGTAATGCGGCAGCGGCTGCAACGATAGTGGAAGTTCGGACTTGTTTGATAGGTTCTGCATTAGCCCAGCGATCGACTGCCAGACAGGCAATCAGGCTGCCGGCGATGGCCGCAACAGACCCACTAAGGATCGTTAAGCTCAGGCTCAACGCCCAGAACGCGCTGGCGATTATCAGAGCCCGCAATGCGCTAGGCAGATAATGTGCTTGAACTGTGGCAGTGTTTTCCTTCATTTCTCAAACCTTGCGAAGATACTGGTCAAAACTAAAGCCAGTTTCACGGTCAACGACCAAGGTGGATTCTACTTGCTGCCCAACTTCGGTCAATAAATGCAATAAATCATGCCGCGTACTGTGAGAAAGCGGCTGCGCATTGCTGTCTCGGCGCAGTAAATATTTCTTCCACCATGCCGGATTTTGTTCCTCTTGCAGGCTATCAGTAGCCATTATGAGGGAAAACTGACCGGAATAGCTGCTGATTGTATTCTTTAAAAGCTCAAGGCTGGGGTTTTTCTCCGCCGCGGCAAACACTATGCAGTGGGCAGATCCATGATTTCCGGCATGTCCCAAAAACCTGTCGAGTCCATAGTCATGGCCTCCGTCCAGGCTGCGTGACCCCGCTATTGCCTGCAGAGCGCTGGATAGATCCGAGACGGGGGATTCAAAGCCGTCAGCCCCAAACGCCCAATCCTCTCCGAGAGCGCCAGTCTCCAGTGCGACTCTAGCAACAGCCGCCGCAGCTTCGTCGTGCTTGCTGGTAAGCAGGTAAGCGAGGGTGCGCTTGCTCTGGAATACACTGCGCTCCGGTAACCGCACATTAAGCTGCCGGTTCCTGGCATAGACTTTCCACATGATGTTCTTGACAGAATCTCCTGGTGCGTAGGGTCTTATTTCCATTCTGTCCCCCTCAGGATCACCGGTGTTGTGGGGGATTCCGTCTTCTGCAGTCAGCGACCTCAGGATAGGCAGCTGTTTAACTGCGCTGACCTGAGGGAGTGCCTTGCAGCTGACCGCTTGCTCCAGACGCCAGGAGAACTGACTTAGCCCCAGCACATCTCGTACGGAAAACTCCCGGACTACGCGTTCGCTGAGGCAGCGCCGGCTGGGGATAATTTCCTCGCGAAGCTGGTTCTCTGAATCGAGGCGTGTACGGGTAGCAATTTCATCGGGATAGATGATTTTCCAGGCTAAACGTACTAATGGGAAAAACGATACTGCGGGAAGGCTGAAGCCAGTCTCATTGGGATAGCCTGCCTCAACCTCGATATTGTTCAGGGGTGTGTCGCTGTTCGCTATTTCCCGACGGATTTTGCGCTGCATGAAGATGCCGAACCCCACAGAGCAAAACAAACAGCAAACAAGGATCGACAGACCGCAGATAGCAAGGGCAAATACCACCAGGTCCATCGCGCCATAGCCATATGCGCTCAACGCCCAAGAGGTAAAAAGTAGGGTGATTGTGCCTTGCAGTGTTAGCGGGAATAGCCCTGCGAGGTAGCGCCAGGCTTTCGCGCACAATTTGACCATTGTGTTTGGAAGAATTTGGGTCACCAGCAAGAGACTCGTCTTGCGAGAGTAGGGGAACGGAATTTTGTCACGGGCTTCCCCTAAGCTCAACGAAATTAAAAAAATCAATGACATCCATCGTTTTCTATGGGGAAGCAAGGAGTTACGCACTCGGCCTGCAACTAGATTACGGGTTCTATCAAGATTTCGGCTTTGGCGCTGCTGGCAATAAAGCATTTCTCGTGAGCGAGATGATAGATTTCCATGATTGCGGCTTCGCTTGCGAGTGCACCCTTGGCAAACTCAACTGCCGGTCTCAGGAATACCTTTGTGAAAGCAAGCTTGCCTTGTAGATTTTTCTCCATTCTGCCGCAGGCTGAATCGGAATAGCTTTGGACCACGAAATTTTTGCTCGCCGCGATTGAGAGAAAAAACAACATGTGGCAAGAAGCAAGGGACGCCACGAATGCTTCTTCTGGGTCTACGTTTTCAGGGGAGGACCACGGCGTTGGCACAATATGTGGCGAAGCCGATGCTGCGACCACCGCGCCACCATCAAAATGCCATTCATGGGCGCGGGAATGCTGCTTGGCAAGAAAACCTCCGTCCCCTCGGGTCCAGTTTACCGTAGCTAAATAGTCAGACATGACCCGCTAGCGATTCGCTCGGTTTTGAATTAAATCATCAACAACGGCAGGATCTGCCAGGGTTGTGGTGTCACCCAGGGTTTCAAGCTCATTAGCGGCAATCTTTCTCAGAATTCTGCGCATGATTTTACCGGAACGGGTCTTGGGAAGGTTGGGAGTGAACTGGATGATTTCAGGTTTGGCAAATGAACCAATTTCATTGGCGACGAATTTAACCAACTCTGCACTCAGTTCTTCACTCGCCTCGGTACCAGCCATTAGCGTGACATAGGCATAGATGCCTTGTCCTTTAATATCGTGTGGATAGCCCACCACAGCGGCCTCGGCCACGGCATCATGCAGGACGAGAGCGCTTTCTATTTCAGCGGTACCGAGTCTGTGCCCCGAAACGTTGATAACATCGTCGACTCTTCCGGTTACCCAGTAAAAACCATCCTCGTCTCTGCGGGCACTATCGCCTGTCAGGTAGTAGCCCGGGTACGCCGCGAAGTAGGTATTAATACAGCGCTCATGGTCGCCGTACACCGAGCGAATCTGGCTTGGCCAGCTCTGACAAATAACCAGGTTACCCTCGGCAGAGCCTTCTAACTCCTTGCCATCGGCATCCAGTAAAGCAAGCTTCACACCAAAAAATGGCAAGGTTGCAGATCCAGGTTTTAATTCTGTTACACCAGGAATTGGCGTGATCATGATTGCCCCTGTTTCCGTTTGCCACCAGGTATCTACTATGGGACAGCGCTCGTCTCCTACTACGTGGTAATACCATTCCCAGGCTTCGGGATTTATAGGTTCTCCGACCGACCCGAGTATACGCAGAGATGCTCGCGAAGTTCGGGTCACCGGTTCATCACCGGCTCCCATTAACGCGCGGATAGCGGTTGGCGCCGTATAGAAAATATTGACCTTGTGTTTATCGACTACTTGCCAGAAACGGGAGTTATCGGGATAAGTTGGCACACCCTCAAACATTAGCGTGATCGCGCCATTTGCGAGAGGGCCATACACAATGTAAGAGTGGCCGGTAACCCAACCTACGTCGGCGGTGCACCAGTAAATATCGCCGTCGTGATAATCGAAGACGTACTTATGCGTCATGGCGGCGCCCAGCAAATACCCGGCGGTGGTATGCATTACGCCTTTGGGTTTGCCAGTGGAGCCTGATGTGTAAAGAATGAATAAGGGATCTTCCGCGTCCATGAGTTCGGGGTCGCACTCCGGGCTCGCGTTGTTCGTTGCCTCGTGATAGCAAACATCGCGCCCCTCCTGCCGGGGAACGTCAGCACCGGTGCGCTCAATGACGAAAACCGTGTGGACATTCGGGCACTCCGTGAGAGCTTTGTCCACATTCGCCTTGAGGGGAATAATCCTGCCGCCGCGCACGCCCTCGTCAGCGGTAATAACCGTCTGACAGTCGGAGTCCTGAATTCGGTCTTTGATGGATTCGGGAGAGAACCCGCCGAAAACCACGGAGTGGATAGCGCCGATCCGCGCGCAGGCGAGCATCGCATATGCGGCTTCGGGCACCATGGGCATGTAGATACAAACGCGGTCTCCTTTCTTAACGCCACGGGCCTTCATTGCATTGGCGAAGCGACAAACAGCTTCATGCAATTCGCAATAGCTTACCTTAAGATCGTGATCGGGCTCATCGCCTTCCCAGATGATCGCAGTCTGGCCGCCTCGCTTCTCAAGGTGCCGATCAATACAGTTGTAGCTCACATTCAATTTGGCGCCACTGAACCAGCTCGTCTTGGCGGTATGAAAGTCACTGCTAAACACCTGTTTCCAGGGCGCGTGCCAATGAATAAATTCTTCAGCCTGCTCCGACCAGAATTTTTCGGGGTTTTCAATCGAGCGCTTGTACATTTCAGCATACTGCTCTTTGTTAAGGTGGCTATGGGAAGCAGCGGCAGCTGAAACGGGATGGTTTTTAATTTCTAGCATGGTATTTCTCGATCTGATTCGCGATGAATTCAAGCCCAGTTACCTCACATTTATTGCGATGCAATATCTGCCTGCCGGCGTTGTGAGAATGGGAGTTCTAAGGCCTAATAGAAACTGTTTCTGGTCAAGTCAGGTGACCTGAAACTGCTCTTGAGTATGCCCGATTAGTTATGTTGCCTCAACCGAAGAGGATTCCAGCATTTGGCCTCTGGCAGCGGGTTAATGCGCTTGAATCTAGAGCTCAACGGTGAGGTTGTCGATCAGTCGAATGGAGTCGACAAAGCCAGCGGCCAACAGGACTAACTTAGAGTCAGATGCGGTAGCGAGAGCAAGCGTTTCTGCATTACAAATTGCCAGATAGTCTGGTCTGATCCCGAACTGGCTAAGCGCCTGGGCTGCGCCACTTTCTAGTTGCCTAAACTCCCTGTTGCCCGCGAGAATCTGCTCAACCGTGGACTTGAGCGTTGCATACAGGCCGGCAGCAATCTTGCGCTGATCAGCGGTGAGAAAATTATTGCGGGAACTCATCGCCAGGCCTGAGACCTCGCGTTTGGTCGGTATACCGCGCAGTTCGAGATCGAAATCCAGGTCCTCGACGAGCTGCTGGATTATGCGAAATTGTTGAAAATCCTTGAGCCCAAAATACGCTTTCGCTGGTGCCACCAGGTTGAATAGCTTGGTGACTATCGTAGCGACGCCATCAAAGTGTCCTGGTCTGGATTTACCGCAGTAAGCCTCAGACAGTCGCGGGATGCGCACAACAGTCCCTGACTCCAGTTCAGGGCCGTATACTTCACTAGCGCCTGGTGTGAAAAGTAGATTGCAACCCGCGCACTCGAGCAACTGTTGATCTTGTTCAAGCGTGCGCGGGTAAATTGCGAGATCTTCATCTGCGCCAAACTGCATGGGGTTAACGAAAATAGTGGCCGCCGTGAATTGACATTCGCGCACAGATGCCTCAACCAGCTCAAGGTGGCCTTGATGAAGATTACCCATCGTGGGAACCAGGCCGATGCTGAGGCCTTGCTGGGAGGCTTTTTTTAGTTCCTGGCGCAGGGCGGTTTTCGTTGCAACGGTAAGCATAGCAATTACAGTCCGGCTAGTTGAAACTATGTTCTTGAGCAGGGAAAGTCTTGGATCTCACTGCTTTTACATAGGCTTCTATAGCGCCGGGTATCCCATTATCTGAATCTTGCAGGAAGTTTTTCACAAATTTTGGCGTAATAGGGGAAATGCCGAGTACATCGTGTAGCACCATGATCTGGCCGGTGGTGTCGGGTCCAGCACCAATGCCGACGACTGGGATTTTCAACGCATCAGTAATGGTTTTAGCCAAGGACTGGGGCACACACTCGAGCAACAGTATATTCGCGCCTGATTCCTGCAGCATGCTAGCTTCTTCCAGAATGAGCTGGGCCTGATCGGTGTCTCTCCCCTGCACATGAAAGCCACCAATCCTGTTGACAGATTGTGGGGTCAGCCCCATGTGCGCACACACCGGAATACCTCGCTCGGCAAGCAGTCTTGTTGTATTCGCGATCCAGGCGCCGCCCTCCAGTTTTACCATATGCGCGCCTGCGCGCATCAGTGCCGCTGCATTTTCAAGGGTTTGGCTTTCAGAGGCATAGCTCATGAATGGCAGGTCAGCCATAATCAGCGAACCAAGGTTGCCTCGCTTGACACAACCGACGTGATAAATCATGTCATCCATGGTGACAGGTAGCGTGCTGTCATGTCCTTGCAATACCATGCCGAGAGAATCCCCAACTAATAGCACTTCAACTCCCGCCGCGCTGAGTATGCGAGCAAAACAGGCATCATAGGCGGTCAGACAGGAAAACTTTCCACCTTCTCGTTTGATTCTTTGCAGCGCAGTGAGGGTGATGTTTTTGACTTGAGTTTGTGAGCTCATGGTAATTTGCCGTTAAGTGCGTGTTTAGAGTTGAAAAACGACTATCGGTATACGACGGTTACCAGCAGGCCTGACTCAATAAAAGTCAGAGCTGTTGCGAGCCTCTTGGCTGCTTCAATGTGTCGAGTCGATGCGGGTCGCTAGAGTAACGTGGGCTTAGGATTAAAATAGTGTGTGCCGCTGGGTAAACTGAGTATGTATTTTACCAGTTGCTCGTAGTCATCGTCATTAGCCACCAGGTCTATTTCTGCGCTATTGACGATCAGGAGCTTGGAATGGGTGTAATAGTGAAAAAACTCGGTATAGGCCCGATTCAGCTGTTCCAGATACCCAGCCTCTATCATCTGCTCTGATGCAATGCCGCGTTTCTGAATGCGGCCCAGCAACACCTCTGTTGGTGCCTGCAGGTAAATGACCAGATCTGGATTGGGCGCATCGATGATAAGGTGCCGGTAGACGCTCAGGTAAAGGGCGTACTCATCCTGGTCCAGGTTCAGCTCAGCAAACAACCGATCCTTGTCGATGAGAAAGTCTGACACCCTGACTGGCTCAAACATGTCATCCTGCCGGAGCTCCTGAATTTGCTGGGCTCTCTGGAACAGAAAAAATAACTGGGTAGCCAGTGCATGCGTTCTCGGATCCTGATAGAAACGATCCAGGAAAGGATTTTCCTCAGCCTTCTCTAATAGCAGGTCGTAATTAAAAGTGTCGGCGAGGCGCCTGCTCAGGCTGGTTTTGCCTACACCAATGGGGCCCTCTACTGCGATAAAACGCGGCGTGCTGATGTTGGAAAGCTGCGGACTAGTCACTATTGTTGCTCGCTGAGGATCGCCTTTTGCGACGGCGCTTACGCCGTGTATTTGGAAGTTGCTCCAGCAATTCGTCTCGTTGGGTCGTATCACCGAATTGATAGACCGTCCACCACTCGCCACTTTCCCCCAAACTTTCTCCCGCAGCCTCCCTGAGCAACAAAAAATCATAGGCCGCTCTGAAGCGCGGATGATTCAGGGTGGCATCGATCGTTCTGTGGGCACGGTGAGTGAGCCTGTTCTGAAGTTCCCAGATTTCGCGACTGGCATAACTAATGCGTTTGGGTATGGCTGTCAAACTCAGTTGATTGGAGATGGTCTGGTTCGCGACATCAATAAACTGGCTGCTGGAATTCATACTTTCGACGCCGGCTTGTTTCATCGTTAGCCGCAGGGGTGGCCATAATAGTGCAGCGAACAGAAAATAGGGTGTCACGGACTTATCATCGGCTATGCGCAGATCGGTGTTTTTCATTGCCAACTCTACCAGTCTGAAAACCTGCGGCTCGCAGCATTCGAGCGCCTCAAACGTGGGGCCTAGAATGAATTCCCGCACTCGGCTTTCAATTAGTAGAGTAAAGGTGCTTTCGGCGTGGCCGGAGGAGAATAGCTTAACCACTTCATCGAAGAGCCGGGCTGGCGATATGGAAGTCAGCAGATCGGCGAGATCCTCTATCGGGGAAGCAGTTTCTGGTGCGATATCAAAGCCAAGCTTAGCGGAAAACCGCAGCGCTCTGAGCATACGAACAGGATCTTCGCGATATCGCTCGGTGGCATCGCCTATCATGCGAATACTCCGGTCCTCAATGTCTGCCATGGCACCACAAAAATCTAGCAGCTTGAAACCATCGGTGGTGTAGTAAAGCGCGTTGATAGTGAAATCTCTGCGGGCAGCATCCTCATCGATACGGCCATAAACATTGTCCCTTACGATCATTCCCTCTCGGGTTTGTGCTGAATCGATGTTCTGTAATTGTTTTCTCGAGGATTTATCGCTGACTTCGAGTTGCTTGTCTGGCGCAGCTCTGAATGTCGTCACCTCTATAATTTCTCTTCCATAGCGGACGTGGACGATACGGAACCGCCGACCAATGATGCGGGCATTTCGAAATAGCTGTTTGATTTCCTCAGGAGTTGCATCAGTGGCGACATCGAAGTCCTTGGGTTTGTTGTCCAATAACAGGTCGCGTACGCCACCTCCCACGAGAAAGCTGGAATATCCCGCACTGGTCAGGCGATAAAGTACCTTTAAGGCATTGGGAGAAATGTCCTGGCGCGAGATAGGATGCTGGTCGCGGTCAATGACTTGGGCTTGCTCAACGCCGGGTAAATCCTTGAGGTTAGGCATGAGAAAAATCTGATTCTTGGAGGTTTGGCAAGAATTGCGGAATTGATAGTGTGTACAAAAGTGGCTGTCTTCCAGACATTAGAACAATATACGACGTAAATGATACAACGCTTTCAGAGAATGTGCTTGAAAAGGGTCAAACAAGGGAGAGATTAGGTATGCGAATGGAGAACGATTAGGAGGGTGAATCACCACCCCCCTAATGGAAGAAAATTTTATTATTATTGTTGCTGTTAGTTATTTAGTTATTATTTTTATTTAGGGAGCCAAATGCGGCACCGCTTAAGCATTTAAGGTGGTGTATTTGAAGTAGGGCAGCAAATCACTGCGTTGAGTACAACAAATCCAACCTTTTCTTATTAAGCACTAACCTTAGTTCAATAACTCAGTAATGCGATTTTTCTTTTTATTTAGGCTTATTGTTATTATTTATTGTTATTATCTCCATATAATATGCATTTAACGTGCCAAGAAATAAATACACTTATATATCAGATATTTAGCGTTTTACTAATTAGTTCCTACTAATTGAAAAGCAAGTTTTGTTACCATATTTCCCCAAACTAATGGGTAATAGGGTAGCAGTAACATTCATGACGTTATTGAAATAAACGGAGCTGGTACAGAAGGCAGGGGTTTTCAGGGGGTGGCGTAAGTTTAAGACTGGTTGCTTCAGCTCGCAGTCTTTTTCTTGCGTGGAATGCCAAATCTTTGGCGCCTCTCCCATAAACATTTACGACTGATGCCGAGCTTCTTGGCCAGTTGGGTTTCGTTCATGGAATCCTGATGCTCCAGCACAAAGCGTTGGAAATAGTCTTCTAGCGACAGCTCCTCCACAGGTTTGGCCGCTCTCGTGGCTGGATCGAATCCGACAGTTTCCACTTCTGCTTCAGGGTCGTCATTGTCTATGGCGAGAAGGTCTTCGCCGATTTTCGGGGTTTCAGCCAGAACCACAGCGCGCTCAATCGCGTTTTCCAGCTCACGAACATTTCCGGGCCAGCTATAATCTGCTATCGCTCGACTGGCGCCTTCGCTAAACAGCAGCATTGGCGTTTTCAATCTGCGACAGGTGCGCTGCAGGATCGCGTCTGCCAGCTTAAGAATGTCGTTGCCGCGATCCCGCAGCGGCGGAATCAAGAGAGTCATGACATTGATGCGGTAGTATAGATCTTCTCTAAATTGGCCGTCTTCAACCAGCTGTTTCAAATCTCTATGAGTTGCAACGACCAGGCGTACATCCACTTTCTTTGATTGTACCGACCCGACTTTGCGGATCTCGTTTTCCTGCAGGACGCGTAGCAATCTTGCCTGCGCTTCTAGAGGCAATTCACCAATTTCGTCTAGAAACAGTGTGCTGCTATTAGCGGCCTCTACCAGGCCGGTTCGAGTCGCAGTGGCCCCAGTGAATGCGCCTTTTTCATGCCCAAACAATTCGGATTCAATCAGATTTTCTGGAATGGCAGCGCAGTTTACGGAGATCATTTCCTGATTCTGCCTGCTGCTGAGCCTGTGTATCGCGCGCGCTACCAATTCCTTGCCGGTGCCAGATTCGCCATTAATGAGCACGGTTGAATTTGTCTGTGCGACCTTTCTGATGCGGCGGAACAGTTCTAGCATCTGGGGACAGCTGCCGATCATCCCATGAACCGGCGCTTCCTCTTCATCATTCGCAGATTTTTCTACCGGTTCTTTGATGGCGTGTTCCCTGATTATCTTGGCAACAGTTTCTATTATTTCGTTGTGCTCGAATGGCTTGGCAATGTAGTCCACTGCGCCCATTTTCATAGAATCGATAGCTGACCGGATACTTGAATAGCTGGTCATGATAAGAACGGGGGTGGAAGTGGCTTTGATAAGATCGGTGCCGGGGGCGCCGGGCAACCTGAGGTCGCTGATGATGACGTCGAAGTCATCCATGTCATATTTTTCCAGGGATTCCTTGACGGTCCCAGCTTCGCTGACTTGATAGTCGTGCCTTTCCAGAAGTCGTCTTAGCGCGGTGCGAATCACCGTCTCATCTTCGACAACCAAAACTTGATTCATTGCTGACATGCGAATGCTTATCTAGACCTTCGAAATTGCGCTTCGTCATGGCGTTCGATTTCTGTGTCCGAATCATCATGAAATTCAGAGAACCATGCTACCACTTGTGTGCCGGTACCCCGAGATTTGTTTATCGGGCTGATTATATCAATATCTCCGCCTAAGTCCTCAACTATGCTGAAAACCAGAGACAGGCCCAGTCCAGTGCCTTCTCCAGCCTCTTTGGTAGTGAAAAATGGGTCGAATACCCGGTCCCTGATGGCTGCGGGGATGCCAAATCCGTCATCCGTCACCGTGATTTTGGCACGATTTCCGACTCGCATGGCCTGCATGAGAATATTACTGCCTGGGACACTGGCATCCCGGGCATTGTTTAAAAGATTAACCATGACTTGCAGTAGCTTTTGCGCATCTCCCAGAATCTGCAGTTCATCTTCACATTCGATCTGGATTTCAACGTCCTTGCTCTTTTTGTCTAAGGAGATCAGGGTCAGGGCTTCCTGCATACACTCACTTATATTCACCGCCTGTTTTTCGTAGTCAGTGTAACTGGTTCCGGCGTGGGCGAAATTGACCAGAGATTGCAAAATCTTCGAAGTGCGGTCTGTCTGCTCTATGATTTGTCCTGCCAATTGCTCCAATTCAGTGCCGTCAAACTCGTCGCGAATGGTCTGTGCCAGACAGGCAATGCCGGTAATTGGATTGCCAATTTCGTGGGCTACCCCTGCCGCTAGGCGTCCAATAGATGCGAGACGTTCGCTGTGAGTGAGTCCTGCCTCAAGAATTTCGGTCTCTGTAATGTCTTCGATAAGGATGATAACGCCTTCATGGCTCAAATCCTGTTCGTTGGGCTTATCTATGTAGGCCTTGTGCAGGTTGACTGATTTTTTTTGACCTTTAAGTTGAAAATTTCGTTTGTAACTGTGGTTTACTGAGTCATCAAGAAAGTTGTTGAGCAGATTGCGCCATGGTTCAGGCAGATCAACCAGCTGTGAGCCGACAACATCGGCGGTATCGATTTCAGTCAAATCTGCCAGCGCACGATTCCACATCACTATTTCATTCTCTATGCTGAGCGAACAAACCCCAAGCGGTAGTTCTAGAAGGATCTGTCTGTGGTAACGCCGCAAATTATCCAAATCGGCAGCCATGCCTGACAGATTGCTGCGGTATGATTCGATACGGCTTTCAATGACATTCAAGTCTGTGCTGCCGTGCTGAGAAACGATGCTGAAGGGCAAATAACTGTCTATTATGTCACGCGCGATAGAGGGACCTAACAGGCCCGAAAGGTTGGCCTCCAATCGTCCTCTCAGGAGACGCAAGGATGATGGACGAGTATCATCATAACCGATTTTCAGGTCTTGGAGTGCCTGATTAACCTCACGTTTGGCCGCACTTTTCCCCAATGGCTTACTGAGTGAACGTACAAATTCATCCGGAGATTTTGCGACGAGGCCGCTGCGCTTGCGCCTTCGAATCGTGTCCAGCGCGCAGATGTCCGCAGAACCACGTTCCTCATCGGTGCTGGTGCTGGTTAAGGATACGCCAATGAAAAGTGCCGCGTTGGCTATCAATGATAGTGCCGCTATCCCGCTCCAGTTAATGGTTTCAACCGTGACTGCTGGATTGCCTGAGAACAACGGGAACAACAGATACCACAGCCATATCGCTACGCCACCAGACAGTCCCGTCATAAAACCCTTTTTGTTGCCCTGAGGCCAGTACAGAATTGCCACGATACCGGGTAAAAACTGAAGGCCAGCAGAAAATACGACAGTGCCAATCGATTGAATACTGGTGGTGTTGCCCGAAAGATAGTAGACGAAAAAGCCAGCCCAGATCAGGGCTGTGATAAGTAGCCTGCGGTGCCAAAGCAGCCAGCGGTAAATATCCTGGTTCGCAGTAGGCTGGTACAAAGGCAGGATCAAGTGATTAAGGCACATGTTAGATAGTGCCAGTGTGATTACTATGATCAGGCCACTGGCAGCTGAGAGCCCGCCGAGGTAAGCGACAAGAGTGAGAATAGGCACACCGTAGGCTTGGCCAATGATAACCGGAAAATACTCAACTGGCACGTTGGATTCTGCCAGCAGTCCGGCCCATAGTATTGGCAATACAGGCAAGCTGATTAACAGAAAATAGAGTGGTAGAGCCCAGCTGGCGAATGCAAGAGATGCATGGCTGTTATTTTCGTTGAAGGTAACGTAGAACATGTGGGGCATGGCTACTGCCGCGGTGAAAAACAAAAGAGCGGCGACATGAAATGAGCTCAAGTAATCAGTGCCCTTTAATCCGCTTATCAATTCAGGCTGGGTCTGCAGCCACTGGTCGACACCGGATAAGCCGTCGAAGGCACCATAGACTGCAAACAACCCTACGATCAGGAATGCGATGAGTTTGACCAAAGATTCAAAGGCAATGGCCATTACCAGACCATCGTGTCGGGTTCGTCCCGTACGGCGAGAGGTTCCAAAGAGAATAGAAAATAGTGTGATCAAGATGCAAAATCCTGTTGCCACCAGACCCTGGGATGCCTCCTGGGAAAGCATGTTGGCAGTGTCGGCAACGGCCCGGATTTGCAAGGCGACTAGCGGTATCACACCAATCAGAACGACAAGCGTCGTAATTGTGCCGGCCCAGGGCGAGCGATAGCGGAAAGCCATCAAGTCCGCCAGGGAGCTCAGTTGATAAGTGCGCGTGAGCTCTAGTAGCGGTTTCAGCAGCAGGGGTGAAAACAAAAAAGCCAGTGAAATTCCGATAGAATTGGCCAGAAAGCCGTAGCCATTCTCTAGCGCATTGCTGATGGACGTATAGTAAGCCCATACACTGGCAAATACGCCGAGTGAAAGCACATACACAATTGGGGATTGAACAATTTTTCTGGGGATGTAGCCGTTATCGGTAATGTAGGCAATACCAAACAGCAGCATAAGGTAGCCACTGCCCAGCAAAAACAATGTGCTTAACTCATAGCTCATCGCTGTCCCTATCCCTATGGGCCCAGGCCGCTACGAGGACTATTAACAGGCCAACGGCAAAGGGTCGATACCAAGCCCCCACAGGCTGATTAATCCAATCAACACTGATCAGGAACAGCAGGTAAATGATGATAATGAGAACAAGTATGGAACGCGGTATGTACACAGGCTCACCCTAGTGTGCAGCGTGCATCGGTATATTAGCTAACTTGGGCACAGCCTGTATATCCCAGTTATCAATACCCCAGGCTAACAAGTCAGCTGGCGGTTCGGAGATCTGTGCCTTGGCAGGACGCAACCCGAGGAATCGCATTGCATTATGTAGCACTGTGGATGCAGCTTGAACGTCAATGGAGTCGGCAAAGTGTTGCTTGCTGAGTTTCTGACCCTGCTCATTAACGACGACTGGGACGTGGGCATATTGAGGTGTCAGGAATCCCAGTAATTGTTGTAGGTAGATCTGTCTCGGGGTTGACTCCAAAAGGTCGTAGCCACGCACAACATGGTTTATGCCCTGATCAGCATCGTCGACCACCACGGCTAGTTGATAGGCAAACAATCCGTCTTTACGCAGTAGTGTGAAATCACCTATGTCTTGCTCGAGGATTTGTGAATAGTTTCCCTGAATTGCATCTTCAAACTCGTACAGATTTTTGTCTGTCTTGACACGGGTGGCCAAGCCAGAATTGAAAGGCAACTTGCGATAACGGCATCTGCCGTCATAGATACCCCCGATAGACTTTATGCGCGGCCGCGTGCAATCGCAGGAGAAGCACAGCCCGGTTGCTTTGAGTCTTTCCAGCGTTGCGCGGTAGGCATCAAGGCGGCTACTTTGATAGAGCACCTCACCATCCCACTCCAATCCTAATATATGCAGCTGCTCTAGAATGAGCGCGTCTGTACCGGGTGGTTCACGAGGCGGGTCGAGGTCTTCCATGCGAACGAGCCAGGTGCCTTTATTCGACCTCGCATCGAAGTAACTGGCCAGGGCCGCCACCAGTGATCCGAAATGCAACGGTCCCGTGGGAGAGGGCGCGAATCTGCCGACATAGCTGATCGGCTGGGGGGGGTAATCATTCATCTGTCTGGTTGAGCCGACACAGATGGAAATTCACATCGAAGGTGCAGGCAATCGAGAATGGGTAGTCCATGACTTAGTTCCCGATTGCCAGTGCAGCTGCAGTCTCTAACTACCGAGCTGCTTCTCCTTGATTTCGTCGAGTGTCTTACAATCGATGCACTTATTTGCGGTTGGTCTGGCTTCCAGTCTGCGAATGCCTATTTCAATGCCGCATGATTCGCAAAAACCGTAGTCATCTTGAGCGATAAGCTCTATGGTGCTGTCGATCTTCTTGATCAGTTTTCTTTCCCGATCTCGAGTTCGTAATTCCAGGCTGAATTCTTCTTCCTGGGTAGCACGGTCAGCGGGATCAGGGTAATTCGCGGCGTCATCCTGCATGTGATGCACAGTTCTGTCTACTTCCTGCATCAACTGCTCGCGCCAGTCCAACAATATCCGTTTGAAATGCTCGCGTTGCTTTTCGTTCATGTACTCTTCGCCCTTCTTGGGCTTGTACGGAACGAAGTTCTTCAATACTGGTTGAGATTCGGAGCTTCGAGTACCGGTCATAATCTCCAATGCCTTGCGTTCGCCACAATTTGTGCTCTCAGGGAGCGCTGATCTTGCTTCAAGTCAGCCGAGCAGATTGCGGTTGTTGGTCAGAATTTGTGCTGGTCTCCCCCATGGTAAGCATTTGATAAACCGAGAAAAAAAGAGGGATTATCAAGGGCATTACGCGGGGCGACAAGCACCCAATTTTTAGAAAGCTGGGTAAGCTACCAGATTATTTCTGGGGATGCTACAAAAAAAATATTGCAGAAAATTCATCTATATAGGCGGAAGTCAGTTCATCTTGCATATTGATTGATCCAGTATGAGCCACAGTATTTGTCTACCTCACCCGTAATTCAATCCACTATACTGCTGTCTTTTCCCAAGTAGAAATCGAGTTAGAGAGTTAAATTGGAAACCACACTATCTCCAAAGTCTCCGCACAATCCAAAAGACCTGGGTAACATCAACCCTTTCCGCGTGATGACGGTTATGCATAGAGCTGCAGAATTGGAGGCAGAAGGGCGCAAGATTGTCCACATGGAAGTCGGTGAGCCGGATTTCAATACGGCCCAACCAATTATCGAGGCAGCCAAAGCCGCGTTGGATGCTGGCTTGACCCACTATACCGCGGCACCTGGCATAGATGAGCTTCGAGACTGTCTGGTGTTGCACTATAGAAGCCGTTACGGCATCGAAGTTGCCCGGGAGAGAATTCTGATCACGCCGGGAGCCAGCGGAGGCTTAAGCCTGTTGGCAAATCTGCTCATCAGTCCAGGCGACGGCGTACTTCTGAGCGATCCTGCTTATCCCTGTGTACGCAACTTTATTCAACTCATGGCGGCGAATCCTCAGCTCGTGCCCGTGGAGATGCGCGATAATTTTCAACCCTCTCTGGCCCAGCTTGATGCTGTTCGTGATGCCTCCACCAGTGGTGTCTGGCTGGCTTCTCCCAGCAATCCAACTGGCGCAATTATGAGTCGCGATCAACTTACAGAAGTCTGTGGCTGGGCGAGGCAGCAAGGGCTGCATGTGCTGGTGGACGAAATCTACCATGGTTTGCATTATGTGGAAGATCTGCCAAGTGTGCTTGAGGTCGATGATTCGGCCTATGTCGTGAACAGTTTCTCCAAGTATTTTGGGATGACTGGCTGGCGCCTTGGCTGGATTATTGTGCCGACCCATGCAATCGAAAAAGCGAATATTCTGGCTCAGAACTTTTATATTTCTGCCTCATCCATCGCTCAGCACGCAGCGGTCGCAGGATTTTCGAGAGATGCTAGCGAAATACTGGAGCAAAGACGCCAGGCGTTTCGAGAGAGGCGCGATTTTCTCTGCGCCGCCCTCCAAGACATTGGGTTGATGATCCCTGATGAAGTGCAGGGTGCTTTCTATGTGTATGCTGATGTTTCCCGCTTTTCCAGCGATTCCGAAAAATTCTGCCGAGACATGCTGGAGAACCATGGTATAGCAATTACTCCAGGAACGGATTTTGGAGATCACAAGGCACGGCGATTTGTCCGCTTAGCATTCACGACCAGTATGGCAGACCTCGAGTTAGGCGTAAGTCGCCTGCGAGAGGCTCTTTCCTGATGCGGTTTGACCCACCCCTGCAAGAGGCGGCTCTGATCAGGCGCTACAAACGGTTTTTGGCTGATGTCGAACTGCCAGATGGCTCACAGATGACATTGCACTGCCCCAATACAGGTTCCATGAAAAATTGCCAGTATCCCGGAAATCGCGTCTGGTATTCCGACTCAGGTAATCCCAAACGCAAGTATCCCTGCACCTGGCATTTCATCGAGGATCCCAGCGAGCACATCATTGGAATCAATACAGGCCTCGCCAACAAGCTGGTCGAGGAAGCCATCGATGGCGGCCACATTTCTGAGCTTCAGGGATACGAAAAGATCCGCAGCGAAGTGCCATATGGTGATCAAAGGAGTCGGATCGACTTATTACTTTGCGAAAACAGAGACAACTTGGTCAAAGATTGTTACGTGGAGGTAAAGAACGTGAGCCTGGCTGAGGCTAACGGCCAGGGGTTCTTTCCTGATGCGGTCACGACCCGCGGGCAGAAACATTTACAGGAGCTGCTAGCGGTTACCCATGCTGGCAACCGGGCGGTGTTGCTATTTTGCGTGCAGCATGAAGGTATCGATCGCGTTGCGCCTGCTGACGACATTGATCCTGAATACGGACGCCTGCTGAGGGAGGTTGCTGCGGCTGGCGTGCAAGTGGTCGCCTATCGCACCCGATTCGACATGGAAGGCTCTCGCGTGGATTTGATGGGTCGACTCCCTGTGGCTGTTTGATATTTTGCCAGCCAATAGTTTTACTGTGCCGCTGCGAGCCCTGCGGTAGGCTAGGTCTAAAGTCACGAAGGCCGTGTATGGTGCTCGGGGATGTCAGACAGCAAGAAAAAGGGCTTCAGAGCGGCATTGGCGTTTTGAGCTGGTCTTCATCAATCATTATCATGCCGTCCACTATCTCAAAAGGCATGGCATGCAGTGATTTGCCTTTACAGGGGCCCACCAGGCAATAGCCATCCTCAATCTGGAAGAGTGCGCCATGGGTGGAACATTGAATCAAGGCGCCATCGGCATCAAGGAAGCGGTCTTCCTCCCATTCGAGGGGCGTGCCAAGGTGGGGGCAGCGATTGTAGTAAAGCACCAGCTGATCATCTTTTTTTACGGCAAACAGATAGGCACCGTTTACTTCAATGCCTTTTGAAGTGCCTTCCTCTATTACATCTATCGCTAGCAGGCTAATCATTTGCCTAGGGCCTTCTCAAAGTCTTGGAGCAGATCATCGATCTCTTCGATGCCGATTGAAAACCGGATCATGGAGTCGGCAATCCCCATTGAAGCCCGCCTTTCTGCGCCCATTTCATAAAATATAGTGTGGGCTACAGGGATCCCCAGGGAGCGATTGTCCCCAAGGTTGCTCGATGCGATCACGGTATCCATTTTGTTTAAAAAGTCGAAGCAATCGACTTCATCAGTGAGGTCAATGCTAAAAATTGCGCCGAACTTCCCAAACAGCTGCTGCGCTCGCTCGTGCTGAGGGTGAGATTCGAGACCCGGATAGAAGGTATTCCTTATGTGAGGGTGCTGATCGCAATATTTGGCAAGCTCAAGTGCATTGCTGCATGCCCGGTCAAGTCGAAGCGGCAGAGTCTCTGAACCGACGGCGAGGTGATGGGCGGCTTCCGGACCCAGCGACGCCCCCATGTCACGCAAACCCTTCTTTTTAATTTGGGTGATTCCCCAAAACGCCACTTGTCCTTCTTTGTAGGTGTCAATGATATTGGGATATTTATCCCAGCTGTAGCGACCCGTATCTGTGATCGCTCCACCCAGAGCATTGCCGTGACCACCTATGTATTTGGTTAGCGCATTTACTGTCAGGCTGGCCTTGACTGATTTAGGTTTGAACAGGTGCGGTGACGTCATAGTATTGTCGACGATGTAAACCAGTCCCTTGCTCTCGCACAAGTCCCCGATGCCCTGCATGTCGGCAATCTGGGTTACCGGGTTGGCAATGGTTTCGACGAACACGGCGCGAGTATTGCTCTTGATTGCTGCAGCCACGGCGTCGCTTGAGGTGGCGTCTACGAACGTAATTTCTATCCCCAGACGCTGCAGGGTGCCAAAAAAGCTGTTGGTATTGCCAAACAGGAACGCGCTGGCCACCAGATGATCGCCCGACTTGAGCAAAGAGAGCATTGTCGAGCTGATTGCAGCCATTCCAGTAGCAAAGGCTACCGTGGCGATGCCGTCCTCCATCTTGGTGATACGATTCTGCAGCGCAGTCACTGTTGGATTGAGTTGCCTGCCGTAATTGTATCCTGCGCGTTTACCTTGAAACACTTCCGCCAGGTGACGGGCATCCTCATATCCATAGGCGACGGAGGGGTGAATCGCTTTATGCAGCACGCCGTGTTCCGGGCCATCATGGCGGTCGGAGTGCAGATTGGTGGTGAAGAAGCCTTTCTTGGACATGACGTCGGTCAGCCTTTACGGGGAGCAGAGTCGCGGTGCATCAGGAGGCAGTTTTATACACCAGCGTCACTTATTTTGAAAGTTTGAGAGCCTCACTGGTCATCGATCTGCGACTGGCACTTTAAGCAGAGACTGGACTCTGGCTGGGCTTGAAGGCGCCCGAAACCGATGGGTTCATCGCATCGCCGACAATAGCCATATTCGCCTTTCGCGTGGGCGTTTAGAGCGGCGAGCACTTTCTTCAGCGTGACATTGGCATGCCCCTTGGTAGAGAGCGCGACACTTTGCTGTTGCATCGCATCCATGCGCGATACGCGGCCGAGCAGGGTCTGATCCAGTTGCACTGGCTTTGCTGCCGACTCCGCCTGCTGCAACTGTTGTTCCAGTTGCTCTTTGAGAGCGAGCAGGGCGGCGTGCAATGCTTGCGCTTGCGCCTCAGTTAATTCGTCCATGCTGATTGTTTCCGGGGCTACTGGCCTAAGCCCTGATTCTGGTTGAAATTCTGGAAAAGTGACTGTTGATAGATCAGTGCCTGAATTTGCGCTAGCCGCAGGCGGTATTCATCGCTATTGCGGTCAGTAAATTGCTCTGAGAAATCTGCTTCAGTGAGGCCGTCGCGATTGTTTCCGACCGCCGGCATATATTCAGATTCCGCTTCCAGGGCAATCATTCTGCGTTGGAATTCCAGTGCGGACTCTGGGTTTCGGGTGGCGAAATCCGCCATGGCAACACCCACAGAATTGGCTGTGAGATCGGAAAAACTGAAGCCACTGCGGTAGCGTGCGTCATAGGCTTCTTTGGTGGTCGATAACAATTGTGCAAGGCTTGCGCCAGCGGAGGCGGATATGGCGGCAATGCTCATCACATGCTGAGCCAGGTCCTGGCGCCGCTGGAGCCTTACTTCGATAAAGTGCGCAGCTGTGACCGCGCTGGCAGCATCGGTGCCGATCAGCTGACCAATGTTTTCATCATTGACATAGACTGCAAGGGCTTGCAGCACAGCCCGGTTCTCCGATACGGGATTTCCGGAAACCTCGCTGGCGTCTTTTGCGGCGCTAAATAATGGTACTAGAAACGTATTCAGGGAGACTGCCCTGAGATCTGCTGGGACGGTAGAGACCACGTCTTTTATGGTGTTGTAGTAAAAAAGGATCCGGTTGCGATCTGCGTCGGATATGAATAATTGTTGCGCCTCAATGCTAATGCGCGACATCAATTCTGGTTGCCAGGGCACTTTGAAACTGAGCGCCTCCGTGCTGATGCTGGCTTGCTCAATACTGGAGAACAATTGCTGCAGATCGGCGTATCCGGTATTGCCTGCGTCAAGATTGACAGCAAAACGGTTTATGGCGAAATCGAGCAGTTGTTTGGGTAATACAAAATTACCCAGGGAAAGCTGCTGTAGAACGATTTGGCCTGATTCACTTTTATGCTGACCTTCGACGTTAATATAAAAGGGTGAGAGAGGGCCCGAGAGGAAGATACTCAAATTTGTGCTTATGATGCCATCCCCTAGCGCAATCTGCCCCGCCCAGTGCGGTGTCAATTCCAGCAATTGCAATCCATAGCGCAACATCAGGTTAAGCTGGCCTGCGTCGAGTCGCACCTGCTGCTGACTGACTCTAGCTATCGATTGGGGCGCGCTTTCCAGCAGGATCTGTTCGATTTCGCTCAATTCTGAAGCCGATAGATAGGGCTGGGGCTCGAATTCAGGCGCGATCTCAAGAGCCAATGCCAGCACGATAAATGGAATACTGACGAGTAATACCAACAGTGGTTTCAGGGCCAGGCGAAGAAGGCGAGTGGTTTGCATCGATGCAGTCTGTGGGGTTGCGCGGTGTCAGCTGGATGAATTTGGGCAGATCGCGACTAGTGCCGATATAGACAAAGAAGCACTTTAGCTGCTGATTTTACTGGCAATTTCGAAGTTTATCGCTATAAAGTATGAAAAAACCGACATTTTTCCTGTCTATTCAAGATAAATAGTTTATTAATCAACGGCTTGGATATAATATGCCGAGCCTTATAAGAATTTGAAACGGGTCTGGTTGAAGCGTCAACCGGGGCGATGCTAGGAGACCGTCATGATGAAGGACGACACACGCAAACTTCTGATGCGAACAAGCATGAGGCCGGCGCGACAGCTGCTGTCTGTGCTCTTGTTGTCGAGCCTGGTGGCCTGCGGGGCCGAGTCGGCGCGTGAGGCTGCGTTGGCTGAAGAGGAAGCTGCCCGCATTGCTGCAGAGCAAACGGCGGCTCGCGTGGCAGCAGAGGAACAGCGTGAGCGCGCAGCCGAGAGAGAACGAGAGCGCATTGCGCAGGCAGAGCAGCGGGAGCGCCAGCGCCGAGAGCGTGAGCTGGCGCGTCAACAGGCCGAGGCCCGGGCGGAAGCCGAGCGCAGGGAGCGAGAGGAAGCTGAGCGCCGCGAGCAGGAGCGTCTGGCGGCCATAGCGGCAGCTGAGGCCGAGCGCGAGGACAAACTTGAGCGTATCGTGTTGCTGGAAGCACAAATTGCCACGATCCAGGCAGAGACTGGGGCCGATGAAGAACGCACGGTAGTGCTCCAGCAGGCGATTCAAGCGGCCGAGGAATTGTTAGAGGCGCTGGCTGATGAGGCTGCTAAATATGAATCTACCGATGAGACCGGCAATACTCTGGATCCTCTGGCCAAAGATATGCTCGCAGAGTTAGAAGCAAGAAAAAACGAGCTGGTTGAGCGTGCCCGCGCTCAATAGGGTTTTAATTGGCCTATGACTGATAAAGTCGTCGATTTCGAATCTCGAAAACAGGTTCACGCCGAAAAGCGGAAAGAAGCGCGCATCGACGCCTTGCGCCGCGCATTCAGACAAGCAAGGGGCGAGACAGAAGTGGCTGCCCCGGGCAAGCGTAAGAAGCGCAGCCGCAAGAAAAAATAGGCGTTTTTAAAGTCCCGCAGGTGGATACCCGCCGGCTTCCCCCAAACCCGCTGTAGCCCTCTAAAATACCCGTAAAACAGGCATTTGCCAGCTTTGTTTGTCTCGTGGGTTGTGGTAAAGTGCGCGCCTTTATTTTTTCAAATAATCTGTATCAACCTAACGGGGAGAAACACCTAGATGCCGGGGATCACGATTACAATCTCCACGGTTCTGTCATTGCTGGGGCTGGGAATTGCTTTCTACTACATGAAGAAAGTGACCAGTGTGCCAGTAGATTTGGACCTGGAGGCAAAAGACAGCGAACGCCTTAAATTTATCCACGGTGCGATTGCCGATGGTGCAATGGCTTTTTTGAAGCAGGAATACAAATTCCTCTCGATCTTCATGGTCGTGTTTGCAATTATCATCGCACTCCTGATTGATGATTCTCACACTCCTGACTATCGGGAAGGAATCTACACTGCGATCGCATTCCTGTTTGGTGGGGCAATCTCGATTGCTTCTGGCTACATTGGAATGAAGGTTGCCACCCAGGGTAATGCGCGAACTACAGTCGCAGCGAAAAAAGACATCTCCAGTGCCTTCGATATGGCGATTAACTCTGGTGCGGTGATGGGCTTTGCGTTGGTGGGACTCGCAGCATTGGGTCTGGTCATTATCTATGTGGTGATGAGTTCACTAATGTCTGGTCTTGGACCGGAGAACAACCACATCCTGATGGAAGTGATTGCCGGTTTTGGTTTGGGTGGATCCACCATTGCGCTATTCGCTCGCGTCGGCGGCGGTATTTTTACCAAAGCCGCAGACGTTGGCGCTGACCTGGTGGGTAAAGTAGAAAAGGGCATTCCCGAAGATGATCCCCGCAACCCAGCGGTCATTGCCGACAATGTGGGTGATAACGTCGGTGACGTTGCAGGTATGGGGGCTGACCTGTTCGGTTCTTGTGCAGAATCTACTTGTGCAGCCATGGTTATCAGTGCTGTTGTATTCGCAGCTGATCCAAATGCTTTGCTTTATCCGATTCTGATCACTGCCGTGGGTATTCCCATCAGCTTGATCACCAAGCTGCTTATCGGCGTAAAGACCGCCGACGACGTGGCGCCTGCGCTGCGCAAGCTGTTAATCATTTCCAGCGTGCTCATGGCCATCGTGATGTTTTTCTTCACCATGGCGCTTATCCCTGAGTTCTTCGATCTCAACGGTGAGCAGTACACCAGCATGGGTGTCTATTTTTGCTTCCTGGCCGGCCTCATTTCCGGGCTCGCAGTAGGGCTGCTGACTGATTATTACACCTCGGATAAGTACAAGCCTGTACAGGAGCTTGCGGCTTCCTGTGAGACTGGTGTTGCTACCAACATTATTTTTGGCCTTTCTCTGGGATACAAGAGTACGGTTTATCCTTATCTCTGTATTGCCGCCAGTATTTTTATCTCCTGGGGCCTTGCCGGTATGTACGGCGTCGCTATAGCCTCTCTGGGTATGTTGGGCACTCTGGTTATTGCTCTTATGATCGATGCCTATGGTCCAGTAGCTGATAATGCCGGTGGTATTGCTGAGATGGTTGGATTCGAGAGCGAGGTGCGTGAGCGTACCGACATTCTGGACTCAGCGGGTAATACCACTGCGGCAATCGGTAAAGGCTTCGCTATCGGTGCGGCCATCCTCACTTCTTTAGCTTTATTCGCGGCGTTTATCACCGCGGCATCGAAATTGCAGGGTGAGGCTATCACGATGAGCCTGCTGGATCCGCTGGTATACACCAGCGTCTTCGTCGGCGCAGTGCTGCCTTTCCTGTTTATGGCGATGACAATGCGCTCAGTTGGCGACGCGGCTTTTGAGATGATTGAGGAAGTCCGGCGCCAGTTCCGTGAAATTCCCGGTATCATGGAAGGCACCGGCACACCGGACTACGCAGAATGTGTGGCAATCTCTACCAGGGCTGCTCTGAAAGAAATGATCGCGCCAGGTGTGCTGATCATGGGCTCACCCTTGGTGGCGGGTTTCCTCTTCGGTGTTGAAGCGGTAGCTGGCATACTCGCTGGTTCACTGATTGTTGGTGGAGTCATGGCGATTGCGGCTTCAAATAGTGGCGGCGCCTGGGACAACGCCAAGAAATACATCGAGGCCGGCAATCTCGGCGGCAAGGGCTCTGAAGAGCACAAAGCGGCGGTAGTGGGCGACACCGTAGGTGATCCTCTGAAAGACACCTCTGGCCCCTCTCTGAATATCCTGATCAAACTGTCAGCGATCCTCAGTCTGGTCTTCGCACCATTCTTCGTTGAGTATGGCGGTATTCTGCTGGGTTAAGTCATACGATCTTGCTGAATGACTGAAACATGAAAAAGGGGCCAATTGGCCCCTTTTTTTGTTGGTTGCGTAAATGGCGAGGACAATTCCGCTACAGGCGGCGGGTCTCAAAATGGAATAGAATCCACTCTTCTTTTTCTATTGGTTGTGCAGCCGCCGACTCTGCTGCCTCGTTATCGCTGATAACCTGCCAGCGGGTGATGATTGTCTCTACACATTGATAGATGCGAAACGAGTCAGTGTCCTCGATAATGAGATTTCTAACGGAAGGGTTGAGCGTATAATTAGAAATCTCGGCCAGTCGCCAATTGCTTTCCATGGTGCGCTCAATGCACTCGTCGTCTGCCAGTAGATCTATATAGTCAAATTCGGTATCTGCGTATGCGCCAGCGGGTATCAGCAAATTGACATCCACTGAGACATCATCGCTGCTTGCTGCCGAATCTTTCAGGAACAGAACCTCTTTCAATACTACATCACTGGTGCTCTGATTATTGGCTACCAGTCGCAGACCGTCGTCTGTATTCTCCCCCCAGGCAGACGAGTAGAAAGCGAATTTTAGATCGCTCTCCTGCTGCAATTCCGCCGCCCAGGTCGCGCTGCTTAGCAGAACCAGGTTGAATAGTGTTTTCTTCATATCCTGATTTTAGCGATGAACCTGAGGTTCTGTCATGACTATTTTATTTTTGCAGGTCAATCAAAGATAATCCCCAACGCTTCACCAGGCGTAGTGTTGAGTTTTCTAAGGCCAGAAAAGGAAAGGTATTGAACAAGCTCCCGCAGATTAAGCACATTGTTTGTGTAGCCTCCGGAAAAGGAGGCGTAGGTAAGTCGACCACAGCAGTGAATCTGGCTGTGGCCCTCAAGCATCGGGGGTACGCCGTGGGTATCCTGGATGCCGACATCTATGGGCCCAGCATCCCGCTTATGATGGGGATCGCGCCGGGCACGCGGCCAGAAATCCGGGATCAGCGTCTGATGGTGCCGATCACTGTGCATGGTGTGGAATGCAACTCCATGGGTGTGCTGGTGGACCCCAAGACCGCAATGGTGTGGCGAGCGCCCATGATCATCTCCGCATTCAACCAGATATTGAGTGACACGGCCTGGTCTGAACTCGACTACCTTATTGTAGATATGCCGCCGGGTACGGGAGACATCCAGCTCAGCCTGGCTCAGTCAGTCAATGTCTCAGGTGCTGTTGTTGTCACCACTCCCCAGGATGTGGCGCTGGCCGATGCCCGCAAGGGCATAGAGATGTTTCAGAAAGTCGGCGTTCCCATCCTGGGGGTCGTCGAAAATATGTCCATGCATACCTGCACTAATTGTGGGCATTCTGAGGCAATTTTCGGATCTGAGGGGGGGGGGCGGCTGGCCTCTGAATACGGTGTGGAGGTGATTGGCAGGCTACCTCTGGATATCACGATTAGAGAAAAAACAGACAGCGGCAATCCTGTGGTAGCATCAGAAGCCGATTCTGCGGTCGCCCGGGCTTATCTGGATTTGGCAGATAAGGTCGGCGTCGGCATTCAGCAGCTGGCGAGCAGTCAGGGGGCTGGGCCTACAATTACTGTAAGTGACGATTAAGTGAGAGACGACTAGTTGAAGTTGGCGTGCGCAGGTGGCTATCTTCTTCAATTTCGCAATAGCGGTTCAGGCGCAAGCAATATGGCGCTCCCCACTTTTAATAACAATTTCGAAAAAGGCAGGTAAGGCTCTTGGACGCGGTAAATGACTTTCTAATCTATATTGATAGCTTCCTTGGAAGCGCTATCTGGTTTCCCACTTTACTTCTTGCGACGGGCATCTTTTTCACGCTCTACCTGGGCTTTCCCCAGATTCGATATTTCAAGCACGCGATCGGGGTAACCACCGGTAAATTCGACAAGGATGGTGCGAAGGGCGATACCTCCCATTTCCAAGCGCTTGCCACAGCGCTATCTGGCACCGTGGGTACTGGTAACATCGGCGGGGTTGCACTCGCTTTACATCTTGGTGGCCCAGCGGCTTTGTTCTGGATGTGGATGACCGCCTTCTTTGGCATGACCAGTAAATTTGTCGAGGTCACGCTCTCGCACAAGTATCGTAATGAGACCGCAGACGGCACCATGGCTGGCGGGCCCATGTATTACATGGAGAAAGGGCTCAATGCCAAGTGGCTTGCCATTGTGTTTGCCATCGCGACTGTGCTGAGTTCATTTGGCACCGGGAACTTGCCGCAAATTAACAGCATTGCCTCTGGCCTTGAGAGCACCTTCGATCTCGACCCCTGGATTACCGCGAGTGTTCTCTCGATATTATTGGCCCTTGTCATCATCGGGGGAATCTCCCGCATAGCCAAAGTGGCGGCTACCATCGTACCGACCATGGCAGTGATTTACTTGATTGGTGCCTTCGCGGTAATTATTCCGAATATTGGAAATATTGTACCCTCGTTTCTGTCAATTTTTAGCAATGCCTTTTCCGGATCAGCGGCCGTCGGTGGCTTTCTGGGTGCCTCGTTTGCCTATGCCTTTGACCGCGGTGTGAACAGGGGGCTCTATTCCAACGAGGCAGGGCAGGGATCTGCTCCAATTGCCCACGCCGCTGCGCGTACCGATGAACCAGCCGACGAGGGTATGGTTTCTATCCTGGAGCCATTTATCGACACTATCGTTATCTGCACCATCACGGGCCTGGTCATTCTTTCATCAGGTGTGTGGATGGAAAAATTCGAAAATGAATTTCAACGTGCTGACATGAGCTTTGTCTCAGGGTCTTTTACCGGGGACAATGCTGAAGATGTGTCGAGTTTATTCGCTTATTTGAGTGGCGAAGAGTCGGAAGCACAGAGCTATAGCGGCACCATCACCCTTAATAACGGTGTGCCGCAAAATGCAGATGCTTTTACCCTGATCGCGGCCCGTTCCGTTGCCGAAAACACCATCTACTCCCGTGATGACAGTCCGATATCAGGCACCGTGAATGTTGTCGACGGCCAGTTGGAGGATATGACGGTAGTCGTGACCGGTGATTCCTTACTACACTCGGTTCCGCTTACCACCCGCGCATTTACACGCGGGTTGTTTGGCGACTTTGGTCAGTACATCGTCTCTATCGGCTTGATGCTGTTCGCTTTTTCTACGGCGATTGCCTGGTCTTACTATGGCGACAGGGCGATGACCTATCTGTTTGGAACCAAGTCAGTATTGCCGTATCGCATCGTTTATGTGCTGGGGTTTTTTACCGCGGCGCTAGCCGATACAACGGTAGTATGGAATATCTCATTGATAACTATTGTGCTGATGACGGTGCCGAATCTTATTGGCATCCTGCTAATGCATAAAGAGATGAAGGCTACTGTGACCGAATACTGGGAGAAAACCGGCCACGGCAAGCACAAGGCCTAATCTATAAATTAAACCAGTAGGGCAATTGCTTAACGGGCAATTGCCTCGCCCGGTAACCTGATCTCTTCCACGATAGCCTGCACATCTTCTGGTGGTTCCGGGGTGAGCCGGGCTATAAGGCTTGCCGCTGTAAAATTGATCAGCGTGCCAAAAGCACCAATTCCCTCAGGCGAGATACCAAACAGCCAGCCCGATGCATTGTCCATAGTCGGATTGATGGTTTTGAAATAGACGATGTAGCTAGCAGTGAACAGGAAGCCCGTTATCATTCCGACTATCGCGCCCTGCTTGTTCATTCGCTTTTGGAATATACCCAGTACGATAGCTGGGAAGAACGATGCGGCAGCCAGGCCAAAGGCATAGGCGACGACCTGCGCTACGTAGGCTGGTGGATTGATGCCGACATAGCCAGCCACCAGCACAGCCACGAATATTGCAATGCGTGCTGAGCGCAACTCCTGCTTTTCAGAAATATCAGGCATGAAGCTGCGTTTCATCAGGTCGTGAGCTACCGAAGTGGAAATCACTAGTAACAATCCGGCTGCGGTGGAGAGTGCGGCGGCAAGGGCGCCCGCCGCCACCAATGCGACCACCCAATTCGGCAGTCCAGCGATCTCCGGGTTCGCGAGTACCATGATGTCCCGATTCACCTCGAGTTCGTTGCGCTCAGGGTCCCCCACATACTGGATAAGCCCATCATTGTTTTTATCCGTGAAAGATATCAGGTTGGTGGTTTCCCATTTGCTGAACCATTCGGGCATAGCCGCATATTCCGCGTTGTTGACCGTGTCGATCAGGTTAGTGCGGGCGAATGCGGCGACCGCAGGTGCCGTGGTGTACAGGATGGCAATGAAAATCAGCGCAAAGCCTGCAGATCTGCGGGCATCCCTGACGTTGGGGACGGTAAAGAAACGGATAATCACATGCGGGAGTCCGGCGGTTCCAAACATGAGTGCGGCGGTGATGAAAAACACATCCTGGGTGCTGCGCTGTCCCTCGGTATAAACCGCAAAGCCAAGCTCAGAGCTCAATCCGTCCAGACGATCCAGAAGATAACCGCCGCCGAAAGCCTCATTTAACTCGGCGCCAAAGCCAATTTGCGGAATAGGAATGCCCGTCATCAGAATAGAAATAAAGATAGCCGGCACCATAAAAGCGAATATCAGCACACAATACTGCGCAACCTGGGTATAGGTAATTCCCTTCATGCCGCCTAGCACGGCATAAAAGAATACGATTGCCATACCAATAATTACACCGGTGGTGATATCAACTTCCAGGAATCTTGAAAACACGATCCCCGCGCCTTGCATCTGCCCGCATACGTAGACAAACGAGACTGAGATGGCGCAGAAAACTGCGATCAGACGTGCGGTGCGGGAGTAATAGCGGTCGCCGATGAAATCCGGCACTGTAAATTTGCCAAATTTCCGCAAATAAGGAGCAAGTAACAGAGCCAGCAAGACGTAGCCTCCGGTCCAGCCCATAAGATAAAACGTCCCATCACGCCCCAGGAATGAAATTAGACCCGCCATTGAAATGAACGAGGCTGCCGACATCCAGTCTGCGGCGGTTGCCATGCCATTGGCCAATGGGGGTACGCCTCCACCTGCCACATAAAACTCGCTCGTTGATCCTGCTCGGGACCAGACGGCAATCCCTATGTAAAGACCAAAGGTCAGGAACACAAATACAAAGGTCCAAATTTGAACGCTCATCGGATTTCCTCCGATTCTTTGCTCGCTTGTCCAACTGCCTCGTCCGCATCGCGGTTGAGGTTGTATTTATCATCTAGTTTGTCCATCAAATAGATGTAAACATAGATGAGCGCAACGAACACGAAGATGGCACCCTGCTGAGCTATCCAAAATCCTAGTTTGAATCCACCGAAACGAATCGAATCCAGAACATCGACCAGTAAAATACCGCAAACAAATGAAATGAAGAACCAGACCGCCAGCAGCGACAGCACAATTCGGATGTTGGATTTCCAATACTCGTGAGCGTTCTTATCAGACATGTGATTTCCTGCTTATTGTTATATTGATGTCTGTAGAAGAGTTTGGGCGCGAGCGTGGGTGTGAACTCAGCGTCGGCGCTTACTCCCAGGGACACCGATGGTATCACTATAATCTGCCAGTCGCATAGCAGGGACAGCGGGGTACGCAGGCTGTCTATTGAAGTTCAGACAGGTAGTTCAAATAGGTATTTCAGACAGGTAGGCCAGCAGACGGTTTCGATGCTTTTCACGGTCTTTTTGATCCCCCGCCTTGAGCAGATTTCGGTGCAGCTGTCGCAGTTTTTGCCGGTCCAGTTGCGGTTGTGCTTCCAGCAGTAATTGGATTGCCGCGTTCCCCTCCGTTTGAATTTTTTCGCTCCACATTGCTGCCAGATCAGATTGCTGTGGCTCAGCTTGGGGAGATTCCAATTTACTGAGCTTGGCGACCAAGGCTTCACTATCAATGTGGCGCATCAGCTTGCCGAGGTACTGGAGCTGCCGGCGGCGAGCACCGTGGCTATTGGGGAGTCTCTGGAACTCGGCTACGCCTTGCAGGAGCGGTTCTGGCAAATCAAGCGATTCCAGCTGTGCGGGTTTAAGTTGGGTGAGTTGTTCGCCCAAAGCCTGCTGTAAATGTGCCTCGCGCTTGCGCTGTGATTTACTCGGAAACTGTTCTTCATCCAATTCGTGTTCTGACATATTTACAAATAGAAAGTTTGTGCCAGCCCAAGAAACGCAAAGAATCCGATGGAATCTGTGACTGTGGTGAGTGCTACTGAGCCCGCCAGAGCAGGATCAACATTTAGTCGCTTCAAGAACAGCGGTAGGTAAGCGCCGGCGAGTGCCGCAGTAACCAGGTTAATCATCATGGCGGCTGCGATAATGTAACTCAGTCGGAGATCCTGGTACCATAGAAATGTTACTACCGAAATAACCACTGCCCACAGCAATCCATTCAAACCAGCTACTCCTAACTCCCTTCTCAGTAGCCACCGACTATTGGAGGAGCTGATATGCCCCAAGGCGAGTTCGCGTATGACGAGCGTCAGAGTCTGGGTGCCGGCAACTCCACCCATATTGGCCACAATAGGCATTAGCACCGCCAGATAGACTACCTGATCCAGCGTATCCTGAAACAGGTAGATCACCATTGAAGCCAAAATAGCGGTGCAAAGGTTTACACCCAGCCATAAGGCGCGGCGGCGAGCGGTTTTGATAACCGGTGCGAAGGTATCGTCCTCTTCATCCAGACCGGCCATACTCATCAGTGAGTGTTCTGTGCTGTCGCGAATAACGTCTACCACATCATCAATCGTGATTCGGCCAAGTAGCTTGCCTTCACTGTCTACAACCGGTGCTGAGACCCAGTCATGCTGCTCGAATAGTTGAGCGACCTGGGTAGCTTCCATGTCTACAGGAATTGCTTCAACGTCTTCGTGCATGACCTCGCGGACTGAGATATTGGGATCAGACACCAATACTTCGCGCAGCGGCAAAATGCCCAGGAACTCGTCATTGCGGTTAACTACCAGAAGGTTGTCTGTCATTTCGGGTATTGAATTGTGACGGCGAAGATAGCGTAGTATTAGCTCTACGGTGTGATTGCGTCGCACCGTAATGGTGTCAGTGTTCATCAAGCCGCCGGCGGTATTCTCATCGTAAGACAGGATTGTTTCCACCCGCTGCCGGTCCTGCAGGTCCATAGCCTGCAGCACTTCTGTTGCCAGCTGCTGCGGCAGCTGCTGGAGAATGTCAGCAAGATCATCGTCTTCCAGACCTTCTGTTAACTCTGCTACCTCTTCCGCATTGAGATCACTGAGGATTTCATTCTGTAAGTCTTCATTGAGGTACTGGATCACCTCACCTTCGGCATCTTTATCGACCAGCTGCCATAGGACGCTGCGAGTTTGGGGAGGCGATGATTCTAATAGGTGAGCAATTCCCGCAGTCGGCAGCGTCTTAATCATCTGCCGAACCTGGTACAGGGAACCGCTATCGATGGCCTGACTTAACTCAAGCGCATGATCTTTCTGAAACTGTGATTTCTTGCTGTGGGGCATGCTTTACTCCTTGTCCCACTCATCGGCTGGTGGGATAGGTGGCTAAAGTGTTTCGCCTTCGTGGTGGGCGTCAAATATATTGTATTGGCTCGCGCACAGCGGCTTCCGAAGCTAGCGCAATTCTACAGCGAATAATGGGGTAAGAGAATTATTAGTTAGAGTAAAGCTGGGACTAAATAGCCAATCCGATGGCAGCATAGGTTCGGCATAGTAAAGCGCGCAGGGATGGCACTGCCAAATGGACTCTATTCCCCTTCATCGAATCGATTGTTGATCAGGCTCGAGATCGCTTCTATTGCTCGCTCCTCATCGGGGCCGTTTGCAGTGATGGTGAGCATTGTGCCCTTGACTGCTGCAAGCATCATCAGGGAGAGGATGCTTTTCCCGTCAACCATTTTCTCGTGTCCGACCTGAATTTCACAACCAAAACTTGCGCATAGCTCAGCCAGTTTGGATGCCGCGCGGGCGTGAAGACCAGCGCTGTTAATGATTTCGATTTGAATCTCAGTCATGGTAAATCCCTAAACACCGAGTTCTCTGTGCCGAACCTGCACATTAGAAATCTTGCCTACGAATGACTCGGCGAGTCGCTCGCACAGATAAACTGAGCGGTGTTGTCCGCCGGTACAACCCACGGCAACCGTAATGTAGCTGCGGTTATTAGCCTCGAATTTTGGCAACCACTTTTCGAGGTAATTGCTAATGTCTTCCAACATTTCTGAAACCTCTGATTCATCGCCTAGAAATTTTTTTACGGCATCATCGAGTCCGGTGAGGGCGCGCAAGGAGTTATCCCAGAATGGGTTGGGCAAACAGCGCACGTCATAGACGATGTCCGCATCTACAGGCACACCATTCTTAAACCCGAAAGACTGGAACAGTAGCGCCATGGCGTTAGTCTGATCATCAAGCATTCGTTCCTTGACCGTCTGTCGCAATGCCTGCAGCGACATGTTGCTGGTGTCTATTGTCAGATTCGCCAGAACGGAGATGGGTTCCAGCAGCTCCGACTCTTTATCAATGGCTTCGCGCAATCCGACTGATTCGGAAGATAGGGGATGCTTCCTCCGGCTCTCGCTAAACCGCTTTAACAGGGTCTGGCTATTTGCGTCGAGAAACAGAATCTCGGTAGGAATGGTTTTTTCCTTGAGTTCGGCGACTATCTGCGGCACCTGCTCAAGGTCAGTCGACACGTTCCTCGCATCCACACTCACCGCAACCTGTGTCAGGTCGCTGGCGTCGGTACTAATTCGCTTGGCTAATGCCGGGAGAAGGCTGGCAGGCAGGTTGTCGATACAATAATAACCCTTGTCTTCAAGGACATGTAGGACGGTACTTTTCCCTGATCCAGATCTGCCGCTAATTATAGTGAGCTTCATCTTGGTCCGCCGGTTACTTATTGCGTAGATTAACTATCGCGTTAATAGGTAATTGCAATATTATGGAGATCTTCATTGCTTTGGGTTTGCCGTAGTGTAAAGCAAAGATCTTCGTCGCTGAACAGTTCTGCCAGTTTTGCCAGAGTTTTGATGTGGTCATCAGATTTCTGTTCTGGAACAATTAAAACAAAAAGTATGTCCACCGGCCGTCCATCAATCGCATCGTAGTCAACCGGTGCGGCGAGTGTGATCAAGGAACCAATGATGCCAGTGCAGCTGGCCACGCGGCAGTGGGGGATCGCTATGCCTTTGCCAAGCCCCGTGCTACCGAGTTGTTCTCGAGCCATCAAGGAATCGTAGATCGGCTCAGGTTCAAGCGAGTTGAACTGATCGCCGATAATCTCGCTGATGTTTGTCAGTATGCGTCTTTTGCTGCTCCAGGTTACCTGGCAATGGCAGCGCTCTGGGGAAAGTATGTCTTCGAGTTGCATGAGTCTGGTTGAATTATTTAAGCTAATAAGTGCGGCTGATTTATTTAATCAACGAGTCGTTTTCTCTCATTGGAGGGCGGTATAGAGAGCGATTCACGGTATTTTGCGATGGTGCGTCGCGCTACGTTTATACCTTTTTCTTCCAAGAGCTGCGTTATTTTGCTGTCGCTAAGCGGCTTGCGCGAATTCTCTGCAGCGATCAGTTTCTTGATAATGGCGCGAATCGCGGTAGATGAACATTCGCCTCCACCTTTGGTGGACACATGACTGGAGAAAAAATATTTCAGTTCGAATATTCCGCGGGGTGTGTGCATATACTTTTGCGTCGTGACCCGAGAAATAGTTGATTCATGCATGCTAACCGCCTCAGCGATGTCATGCAGCACTAATGGTTTCATGGCTTCCTCGCCATACTCGAGAAATCCCTTTTGATGCTCGACTATTCGAGTTGCCACCCTCATCAGTGTTTCATTACGGCTTTGCAGACTCTTGAGAAACCAACGTGCTTCTTGCAAGTTGTCTCGCAGATAGCTGTTATCATCACTGGTATCAGCGCGCTTTACCAGGGACGCATAGCCATTGTTTATTCGAATCTTAGGGGCAGTTTCAGGGTTAAGTTCCACCTTCCATTTACCGGACTCAATGTCCTTGGAAACGAAAACATCGGGTACGATATAGGTTGTTGATGGTGGTGCGATATTCGAGCCTGGTCTTGGGTCCAGCGTTTCAATGAGCGCAATTGTCTCGCCCAGCTCTGCCTCTTTGATCTTGGTCTTGCGCATTAGCTGTGCATAATCGCGATGGCCAAGCAAATCAATATGATCTCCTATAATTAGCTTCGCATTCTCGATTAGCTTGGGGCGCTCGGGATGTACCATTTGATTCAGCTGAATCAGCAGGCACTCTGAAAGGCTTCGATAGGCTACGCCAATCGGGTCAAACTGCTGTATACGATGGAGAACTGCGACTATTTCATCAATTTCAATTTCCATTTCCGGGTCAAAACCGCTGTGCAGTGACTCCAAATCCACTGTCAGCATGCCATTTGCGTCAATAGCATCAATGATTGCCATGGCAATGGATTCATCAGATTCAGACATAGGAGTCAGATTTAACTGCCACATCAAATGATCCTGAAGGGTTTCCTCTGCCGAATTGCGAGACTCAAAATCGAATTGTTCCGAATCGTAATTTTGATTGCCAGCAGGTGAGTTTGGGTAAATGTCGTCCCAGTTACTGTCTACTGCCAGGTCTCGCGGGATCTCTTCTTGCCAATTGCTGTCTTCGCCGTTCGCAATATCGCTGTTTTGGCTGTCGGCTGAGTCTTTAGGAGGGTTTTCATTAGTGGAAATTTCGCTATCACTGCTTGAGTTTGATGAAGTGTCTTCTTCCTCATCAGCGTTCTCAATCAGCTCCAGCATTGGGTTAGATTCCAGGACTTGATGAATTTCCTGCTGCAGGTCTAGCGTGGAGAGCTGAAGCAGCCGTATCGCCTGCTGCAGCTGCGGTGTCATAGTTAACTGCTGACCGAGCTTAAGCTGAAGCGATAGTTTCATGTGTTGGACTGCTGAGCACCGTTAAAACGGCTGTCAAAATGGGATTAGTTGCTGATTCTTCGTTAATTGTTCAATAGCTTCTCAGTTTAGCAAAAACCGTGCCTGTTTTGCATAGAATTTAGCTCAATTCCGGCGCAATTATTTATGTTAGATTAGAGGCTTGTGTCGATCGGCGACGGGGTGAGCCGGGTGAGTAGATATCCTGCGCTTGATGGGCATAAACTAAATGCGGAATTGCTCGCCGAGATAAACTTGCCTGACTTTGTCATTACCAAGAATTGTCTCGGCATCACCTTCAGCGATAAGTTGTCCTTCGCTGACGATATATGCCTTTTCACAAATGTCGAGGGTTTCACGCACGTTGTGATCGGTGAGTAAAATACCAATCCCACGGTCCTTAAGCTGCTGGATAATGGCCTTGATATCACTTACTGAAATGGGGTCCACGCCGGCAAAGGGTTCGTCCAGCAAAATGAACTTTGGGTCGGTGGCCAGGGTTCTTGCTATCTCGGTTCTGCGACGTTCGCCACCCGACAGGCTCATGCCTTTATTTTTTCGGATGTGAGTGATGTTAAATTCTTCCAGTAGTTTCTCTAGCTTGGAGTCTCGCTCTGCTGAACTTAATTCGGAGCGCGTTTGCAATATTGACAAGATGTTTTCTTCGACAGTCAGGGTGCGAAAGATAGAAGAGTCCTGGGGCAGGTAGGACAAACCGTGACGTGCTCTCTCATGGATAGCTAGCTCCGTTACGTCACTGCCTTGCAGCGTGACATTGCCGCTGTCAGCCCGAATCAAGCCCACAATCATGTAGAAACAAGTCGTCTTCCCAGCGCCATTAGGGCCTAATAATCCAACAATCTCTCCTTGATCGATAGTCAGCGAGACGTCGCGAACAACTTCCCTTCCTTTAAAACTCTTGGCGAGATTGCTGGCGCTTAACATGGCTTACTGACCAGGCGCAGAACTGAGAGCACCTTCGCAGGGGCCTTCTGCCTCCCTGATAAGATCTCTCTCGGTGACGTACGTAATAGTGGCGCATTTCATGGTTGATGTGGGGGATTGAATGAAAGCATTGCCAATCATTTCGACGATTGATTCAGCTGTTAGTTCATCTGAATAGAGGATCAGGGTGTCGCTGTTGCCAGTTACGTTGCCTTCATCGCCATCCAGCTGCTGTTGATATTCAACCGGCGTTCCATGCATGGTAATTCGAATCAACTCTTCCGTATCGATTGTGTATTCGAAGACGGCGGTGTCGCCAGTAATAAGCAGACTGCCCTGGGTTACCCTGACATTGTCTGCCATTTTCACGATGCGACGATCGCCCTCAATTGTGACGCTCAACTCGCCATCAAGGTTCCAGTCTACCGGCAAGTTTTCTGCGCCGTGGCTACTTATAAAAAAGCTGAGTGCGCCAAGGCTTATTAGACCAAGTGCAAGTTTAGTTTTGACTTGATTGAATTGGCTCATAGCGACCCGTGTTGTTACTGAGGAATTGAATCTCATCGCGCTGTAGATTGGCAAACATGCCAATTCCGGATTGTTTGATAGTTGTAGTCACCATGTCGACAGGCAAGTCGGTTTCCATAGTCTCCGATTCGGGGTTTATTGTGAGGAATTGAGTTGAGAGCACAGTTCGATTGCCGTGCTCATCAAGGCTGTAGACTTCGACGTCACCAGATAGGTCAATAGAGTTGATGTTGCCTGCGACCGAATCTGTGCTTTCACCAGCAATATGGCCCGATTCTGCGACTATGTTCCAGTGTGAAGAGCCATCTTTAAACAGTCGAATATAAGGTTCGTCGAGCCTGGAACTCTGATCCTTATAGTGGTACTGCCTGGAGGCGCGCAAGGTGTAGTTGATATCGCCGTTACTGTCATACAAGACAGTATTTATTCCTTCGCTGTAGCCATCATAGTCTAGTTCAAGTGGCACGCCAGAATTTGGCGAGCTGTCGTCCATTGTTACCCAGCCCGATAGAGTCGAGTAGAGCGCAACGGCTGCTGCGGCGGCAACCAGGAAGATTGAAAATTTTTGCATGATCGGCCAGATCAACAACTGATGGGCTAGTTTACCATGAAGCAAGCCTAGGTGCTTCGGTGCTAGTTTGCCAGCACCAAGGAAATCATTTCCTTGCGAGTCCAATCCCTCAAATGCCAGGCGTGCCCGAATTATGGAGAGTTGGGGGCTCAGGCGAGGTAGTCGGAGCCTTTCTTCTGTGCGGTGAGTAGGAAGTCGCAAATTTCACGCACTGCTCCCTGACCCGCAGGCCATTCGGCGATTGCGGCAACTTCAATTCGTACTGTGGGATGTGCGTTGGGCACAGAAAAGCCCAAGCCAACCCCGCGGATTACGGGTAAATCCGGCAAATCATCACCGGCGTAGGCAACTTGTTCTGGCTGTAGATTGTGTTGCTCAAGAATTTCCCTCAGCGAAACAAGTTTGTCATGTTGGCCTTGGTACAGGATAGTAATGCCTAGCTCCTTGCAACGGTTTTCGACGGCCGGCGATTTTCGGCCGGTGATGATGCCAACAGTGATTCCTGAGCGCATTAACATCTTTAGACCGTGCCCATCCAGGGTGCTAAATGCCTTTATTTCCTCGCCGGAACTGGAGTAATAAAGTTTGCCATCGGTAAGTACGCCATCGACGTCCAGCAAAAGCAGCGAGATGTTGGCAGCCGAAGTGAGTACTTTATCTGGAGCCTGATTGAATAGCATTAGTAGGGAAGATCCACTAGTTGTTCGCTAGAGAACGTTAGCTTGCAGTAAATCATGCATCTTGAGTATTCCGCAGAGTTTGCCGTCTTCTTCAATCACGATCAGAACATAAACGTTAGAATCCTGTATCACTTTGGCGGCTTCAGCAGCAAGAGCGCCAGGCCGCACTTGTTTAAAAGTAGATGACATGACTTCCGATATTCGGGTTGCTTGAATGTTTTTACCAGCATCGAGGCTGCGCCGCAGATCGCCATCTGTGAATACGCCGGCAATTTGCCCTGCGTCTAATACAGTTGTAAGACCGAAGCCTTTTTGACTCATCTCAATCAATGCGTCAGATAGAGACGTATCCGGCGAGACGACTGGAATAGCGTCGCCCGAATGCATGACATCTTCTACTTTAACCAGCAGTCTTCTACCCAGGTTGCCGCCCGGGTGGGAGATTGCGAAATCGTCTTTGGTAAACCCCCTGGCTTCCAGCAATGCCATCGCCAATGCGTCACCCAGCACCAGTGCCGCTGTGGTGCTTGATGTGGGAGCGAGACCCAGTGGGCAGGCTTCCTCATTGACGCTGGCATTAAGTACATGTGCACAAGCTGATGCTAATGGGGAATCAACCACGCCGGTTAAACCGATCAAGGGAATCCCCTTGCGTTTGAGCACGGGTAATAGACGCATGATCTCCTCTGTGGTGCCGGAGTTGGAAATCGCAAGCACGACGTCTTGCTCTGTAATCATGCCAATGTCACCGTGGCTGGCTTCGGCGGGATGCACGAATAATGCGGGGGTGCCGGTACTGGCCAAGGTGGCTGCAATCTTTTTGCCTATATGACCAGACTTGCCTATCCCGAGAACAACGACACGGCCGCTGCTGCTGAGAATAAGTTGGCACGCCGCCTCGAATTCCTCATCGATGCGATTAGCTAAGTCTTCAATCGCGCGTAGTTCTATATTGATTGTGCGTAGCGCGCTTGAACGAGGTGTTGTAGTAGATGTCATTTGCGTAAGGAAAAATCAGAAGCCAGCGGTGCGCTGAACGTGCAGCAGCATAAACGTAAACCAGCCACCATAAATTAACAAGAATATGACCCCGTTAGTTCTGCCAATCATTGAGTTGCGCTTGATGCCCCGATAACAGAAATAGGCCAGCAGCATGGTAAGCAGCAGGACGCCGGCATAGTCCCGATAGAATAGTTCTTTCTCTATGGATCCCGCGCTCAGTAAGCCGGGGAAGGGCAGTACCACCAAGAGGTTTAATATATTGGAGCCGAAAATATTGCCGATAGCCAGGTCATGGTGGCCCTTGAGCACGCAGGTTACTGACGCAGCGAGTTCCGGCAGACTGGTGCCTAGCGCCACAATGGTAAGTCCGATTATCGCTGTCGACACGCCAAGGGAGCCGGCTATGGTAGAGGCAGCTTGCACCAGGGCTTCGGCGCTAAGCACGAGTAGCGCCAGGCCGAGAGCGAGATAGGCAAGCGCCTGCATACTGTTAATCTCGCTTATATCAGATTCTTCAATCTCAACCATCGTGCCGGTTTTGACTCTTTTGCTGAACAGGCTGTAGCCGAAGTATGCGGTAATGCCGACCAATACCATGGCATCGAAGAAACCCAGGTAGAGGTCCATCAGCAGAGCGCCAGTCGCGAGAGTAACCAGCAACAGTGCGGGAATTTCTTTGCTGATTAGTGACTCAGGAGGTTTCAGTGGGCTGATGATTGCAGCGACCCCGAGAGCGACGCCGACGTTAAATAAATTTGAGCCTAGCGCATTGCCGATTGCCAACTCAGGCTGTCCTTCCATGGCAGACACTGCTGACGAAAAAATTTCCGGAGCTGAAGTGCCGAATGCCACGATAGTCAGGCCAATCATGAGAGGAGAGACGCCCAGGTTTCTGGCGAGGCCTGAAGCGCCGAAAACGAACTTATCTGCTCCCCAGATTAAACCTATGAATCCGAGGACGATAATGGCCGAGTCGAGGAGCATATGGCAGGAATATTCGGGCTTTCGAAGGAGCGCACAATTAGATTGCGCTTTGCGTTGGTTTGCAAGTAATAATTTATTGAAACTCCCAAATCATGTAAACTCGGCGACCGCAGTCCGTGTGAAGTCCAGATTAAGGCCGCGAACGTTAACCTTGTCATCGTATTAAATTCTGCTAGAGCCACATTTTATTTGCCTGCACATGTCTGAGCGCCATCACTGTGGGTTGAATCGGAAGATAAGCTAATGAAACTATTAAAGAAATTTGCCGGCACCTTGCTTATCGCGGGTCTAATACCTGCCCTGGCGCATGGCCAGGAGATGTCCGCGGTCGAGACTGCGGAATTGGGCGTCGAGACGCTATTACAGACCGTTACAGACTCTAAAGATTTCTTTCTGAGTGACCGAGAGCGCTACTTCAGCGAGATCGAGTCGGTGCTGACTACGTTCGTTGATTTCGAGGCGGTTGCTACTGTGGTGATGTCCCGCTATGCGGATTCCGCAACAGATGCTCAGCGCCAGCGCTTCGCAGATATACTTAAAACTACCCTTACCCGATTCTACGGTGCTTCCCTGGTTTCTTATAATGGCGAAGAACTCGTATTCCTGCCGCCAGGAAATACCAACGCTGACCCTAGAGCAGATACTGTCGTGGGCATGGAGCTTCAGGGTGACACGGCACTGCGCTTACAGTATCAGATGTTCTTGAATGAAAACGATGAGTGGAAACTCAAGAACCTGAGTCTGGCCGGCATTAATCTCGGTCGCCAATACTACACGCAGTTTGCGGCGCTGATGTCACAACATGGCAATGATATAGACGTCGTCCTAGATAACTGGAGATAGGCGCCCAGCAGCTCATAGCTGGTGCTAAAGGAATAGAAATTGGAAACAGGTCAAATTCAAGAATTGCTGCAGGTAGCTTTTCCCGAGTGCGAAATTACTGTCGAAGGTGGTGATGGCAAGTATATGGTCCACGCTGTTGGCAGTGTGTTCGAAGGCCTCAACGCAGTGAAGCGTCAGCAAGCTGTCTATGGTGTATTAAACCAACACATCAGCAGTGGAGCGATCCACGCAGTTTCTATGCGCTTGTTAACACCCAGTGAACAAGCTGCTTCTTAGTCTGCGTATTGTTCGAATACAGGAACTGGCATGGATAGGTTGATTATTAACGGCGGTGTGAGCCTTAAGGGCGAGATCCGCATCGCTGGCGCTAAAAACTCTGCGCTGCCAATCCTCGCGGCGACACTATTGACGCAGGAAACTGTCAAAGTTTGCAATCTGCCCCATTTGTACGATATCACGACGATGCTTGAGCTGCTTGGATGCATGGGCGTGCAGCCTGTGGTTGATGAGAAGCTCAATGTTGAAGTTGATAGCAGCACTATCGAGCACTTCAACGCGCCCTATGAGCTGGTGAAAACCATGCGCGCCTCGATTCTGGTTCTGGGCCCGTTGCTCGCGCATTACGGGCGGGCGGAAGTGGCGCTGCCCGGTGGCTGTGCTATTGGCAGCCGCCCGGTGAATCTACATATCAGTGCCCTACAAGCCATGGGCGCAGATATCACTGTTGAAGACGGTTATATCAAGGCAACTGTGGATGGGAGATTGAAAGGCGCCCAAATTTTCATGGATATGGTAACAGTAACTGGCACCGAAAATGTCATGATGGCCGCCACCCTGGCTGATGGGAAAACCGTCATTGAAAACGCAGCGCGAGAGCCTGAAGTTGTAGATTTGGCCAACTGTCTGGTGGAAATGGGCGCCAAAATCAGCGGTCAAGGCACCGACACCATAGAAATTGAAGGTGTCAAAACTCTGAAGGGTTGTACCTACTCGGTCATGCCAGACCGCATCGAGACGGGCACTTACCTGATTGCGGCAGCCGCAACCCGCGGCCACATCAAAGTTAAAGATACACGCCCAGATATCCTGGATTCGGTGCTCAGCAAATTAGAGCAGGCCGGCGCTGAGATTAAAGTAGGTGAAGACTGGATTGAACTGGACATGCATGGCCAGAGGCCGAAGTCTGTTTCGTTACGCACTGCGCCGTATCCAGCATTTCCTACCGATATGCAGGCACAGTTCACGGCGCTGAATTCGATCGCAGACGGCACGGGTTCCATTACCGAGACAGTATTCGAGAATCGATTCATGCACGTGCATGAAATGAACCGCATGGGCGCATCGATTCAGGTCGAAGGCAATACTGTCATCGTTGAAGGCGTGCAGACGCTTAAAGGGGCGCCGGTGATGGCTACTGATTTGAGAGCCTCTGCCAGCTTGATTATTGCTGGCCTGGTATCGGATCATGAAACCAGTGTGGACCGCATCTACCATATAGATCGTGGTTACGAATGTATTGAAGAGAAGCTGCAGCTTCTTGGCGCCCGCATTCGGCGCGTGCCGGCCTGATAGACATCATGACTGCTACTGAACTTGTTATCGCCCTGACCAAGGGTCGGATTCTGCGGGAGACTCTGCCACTTTTCGAGTCGGCAGGCATTCGCCCACTTGAAGATATAGAAAAAAGTAGAAAGCTCTTGTTTGATACTAATGTAGATGGAGTGAAGCTGCTGTTGATGCGCGGTTCCGACGTGCCAACCTATGTCAGGTTTGGAAGCGCAGACATCGGTGTTGCTGGCAAGGATCTTATTCTCGAGAATGGTAGTGACGGCTTCTACGAGCCGCTGGACCTTAAGATCGCCACCTGCAAGATGATGACTGCTGAACCAGTGGACGCGCCTGTGGCGGTGGACCGCCTGCGTGTGGCAACCAAATTCACAAACATCGCCAAGCGTTTCTATGCTGAGCGTGGTCAACAAATTGAATTGATCAAGTTAAATGGCGCTCTTGAGTTGGCTCCCTCCCTGGGGTTGGCTGACGCGATTGTAGATATTGTAGATACTGGCAAGACTCTCAAGGCGAACGGCCTTGTTGCTAAAGACACCATTGCCGACATTTCCTCACGTGTCATTGTGAACAAAGCTTCAATGAAAATAAAAAACGCCATGATCCTGGATGTGCTGGCTAAATTGCGTGACGCAGTCACTTCTGTAGAGGCGTGAATCGAAATCATGAGCTCAATCGCAAACAAGATTAATCAGTTATCCACTGCCAGTGCGGATTTTGAAAGCGAGCTGATGGGGTTGCTCGAGCGTGATATGCTGATTGCGGATGACGTTACCAGGACAGTTTCCGACATCATCGCGCGCGTCCGCAAAGACGGAGATCAGGCGGTTTTGTCACTCACTAATCTGTTCGATGGTTTCGGTGCTGAAGCGATATCAGATCTGGTAATTGACGTGGATCAGCTGCAGACCGCACTGGATAGTATCAGCGACGAGCAGCGACAGGCTCTTACCCATGCGGCCGAGCGTGTTCGCAATTACCACGAAAAGCAGAAACAGACTTCCTGGCAATATCAAGAAGCAGATGGGTCTGTCTATGGACAGAAGGTCAGTCCCCTGGAGCGAGTGGGCGTCTATGTGCCCGGAGGCAAGGCCAACTACCCTTCTTCAGTATTGATGCTTGCCATTCCGGCGCAGGTTGCGGGTGTGAAGGAGATAGTTGCGACTGTTCCGACGCCTTATGGTGATGATGGCAAGCTGGTATTTGCAGCAGCGGCGCTGGCTGGGGTGAGTAAAGTATTTACGGTGGGAGGCGCCCAGGCAGTTGCGGCCCTGGCCTATGGCACGGAAACAATACCGCGAGTCGATAAAATTACTGGGCCGGGTAACATCTATGTCACGGTTGCAAAGAAACAGGTATTTGGTGAAGTCGGCATCGACATGATTGCTGGGCCGTCAGAGCTCACCATCATCTGTGATGGTCAAACCAACCCGGACTGGATAGCCATGGATCTATTCTCTCAGGCTGAACATGATGAACAAGCCCAGTCGATCTTGATAACCACCAGTTCGGAATTTTTGGAAGCAGTAAAAGCCAGTATCGATAGCTTGCTGCCGGATATGGAGAGGCGCGACATTATCGAGACCTCTTTACTCAATCGAGGTATCTTCATTCTTGCGGAGGACATGGAAAAAGCGGCGGCCGTGAGTAATCTCATTGCGCCTGAGCATTTGGAGATTTCAGTCGAAGATCCAGAAAGTATGCTGGATTTTATCGACAATGCCGGCGCGATATTTCTCGGCCGCTATGCGGCGGAAGCCCTCGGGGATTATTGCGCAGGTCCCAGCCATGTATTGCCGACGTCTGGTACAGCCCGCTTTTTCTCTGCATTAGGTGTCTATGATTTTCAAAAACGGTCTTCTATCCTGAATTGCTCGGCGCAGGGTGCACATGTGCTGGCACGCACAGCAGGTGAACTGGCTCGAAGCGAACACCTACAGGCCCACGCACTATCCGCCGAATATCGCTTGAATCCTGATCTTGACTAATTGATTTTCCGGGAAATTTCAGATGTCCCGAGGTTCGATGACTACAGCCTGACCGAAACCCAATGTAGTGGGCAAATTGAAGTGCTGTCCATTGCGATATACCTGGATAGAAATTGTATCCCCGGGTTTGGCATTACGTATCTCCATCATGATGTTCTGGCCACTGGTCACAGAGGTCGCGCCAACTTGAGTGATGACGTCTCCCGGCGCAATACCAGCCCGTTCCGCCGCTCCACCAGGGTCTACGCTTTCTACCAGCATGCCGCGAATATGATCGACGCCAAAGAAAAGACGACTGGATTGCCCGTTAAGCGCTTCCCCCGTGATAACACCTAGATAGCCTGAATTCTTTTCGATTGCCTCAGCCACCATTTCTTCCATCGCTGGAATCGCGGTGCTGACCGGCGTGGCAAAACCAATCCCCTCGAAGTTCCCAGATTCAGAAATAATCGAAGTGTTAATGCCGACAAGTCGGCCTTCTCGGTCAATGAGGGCGCCGCCTGAATTTCCAGGATTAATTGCAGCATCGGTCTGGATATAGTTTGCATTGCTATTGGGCCTATTTCCCAGAGCGCTGACGATTCCCTGTGAAACTGATTGGCCTACATTGCGCCGCGGATATCCGATGGCGAAGACGATATTACCGACTTCTAATTCTTCATCTTTTCCCACTTTAATTGGCGTCAGATCGTCCATGTTTATATGTAGAATCGCGAGATCATTGCTGCTGTCATAGGCAATAACGGTGGCTGGTGTCCTGCGTCCATCGCTTAAGGTGACTTCAGTATCGAACGCGTCAAATAGCGTATCCACAACATGCAGATTCGTCAGGATAAACCCTCTGTCGCTTATTATGATTCCGGAACCAAGACTATCTCGCTCACCAAGGTATAGATTTAAACTGTCTTCAGACGCACGTTCGACAGATTCAACGTTGACGCTGGTGGCATTGATACTCACCACAGATGGTGCTGCACGAGCGATAACATCGGCGAAACTTGGTGGGGATTGAATGGGTGTGACCGAGCTAGTTTCAGTGCTTTGGCGGGCGAGTTGCTGTAGCTGCTGATTTTGCATAAAGACCAGCGCCACCAACAGGCCGCAGATGACAGGCCAGCCAAGAAATTGAATTGATTTGAGAAGGCGATTCATGGGCTCTTGGCGCAGAGCGCGGTCGTGACTATGCTATGATGTCAAGCAATCAATATACAGCGTTGTAAAGGCGGTTTCCAATGACGATTCAGCGAGTGCAGCTTGAGGCTGAGCTCACAAGGCTTCTGCAGCCGCAGCTATTTCGCGACTATTGCCCAAATGGCTTGCAGGTCCAGGGTAAAAACGAGATCAACAAACTCGTTACGGGCGTGACCGCGAGCGCAGCCCTGATTGAAAGTGCGCTCGACGCGGGAGCTGACTGTTTGCTGGTCCATCATGGTTATTTTTGGAAAGGCGAAGATCAAACCATAACTGGCTTGAAAAAAACGCGTGTAGAGAAACTGTTAGCGAGCCAGCTGAATTTATTCGCTTATCATTTGCCTCTCGATATGCATAAAGAGTTTGGCAACAATGTTGAGCTAGGTAGATTGCTTGGTTTTCAATTCGAAGCGGCTACAGGAAGGCCTGGCGATCCCGAGATTGTGTTTATTGGTAAGCTGGCGCAACCCACTACGCTTGAAGCGCTGAGCGCACAGATCGATTCAAGCCTGCAGCGTGCGCCTCTATGTATAGGCGACCCAGGACAAGAGCTGCGTCGTGTGGCCTGGTGTACGGGGGCCGCGCAATCCTATTTTGACGTGGCAATAGCGGCGGGCGTGGACGCTTTTATCACTGGCGAAATATCAGAGCCCTCTGCGCATCTGGCAAGGGAGTCAGGTGTAGCTTTCATTTCGGCCGGGCATCATGCAACCGAGCGTTATGGCGTTCAGGCGGTCGGCAACTACCTTGCGGAGCAGTTTGGTCTGGAGCATCAGTTTATCGATATTGATAATCCTGCCTGAACATAATGTTCTGGCTACGCCTGAAAAGTTTGATGATCCACTCGGCTTGTATCGCTTATCTTAAGCGGCGGAGATTACTTGGTCTGGGGAAGCGCGATTTCTTCAACGTTGACCGGCGCGCTCTTGTCTATGCCAAAATCCTCGGATAACGCTCCTTTTTGATCGGGGCTCTGCTTGGCGGCATAGTCTCTCGGGGGTGCAATCGGGTTCGGTTCTTCAGAAGAATTGGCGGTGTCGAAGACGGCATCTGAATCGGCCGGTAACAATTTGCTGGCAACTTCACCTGAGCATAAATCTTGTGCGCCGCTGGCTAGATGCTGATAAACATCGCGATAGCTTTCTGTCATGTGCTGAACCAATTCCGCGGTCATGCCAAAATGGTTGCTTACGCTGTCCCGATACTCTGAATGACTGTCTTTAAGTTGACGGATCTGGCTTTCCAGATCCTTGATCTTGGAAGGGCTCACATTTAGTCGGGTGGCTATGACCAGACCCAGTATTATGCCCACCGCCAATGCGCCGAATGCCGTTAACCAAATCACTTATTTCTTCCCCGCAAATCTGTCTGCAGCTCTAATTTCGAAGTGGTCTCAGTATAACTGAATTGAACTTGTTGCGCTGTAATGGTCTGTGTCTGCTAGTTTCTCGCGCTAAACGCGCCTAGAATGCAGTTGACGTTTTAGCCCTGATCCAACACCTGTTTTTTTGCTTGTCTATGAACCCGATTGATCGCTACCAGTCCGATATCGCCAGCGGCAAGACTTCGCGAGATTTAGCGCAGCTGCAGGTGCTGGAGAAGCTCAACGAGCTGCAGGAAGAGATCAACGGTTTACCCGCGAGTAGCCCTGCATGGTGGCAGCGCACGCTAAATTCGCTATCAGCGCGCGACCCGCGCGGGCACGCAATTAAGGGTCTGTATTTATGGGGAGGCGTGGGGCGCGGGAAAACCTACCTCATGGACCTGTTCTATTCCTGCGTAGCCGATGACCGCAAAATAAGAACTCACTTCCATCGCTTCATGCAGAGCATTCATTCCCAGCTTGCAGCATTACAGGGAGAGGCCAACCCGCTGGAGACTATTGCTGATGATCTTTCGCGGCAAGCGCGCTTACTGTGTTTTGACGAGTTTTTTGTATCGGACATTGCTGATGCCATGTTGCTTGGTGGCCTGCTGACCGCCTTGTTCGAGCGCGGCGTTGTCCTTGTTGCCACCTCCAATGTCCCGCCAGAGAAACTCTATGAAAACGGTCTCCAGCGAGAGAAATTCCTGCCGGCAATCGTCGCGATCCAAAGCCATGCCCGGGTTCACGAGATTTCGGCTGGTCAGGACTACCGCCTGGAGCGCCTTAGTAACACAGAATTGTATCTTCACCCCATTGACTCAACCACAGACCAAAAGTTAAAACAGAATTTCGCGGACCTCGCGCCAGATCAACGAGTCATGGAAACGGATGCAGTGCTGACGATTCTCGACCGTGAGCTAAGGGTCAAGCGCATGGCCGAAGATGTTGTTTGGTTTGAGTTTAAAGAGCTGTGCGGTGGACCTCGAAGTGCCTTTGACTATGTGGAGATCGCCAAGCTCTTCCACGCGATTATACTCAGCGACGTGCCGGCCATGGATGACTTGCATAATGACCAGGCGCGCCGATTTATCAGCCTGATCGATGAATTCTATGATCGCCGCGTCAAATTGATTGTGGCGGCTGCGGTGGAAGTGTCTGCCATATACGCAGGTCAGCAGCTGGCCTTTGAATTTGAACGGACCCAGTCCAGGCTCATCGAAATGCAGTCCCACAATTACCTCTGTCGCGAGCATCTGGCCTAATCGGCCGTACCGATAAATCTGCTCGCTTGGGGCAGATTCCCAAATTGGCTGCAGGCGTTATTTTTCGCGCTCTCTGGCCTATATCACGGCGCTTATTCTGGACGAGTATTTTGAGGGTAAAATTCCTTGAATATTATGCACCCCTCCGGTAGTATTCGCGCTCCTTAAACCAAAGCCCCTGAGTCGTATCATGAAGACTTATAGTGCGAAACCAAACGAAGTGCCAAAGAACTGGCTGCTGATAGATGCGGAAGGCCAAACTCTGGGCCGCATGGCAACTGCCATCGCGACGCGTTTGCGCGGCAAACACAAGGCCGAATATACTCCTCACGTAGATACTGGTGACTACGTGGTCGTGATTAATGCTGATAAGGTTCAGGTCACGGGCAATAAAACCACCGATAAAATATACCACGCCCACTCTGGATTCCCAGGCGGACTCAAGTCGATCTCCTTCGATAAACTGCGCGATAAAGCGCCCGAACGTGTGATCAAGCTGGCCGTCAAAGGCATGTTGCCACGGACTCCGCTGGGCCGGACAATGTTCAAAAAACTCAAGGTTTATGCGGGATCTGAGCATCCGCATGGCGCTCAACAGCCGCAAACCCTGCAACTCTAACAGGTTAATCAAGCACCCATGGCAAGAACTCAATATTACGGGACCGGACGTCGCAAGACCTCTACAGCCCGCGTATTCCTGACTAGCGGTAGTGGCAACATTACTATCAATCGACGCCCCCTGGACGGTTATTTCGGTCGCGAGGTAGCGCGCATGATCGTCCGTCAGCCGCTGGAGTTATTGGAGATGGTCGATCGCTTCGATATCAACGTGACTGTGCGTGGTGGAGGCAGTTTTGGCCAGGCCGGCGCCATTCGGCACGGGATCACCCGAGCCCTGATGGAGTACGATAACGAATTGCGTCCAACTTTGCGTAAAGCTGGATTTGTCACCCGTGATGCCCGTGAGGTGGAGCGTAAGAAGGTAGGATTGCGTAAATCTCGCAAGAAACCTCAATTCTCCAAGCGTTAAGCGGAAACATATTGTCAAAAACGCCGAATTCTTGCAGGAATTTGGCGTTTTTTTTGACGGCCGAAAAGCTAAAAACTATAATAAAAACATAGCGTTAAACTGCGTTTAAGCCTTTCCCGCCACTTGAAAAAAAAGCCAATATTGACTACTATTCACGCGGTTTAAGATCTGCAAAGGGAATACTTTCCTCCTCGGCGTCTGAGCGCGCCAAATTCCCTTGCCATATTATCGGATCAATTGAAATTAGCATGCTCTCAAGGAGATTTTTACGGTGACTGACGACAGTACAAAAGCTGGCCGCAGACGTTTCTTGGTGGGCTCAACTTCGGTGGTAGGTGCCGCTGGAATAGTTGGAGCTGCCGTCCCATTCCTCGGATCCTGGAATCCAAGTGCCAAGGCTCGCGCCGCTGGTGCTCCTGTTCGTATTGATATCAGCCGCCTTGCTGATGGTGAGATGCTGGGACCAATTCCAGCCTGGCGCGGCCGCCCCATTTTCATCGTCAAGCGCAGTGAGGGTGCTCTCGCAGCATTGAATGAAGATCCGGACCGGCTCACTGACCCAGAATCACAGGACCCCGAGCAACCGAATTATGCGCAGAACGAATATCGGTCCCGCACACCAGAGGTGCTGGTTTTGGTTGGACTCTGCCCGCATCTGTTTTGCTCGCCAACTCCCCATGTAGAGTTGCGCCCTCAGCCATTTGATTCGGACTGGCGTGGCGGCTTTTTCTGTCCCTGTCATGGGTCTCGCTTTGATCTTGCCGGACGTGTTTACAGCGGATCCCCTGCGTCTCGAAATATGCAGGTTCCACCTTATTCCTTCGAGGGCGACAATGTACTCGTAATCGGTATCGATGAGGAGACAGCAGCATGAGCGATATTACTGGAGCCGATAACCAAAACGATACCGGTCAGCGTCCTGGCTGGTTAATCGGACTTAGAGATTGGGTAGACGCGCGTCTCCCAATCATGGATGCATGGAAGAAGCATCTCTCCGAATATTACGCCCCAAAGAACTTTAATTTCTGGTACTTCTTCGGCGTACTCTCCATGGTAGTGCTGGTGTTGCAATTGCTCACCGGTATCTGGTTGACCATGAACTATACCCCTTCGGCTGAAGAAGCATTTGCATCAGTTGAATACATCATGCGTGATGTGGACTTCGGCTGGCTGCTGCGTTATCTGCATTCCACCGGGGCATCGGCATTTTTCTTTGTAGTCTACTTACACATGTTCCGTGGCCTACTTTATGGTTCTTACAAGAAGCCAAGGGAGCTGATATGGGTCCTTGGCATGGCGATCTATCTTGTGCTGATGGCAGAGGGATTCATGGGTTACGTGTT
>DLPV01000025.1:20145-20723 GCA_002477465.1 Gammaproteobacteria bacterium UBA7449 | reverse complement strand
GACTTCTTCGACGGCTTCGTCAGACTGAGCTGAAACCACGCCAGGTGCTGTTGCGCCGATCGCGGCTGCAACAGCCAAGCTGACTCGGCATTTTTTGCTAATTAATTTCATGGGCAATCCCCTCGATAGATTTATTTCTTTTTGAAGAACTCAAAAGCGTTCGAGTTCCCTTTGGTTCCCGGCTCTCCTTCAAGTTGTATCAATCTGTAAGGCGAGACCCGACAGCCCAGTTGGGGGCACGAACCTGAGAGCGGCGAGCAAAAGCCAGGTGACTCGGTGGATACGTGCTATGACTTAAAACTGACTTAGAGTAGTAATAAATTACCAGAATTGGCAAAAATATCTACTTTTTCGCCCTAAATAGAAGCATGCGCATCAATTAAGATCAATAATGGCGAATATATGTACTTTTTGGGCTTCTGGTCAGCGTTTAATGTGTAGAAGGCACCATTAAAGGTCGGATAGAATCTTGCAGCTTGGTGAGTAGTGCGAGGAATCGCAATATGACTTAAAACTGACTTATGAGGAGTAGTAACGGGGTCAATGGTTACCTAAATTGGCAAAAATATCTACTTTTT
>DLPV01000025.1:0-19844 GCA_002477465.1 Gammaproteobacteria bacterium UBA7449 | reverse complement strand
TTGGCAAAAATATCTACTTTTTCGAACCAACTCGGTACAGGCGCACCAATTAAGAACGATGATGGCTAAGATATATGTACTTTTTTTACAGAAATGTCATATTTCGTTGTAACATGTGCACCATAAACGAGCCGAGTTATTCAGTGCCTTGCGATGTGTACGAAAGCGCGAGGAATTGAGCGAATGATACTTTAATTGCGATGAACAAGAGGTTTCAAATGAAAGTTACTAATTACTCCAGGCGGCCCAATTTGCCCAAGACAGCGGTAGCCGCAGCCATCTCTGCGGCATTATCAGTGCCTGCGGTTGTATTCGCCCAGTCTGGTGATATAGATGAGATTGTGGTCACCGGATCCAGAATACCAGCGGATCCGAATGTCATTTCTTCGGTTCCAATCCAATCTTTAAATGCAGAAGACATTCGTAATTCTGGAGAAATCAATATCGCGGATATTGTAGCTGATATTCCCGCTCTGATTTCCTCCCAAACAGCAGAAAATTCAGCTACCGGTGCAAACAGCCTCAATTTGAGAGGATTGGGCGGTGACCGGACACTGACGCTGGTAAATGGTAGGCGTCACGTCGCGGGATTCCGTGGCTCTCAAGCTGTAGACACTGGCACGATTCCTCGGGCCCTGGTCCGGAGTGTTGAAGTCACGACGGGCGGTGCGTCAGCGGTTTATGGTGCCGACGCGGTTACCGGCGTTGTGAACTTCATTCTCCGAGACGATTTCGAAGGTTTCCAAGTTGATATACAACAGGGTTTACCTGAACGCGGGGAAGGGCGAACAACAGCAGTCGATGCTACCTGGGGCATGAATTTTGACGACGATCGCGGAAACGTCGCAGTTTCTCTCAGTTTTGAAGATGACACCGGCATTCTCTACGGAGACCGAGACTGGTCTAGAGACAATGGCATTTCCTCTGTTGGGCCGAGGGCTAATCCCTCGACTGACCCCAACGCGCCGCCCAGAGCTGTCGTTGACAATCCCACGTTTTGGTTGACTTCTCAGGCCGGTTCGATAGCGCCCACTTTTGGTGGCAGAAGCACGACTTATGTTGATATCAACAACAACGGGATAGCAGACTGCCAAGAGTCTGAAGGCGGACGAGTTGGTTATCTCGCTGGATGCTGGATTACTAATCCAGACGGCTCTGTCCGGGTGAATCAAGATGGCACAGTCTTGGGAACCTTATGGGGTCAAGGTGGTGATGGGGGTGTTATATCTGCAAACCGTGATTCGCTGTACCCAGAAACCGAGCGCGCGGTTGTCAATATCAACGCCAATTACGACCTAACAGACACGTTCAATGTGTTTTTTGAGGGCAAATATGTAGAGGCAACATCTACAACCTTCTCTGAGGGCGATGGTTTCTATGACACCCTCTTCATTCAAGCAGACAACCCGTACATTCCATCCCAACTCCTCCCAGTGGTAGCTCAGACAGGTGGGCTGTTATTGACTCAGGATCCACACGACTTTAGCGATAACAACCCCTTTGAATATACACGAGAGACCACTCGCTTTGTCGCAGGGTTTGAGTGGGAGATGTCCCCTGAACATACGCTTGAGGTTTCTGTTAACCATGGCGAATTCACCAACACGAGTAATACAACGACTACCGTCCTGGACCGAACCTTCGCAGCCATAGATGCAGTCAAAGACAGCAGCGGTAATATAGTTTGTCGATCAGACCTAAACCCCTCAGCAGCCTACGAGATAGACTACTTTGCTGGTTCTAACAACTACGCCAATGGATCCTACAGCAGTGATCGTTATTACTCTTTCTCTCCGGGGGATGGCCAGTGTCAACCTCTGAACCCATTTGGCACATATTCTGCCAGCGAGGCAGCACAAAATTTCATCACTATGCCTCTCGAAAGAGTTCTTGAGCTCGATCAGACGGTACTTAATGCGACATTGATAGGTGAGTTTGAGTTTGCCCCACGTCTTCTAGATGGGCCTATTGGGTACGCGACGGGTATAGAGTATCGTGAGGAATCTAGCCTCAATATCCTCGATCCGCTCGACCTAGGCATTATGCCGGCTGGTACATCATATACGGCGGGTCAGAGCGTAAACGAGGTAAGTGATTGGCTTTATACATTCATTGATTACGATAACTCTCAGCAGTACAACACTCAGGGCGAGTATGACGTAACGGATGCGTTTGTAGAATTCAGGCTTCCTGTACTCCGAGGTAGGGCACTTGCAGAGGAGCTAACTATCGATGGGGCGGCTCGAATTGCGAATTATTCAACCCTAGGTGAAGCGACCACTTGGAAATTTGGCACGACATGGGCACCGAACAACGAGCTGAGCTTTAGGGGGACTATTTCGGAAGCGGTCCGAGCACCTAACATTTCTGAGCTTTTTGATCCCAAGTTACCCATAACAGTTGCCGCGAACGCTGATCCCTGTGACCCAAATAATGTCGCTAATGGAACCGCTAATCGGGAGGCTAATTGCATTGCCGCACTCCAGGCAACTGGCCTGGCCCAGGCAGATATTTTCGACTCTAATGGCAACTACGCTTGGACAAACCCACTTACGGCGCGTTTTGCTGGTGTGTCGGGCGGAAACCCTGCTCTTGATGTTGAGACTGCAAATACCGTCACTGTGGGAGCGGTCTACAGGCCAGAGGTGGTCGAGGGACTGACCCTGACTGTCGACTATTGGGATGTAGTGATTCAAGACGCGATCTCTGCAGTGGGATCATCAGACATCCTTGAAGGTTGTTTTGACTCTGCTTCGTATCCTAGTTTGGGATTCTGTAATGCCTTCACTAGGCGGGGAGATGGCGGTCTCAATTTCCTTGAGACGGGACAGATCAACTTTGCGAAACTCGAGGCACGCGGTATTGATTTCTCCGCTAACTATGATTTCACCGTCGGGGAAAACAATTTTGGAGTCAGGCTGGTTGGATCAAGACAGGAGAGACTCGATAGGTTTTTTAATCCACTAGACATGACAGACGTCGACCCTGAGATAATGGAAATACAGCGTCCTCGACTAACTGCTTCGCTTGGTTTGTCCTGGGACAGAGGTCCAGTGAGAGTTGGGCTTCAAACCATTTATCAGGGAAAGCAGGGAGTGGATGAAATCGAAGAGGTTCGCGGCATTGCTGGGCAATCGCCGTTATATGGTTCCGCCGGGTTCTTTGGAAACGTGCTTATATCCGATCTCAACGCGAGCTATCAGTGGAAGGATGGGGTTAACTTTTTCGCAGGCATAAACAACCTGTGGGATGAGGAGCCTTTTTCAACACAGACGGCATGGCCCGTCGGACCAAGAGGCAGGACTTTGTTCCTCGGCCTATCGTACTCGCTATAATTTATGGTGAGATTCTGACAAAGCCCGCGCAAGCGGGCTTTTTTGTGACTACTGTTCTTGTTTTCTTGCTGCTAAGAAGAAAGTAGACCACGTATAACAAGTATACGCTGCAGTTCTACTAGGTTGGCCTCGGGATGTTTCTTTTTCGAATTCTCTTTCGAACCGGCAGTTACCAGGCAAAAAATTTCCGCCTGTTCCAGTACCGGCATAAGCTGCTCCTTTTCTGGACGCGGATTAAAGCGCTCGAATTCAAGAAAATAACCCTCGGTATCGATCGCGACGAAGCCATGGTGGGCACGGCCAGGCAGCGGGTCATATGCAGTGGAACGCATATTCACATTCTGTGTTTGCAGGTAATCCCACCATTCATCGAGCTGATCGGTTACCAGCGCAATCGCCGCAGTCTTTGGCTCGTCAGCCCCGTGCATTCCCTGCTCAGCATCCACCAGGGTAATGAAAGACTTTAGCGCCACCTGAACTATCTTAGCGAAGCCGTAGTCAGCCACTATCCCCATTCCCAAGATCTGGCTATAGAACGCTGCGGCAGCTTTAAAGTCTGCATATTAGAAAAAGACATCACTGGCGCTAGTGCTAAATTCTGCATAGGGGTTTGTTGTTGCCGGCGCCCCGCTGCCATCGGAAGCCGGCGGCTGCGCTGGCTCACACCCCAACAACGCGAGCAATACAAACCCTAACAATAGCAAGCGCTCCATGTTAATCCCTCCATAATAGCTTCTAATTTTCTGTACTGATGATTCTTTATTTCCAAAGCCGAATGCCTCAGATAGTCAACGCCAGAATGAACACTGAATAGGCGGCAAAGAGTATCGCCCACATGGGAAATTTTTCTGGTACCAATATCGTAGATACCATCAGGCCAATGCCGACAGAGGGAACAGTGATGGAAGGCAACACCCCATAGCCGTACATGAAGATATTCACGTAGGGCCCAACCAGGAAATACATCAACATCGAAAGCGCCGACAAACGGCCAAGGCGGCGGCTTTCGTCCAGCAGATGGAGGGATTCACTTTCTGGAGGTGACAGGGCAAGTTCTGCGGCACCATAGAGAAATATCGATCCAAACACCAGCACCATAAAATCAAGAAACTGCCACTCATCAATGCTGCGTAGACCCCAGCCAATCCACCATAATTGCAAGATAAAGACCAACACACTCAGCGCCCAAGTAATGGGTGCCCAATGAAACACGACCTGCTCGTGACTGCGCACGATCATGCCCATGGTGTGTAGCAAACGTGTGAGAGCCAGACCCAGGATGATTGAAACCGCAATAAAGATATATTCGTGTTGTGACATGCTCTCTGCTTAGCGCGAAGAATTATTCGACTTTGAATTCACTGCCGCTGATTTCTAAGGCGCTGCCAATGGCCGCCCACGCACTTTTAGAGCCAGTAAAGCCACAACAGTGGTAAGAGACTCATAGCCAAGCGCACCCCAGGTATATGCGCTCACCGCATCGGGACTCAGTATCAAGGACAGCAACCGAGCAAAAGCCAGCGCACCTATGCCAAATACCAGCAGCAACAAGCCAGCGCGGTAAAACTCTCGATTGAGAGCAGCAAAGCCACAGTAAAGCCCGAGCCCGGTTTGCAAGCCACCATACATGGCGCCGACCTCGGCAAATCCATCACCATTTAAAATCTCAAGTCCGGCGAAATCCGCTGGCGTCGCCGGAGAAAACAGGCTCAATAAGCCATAACCGGTGAACATAACAGCCGATAGCCAGAGAATCCCCTTACCCGACATATTTAGAATTCCTGAGCACCTATCTTGTCTAATTGATAGTTCTAGCATACAACTGGTGACGCTCGATTGCACTGTCTACCGGGCCCTCGCCGAAGTATACTCTCTGCATAAATGCACTGAGGCTGATTAAATAAAGGACCCTCGATGTTAAAACAAAAAATAGTCACACTCGGCAGTTGCGTTCTACTTTTTCTTACAATGAATGTTGCTGAGGCGGGCGTTACCCTGGTGAGGTTTGGCCCAGAGGGAAGCGAAAAACCCGGCATTATCGATGCCCAGGGCCAGCTGCGGGATCTCTCAAGTCACGTCAGTGAAATCACACCAGAGACGCTTTCACAGGCGTCACTGGATGACATAGAGGCGATCCCGGCTGGCGATCTTCCCCTGGTCACCGGCAACCCCCGTCTCGGTGTTCCCCTGACCGGCATCGGCAAGATCGTTGCGATAGGCTTCAACTATATTAATCACGCAGCAGAGATGGAAGTTCAGCTACCCGAAGAACCCCTGACCTTCATGAAAGCAACCTCAGCCCTGACTGGGCCTTTTGATGAAGTCATCCAGCCTCGCAATGGCCGCAAGCTGGACTACGAAGCAGAGCTGGTGGTAGTTATCGGGCGTCGTGCGCAGTACATATCGGAAGACGAAGTATTCGACTATATCGCCGGCTACACCGTTGGACATGATGTTTCAGAACGTGCATTCCAGAGAGAGCGTGGCGGCCAGTTTACTAAAGGTAAATCTGCAGATACATTCGCACCGGTCGGCCCCTACTTTGTCTCCGGCGATCAGATAGATGACATCCAGAATCTTTCAATATGGTCTGAAGTCAATGGCGAGATGCGTCAGCAGGGTAATACTGCCGACATGGTATTCGGTGTAAAGGAGATCGTCAGTCACCTGAGTCAGTTCATGACCTTGCATCCGGGCGACATCATATTCACCGGCACGCCGGCCGGTGTCGGAGATGGTATGGACCCACCACAGTATCTGAAGCCGGGCGATGTAGTCAGAGTTGGTATTGAAGGTATTGGCGAACAACGTCAGACCATTGCTGCCCCAAGATAGGGGCAGCAACTAATTTTTGCTACCCCTGCACGAGCCTGAGCTAAGCCGACCGCCTGAAAATCACGTGGTCTAACGTGACGCATACGCTGAGCCGGATACATTGCTGAAGAGAAAAGCCATGGCTTCAGAAGAATCATTCTTTGGCAAACCTCCGACAACTGCTCGAGAATCTCAGCGAGGCAGAAAGAAGACTTCTTGACCTCTCATCCCGCCACAAGCCCTAATTGATCAGGCAATTAAGCAAGACCAATAAACCAGGCTATGAACTCACCTTATTCTTGCCCCAGTGGCTCAGGCTCTCAACTATGACTTGGAGCGGCACTGCAATTCCTTGAGCAGGATCAACACTGAGGGCGCTGGCCAGCACAGTCGCGCCCGATAGCTGCAGCATCCCCAATCTGCTGCCTCCTTTTTGGCACTTTCTGGGCCAATTAAAAAAACTAATGGGCATAACCAAACTAAGGTCACCGACAGACGCGTAGTATTGAAAAAATCTAAAGCTCATTAAGGCCGATAACAAGCAATGACAGCAAAAATATTTGTGTTACACGAACATAACGAATGGACCGTGCATCTGCAGAACAGGTTGAAAGAGCTGAGCCTACCTTACGAGCTATGGCACCTGGATGAGGGTCACTTCGACCTATCCAGCCAACCCCCTGAAGGGGTGTTTTACAGCCGCATCAGCGCATCATCCCACACCCGCGGCCATCGCTTCGCACCTGAGTACGCCGAGGCAGTATTAGCATGGCTGGAGCGACATGGACGCACTGTGATTAACGGCAGTCGGGCGCTTCGACTTGAGGTGAGCAAAGTTAACCAGTATATGGCGCTGAATGAGTCCGGTATTGCAACGCCAAAGACATTAGCAGCAGTGGGAAGGGAAAACATTGTCAGAGCTGCTGAAGAGTTGGGGATGGCGAGCTTCATCACCAAGCACAATCGCGCCGGCAAGGGTCAGGGCGTGCAGCTCTTTCACTCGATTGAAGCACTGCAGGGATATCTCAATGGGCCAAATTTCGATGAGCCCGTAGATGGCATTACCCTGATCCAGCAGTATATCCAGGCGCCCACGCCACACATTATTCGACACGAGTTCATTGACGGGAATTTCTTCTACGCTGTTAAAGTGGACACGTCAGAAGGATTTGAGCTTTGTCCCGCCGACGCCTGTTCAGTCGAAGACTTGTTCTGCCCCACCGAAGCAGAGCAAGACGGACCGAAAGCTAAATTCGAAATCCTGACAGACTACCACCCCGATTTTATCGAGCAGTATGAAACTTTTTTACGGGCTAACAGGATTCAGGTAGCAGGCATTGAGGCTATCCAGGATGCCGCTGGCATGATCTATGCTTATGACGTAAACACCAACACTAATTACAACTCGGACGCAGAGGCGGCAGCTGGTCATTTCGGCATGCTGCAACTGGCACAGTACCTAGGCAATGAGTTGGGACAACTCGAAACAAAATCGGCCTGATTGACGATACCCCGCGGCTAATGCGGCCAAACCTCCCAGTTCGACTGACGAACAGACAAATCAGAGGGATAAGCCCCTTGTATTCTGGCCCTATTAATTTAGGCTTCAGTCATCCAAAAGGAGAACCCCAAGAATGAAATCATTTAAGCTATTATTCGTCTCACTGACTGCCATATTTCTGTTAAACCCTGTGTTTGCCGCCGATGAACTGCCCATCCCGGGCTACGGTGCTGGCCGCGACTATCCCGATGCTCACCTGACCCCAGACCCCAACACTGAATACAAGGTTTTATTCGATCTGGTGGTAGAGGATGACAATCTGGATGATCCGTATCCCATGCTGCCGCTGATCGCACGCTACATCAACACCCTGGCTAAACTCGGCGTGCCGGAAGAAAACCGCAAGATTGCTATCGTCATGCACCGGGGATCAGGCCTTATCGGACTGACCAACGAGGAATTCAGAGCCCGACATGATGGCAAAGACAATCCCAATATCGAACTGATCAAGATGCTTCATGCTGCTGGCGTGGAATTCCACCTGTGCGGACAGGGTGTGTTATCACGCGGCCTGGAGGAAGATGATCTGCTGGATGAAATCCAGGTTGACTACTGGGCGCTTACCACCCTGATTGAGCTTGGCCGGCAGGGCTATGTGCAAATTGGTGGATAATAGCTGTCAGCGCATACCTTTAAGTAGCTTGACTCTGGCTGGCGCTTAGCCCGAGCCAAGCTACTTAACCTCTTTAATTCACCCCCTTTCTTCGCCCGCACGATATACCCTGCTAACGCTATTTAGTCTCCTGTCCCATCAACAGCGGCGCTGCGCCCATGGAGAATACGGCAATGATCCAGCCAAACATCTTGCCGCTGGCTACAGCTTCCCGGTCAGTCGCGTCCTGCCTGATCATACCCCGGAACAGACCCAGGCTAAATAAGGTACAGGTACTGTTGAGCGCCGAGTTATAGCTTGAAAGAATCGCCCCCAACATAGCCGCCGCAAAAAACCCGGATAGCGCCGTAGGCAGCACGGCATTCACCAGCTGACCATAGGCCTGATCGGCATTGGCGGCACCCAGATCAGGAAACATGGCGAATGCGATCAGCCCCGGCAGCACCAGGAACAGGGGTCCGAACAACTTGAGCAAGCCAGTGGTGAGCACCCCCTTCTGACCCTCAGCCAGGGATGATGCGGACATACTGATCTCCGTCTTGATTGATTGAAACTGATTCTGAGTGATAGTCGAAGCATCTGGCCCTACCAGCAATTAGCAGCGACAGCATTATTGTAGCGCTAACTATCATGGGCTTGCAGTTCTGGATCATGCATACTGCAATAAAACGGTAAGAAAAAACTTGGAACTCCAGGAATTCGGAAAATGACAAGGCGAATCCATTCCCTGTTGCTTTTGGCTTGCCTGCTGGTACTCAATACAGGGATTGCACCCCGCGCTGCAGCGCAATCCTCGGAACCAGTGCCTACGCCCTTCTCTACCAATGTGCAGACTGAATGGCTACATGAGGTGTTGCCCCTGGCGGAAACCTTCGGGGACAAGCAAGGCGAGCCCGCCGCCTGGCCCGGCTATCGCACGAACCCGCAGAGCCGACAGCGTGAGTTGATTGGCTATGCCTTCCACAGCGCCGATGTGCCTCCAGTTGAGCCAGGGTATAGCGCACCCATCGATATGCTGGTGGGCGTTGATGCTGACTTCAAATTGACCGGCGTGAAGATTTTAGACTATGAAGAGACTTACCTGCGCATCAAGGGCGATTTCCTGGCCCAGCCCGACCTGCTGAGACAGTTCCGCAACAAATCCATCAGTGACGAGTTTCAGATCGATCAGGATATCGATGGCATCGCGGGCTCGACCGTAAGTGTATTTGCCATAGCCAGGGGTGCCCGCAATGCCGCTCGCCAGATTGCTGAAGCCTATCTGGATTACGATCCCGGTGATCCCGTGCGGGAAGCCAGGGGCGCACGCACCAAGGAGTTAATGAGCGGCAGCAGTTGGGAAGAGATGCTTTCTAGTGGCATGGTCCAACAGTTACAAATCCCGCTAGAAGATGGGAATAAGCTACTACTCTCCTTTAGCTACATAGGCGTACCGGGACTTGGCGACTTCTGGGTAGGCAACGAAAAATATGCCATGGCGGAGCGCGCCGCCAGTGTCTACCTCGGTGGCCATGAGATCGTGCTGGTAGCCATTGGCGGCAGTGCCGCCGATAGATTTCAGTACTATCAGCTGCAGGTGGTGCAGGAAAATAGTGACGCACTCAACTGGTTCCGAAGATTCACCACTGACAGCTATGTCCCTATGGGAGCAGCGGAAACAGGCATTCTCGCCGAACAGGCCGCGCTGGTCGGCGCCATTGTGCTGCCTCAGACTGTCGATGTAACGCAGCCTTTTACTTTGGCATACCGTCACCTTAACACCACTGAACGATTCACCATCGATATTCAGCTAACAGGGCTGGCTCTGCAGTTAGCGCAGGGTGAGGATGTATTGAGCGCTGCAGAAATTGAAAGTATCCTGCGCGCTGAAAACAGCTGGCTCAATCAACTAATCCAGGATCCTTCCTGGGGCGTGACACCCTGGAGTGATGTTGCTGCCCTGCTACTTATTCTGGCCTCAGCCATGACGGCATTCCTGCGTAAGAGCGAACAGCTGCGTTGGATAACTCTCACCATTACTGTCGCGTACCTGGGATTCTTCGACGGTGGTTTCATATCTGTCTCTCACATAGTCAACACGATCAAGCTGGGCCCGGCATTCCTGGCAAGTGGTTTGCCACTGCTGCTGTTTGCGGCCTTTACAATAGTGACAACACTGCTGTGGGGACGGATATTCTGCTCATCCCTGTGCCCCTTCGGCGCAGTTCAGGACTTTATCACTCGTTTTGGGCCAAAACTCTGGAGGCGTCAGGTTTCACAGTCTGTACATGATAAGGCAATTTATATTAAGTACTTGATTCTGGTACTCATCATCGGCACCGCTGCGCTTGCCCCACAAGTTTCAATCTTTCAATACTTCGAGCCCTTCGGCACGCTGTTTTTTGTGAACGGCACTCTGATCCTGTGGGTTATCCTTATTGCTATCCTGGCAGCCTGTTTCATCGTGCCGCGCTTCTATTGCCGCTATGCTTGCCCGCTTGGCGCGGCACTGGGGGTAGTCTCCCTGGTCAGCCCACTACGCATCAAACGGGTGCCACAGTGTGATGTCTGTATCGTCTGCGAACGAGCCTGCCCAACCGGTGCCATTCGCGGTGAGAAGATCGACTTTAAGGAATGCGTGCGCTGCGATATCTGTGAAATCAAGTTGATTGAGCAGAAGGGTTCCTGTCGGCACTCGATGGAGCACATCATTGCTTCCACAAACACGGCCTCGTCGAACACCGCCTAAACAAACACCGCCTAGACCACGGACGCGTCAACTGAAGTTGAATGCAGTCCTGCCCGATAAGTCTGGACTGGATTTGAACAGCCTGACAAGCACCGAGGGCCTGCCTACTCAGACAACTGGGGAAAGTACTCTTTGCGAAACTTGACTGGATTGGCGAGACGGTTATCGCGTCCGGCCTGCACTTCGGCTGCGCTGTAGGGCTCGAATTCTTCTAACTCTGGGTAAAATTTACTGATCATCCAGTTCATAAGATCAGCCATCTCCTGCATGGTGATGGGAGAATCCGTCACGCCAGGTACCCGCAGCATATAGCCGCGACCCTCATCGCTGGTGAGCAGTTTATCGAGGTTCTGACGCAGGTCAGGCACTTCGGGAGGATCGCCAGAACCATCCTCGATATGACAACCCGAGCAATGCAGCAGGTAGGAGAACGCAGGTGGATTTTGCGGTTGAGCATTGGACCAAGCGCTCAACAACCCAAAACTCAGCAAAATGGAAAATGCTGAAATATTAATAAGGTTGTGGCGCGGTTTAGCCAACTCAATTCCCAGCCAGTAGTTCGAGACGTTCCTGAATAGGATCATGCATCGGGCGTTCGCGACCCGACAGCACGTCAGCTGCAGTGAATGGCGTGAAATCTGCATTCCCCTGGTAAAAGGATTTGACGATCCAGTTCAGGAGTTCCGCCACCTCATCAGCACTGCCGGGCGCACCAATGACTCCAGGCACGCGCAACATGAAGTCACGGCCCTCGGGGCTTCCAATCAGATAACTGAGATCATCACGCAGGCTGGGAACATCAGGGGGCAGGCCAGTGCCATCGTACTGGTGACAGCCGACGCAAAACTGAAGAAACCGGAATTTAGGACTCATCTGCGCAACTGCCGCAGGCGCCAGCAAAGCAAATACGGCACTAGCGACAATGGCGCCAAGTAAAGAGCGGAGCATACTACTGTCCCGCGACGTTGCTTTCTTCCACCCCCATGATGCGGGCGAGAGTACAGTGGTAGGCATGGCTGGTGGAGCCAAAGCACCAGAGGATACTATTGGCCTTGCCCGGGTAGTAGACCGGTCGGTCACCTTCAGAGCGATGACAGCCACAGCGACCACAGCTGGATTTCCCGCAGCAGTCATTATAGGAGATCAGGTAGTCGCGACCGTCGCCTGGATTGTGGCAGGTGCCAACCCAGGCCACCGTCGCAGTCTGTGAGCCAGGAGGGCACTGGGTGACGGTTCCACCACAGCAACTGCAGGCCTGGCCACTGAACGCGCAATAACGCCAGTAGTCACAAGAATCAGGGTTTCCCATGTCGGGGATGCTGTCTGAACTCTGGGCATTGGCTTCGCGCACCACCGGCAACATTGGCAGCGCGCCCATACCAGCCAGGAACATGCCGAGTTTGCCGAGGAAGGAACGACGCGAGGTTCGCGAGGAAATAAATCGGACAGCGCCCGTGGTGGCGGCATCCAGATCCTTCAGTAACTGATCTAAAAGCTGCTCTCGGTTGTTCATGCTTGTTCTCCAATTAGTTCTTCTTTTACCAGGTAGTCCTGTATGGACTCGTAACCCGTGCGCATTGATTCCACCAGGCTCTCAAGGTGTTCACGGCTATTAACCAGACCCTTGGAGCGCAGCACCCCTTTTTCATCGATCAAGACTGCATAAGGCAACTTGCTCACCTCAAACTTCATGCCGAGTTCAAGTGAGACCACATAGGGATATTCCTCAATACCCATCTTGCTCACATAGTCAGAATGCTTCTGCACCTCACCGCCATCGCTGCCAAAAACCAGTGAAAGCTTTTCGCTCTTGGCCATTGATTTTGCAGTTGGCACAAGCTCTTTACATACCGGACAAGTAGGCGAGACAAATAACAAGAGCTGCGGCAAGTTTCTGGACCCACCGAAGTCAACCGGGCTGCCGCTCAGGTCAGGCACGGACAATAACGGTGCCGGCTCTCCCACTTTGGGGCCGGCGGTAGTCATCAAGGCACCAGCCGGAGCGAGGCGGGTATGCAGCACACCTATCTGGCGCGCCAGGGCAAACACGGCGAGCACCAAAACCAGGACGACTGCCGACAGCAGCATGACAATTTCAATGAGATAACTATCCATGACTGGCACCCCTGTCATCAGAGAAAGACTGATTGCGCACCAGTTGCTCGACTAACAGGTAAACCATTGCGAGTACGGCGGTCATCAAGACAAGAAACGAGCCATCTGCCCAGGTCATTGCGCGTTCGCTCACAGGGGCTAGTAGCAGGCAGCATCCGGCAACCAATACCCCATTACGGAGCAGCAGCCAGGAGGATAGCAGTTGTGGTTGGCCACCACAGCCGCAATCAATATCGGCCCGGCCACGTAGCATATTTACTGCCATGGAGAGGGCGTAGACCGTAAGAAGAGTGGCGGCAACCACTGCTGCTACTGGTCTGCTAAACGGCACCAGAATTAGAAATACCACTGCCCTTTCAATATAGGGGAGAATTTTTGCCACGGCTGGAAGCATAAACTCCGGCACCAGCTCGTAGGCAGCAAGCTGCGCCTTGAACTGGCCAGGCGCTCTCATCTTGTGCCGTGCCGCCATGAAGAACAGCAGAGCCAAAGAGGCTGAGAGTATAAGGACGATCAATGGGTCAATCATTTACTGTTTACCCCGCCCTAATCCGTGTACAGATTCTGGATTGTGCCGGAGAGATTATCGATCGTTCTGATCAGTCTTCCGGTGACGGGTTCACGCACTTCAATCTCACCACCAACGGATAGCAGCATCAGAGGATCTTCATCCTGGGTTATTTGCACACTGCTAACCATGCGCCCATCTTCCATAGCAAGACGATAGCCGCGGCGCTGTGAGACCGTGCTAAACACCCAGACTTCGGTGCCGGGATCCTCAAAAGTCTCCTGGCCACCACCCTGGTGCATGATTACCGCCAGGACCTCTGCATCGCTGCTATAGGCATAAGCCTGACTGCCACCAAGACGCCAATCATCGTCATCAGACAGCGGCATGCCATTGCGATCAGTCGCGTCGGTATCGGTTGGATTGATGGACCAGCCTTCACTGATCGACACTTCATCGCCATCAACCTGCGCCTCGTAAACCATGCCGTCCATTGTCATAAAAACCCAACCGTCGTCGGAAGGCACGGCGTAATCCAGCACTGGATCCTCAAATAGCTCGAAGAATACTTCGCTGCTTGCGCGCGAGGCTTCTTCGCCATTGCTGTCAATTTCAACGTACTGAATCGTGCCATCGGCACAAGATGAGATAAAACCCTCTCCGGCCGGGTAGATACCTGCACAGTTGGGTGTGGAGATTTCTGTGACAAATTCGTTGCTGTCAAGGTCTACGATTGAAACAGAAATTGCTGGGGTGACATTCCAGACACCGATGAAGTCGTCGTTGATCAAGCCGATCATGCCCGGGTTGCCGATGCCAGCCGCCTTGGGTGGTATCTCTGCTTCACTAACAGGCAGCGTTGTATTGGTATCAAAGCCAATCAACACATCGGTGCGGTCACCATAAGTGCCGCGGGTGTAAAACGATCCATAGGCATAGATGCGCTCGCGATCCATCGCTGGTCTTACTGCTGGCGTAAAATTGGAAATGTCCAGCGTGCCCCCTACTCTGCCGCTATCGGCATCCAGCAGGTAGGCTACGCCCCTGCCACGCACCGAAACCCAGTGTGGACCAGTCTCCGGCATATCCAGAGCATCTCCCAGCACCGTGTCCCATGGCTGAGCGTTAACCGAGGCGGCAGAAGCCGTCACGAGAACCGTTAATAACAGACGCGAAAACATTAATTACCCCCAAGGAGTTGGTCCATTCGGCATCCGCACAACCGTATGCTTATTTCACCTCTTTCAAGGACAGGCAGTACTGTGCGGATTTCATTGTTCTTATTAGGCGGCTGATTCAGCGACCGAAGCATGATTTCCCGCCCAGGCGCTGGTTTAACGAGCCAGAGAATCACAATTTCCCCCGGCTAGCTTCCCGCGTAATTGCAGTAGGCAAGACCATCCTTACAGCGAATCAACCAAGCTCATTTATACTGCAATTCACATACTAGACCAAGTAAAGTTTATAGCGAGGTAAGTAACTGAAAAGATTAAGTATTGTTAGGCTGGTTTAGCCAGCAAGCCGGCTTTTGCGTGCTGGTCGTGCCCAACACGCACAACAACACACCGATGTTACCCGAGATAACGGGATTTTTGACGACTACGAGCAGCTAAGACACCGCCCTGAAGCATGGCAGGCGAGCCCTGCAGAACAAGCTGGAGCGGCTAACCAGGAGAACATTTCCCAACAAAAGCCAGCGCACCCAGACCATAGTCCAGATAGACAACGACAAAGTTTGAATCGTTAGGGTGAATGGACAGGGTAGCCTCGCCGAACGCAATATTGTCGGTGCGACATACCACATAGCCCTTGTTTTTCTGACAAGCGCCGCGGTAGTCAGTAAAGCCCGAACGACGCCAGCCTCGTTCCGTATCGACGATCCAATCCTGCCGAGACGGGACATCACCGTCTTCACCAGAAGACGATATATTGTAGGGGTCGATTGAGACAGTCGCCGATTCCTTGCAGAAATAGACTTCTGCACTCACGGTTGATGAGAAGGTAAGCAGGATTACTAGTGCTTTTAAGCCGTGTGGCCAGTGTCTGATCATATTCAAGCCCTACCGTACCGCACATACTACGGATAATTGATACAGGCTAATACGAACGTGACAGGGTTTAGATTAGTTAGTACTGCAATGGCTCGCGGGAGCTTTCAGCCGCGGGCTTAAAATTGCTTCAGCGGCAAGGCTATCGATCTGCCACCAGATAAAGATCAAACAGACCCGCTGCACCTCTCATATGTGAGTGCCATAAGTTCGGTTGCAACCCAACAAGGCCGGCTAACTCAAACAGGCTAATTGCAGCTAATCTATTGGCTAGTTTAATCCGCTGCGATAGGCAGTAACAGTTCAGTACCCACTGGCCGCTGCACGTCGAAAGCCTTTAAAGTCATGCCCACGAAATTGTAGTAGCCAATCAATCCAACAATATCCACTACTCCCTCATTGCCAAACAGTTCGATCGCTTTGCTGAAGGTTGGGGAGCGGACTTTGTCCGCGCTGACGAGCTCCCGCGTAAACTGCACCAAAGTCTGCTCAGTCTCTCCAAAACCATCGATAGCAGGCGAGGCATCAATATCCCTGCGATACTTAATCAGTTCTATGATCTCCTGCTCCAGGCCAGCCGCCTGGGCCAGTGGCTCATGTGCTGACCACTCATACTGATTACTAATCTCCCGCGCCGTGGAGAGGATGATCAACTCAGTCAATCGTTGATCTTTGGTGGTGCCATAACGCACGCGTTGTCGCACATCAAATTCGGCTTGCGCCAGTGCTGGGCTGTGCATCCACATACCAACAGGTCCACGTAAACCAGTTTCATAACCTGTCCCCGGCCTGACATAAGTGTCGAAAGCCGCCTGTCCCGCTGCGTCCAGATCGTCGCGCTGTACCTGGGGCAGGCGCGCCAGGGAGTCCATGTAAATATCGTCGGGAATCTTGTCCTGGGTTTGGGTGCCCTGCAGCTGATATTCCGCTGGCTGCGCCTGGGTAGCAGTAGACAATGCAGCACATATGACAAGCATAAGAGCGCAGGCTCCTGAACCTAAATTTCTAATCTTCATTATGAGTTCCTCGAAATTTCAGTGCCCACACCACTTTGGGTTAAATCAGGCTATTTCTCAGTTTGGAAAAAGTTATATCAGCTTGCTTATCGTAGGCTGAGATCGCAGCGCTATTGCTGGAAAAATGATCGTTTTGTTCACGATCATTTCCCCGCAAGTTCATACACCGAGGCACCGTAAATCATATCCTCAGGCGCACCCATATCACCGACGATAGCTGAATAATCGGCGCGGTACTTTTTCAATAGCCAACTCTCAAAAGGCTCCATAATTGCTGCGAGAGATGGTGAGTTAGCTCTGCGATAGACTAACAGAAAGTAGCTTTGCCGATAGTAGCTGTCTAGTTAATTGCCCGATAGTTTCCCAGATAGTTACCCAGATAATTGCGCAGTCACTTTAGTCCGGAGTCTTGGTGGCCACACAGTACCCGGGCTCTGGAGTAAATTGCCGATCTCCGGTAAGGTTTAGGCAAATCGAATTTTTACCTCTAATCCAGAGAACCCTCATGCTAAAGCATTTTGCTCCAGCCCTGTTGTTTACATTAGCCCATTCGATCGCAGTATCGAGTTTTGCCCAACCAGCATATGATGTGGTTGAGGCCAGCATTAATGAAATCCAGTCTGCTCTGGAAAGGGGCCAGGTCACCTCTGTTGAAATCGTGGATGCCTATCTTCAGCGTATCGAAGCCTATGATAAACAGGGCCCAGCTCTCAACAGCATTATGCGCGTCAACCCTCAGGCCAGACAGCAGGCTGCAGCGCTCGACGCGGAGCGCTCCGCCGGACGTGTCCGTGGGCCACTGCACGGCGTTCCCATATTAGTAAAGGACAACTACAACACCAGCTCTATCCCAACGACCAACGGCACCGTGGCACTGGCAGGATTCCTGCCAAATGCCAATGCAACCCAGGTGGAGCTACTGCTGGACGCTGGCGCAATAGTGCTCGCCAAGACCACGCTGCACGAGTATGCGCGCGGTATCACGACTGTCTCCTCACTCAGCGGCCAGACCCGTAATCCCTACGATATTCGGCGTGTACCTGGGGGTTCGAGCGGCGGAACCGGCGCCGCTGTTGCCGCCAGTTTTGCTGCAATCGGTCTCGGTTCCGATACCTGCGGCTCGATACGCATTCCTTCTGCTTTTAATAATCTGTTTGGTTTAAGACCCACCAAGGGTTTGTCCAGCATTCATGGCGTCATTCCCCTTTCACACACCCAGGACGTAGCGGGGCCGCTAGCTCGCAGTCTGGATGATCTGGCTATTCTGCTGGACGTTGTCGTCGGCTATGACCCCAGTGACTCTGCAACTGCTGTGATGCAGTCAAATCCTCACCCGCAGTTTCGTCAGAACCTGACCTCAGTTAAGGTCTCAGGTTTGCGCCTCGGCAAATTGACCAGTGCCTTCGAGCGCAGCAGCGCTGCGGTAGTCGATCCAATAGACGCAGCGCTTGAGTGGTATGAGGAAAACGGCGCGCGATTGATAGAAGTGGAAATTCCGGAACTAGCAGAACTGCTGTCTGCCAGCGCGTTAATTGGACATGAATTCCGACCCGATCTCGAGCAGTACCTGGCACAGTTCGGCAGCATAGCCATCACCGACCTGGCCGATATCGTCGATAACGGGCTCTATCATTACAGCCTCAACCAGGGCATGACCCGCAGCCTGGAAACCGAGACAGATGAAGAAGCCTATGCTGCTGCTTTAGCAGCGCGCAGCGAGGTATTGGCTGCCATCGAACAAGTGTTTCTTGATCATGAACTGGATGCCATAGTCTATCCCACGGTGACAGAAACAATTGCGTTCACCGGGGAACCTCAGTCTGGTAGCCAGTGCCAGCTGTCTGCACATTCCGGTGTCCCCGCGCTTGCCATGCCGGTTGGATTCACCAGTCGCGGCCTGCCGGTGGGGTTGGAATTGCTGGGACTGCCTTTCCAGGATGCTCGCCTGTTGGGTATGGCTTATCCCTATGCCGAGGCAAACTCACCGCGACAAGCACCCAGCTCCACCCCGCCGTTGCAGTCAGGTCTAGCCCCTGCCCTACAGAGTTTTGACCTGTCATTTGCGGCACAGGGAGCCATACTGGAGGGCGAATTCGAATACGACCTGCCAAGCAATGAGCTTCGCTATAATGTTCGTCTGGGCAATGAAAATAGCGCGGAAGTCTATGCCGTCACCCTTATGATCGATGACGAAGAAAACGCCGGACTGGACGAGCCGCTGGTCTACAATCTGATGGGTCCAGACAGGACCGAAGCCAGTGGCAGCCTATTTATGTCACCAGCATTTCGGGCTGCATACGATGAGGACCGGGTCTATCTCAAAGTGTTTGCAAGTGGCATGGATGTGGGTGGTGTCGCGCAAAGATTGAAGTAGCCCAGCGATCTGAGGGCCCCAGCATCGGGGAGAAAATGGGAGAATTCATTTTGTGCGATGCCCTTATAGCAAGGCTTTACTGTAAAACCGTTTGCCCGGTATCGAAGTGCTCAAGTATGTTTGGGCAGACAGATTCATCAGTCGCAGATCCAGTGGTCATCAGATCCAGAAAAGTCGTAGTGGCGAAAGTCGCGAAAGCCGGCACGTCATGTTCGAAGGATGTATTGAGAATCGCGTGTTCAACAGATATTTGATAAGCATTCTCTGGATGCATGATCTCTGCACCGATGACGAATGACTCATCGGCGAAGGTAAGATACGGCGTATTCTCGAACGGTCGCCCACTGTGGGCAATGCGCTCACCTTCGCAGTTGGCCATGATGACAAACAACAGATCATCCATGATGCCAAGCGGGTCGAGCCGGCCCTCGGAAAACTCACTCCAGGTCACGACCAGGTCAAGTGCGGGATTGATACTATCCGGCGCTACGGATCGTCCTGCCTGAGAAAGCAATATCTGCGGGGCGGCCGGCAAGCCGGAACCGCTGATCCTTTGGTTCTTCATCACTACAGTTTGACTGACCGAGCCGGTGCTTGGGGCAGAGAAAAGAAAAATATAATCACCATCCGGGTAATTGGCCTCTAATTCCTGCTCACTGGAGTAACGCCCACCATGCATTTCCAGCGCATAGCCACCGTCTATAAAATCGATTGGGCTGGCTGTAAATGGGG
>DLPV01000031.1 GCA_002477465.1 Gammaproteobacteria bacterium UBA7449 | reverse complement strand
ACTGCAAGAAACTTGGAAAACGTTTCCAGTGCAGCTAGCCCCACTACATCCTGACCCACCAGGGTAAGCTCCTGCTGTGGCACATCGGCCAATTCTGCATCCAGCGTAGCCAGGTGCCTATCCTCTTGGGCTCGGCGGGCCTCCAGGAACTCGCCCTGCCCTTCTGGCGAGCGCTTGTTAACCACTAGTCCGCCTATATTTACGCCGGACCTGCCCAGTTGCTGGTGCAACTCGATTGTTTCCAGTACCGGCAGGCGCTCGGCGGCCAGTACGATAACGAAGCTGGTGAGATCGGCATCGGCCAGCGTGTCCCGCAGGTGAGAGAATTTGTGGCGTCGGCGCAATAGAATCTGGCGGATGCGACTTTCCTTTTCCTGTTCCGCCATGTCAGCACCACCAATAGTCTTGTCTTCCATGCTGGAATCCCGCCCCAGATCCCTAACGACTTCGGCAAAGCGATCAGCTTTCTCACGGCGCTTGATCAGACCCTCGGTCCAGGCTGACATCATTTCCGGCAACACCATCAACCGTGCGGTATGACCAGAAGGGGCCGTGTCGAACACTATGAGATCGTAGTCCTTAACCCCTTCTTCAGTGATGTCCGCAATTTTCTCCAGCAATGCAGCCTCATGCATGCCCGGCGCATCCCGTGAAAGCTCCATGTGCTTATCGATCTCACCATGCTGGGTAACCGGCATCATCTGATGCAAGGCATGGCTCACTTCCTTTATGTGCGTCGCCACGATGTCATCGGGATCTAACTCCATGGCATCGAGCCCAGCGGTGATGCGCACGGGACTGGCACCAATCGCGCGATCGAAGAGATGTCCCAGATTGTGAGCCGGATCCGTTGAGACCAGCAGCACCTTGCCGCCGGCATTGGCGACTGCGAGCGCAGTCGCGGCGGAGACGGTGGTCTTGCCGACGCCACCTTTACCACCGAAAAAAAGAATCTTGTGTGAACGCGCGAGTTCTAGCAGCAACTTATATGATCCAATGGCGAGCGCTCCATCCCCATACGGGTATGCCACTCATGAAAGCGGTCGTAGACAATAGGCAGAAGCTCCATAGTGTAAAACGCGGCAGGGTTTGGAATGCCCAGGCTTTCGGCAAACACCAACAACATGAATAGATCATCCTCATCACGCTGTGCCCGAGCGAAGGAACGGCGATAGGGCGTGACGTAATAGTCATGCAGGCCCTCTTCCAGCTTCGCGAGCCAGCTTTTATCTTTTTGGTTGTTCTTGTCTTTCTTGTCCATATTTGACTGCCAATGACTCTTGCAGATTCAAGCTAAGAGCTAATTATGCGCGTTGACCTTGTGAATGCCTAGTCCAGCAGAAATTCGACATTCGCAAACAATCGCTAAGCCAAGCTCTTGTCTTGCTTCGTTTCTTTGTTTTTAGCGCGGTTCAGCCGCGCCTGCTTGGGATCGATCAGCAATGGGCGGTAGATCTCAATCCGGTCCCCTGACTGCAGGATGTAATCGCTGGGTTCAGGCAAGACTTTGCCATTCAGTGGCTGCGAAAATATGCCCATCGGGTCTTGGTAAATGTTGATTGTGTCGAAGCGCTCGGCGATGCCAGATTGTTCAACTGCCTCTAACGCGGTGCAGCCCTCAGGCACCTTAACAGCGATGATTAACTGATGCTCCGGTGTGGCATAGGCCACTTCAACCTGAAAGTGCTTTTTCACGCCTCTGTCCAATTTTGTCTAGATAGCCCTAATTGCCATAAACCGCTGCGGCGCGCTTGACGATTGCATCAACCTGCGCGTTGGCCATGGAGGAAAACAAGGTACTGGCCGCAAGATCCAGAAACGAACGCGAAAACTCAAAGGTCATGGAGAGGGAAACCTTGCAGGCCTGGTCACTAAGTGCCTCAAACTTCCACTCAGCAGAGAACTCGCGGAAATTCCCTTCAAGCAGTGACATGGAAATCCGAGTTGGCCGCTCCAGAGCATTGCGCGTGGTGAAGCGCTGTTCAACGCCTGCAGCTCCCAATTGCAGCTCACCCACCAATTCTTCATCCGACTTCTCGATTACCCTTGCGCCCCGACAACCCGGCATGAAACTGGGGTAGGCCTCTATATCATTCACCAGGTCGAATAATTCGGCCGCGGAATGATTCACCAGTGCACTGCGCTCGATTTTCGGCACTGGAGGCGAGCTATCCCAGGTAAACCTGGTTAACCGTGCTCAGGAAAACCACAAGCAGGACGATGGGGATCACGGTACCAAGAGAGAGGTTGATATAACGTTCGGTCAATGAGCCAGAGTATTTGTCATCTCCAATCACCAGCTCCTCTTTCAATCCACTCACCTTCCACTTGTAAGCACAGAAGATACACACAGTGAAACCGACAAAGGGCAGGATCGTCTCGTAAAAGACATCTGACACCAGATCGAAGAACGATTTGGTTACGCCCCCATAGCTGGTGAAATTGGTGAAGAAATCAGAGATGCCCAGGGACATGGTCGCCGGCACCGCGAAAATTGTGAGCAGTATAGCCTGCAGCATCACCGCTTTCTTGCGGGTCATGCCCAGTTCGTCGATCCAGCATGCGATAGGTATTTCTATAATCGACACCATGGAGGTCAAGGCAGCGAAGAACACCAGGGTGAAAAACACGATGGCAACAAAACTCGCGCCGCCGTAGCCAACAGTATCCTGCATGGAAAGAAAAATCTGCGGCAGGAAGTCGAAGATCAGGCCGACACTGCTGGTAGAGAGATCGTCGGTATTGGTATTCGGATCAAAGGCAAAGATAGCGGGTAGAATCAGCAGCCCCGCACTGAAGGCGATCGCGGTATCAGCTATAGCCACCATGCGGGTCGAATCGGCAATATTGTCTTCGCGACTGAAGTAGGAACCATAGGTAATCAGGATGCCCATGCCCAGTGAAAGGGAGAAGAACGCCTGGGATAGCGCACCGTTGATTGTGGCCAGGTTTATCCTGCTGAAATCCGGCACCAGGTAATAAGTCACCCCTGTGCCGGCATTGTCCAGGGTAAGCACAAAGCCAACCAGCAGGAGCAGCATCACCGCCAGGGTCGGCATCAACACCCGGGCCAGGCGCTCGATTCCTCCTTTCACGCCACCCAGCAGGATGAAGAACATCACGCCCAGCAGCGCGATGAGATAGCCAAACAGCGAAGGTCTCGCCACCACTTCATTGAAATTTCCCGGCCGGGACAACACGTCCAGATTGCCCCCGAAAATTTCTTTGATATACACCACCAGCCACACCGTGATGACTGTGTAGAACACCGCGATCATAAAAGGCGTCAGAATGGCGAGCATCCCCGCCAGTCGCCAGATGAGTTGGCCACCGGACAATTCAGAGAATGCACCCACGGGGTTTCTGGTGGTGCGTCTGCCCATGGCAATCTCGGCCATCATGACTGGGTAGCAAATGAACGCGATGAAGAAGAGGTAAATAATGAGAAACGCGGCACCACCGTTTTTTGATGCCATGACCGGGAAGGCAACAAGGTTACCCAGCCCCACGGCAGAACCGGCAGCAGCAAGGATGAATCCCAATTTCGAGCTGAACTGCCCTCTTTCTTGAGCCATTAAAACCCCTTATTTCTCAATAGATTAGCTTATTATCGCGGGCTTGCGTGATCGGATTCTATCAACCGCTGGCCTAAAAGCACAATCGCCATAGCTACTCTATTTCCCTTGATTCCTTTTTAACTATCTTGAACAGGCTATAATCGCGCCCCATGGCGAAATCCAAGAAACCAAAAGTCCCCGACAACACCATCGTGCAGAACAAAAAAGCACGCCACGACTACTTCATTGAAGACACGTTCGAGGCTGGCATTGCGCTGCAGGGATGGGAGGTTAAGAGTCTGCGCGACAAGAAAGTGCAGCTGGTGGATAGCTATGTCCTGATACAAAATGGCGAGGCGTTTCTGCTGGGTTGCAACATCACGCCGCTGAACACCGCAAGCACCCACGTGGTGGCCGACCCGGGCCGCACTAAAAAACTGCTCTTACACAGGAAGGAGTTGGCGAGGCTGTTCATTGCCACTCAACAAAAAGGCTACACCTGTGTCTGCGCCAAGCTGTACTGGAAGAACCACCTGATCAAGGCAGAAATTGCTCTCGCCAAAGGCAAGCAATCCCACGACAAACGCGCCACCATCAAGGATCGACAGTGGAATATTGAGAAGCAGAGAGCGGTACGACAGACTAATCGCTAGCTGCTGTTCCCAGGTCGCGGCCGCGATTGCTATAGCCAAGCCAACCCTTGCGTTGGGTCACAGACCTTCTCTCAATATCGATTTTGCATAGAACCTTAATCGGTGTCTTTCAAACTTTCACGAAATTCAAGCCGCTTTGTTTGATAGCCTTCTGCATCGCCGAAGGCAACAAAATTTGCGTAGCGTCTATGAGTCCCAACCACTCTGCGCGCGTGCTTGATTGGGCACCGGTATTGTTCTGTTCTCGCAATAATCTCTCGGGTGTAGGCAATAACCCCATTGCCATAGCCACAATAAAGACAGTTGAATTTCTCGATACCATTGAGATAAGCCAGCTTGTGTCGGTCCATAACAACATAGTTAGAGCGTTTTACCAGTGAAATACCATACAAGCGAAAGCAAACATTCTGGTAAATAGTCACGGTAAGATCCATAAAGGCGATTGGAATGACCATCGAATAGATGAAGGGCGAAGAAATTACATTCCGTAGCGTTGCGGACTTTAACCACGGCAGAATTGCGACTTTAAGTTTGCGATGGGTATCGAGAATTATTTGTTCAAACTTAATCTTGTTATCTTCAACAGTGTAGTGAAATTCTTCCTGTTGCTTTTTTAACTCTTCAACAAGCTGGTTTTCCAGGCGCGCAATCTTGTCCACAAGTTCAGTGATAGTTGTTGCCATGTTCAGAGTCTCCAGGCGCAGATTTAGTTTGAGCCATTTATAGCTTGTTGCGTCACTCCGCTGCGTAATTACTGCTGTCTTTGTACCTTTCCACCGCGAAACCAATGAGCATGCAAAGGGTTACTGCTACTGGTATTGAAATCGTTATTCCGATTACCAATGGCGTGAGAATATCCCTGAACACCAAGACAAAAGCGACCATAATGACGAGGCAAACAAGCCAAAACAGCAGATGCACACTTTTAATCAAAGCCTGAAATCCGTTTAGCAGCGAAGAAAGTCTTGAAGATACTACCAGCCTTTGAAGAGAAATGTATGTTGAGGGCACACTGTACCAGGGAGTTGAAAAGCGAAGGGGCAAGCAAGGCTTGGTCTTTCCGGCCTGCAATCAATACACTACAATCCTGTTCTCTATTTCCGCAGCAGAGAGACTGAAAGACTATGAATCCGAATCCACTTGTAAGCTACGAATTCTCAGATGGTGTGTCTACGATATCGATGGACGATGGCAAGGCCAATGTGATGTCGGTAGAGATGATTGACGGCATAAACGCTGCATTAGATCAGGCAGAGTCAAATGGGGGCGTAGTCATCATTACCGGTCGCGAGAGAATGTTTTCGGGGGGCTTCGACCTTGGGGTATTCAAATCAGGTGACAAGGAGCAGACCTACACCATGTTAAGCAGCGGCGCACGTCTGTCTGAACGCCTGTTGAGCTTCCCCTTACCAACAATCGCAGCCTGTAGCGGACATGCAATCGCCATGGGCTGTTTCCTGTTAATGTCCACTGATTATCGAATTGGCATCGACGGAGATTCGAAATTCGCCGCCAATGAAGTAGCTATAGGTATGACTGTACCGCACTTCGCCATTCGCGCTCTCAGACAACGGCTAACGCCGCAACAGCTGAACAAGGCAGTTAACTTTGCCTACTACTTCTCGGCTAAAGAGGCGGTACACGCAGGGTTCCTGGACGAGCTATGCAGCTCAGAGCAGTTAATGCAAGTAGCAATGACGCGGGCAGCCGATGCCTTGAAGCTCGATGCGGCTGCCCACACCAGCAGCAAACTGCGACTGCGAGAAGTTCTGCTGCAGGACATTGCCAAAGATATCGAAAAGGACTGCAAAGGCTGGCGCGGCGGCAGTTAAGGCCATTCTTTCGCAGGGTCAGCAAAGGGCAGGCGAATTATCAATATTACGCCTCTTCTGTAGCTGTTCTCGTTCTTGACGGATGAGCTGAGGGGAGACTATTGCCTTGCGTTTAATCTGACCCCGTAGGGATTTAAGGCAGCAACGGGCATAAGCCGCATGATTCGCGGCGTTCAGCGCGGTTGAAAAAGCAGCCCAAGCCCTCATATGTAAAGCATGGCCAGGTATTTCCACCCAGACAACAGGTTCAGGCCAATCATGTTACAATTGAAGTTCTTCTGGGGGCGATTCGGATTCGACGCCGGTATCAACACCTGAGGTGCATGTCGAGAGGGTAGTAACTCTCGTAAATCAATTACTGCAACTTTATAGTTGCCAACGACGATAGATACGCTCTAGCAGCTTAATATAGCTTGCTAGCGATTGCCTCAGGGATGCCTGTAAACCGGAGTTTTGCAATCGTCATTTAGAACAGGATCGCGGAACGGGTGTTTGGGACCGAACCGTTAAATCTTTCTCAAACTCGCCCTACTCGCCCTGCCCGTCGGGTAGACGTGGGCTAACTCAATAGACGACGCTAAACATGTAGATCTTTAGGCCGCGAGCTGACGGACGGGGGTTCAAATCCCCCCGCCTCCACCAAA
>DLPV01000002.1 GCA_002477465.1 Gammaproteobacteria bacterium UBA7449 | reverse complement strand
CATTGCGTGAATGGCTGAGGGCAGTCCAAATGCCCCAAAGGAATGGCCGCCGGGCCCCTTGAAGACGAACTCGAAGCGGCGGCTGCCGGTGCCACCCGCAGTGATTCTTGTCAGTCGCACGCCGTCCACGGAGATAAACCCATCCACTTCGGGCATGTCGCGAAACAGGGCTTTGACGCCGCGCAGGTCACCGCGACCTTCTTCTCCGACATTGGCGCTGAAAACAATATCGCCCACTGTTTCGATTTGACTCTGATTGAGCGTGTCGATGAGAGAGAGTAGCACGGCAAGTCCGCGGGTATCATCGCCGATGCCTGGTGCATAGTACCGGCCTTCCCGGAGCTCAACAGTGGTGTCCACGGATTCGGGAAACACGGTGTCCAGATGGGCTGCGATCAACAGCGTCGGCCCATCACCTCTACCGGGCCTGGCGGCAACCACATTGCCTTCACTGTCGATGTAGGCATTGCTTAATCCCAGTGCCCGCACCCGCTGCAGAAAATCCTCGGCCCGGCGCTGTTCCTTGAACGGCGGTGCGGGGATTTCGGTGATTTCCAGCTGTTCCTCCACTGTCCGGGATTCCCGCTGCTGGATCAGCTGCAGAGCCTCCTGCACGCTCGGGTCAGACAACACCGAGATGAACTGCGTTTGGATGGCTGGATCGGGGGGTATGAGAGGGCGCATGCCCTGCGCCAGAACGGCATTGCAGAGCAGCAGCAAAATGCAGCCGCTGAGAGTCAGGGTTTTTAATTCAAACCTGACTCTCTGCTGCGGCGTTGTGGTTGGTGCAAGCGTGATGTTTCTCACCCAGAGTTTTATTGCTCGAATTTATTGTTCGAACCGATTGTTCCAACCTACTGTTCGAAATAAGGACGACGCACCAGATGATCAGGATCGGCATCGCGCGCCGGGATCATCTTCTGTGGCCTGCCAGCTTGATTGTCAGTGCCATAGAGATTGCCATCCTCGTCCGGTGACAGTGAATGCATCTCGATCCACATGTCCGGGCCTTCGGTTGGTAACAGCCAGGTGTACTCCTGGACGCCATCAAGATTGTATTTAACAACTTTGGGCGGACGGATGTCGGTCACCCAGGCGGCATTGTCACTGACTGTGATGTCCAGCGGCAGATCCAATCCAGTCCAGGTAGTTTCATATTCGTAGTTCGGATAGTCGGCTGAATCCAGCGCCGCTGTCTGGCGAAATACCTTCACGTCCCGCTTGTCACGATCCAGCGCATAGAGCCTCTGCTCCGGGCCCATAGCCAGGGAGTGGACCGATGCGAATTGGTGATCAGCATTGCCGCCCTCACCAAATTCGGAGCGATAAGTGCCATCGGCATTGCGCACCACGATGCGATTATTTCCACCCAGGCCATCGCCTACGAGAAACATGCCGTTTGGCAAGAAAGCCACGTCTTGAGGCAAACGGTAATGGGTTTCGTCTTTGCCCGCGATGCCCTTTTCGCCCAGGGTCATGATCAAGCGTTCACCGTCATTGGAAAACACATAGATGATGTGATTGGTTTCATCTACCAGCCACAGTCGGTTTTGCGGATCGTAGGGGCTCATGCGCACACGGTGTGGACCAGGTCCGTTGGTGCCTTTGAACAGGTGATCCCACTGATTCCACACTTCCAGGATTTCACCTTCACTGTTCGCTACATAAATGATGTTTTCCCAGACCCGGCCGCGGCCTTGCAGCACATTCCAGCCCAGCGAGGCGGGGAAGCCTGCATAGCTTTGTGGAATTGGATTTGGCAGTCGCGTTTCTCCGCGTTGAATGAAAAATATGCGGCCCTTGTTTTGAACATAGACACCGGAGGTGCCGCCGAAAGTTCTGCCTTCTTCAGCGAAGGTCTGCATCCAGCTTTGGGTCGTGTAATTGTAGGGGCTGGGACCGAGGATGTCGGGGTTTTGTGCTGATGCCGGGAGCGTCAGAGCGGTAGCAAATGTGAAGATCGCCAGATTGGCCAGGAGCGTTCTCATGAGGGTTTCCTTTGGGGCAGTATCAGTATTGGTTCTATTTGTAGTGGATTAATCTAGCATTTTGCTCCGATCAAAAAAAGCGACGCGCCACCTCGAAGCAGCCACAGCGTAAGCCGATCCTGTCTAAAACGCAGCGAAATTTGCCAGGCTATTGATTCTTCTCAGAAAAAAGTCATAAAAAACAGAGAGATACGGTTATTTTCTGGGTGTCTGAGGTGAGATTGATGGTGAGGCGGTGCTGCCAATTGCCAGGATATTCCTTTGAAACCATCTGCTGTATACTGTTTTTCCTTCCAAAAATCAGTTAATTACGAGTGGTCTGAAGTTGTGGGGATGGTTGTGAGCTTGGTTGTGACGATGGCGGTGAGATTAATGAGAACTTTTTCCTTCATGTCGCTGTGCGCCGGATTATTTTCGGGAATGTTATCAGCTGCGGCTCCTGGTCAGGACGACTCTCCAACCGACTATGAGGTCAATTTTGAGATAGTAAATCCAGAGGAAGTGCTGTCTTTGAAATGGGAGGAATTGATGAGTAAGGCAGATCTCAATGCCTTCCTCAATGCGCCTCCGACCTCCCATGCCGGCACCGGTTGGGACGACAATTTAGATCAGGGTACGCCGGAAGAAATCGCTTTTCAAAATGCCCTGCAGTCTTTCGATGTAAATCCGGATCTGCTCGACAAGCGCGTCTTGTTGCCCGGTTTCATTGTGCCAATGGCCTATAACGATGAGCGTAGGGTAACGGAATTTTTTCTGGTTCCCTTTTTCGGTGCCTGTATTCACGTTCCGCCTCCGCCACCAAATCAGATCATCTATGTTAAGTACGAGCAGGGTGTAGAGTTGAATAGTCTCTATGACGCCTATTACGTGCTGGGTGAGCTTAACGGACAGGTAGTACGAAATGAGATGGCCGAGTCAGCCTATAGTCTGACCGCTGAAACTGTAGAAATTTTCACTTACTAGAATTAAAGATTTCCGGTTGGATCGACATTTTGACCCTGGCATTTGGCACAGAGCCCAAACAATTCGACGGTCATGTGTTTAACCTGAAAATCTTGCTTGTCTTCAACTTCGCTGATCGATTTGTTAAAGGCTTTTGATTCCAGCTCACGAACTTCTTCACAACTTTCACAGATCAGGAAATGTCCCTGATGAACTTGTTTGGGTTGGGAACAACCCAAATAAGCGTTGAGCGATTCGAGCTTGTGCACTAAGCCCTGGGCCTGCAAAAAATCCAATGTCCGATAGACTGTCGCCGGCGCCACGCCGCTGCGTTTGGCAGATAGTTCTGATAGCAAGTCGTATGCTTTTACTGGCTTGTGCCCAGCCCAGACCAGCTCAAAGACCTGCATGCGCAGGTCGGTAAAACGCTCGCCGGACTGCTCACAGACGAGCCTGGCATTTTCTAGCGCTTCTTCGATGCAGGTGTCATGGTTATGATCGCAAGCGAATGCTAGCGAGTTCTTTGTAGACTTAGAGGATCTTGCAGCCAAAGTTTTTTCCAATCTGTGAATAGTGATGCGGGCAATAAATATCTCGTGACACTATGAACATCCTGTTGCCTCGAATGGATGTGATTTCGCAGCGCGAGAACTTGAGCCTACTAGACCAATAATATGCTGAAACGACTACAGGGCAATTCAGCAGTGTAGTCACAATCATACAGGTTATGCGCGCTAAAATCGGCACGGGAAATGCCCTTGCTTCCTGAGGCGCATCAAGCGATTCAATCCTGCCGCTTGCAATGGTCTTCTCCAATGCTTCTCGGTTCATCCAGGCCAGCATCAGAACTTCGCCGGATTCCACATCTTGTGTTATTGCTGGCAGCAATCCGGCTTCATTAAAGGGGAGGCTGCCAACAAATTCCGACAGGGCGACGCCGTGACCCGGCAATAAATTCTCCATGCCGCTAAATAAGTCCTGGCTTTGGGATGTCATGCTACTAGTCCTAGCAAATTTTTGATGTGCGAAGCTGACACAGGTGGAAATTCCATAGATGGCTTATTGCCACTGAAACTGATCCAAGCAGTGTAATAAGCCTCTCGCCAGTTTCGCCAAACATTTCGTGTCCGAATGCGGCGCCGACGATCAAGATAATCAAGCCCGTAATACCAATGGTCAGCACAGATTTGTTTTGATGTCTCTTCAACCCGGAAACCAGAGCAAACACGCTTATCGGAAGAACAACCACAAGCAGCAAACGATGAAACCATTCATCATCGAACCCAAACATAGCTGCTGATGGCAGCAGCGCTATAGCGGCGGGTAGCAGCAGGCAGTGTAGTGCGCAGATGAAAGACAGCCCGATTGCTGCCTTGTCTGCAGATTGTGTTAACTCTTTGGGAGATTGCATGGTGTGTTTCTTAAACCGCTGGAAAGCTATCCCAGGGCCCCTTGATGGCGAAGGTTAGTGTTGGTGAATAGGCGTTAACGAACATTCATTGCCCATCTGGTGAAAAGCAGGCGCCGGCCAATTCCGTTTGTGGTCGCAAACGTCCGAGTTTGAAGGCTTCGCCTTCGCGGCTAATAACGCGGAGATGATTATCAACTACATCGGTGTACTGGTCTTCACACACAATCAAATGTCCATTGGGTGCAACCAGCAGGTTGTCTCCGTAGTCAAACTGTTCCTTGGACTCGCTCTCAAAAAATAGCTCGATGCTATCTGGCGCGGAACCCCGGCTCGGGAACAACCGAAATATCTGCCCGAGCTTGTTGCTACCGCCACTGGTTGAGCAAAAATAGAGGTCATCGACGCCCATATGAATGCCTTCTCCGCGCGCAACTAGCGCTGCACTTGCTGCTACAGCACGGTGGCGCAGATCGTCCGCAGGCGCTTCGACATTGTCGAGGTCTATCCATTGAACCGCAAACGACTGGCCAACTGGCATCGCACTGATGTCCCAGTTCCGGGTGTCAGCGATTCCATCGATAACCATTGCCTGCAAGCGACCACCCGCACTCAGGTTCCCGGTCGTATCTGGAAGAAAGCGATACAGCACGCCGTCGCCTCGATCTTCAGTTTGATAGATTATGCCTGTTTCGGGGTCGACACAGGCCGCTTCGTGGTTGAAACGGCCCAAGGCGGTAAGCGGCTCAGCTTCGACCAAGCCCGTGGCAGAGGCTGGAACATCGAATACCCACCCGTGATTCTTCGTCAGGCCATCGCCAAAGCGTTGCCCAGGGCCGGTCACTGACTCTTCACAGGTGAGCCAGCTATTCCAGGGAGTAATGCCGCCAGAGCAGTTGCGAATGGTTCCGCCCAGAGATCGAAACTGGCGTTTCACATCCAGAGTCCCTACATCCAGTATGATATGAGTCGTGCCGCCCGGCACAAAATCACCATCGCGAGTACCGAAGCCGCTTGAAATTGGACCACCAGGCAGATCTCCGGGGACCAATTCATGATTTCTAATCAGGGCAAGCTCATTATTACCAAGCGCGAAACAGCCCATTCCATCCGCTTTATCGGGTACGCTGCCACCGTCGCTCATGGCATCGCCAAGCCGAGAGAGGATGCGATAGCTGAAGTTCTCAGGCAGATCCAGGATTCCCGCCGGGTCCGGCTGTAAGGGGCCGTAGCCAGTGAATGTTGAGTTTGCTTCAGAAGCGGCTCGCACGACACAACCACTAGCCAGCAGCGCGGCGAAGGCGCTGCCGGTAGCTTGCAAAAAGCGCCGCCGGCTCAATCCAGATGAAAACGGAATATTAGTCATTTCAGTAGATTTATTGGGTCATTGATTTTAAGAAAGCAGCGAACAGGCACTTGCGG
>DLPV01000062.1:43119-94985 GCA_002477465.1 Gammaproteobacteria bacterium UBA7449 | reverse complement strand
CACCTTTCCCCCTCCCCTTGAATATGCTTTTTGTACATCGCTGGTAATTGCTGCAGATTCATTATTTCTTTACAAATTGTCACAGCAAAGCCGCCAATTCAGGCGTCTCTGTGATTTAAGCTGCTGATATTGCTTAAAAATCTTGCATTTTAGAGCCAATGCCTCATGATGCGGCCCCAATCGTCCATGTAATCCGTTACTCCGCTAGACTCGTTACATCTGTGGCCGAAAAAGTGGAATTAGGAGCGAGCATCAAACGCTCAAAACCTGGCCAGTATCAACCCAAGCTTTCGGCCGCAAGTTAGAGCATTAGCGCCAAAGAAGCAGAGTCAATAAATCAAAGCATGGAGGCCAATCGCGGTTCTCCGACGGAGTTATCTTTGTCCTCGCAGCCCCAACAGCGTCCCTCTCCACAATCCTTGCTCAGATCAAGTCTCGCAGCCATTTTCGCTCTACTGGGCGCTGCCCATGGCGGCACGGTAATCGCTCAATCCGCGGGCGATGAATCGTTAGAGGATTCTACGGTCGTATTCGAGGCGGACTTCTTTGACCAGTTTCAGCCGGTGTCTGTAAATGACATGATCGATCGCATCCCGGGCATCGGCCTGGCGCTTGGCAGAGGCGGCGGTGGTGGACGTCGAGGCATCGGCGGAGGCGGTAACGAAATACTTATCAATGGCCAGCGCATCACCGGCAAGTCAAATGATAGTCGTGATCAACTGCGCCGAATTGCTGCCGATCAGGTGCAGTATATTGAAATCATTCGCGGCACCTCTGAAGAGATCGATGTCAGGGGTGGCAGCCAGGTTGTCAATATCGTCCTGGTTGAAGCTTCCTCTCGATCAAGTGTCAACGCAGAGGTGAATGCTGACCTGATTCAGGATGGCACCATCGCGCCAGGCGGTCGCTTTTCCTACACTGGCCAGACCGGAAACCTAAACTATGTTTTCGCAATGGAGTCCGAGCCCAGATATCGCAAAAACGATACCTTTGAGGTCAGCCGCGACGCTGCCGGTAATTTGTTGGAAGTGCGGGAAGAAAACATTATTCGTGACCAGGACGATCTGCAGGCCAGCATGAACCTGGGCTACCAGTTTGAAAACAGTATTGTGCAGTTCAACGCCCTGTTCGGACAGACCAGTCCGCCCACGTCCGTTCGCCGGACAATTACTGATTTTCGCGGCAGCGAAGTAAGCGTCAATAACGTCCGCGAGGGCAACCAGTTTGACCGGGATAACTGGGAAGTGGGCGGTGACTTTGAGTACGATTTTTCAGCGGGCAGCACCTATCGGGTGCTGTTTCTGGTCAATGATGCTGAAAGCGATTTTACCCGGGAACGTTTCGATGTGCTCGATACTGGCGATGACAAGAATTTGTTCCTGCGAAGCCTGGGGCGCAATCGTGAACGCATTATGCGCACTTCCTACACCTGGAACGTCGCCGCGGAACAGGCTCTCGAACTTGGCGTCGAAGGCGCTCAAACTATTCGCAACAATGGGCTGCTGGTTGGCTCTCGTTTCAACCAAGGTCCAGCTTCAGACCAAACCGGCGGCCTCCCTTCCTCCGAGATAGACAATGCGTTTTCGGAAATCGAAGAAATGCGTTTTGAATACTTCGGTATTCATAACTGGCAATTAAATGATCGGATGGCTCTGGAAAGCCAGTTGATCTATGAAGATTCAACCATTGAGCAGTCTGGAGATGTAAACAACGCCCGCAGTTTTGGCTTCTTGCGTCCCAGGGTTGACTACCGTTTCGACATCACACCCACCATGCAGTTCAGGGCCACTGTCGAGAAAGAAATATCACAGCTGAGCTTTTCTGATTTTAGCGTGTCTCAAGATAACAGTGACGATGACCAGAACATTCAGGGCGGCAACCCTGATGTAGTTCAGGAACAGTCGTGGCGCTATGACTTCAATCTTGAATACCGTCTACCTGAAGGACTCGGAGTAGTTAACACTCAGCTCTATTACCGCGACATCGAAGATGTCATTGGCCGAATCGATGTCTCCACCTCTGAAGACAATCTGCTTTCAGCCCGGGGCAATATCGGTGATGGTCAGCGCTATGGCATCAATGTCGAAGCAAGTTCCAAGCTCAGCTATCTGGGGTTGCCTAACGCCCTGGCCACAATGCGAGTCGGATTCGGTGACTCCAAGGTAATTGACCCCTTCTTGAACCGCGAACGCCGCATGCGATATCCCGGTCGCTGGTCAACTCGCGCAAGTTTTCGCCATGACTACCAGCCCTGGAATTTCAGTTACGGCTTCAACTACAGCTGGTCTGATCAGCAGGGACTACAGCGGGTTAATTTTGACCTGTTTGATACAGAGCGTGATTTTGAGGAGTACAACCTCTCCCTGTTCCTGGAGAAGCGAGCTTCCAATGGCGTCACCTTCCGTTTCGACGTTCAAAATGCGAACGACCGCGAATCATGCCGCACCCGAACCCGCTACGAGGGTCGCATCACCAGCGGCGTGATTGAAGAGATCGAAGATTACTGTCGAACCGAAGGCATTCGCTATGCTTTTCGAGTGCGACATACCTTCTAGAGAGAGCTTCCCTGGTTACAGAATACCCGCTTGGAGCAGATTTTTTAACCGCCGATTTGCTACGGATGACAATCAGACCAGGCCAAGTAGTAGCAATCAAACCCCCTATAAATTTGTGTGAACCGGTATCGGATTACCATACCCTCTCAGCTCCTCAATCGATGGGTCGCTAGGCCTCCCGCGCAGACATCGCCTATAGAGTGGTGGGCAAATAGACCGGCTGGGCCACCGATAATCTTGAATGGGTCGAACAGCATAAGGCCCCCGGTCCTTGCTGACCTCAGTTAATATTCTGAATCTTCTGGTTTTGAAGAAGCGGCTTCCTCGGTCACCAGCTCTTTGACTTGTGGGCGGCGACGACGGCGTGCTTTCTTGGGCACCATGTCGCGCATATATTCCATCTTGCCAAAACATAGTAGCTTGTCATCTGGCTCCAGCACCCGATCACCCCGCGGATTTGGAATCACCTTATTACCGCGATAAAGAGTGAGGACATTAATATCAAGTTCGGGCAGGCTAGTCTCTTTTATTGATTTACCAACGAAATTTGAGCCATCGGGCACAAATATTTCTGTGACCCCGTACCCCTTGCTTACCGTGAGTCGCTGACGCAGATCGATCTCTGGGAAGTCTACTTGAGCAGCTATATAGTCGATCACGGCGCCTGCGATATCCAGGTCAGTGCAGGTTTCAATGCCTTCCAGGCCGGGCGAAGAATTGACCTCCATAATTTGCGGGCCATCCTTGCCTTCCAGCATATCTACACCGGCCACCCGCAATCCCAATATTTGAGCAGCGCGGACGGCTGTTTCCCGATACTGTTCGTCTAATTCAACAGCCTCAGCGACTCCGCCGCGGTGTACGTTGCTCCTAAATTCCTGGCCCTGGGCGATCCGGCGCATACTTGCCACTACACGATCACCAACGACGAATGCTCGAATGTCCTTGCCTTTACTCTCGGCAACGAATTTCTGCACCAGCACGTTCTGCTTCTGACTCTGTAGCAATTCAATAATACCTTCGGCGGCCTTGCGAGATTCCGCCAGCAGCACGCCGATACCCTGCGTACCTTCGATCAGTTTGATCACCACAGGCGCCCCACCGACGCGCTCAATCGCGGGAATCACATCTTTCTTATCCTTAACAAACGTGGTCTTGGGAATGCCAATATGATGGCGACTTAGAATCTGCAGGCTGCGAAGTTTATCCCGCGAATTCAAGATACCGTGGGCAGTATTGGCACAGAACACATCCATCTGTTGGAACTGTCGCACTACGGCTGTTCCAAAGTAAGTAATTGATGTACCGACTCGCGGCAGCACAGCATCATAACTACTCAACGGTTTTTGCCGATAGTAGAGATCAGGGATCCCTTTACGCAGATCGATCGCAAACTTGAGGGTGTTGAGAATCTTTACTTTGTGATCACGCTGCAGCGCCGCCTCTTTGAGCCGGCGTGTACTATAGGCGCTTGGCGCACGGGAAAGGATCGCAAGTTTCATGGTAGACTCGTCTCCCTATCTACTCAAAAATTAATGTTTAGGCTGCTATGCTTTTTCCAAGTCTATCGTTATGGTTACTAATTACTAGCTTAATTGAGGGATCAGTAATTGAGTGACCCCATCATCATTGGCTGGCGCGAATGGGTTGGATTGCCAGAACTCGGCATAAAACAAATCAAGGCAAAGGTAGATACAGGGGCTCGCACCTCAGCACTACATGCCTTTGAGATCAAGCCATTTTCAGAAGGCGGTGTTGAGCACGTCGAGTTCCGTCTTCACCCGATGCAACGCGACCTGGAAACCATTCAGGTTTGTCGGGCGCCAGTGATAGACCAGAGGACAGTAACCGATTCTGGTGGCCACAAGGAAGACCGCTGGGTAATCGCAACCTCAGTTACTATCGGGCCCCACACTTTGCCAATAGAAATGACACTTACATCCAGAGATGAAATGTTATTCAGGATGTTACTTGGGCGCACCGCCATAAAAAATATCGCGCTGGTGAATCCGGCCAGATCCTATCTTGTGGGTAAGCGAAAGCGCAAAACAAAGCCAGGCCGTTAAGATTGAACCTGTTATCCCTATATAGCCAAACAAGTCCTCTTAAATTCTACCTTGACGAATAGCAGACCTGGTTTATGAACAGAATGCAGAATTATGGATAAAATTATTGTAGGTGGGGAAGAAATCAAACCGGGTCAGCGCAGGACTCTGGAGATTGCTGTCCCCAGCCTTTATACGCACACTCAACTCGAGATGCCGGTGCAGGTGATTCGGGGCAAGAAACCGGGCCCCTGCCTGTTTATCTCCGCAGCAATTCATGGCGACGAAATCAATGGCGTTGAGATCATCCGCCGAGTCCTAAATCAAAAAGCCATTAACCGACTGCGAGGCACTCTAATTGCCGTGCCGGTGGTCAACATTTTCGGATTCATCAATCAATCCAGATACCTTCCAGATCGACGCGACCTGAACAGATCTTTTCCAGGCTCTGAGTCGGGCTCTTTGGCGTCACGACTCGCGCAGCTATTTTTAAATGATGTGATTGCCAATTGTACCCATGGAATTGATTTGCACACCGCAGCCGTGCATCGCGAGAATTTTCCCCATGTCCGGGCAGTGATGGATGATGAGGAAACCAAGCGATTGGCCCATGCCTTCGCTTCACCGTTGATCCTGGGTAGTGAAATCATCGACGGCTCTTTGCGAAAAGCCGCTGAAGCGCTTGGGATAAGCATCATAGTTTATGAGGCTGGCGAAGCGCTACGCTTCAACGAGGTTGCAATCCGCGCTGGCGTTCGAGGCGTCATGTCGGTAATGCGCGAATTAGATATGCTTCCACCATTGAAGTCATCAAGAAAACCGCCAAAAACGTTCCTTGCTTTGGCTAGCTCCTGGGTGAGGGCACCACAGAGTGGTATTGTCAGACTGATCAAGCCACTGGGCTCGCGGGTCAAAGAGAATGAGGTGCTGGGTGTCCTGGCAGACCCCTTTGGAGAGGCGCAGCAGGAAGCACTGGCACCATTCGACGGCATTGTCATCGGGAAGACCAACCTACCGCTGGTGAACGAGGGGGAGGCCCTTTTCCATGTGGCCAAGGTTGATCAACCCGCCTCGGCTGAGCTCCACATTGAGCGCTTTCAGAACCGGCTTGATCCAAGTCTAGATGACGGCAACAATTCTGAGCCTGCTTTGAACTAACTCAGGTCAGCTAGCATGACTGCGCTGATAACAGTCTCGTAAAACTCGCTGTCTAACTGACACGTTCGTTTTAGGCAGCGCAAAAAGCTTTGCTCCCAATTGAGCATGTGAGGTATTGCGTTTAGGCAACTTGTGTAGGCCTGATACCGAAACAGCAATTCAACGGCGTTTAATTAGACATTGGCTATCGGCAGCTGATATCAGCTTCTGATCATGGTTATCTTTTTATCGCGGCAAAATTCTCCTAAGCAGAGTTCAACCAACTGGCGGCACTCACATCACTATCTTGAATTTGAGTCCATTGAGCCGGGGGCTAACCTGATCACGCGGTTAAGTTGCACAGCTTTCTTTTTCTTTGCTCTGCGCGCCACCATGTTGAGTAGTTCAACCACAACCGAAAAAGCCATGGAAAAGTAGATGTAACCACGCGGCACATGGAAGTCCAATCCTTCCGCCACCAGGGTTGATCCAATCAGGATTAGAAATGCGAGGGCAAGCATTTTAAATGTTGGATTCGCCTCAACAAATTGCCCAATTGGCCTCGCCAGAACCAGCATAACCAGCATTGAAACCAGAATTGCCGCAACCATGATCGCGATGTGGTCGACTAGTCCGATTGCCGTGATTACCGAATCCAGTGAGAACACCATATCAATGACGCCAATTTGCGCGATTACAGCACCGAAGCTGGCGTGAACGACGTTGCGCGAGTCGTCTTCTATCACTTCAAGACTGTCATGAATCTCATGGGTGGATTTTGCCAGCAGAAACAGGCCGCCACCAATCAGTATCAAGTCTCGACCAGAGATCTCGTTACCAAATAATGTAAGCAATGGTGTAACCAGGCCAATTAACCAACTCAATGCAAACAGCAGACAGAGACGCATGATCAGAGCGAGTCCTATTCCCAAGCGGCGTGCTCGCTCCCTTTCCTGGGGCGGCAAGTTGCCAACCAGAACGGAGATAAAAACAATATTGTCTATCCCAAGCACAATCTCGAGCGCGATAAGCGTCATCAGTGCAATCCATGTTTCGGGGCTCGCAAACAATTCGAGCATGAAAAGTCTCCTTAAATGTATTCGAGTGCTTGACGCGAAAAGTTGATCTCGGTGCGGTGGTAATTGGATGATTGTCCGACAATTCTATCAGCCGCAACAGGAAATTCTCGCAGACTCGCTCTGTCTGACTGGCGCCTGAACCACGAACCTTAATCAAACTACTAACAACCTCAATCAGCGCATATGTATCTCATCCCCGCAATGTAAACAGTTCAAAAGTAGACGCCCCGTCGCAATCAAGGTTTACCCTACTGTGTTTGGGCCGCATAATGAGGGATGTGATTGGGGCAGCAGCAAGATTCGAGGCCACATGCGCCAAGCTCGATTCCCCAAGACCCTGATAACAGAAGAACAATAAGCAGCCAGCCCATGCTCACCACACTGGAGAATACATCACTTGCACTTTGGGTCGGAGAATCACTCTGGGCTTATCCTTCGCTGCTGGCCTGTCACATTGTTGGCTTGGCCATCGTTGCAGGCATCTTTTCCATGCGGGATTTGAAACTGCTTGGATTTTTTCCAACGCTGGATATCGCAGCATTCCGCCACCTGCTGCGACTCGCCCTGCTTGGCTTTGCCATCAATGCGATTTCTGGCTTTCTCTTATTCAGCTCCCAGGCCACTTATCTTGCTACCAGCATCCCGTTTCTTAGCAAACTCGTTTGCATCGCGGTGGGGATGAGTACGGCGCTAGTGCTGCAGAGCAGGCTTTCCTTTCAGCTGGTATCAGGGTTGGAATCAGCCAGTGTAGACCGCGCCACGCAGCTGCTGGCGGCACTATCACTTTCAGTCTGGGTCGGTGCCATCATAGCTGGCCGGCTGATCGCCTATATCTTCTAGCCCCATGTGGAATCTACTCGCCAGTCTTGCCGACGGAGGTTCACTGAATCAATGGATTCAGGAAACCTACTGGCTATGGCCGGTCATGGAGATCATCCACTTTATCGGTCTGGTGCTCTTGCTTGGCGGCTTGATTGTGGTGGACTTACGCATGGCGGGTCACCTGCGAGTCATAAAGCCAAACGCCACTCACCAGCTGTTACCGTTTGTGATAGCTGGTTTTGTGCTTAACCTGGTAACCGGCACGCTATTTTTCGTGGGCGATCCGGGCCGCTATTCCATCAATATAGGATTTCAGATCAAGATGGTGCTGGTGGGTCTCGCCGGATTGAATGCGCTGTTTTATCACTTGAAAGTCAGCCCGATTATGTCGAACTGGGATCACGAAGCAGACTCACCCTTGCTGGCAAAATGCGTAGCCTACACCTCATTGACTGTCTGGACTGGCGTCTTGCTGACTGGCCGCCTGATTCCCTATGTGGGAACCGGCTAGCCAGTCTGTTTGCTAGTCATACTTCGAAGGAAAAAAGCGCACTGAAGTACGCGAGGCTTCAGGATCGCAGTCATAGGGCTGCAGCCTGTAGTCTGGCCCGGCGGGCAACCAGCGCGTGGTGTATCCGGTAGGCTCCAGCAGGAACATGGGATCTGCAAGGGTAAGAGTCATCTTCAGCTCTTCGCCCTCACGCCAATAGCGTTCGGTCACGACTTTTTGCGCTGAAGAAGGAATGCCGTTGTAGTCGTCAAATCCGGCGATATCGAAGACAAAATGGGTCGTGGTCACAAACAGAGAGCCGTCTTCATAGTGGCCGGTTGAAAAGCCCTGAATACTGAAATCCGTGGCTTTGGGCTCCCTCCCATCCAACCAAACCGTACGCAGCTGATCGTCTTTCTCATAGCGCAGCAGCACGCGATCTGGCCACTGGGTAATCTGCATTGCGTAGGGATCGTATTGTATGGCCGGTGAAGCCGCAGGCTGGCAATCATACTTGGGCGCCATGGTTTCTTCCCATGCTTCCTGGTAAGCCAACGCGCGAGCGTTCAGCTTGGGGAAGTTGTCCTCGCCCCAGGGCACATCCACGCCATTAACCGGGCGCACACTGAATCCGCCATCCCAGATACCGGATAAGTCAGGAATTTCAGCGTCGCTCTGGGCGACAATTGCCGTTGCGCTGGCGGCAACCAGAAAGCCTAGTGCTGCCGTAACAGCTAACTTGTTATTCTTGTTCATGCTCTTGCTCCCCGGTGTTGGTCTAGTTGGTGTTGGCTTCTCGGACGCGGCCGCCTTCCAATACAGGGCCGCCGTCTTCCCGGGTCATACGCACGCAGCACAGACCGTGGGTACCCTCAGCGCGGGAACGATTGCCAGTTACATTTACCACCATACCTACTTCGAGAGTGTCTGGCGTCCAGCCGACCCGCCGCAGACTGACGGGAGCGCCAAGCTCAACCTGCCATTCCACAACATCGCCACTCTCATCCGTCACGTCCAGGAACAGAAAGGCATGGGGATTTCTAAAAACGAAGCGGGTGATCGCTCCCTGGAGCTCGACGCGGTCCTCTGGATCATAGAATGGCGCACTGGCGTGATGCGCAAGAATTGGCGCGCCGACCCCTATCATTAATGCGAGACCAACTGCAATGAGTGCTTTACGATTCATGGGTGTTCTCTCCGTCTCTGGACTCTCTATTTGCCTCGCCGCATGGCCGGTAGAGTCTCTTGCTAGGATTCATCGGAGCCTCTGTTAACGTGAATTGACTGCGACCCGATGAGCTGTATTAAGTCTTAGGAAGGGTAAAGACAATATCCCCCTGAGTCAACGATCATAATTGACCGAGAAAATTGGTGATCTCTGCAAAATATAAATGTGTTTCCTGGCCCCTTAATTAGAACCGACAAAAGGAATGAAGGCGAAAAAAATGCCGCCGAGAGCTATGAGGAATCTCAGAAAAAAGCGAGGCACTCTATGATTGCATCATTATGGATTTGACCCTCCCGGGTGTTATGGGAGATATGGAAACGCTCAACAACAGTCTTGCCATCGATTCTGACGCCCGCGCCATGGTCTCCAGCGGCTAGGCGGCGGATACCACCATGTCTGATTATGCTTCGCAGGGTTTCGAGGACTGTGTCTCAAGGCCCTGCTTTATGCGGCTGTTGACAGAGACTGTGGCCGAGGTCATTTCGCAGGTTTGAGTTCGATGGGCTGGCCGTGGGGTGTCGCCAGATAAGCCTGCTTCCATGATTCTTTTCGTGCTGCCATCTCTTCTGGTGCAGACAGCCCCTTGCTTACGGTGAGTTTTTCCAGCGCCGCCAGCCAGTGCTGGTAATAGGTTTCTCCAGTGTCAGGATCACCTGCTTCCTGTGCCGCTCTTATCGACTCACTCAAAGCCGTTGCCCATTCATCCCAGCTGAAGGCTCCCTGTCCGTGCAAGGCGATGACCAGGCCGAAGGCCTGCGCCTCCCAGGGTTCCCTGAAGACTGGCTCATCCTGTTCGAGCGGTTGTCCTGGAAACTTTTTCATATTGCTGTTGCCTCCAGGTAAGGCTCCCACAGATCAATAAAAACCGACTGCCCCTGTGACTCATTGCCCCACAGCGATTCGCCATCGAAGCGCACCGAATACAAGTGTTCACCGCGGCGATCTCCCCGGGCATTGGCATCGGGAAAAACATGGGTTCCGTAGTGATCGACGATTTCGCCACTGGCGCCTTGCACATAGGCTGGCACTCGAGTGTGTCCGCTGCCCTGGCGCTTCGGTACCGTAACTTTGGCGCCGATACCAAAGCGCGCTAGCGCCGTATCCGGCATTAGGGTGGGTCCACCGCTGGCAAGTATTTTCTCGGCGCCTACAGCATCGGGAATGCGGAGGTTTTCTTGCTGGTTCTGTTGCTGGTTCGCGCGTTCAAGCAGATGCTTTTCATCCAACAGCTTCTCCAGCCCAACCAGCCAGTTTTCGAAATAGCTTTGCTTGAGATAGTCAACTGGATGCTGACGCTCGCGCGCATGGCGAGACTCGTCTATGTTCCATTGCCCCAGCATGCCGGTGGCAAGGGTCAGCGCAAAAATCCGGCGTTCCCATTCCGCATGAAACAAAGGTTCTTCTGATTCAGGCTCGGGATTAATTGGCCCAAGACCGTGTTTTCCGCCGAGGTCATGTCCGCCGATCATGATTCGGCATCTCGCTGGGCTAATGTTGATGCAGGCTTTGCCAGCTCGACACCGACCATGCTGTTGCGACTCACCAATGCCTGCAAACGCGCTTCGCCCCAATCTTCGGTACCGGCAGGTTGCATAGGTAACACCAGATAGCGCATCTCAGAGGTGGAATCCCATACCTGGATGCCAGTAGATTCAGGGAGTTCCGTGCCGAATTCGGCCAACACAGAGCGGGGTTCACTCACCGCGCGGGCACGATAAGGGGCAGACTTATACCAGACCGGCGGCAAACCCAGTAGGGTCCAGGGATAACAGGAACACAGGGTACACACCACCAGGTTATGCACTGACGGTATGTTTTCTACCACAGTGAGATGTTCACCCTGTCGACCCATATAGCCGAGATCGGCCACGGCTGATGTTGCGTCTGTTAACAGCGCCTGCTTGAAGTCCGGGTCGGACCACGCCTTGGCAACAACATGAGCGCCGTTCTTCGGGCCCACTTTGTGTTCATAGGTTTCGATAATCGCGTTGAGCGCATCGGGGTTCACCAGGCCCTTTTCCAACAGCAGGCTTTCCAGCGCCTTAACTCTCAGTTCGAGATCCGAGGGCGGCTCGGTGTGATCGTGATCATGAGGCATGGTTCGACATCATTTCCATGTTTGAGAATTTTCGCGGCAAGCGTGGCGGTTATTCGGACAAGGTTGTCACAGCGCTGCTCATGACACAAGCGCATGAATACTCGAATCCCGTCGCGATTAGGCTTAGCTTCCATTCCGCTGCTGCGGCAGAAACCGTTAAGGGGATCAGGAACAATGCTGCAATGCAGGTTTTACAAAAGCCTTGCATCGATTCGTCCTTCCTTCCAACATGATGATTAAGACAAGCAAGCTGACCGGCAACACTGACATTTTCTCCCCTATGCAAATAATAGACAGGAAAATGACTCGACCCGTATTAATTACCGTAGCACCAAATGGGGCGCGCAAACTCAAACAGGATCATCCGCAGCTGCCTCTGACCGCATACGAGCTGGGCGAGACGGCAGCCGCCTGCTCCGCGGCTGGCGCCGCGATGCTGCATTTACATGTCCGGGACAAGGGTTTCGCCCACAGTCTGGACCCCGAACGCTACAGGGCTGCTATCAACCAAATTCGGCAGGCGGCAGGCCCGGATCTGATTATTCAGATTACCACCGAGGCAGTTGGCCGCTATCAGCCAGCCGAGCAAATGGCGAGTGTGAAAAAGACCAGGCCAGAGGCTGTCTCGCTGGCACTAAGGGAACTGATTCCTACACCGAAGGATGAATCGGCTGCCGCCGGTTTCTTCCAGTGGCTTTACACTGAGCGCATCGCACCCCAGTATATTCTGTATGACGAAGATGACATCCTTGCTTTCAAAAGCCTCTACCAAAGAGGCTTGGTACCGGATGAGTCTATTCACGTACTGCTGGTACTGGGACGTTATGAGGCATCTCAGGAATCAGATCCTGCGGCGCTACCACCTCTCCTTGCGCATCTAGATGCGAGTTGGCTTTGGTCAGTATGCGCCTTTGGCCGCAATGAATCCCGCTGTATGGATGAAGCGATCAAGGCCGGCGGCCACTGCCGGGTGGGGTTTGAAAACAATCTGTCGTTGCCTGATGGCATCACGGCCTCCTCTAATGCCGATCTCGTGCGATCAGCTTCCGAACTAGTACTAGAAGCAGGGTGCAGCGTTGCAGACCCGGCAACAGCTAGAGAGTTATTGCAGGTGCATTGGAGGTAGATTCAGTTGTCCCAATCCAAGGTGTCCGGGCTTGTGACAGAAATGTGGCTCATGGCATGGTGGCTGTCAAGCCGAGAGAGATATCCCTATGGAATATTTAGCTAAGCTACAGCAGTTAGAAAACGCGCAGGGTTCATTGCTTGGCAAGCGCATCGTAATAGCTTTCGTCTTGCTTTTATCGCTGCTAGCGACATCCTGTTCAAATCAGGCGCTGTTCGAATCCATTCAAATAGACCACCGGCAGCGCTGCGAAACCATTCCCATTGCACAGCAGGCCGCCTGTGTAGCGCAATACCAGACTTCCTACGAAGAATACCGACGTGAGCGCGAAGCGCTTTTAAGGGAAGATTCATTTCGCTAGAACGGCTCTGGTTCTCTGCCTCTGATTATCGCTTTTCTCATTATTACCATCTGATTAACTGACAGCTGAACAGCAGCCACGAGCCATAGGCACTGGGCTCGCTGGCGCAGCGTGTCGCAATTAGAGTAAACAGTAGTAGTTTAAACGTCGTTAATCCGTACTGAAAAACGATAGCCTGCACCGCGCACCGTCTGGATGAGCTTGGTGTAGTCAATCGCCGTGTTCTGGACGGAAGACAAGGCTTTTCTTAGACGCCGAATATGTACATCGATCGTGCGCTCTTCCAGATACACATTACCACCCCACACCGCATCCTGAATATGATCGCGGCTAAACACTTTCTCCTGGCTGAGTAGGAAGAACTTGAGCAGACGAAACTCGGTAGGACCCATTTCAACGGGTTTGTCTTCGATGGAGATGCGATGGCTGGTGGGGTCGAGCTTCAGATCGAACACCTGCAGCACTTTATCTTTCTGCTTGCCGTTTACCCGACGTAGAACCGTCTTGATACGCGCTACCAACTCACGTGGCGAAAACGGCTTGGTGATGTAGTCATCCACTCCTTCGTTGAGACCCTGGACCTTGTTGTCCTCGGAAGCCTTGGCGGTGAGCATGATAATTGGAATGTTAGTTGTAATTTCATCTCGACGCAGGCGTCGAGCCAACTCTATGCCGCTGCCGCCTGGCAGCATCCAGTCCAACAATATCAGATCAGGCTTGTTGTCGATAATGGAGACGTGGGCCTCGTGGGCATCGGTTGCGCTGATGGCGCTGAATCCAGCAAGATCTAAAGTGATGCCGACCATATCGCGAATCGCAGATTCGTCATCAACGATGAGGATGGTAGATTCAGTCATGAATAGCACCCAGAGTCATGCGTTATTGTAAGGAGAGTCTAAATATTTAAGCAATAAAATATTACAAATGTGTGACATAAGATACTCTAAAGGTCTCTATTCTCAGTGATTTCTACAAATATATCTGCTTCCCAAAAAATCGAATACTGGCGCTTGCCAGAGGCCCGAGTAGAGTGGGGCCATGCTTGCCCCACGTCACTCTTATGCATGTTGGCCTAGGTTTTGGAATGTGTAGTCCAGCTAGAAACTGAACTCCCTGCTCCGGTTGTAGCCGATCTTAATGAAACCGTTCTGGGTGATTTCATTACGCTGATCGCCTATGTTTTTAGCCTTAAAGGTCATGGCTAGGTCATCTGTGAGACCCCGGATAAATACAAAGTTGAGCTCGCCAAATGGCAACCAGACCAGATTCAGCACACCCTCCATACCCACAAGGCCGATGCGCCCCTCACTTTCCAATTATCTGGCGCACTTTACTAATTCGGATCATTGATTCGATCAAATATCGTTCTATTCTAGAACGAATAATCTAATTGAAAACTAAACTCTCGACCTTTGTTGTAACCAAAGTTTATATAACCCGCCTGGCTAATCTCGTTCCTCTGGTCAGTAAGATTTCTCGCCTTTATTGTCATGTTAAGGTCATCCGACAACGAGCGAATGAACACAAAATTAAGTTCGCCGAAAGGTTGTTCCACAAGGTCTGGCGCCGTCTCGATTCCCACCTCATAGATTCTCTCACCGTAGTAGTGATAAAGAAGAGTCGCCGTGGTACCTGATGCAGGCTCATATCCAATCTGCAGGTTAAAAAGATAATCGGATTGCCCCTGCAGTGGCCTGGATGACGAAGTTAGCACACCCAGATCCTCTTCCGAAATCACAACCTCTGAATCAATAGCTGATGCGTTAGCCTGTATATAAAAATCCTCGCCGATTCCATTTAAAAAATTGTCGCCCAGAAAATCCAGCCGCTTATAAATTTCAGCCTCTACACCGAAGTTCTCAGCACCCTCTGCATTGATATAGGTCCCCGCTCGCTGGGTGCTACCTACAATTGATGATTCTATCGGGTTTTCAAATTCCTTGTAGAAAACACCAACTGACGCATAGTCGCTAAAACCAAAATACCACTCCCACCTAAAATCAAAGTTCTCTAGCTCGGTGATTTTAAGATTAGGATTTCCAATTATATCGCGCCCGTTAATAGGATTAGTGAATGCGGCCGGAGACAATTCCCGAAAATCTGGTCGCGAAACGGTCTGACTGTAGCCAGCACGAAACTGGTGATCACCTAATATCAGTGTAAGACTAGCCGAAGGTAAGAGTTGATCCGTATTCTGAGCTGCTTTTGACCCAATTCCAGGCCTAAATAAGTCAAAAGTGTCTACACTTTGCTCAAACCGCTCCTGTCGTGCGCCAAGAGTAAATCTCAACCTGTCGTCAAAATTTAACTCGACTTCACCATAAAAAGCATTAAGAACGTTTTCAGCAGTATAATTGTCTGTCGGCCGGGTAATTTCACGAATCGTAAAACCGTTGGAAACGATATTGTCTGGAACCAGGATCTCTTCGATTGGTTTCATGAGTAAATCGGTATCGTTTGCCAGTGCACCGGAGAAAGCAAAGCCAAAGCGACGAATTTCTGAGCTTCTATCCTTCTCTACGAGCATATATCCGGCGCGCGTTGTGATTACAGAATCTGCGGGGCCCCCATAGAATGTCATGCTCAAATCAAGCCCGAAGTCTTGCACCTCGTCATCCAACACGCTCCAATTACGCAGATTACCGTCTACTCTCGAGGAAAATTCTCCATTGTCGCGACGATATATTCGCTCATCTGGTGCGTCCCGACCTGCCGTGATTTTACTCACTCGCCAATTAACCGTGAGTTCGTTTAAATCGGGAAAGAAGTGATCGCCTTGGAGCTGGTTCGATAGCAATTGTCGCTCTATCCACCGAGATTCATTGAGCTCAACGTCTAACGAGTCCTCAACGAAACCGTTAGCTCGGCCAACGAGATTATCCGTCTTTCGCAGCACGATGGAAGTCAACCTGACGTTATGATTGATATTGAAATCTAAGCCTGTCGTGAATATGCCACTCGCATCGACACTGTGCTCAGTTCCTGTCCAACTCAGCCCATCGAATTGGGTCAATCCATCATTAGACGGCACCCAGCTGTTACGCTCGATGACGTTGGTGTCCCAGCTGTTTGAGTAATTAATGGCAGCCAAATAGTTGATCTTCGCTCCCGAACTGCCAACTTCGAAGAAATTTCCTGAAGATACTGTAACTGAGGAATTTGGCGGGATCTCTTTGACCTCGGGCGTATATTGATTGGTGAAGCTACGCCCTACCTCGTCAAGCTGTTCTTGCGGCACTCCAACTCCCGAGAAAGGGCTATATTTTCGTAATTCTTGATCATTGGCTGTAGCGGCGACAAGCTCAGGAGACTTCTCGCGCCAACCGTCATCAAATCCAAGCCAATCAGTGTCGCCGCCCTCCATATGGAACCCGTCACTAAAAGCAGCATTTTGAACAAATCCGGTTGCGCCGGTGACATTTAGAAAAAACTCATCGGTGGACTTCTTTGTTCGCATTTGGAGCACACCGCCTCCGAACTCGCCCGGAAATCTTGCGGCGTAGGTCTTTTGGACTAAGACACTATCCAACACCGCTGTAGGGAAGAGATCCATTGGGACCACCCGGTTGATTGGCTCTGGGCTTGGCAGAATGGCACCGTTTAGTAAAGTCGTGGAGTACCTCTCGCCTAACCCCCGAACATACACATATTTGCCTCCCACAGTCGATAGACCTGCAACTCTCTTCAAACTCTCAGCTATATTGGCATCGCCGGTCCTGGTGAATTCTTCTGAATTCACTACATTAGCGACCGCATCAGTTTCTCGCTTTTCATCTGGAATAAATTGCCCGATTACCGATATCTCTTCGATTTGAGGCTGGGCTTGCGCAACTTGGAGGCCATTTGTGACGCAAAGTGCTGCCACAACTAATTGAGTAAATATTTTTAGTGTTTTCATAATCTATCCAGAGGGATTTAAAGCTGACTAAAGTATATTTCCGAATAATTACATTTTCGTTACATGAAATTGATCGAGCCTTTTGCGTCTGGAAACCTCATGGCCGCAGAGTCAAAAAAAAGGAGTGCCTTAGCACTCCTCTTTATTTTGAGCTTAGACTTAAAGTTTAGTCGTAGTCGTAAGACCATCCCTTTGTCCAATCCGAAGTGTCATCCTTAACCCCGCCGATGTAATCCGCAGTATCAAAGAACGAACCCAGACCCGTCGCCGCCGTTCTGGCGTTTATGACAGAGCCATTAGTCCAGCCGTTCGGCCCGCCAAGGTCCACCGAACCAGAAGTGCTTCCAGGTTGAGCGGCGAACCACTCAGCAGTGGTGAAAGTCCCACTGCCAGATAGCGCAGCAGCACATTCGGAGGTGATGTAACTATTTCCCATCTTGAGAGTCCCGTTAAGGGAAGCGGCAGAAGCACCAGACTGAGAAAAGGTTTCGTCACCCGCGATAAGTATGCATCCCTCTGTTGAGGCAATCGTGCCTCCTACAACGGAGTTGTACATTTGCATAGCAGTTCCAGCCTTCAATTCAAAAGCATGACCGCTACTTTTCTGCGTGGTGCTTGTGATGCAAGTCAGGTTAGAAACGGTAGGGTTAGATCGAGGTGTTGCAATCGGGTTGGCTCCCAAATTATCTGCCTCAATGCAGTTGTCTCCTGATGTCGTGTGTTTAATAACCACATGCTGCAAGTTGCCAGTCCAACCGTTAGTCCAATCCAGCGCATCGTCATCCTGACCTGTGATTAGAATATGCTTGGCATTAACCGTACCACCGTAGAACTCAATTCCATCGTCGGCGCCGTTGTGGCTGTGGATGTAATCGATGGTTGTGCCACTGCCGACCGCATGGAGGGAAATGGTGTTGAGCTCATCATCCGCGGTGATGGGATACCCGGCATAGCGGATTTGTACGTATGTCAGGGAACCACTGTTGTCATCATCCGTGGGGCTCGTGCCGCCGCCGTATTCACCAGTAGAGCCCTCTCCCTGAGCAAAGCCGCTGGCTGTGTTTTGTGTCGCCGAACCGTTTACAGCTAACCCACCCCATAGACCGCGAGCATTCAGGACATCGAGTGACCCATCATCCTGACTAGACGTCATTATGATCGGCATTTCTTTGGACCCATTTGCATAAATCTTGCCGCCTCGACTTACAACTAACGCCGACTGACCTCCCTCAGAAATAATGCTCACTCCTGGGTCTATGGTTAGGCTCACTTTGTCAGCGTAAGGTGTGTTCACTGTGTTATTGCCAACGAAAACTGTCCCCGTAAAAAAATAAGCGTTATTTCCGGTCAGGTGCATGTCTGTCGTTATCGGAGTCCCAGTCGGCAAGTTGCACACCGGCAAGCCTCCATAAGTGGCGCCTGTCGAGCTGGCCGTAGTCCCCGCAGGACAACCAGCCGCTGGCACCGCCGCAATTGCAACAGTTGCCGGAGAGGCTGTGTACGTAATGGTGTTAACGTCGCCTCCAGTGAAATAGCCGACATAGGCCTTCAACGAAGTCCCGGTAAGATTTGTATCGGTGCCGATGAAGTTGTCAAGGACAGATATTTCTTCTTCAGCTGTCAGCGTCTTCGTCTTGTAGGCTTGGACGTTAGCGGCATCAAACGGTACCCAGATCCCACCGGATAGAAGATTAAACTGTCCCAAGCCCTCAACCTCAAGAACAACGACTAGAGAGCCAGAGGTACCGACGTCAGCGGCGGCTGGCTTTATCTTTGCAACAATATCAAAAGGCACACTAGCAGGAATCTCTGCTTGAAAGGATGCCTGATCATTTAAGGTAGCACCCGCCCTGATTTCGGCCGTAGTTTGAGCGCCAGCCAGACTGATTGCCGGCGGCTCAGCAGCTTGAGACGCCATCTGCGCGACTCCAAACGCCACGCCAGTAGCGAGAGCGCTGAGTTTAGATTTAGTGGTTTTCATGTCGACTCCTTGGTCATTATTTTGGAAAGTGAAAGCTCCGATGTGGAGATGATATGGAGGACATGTTGCATTTCTGCGTCTTTTTTTTTGCAGTTTTATGACAGTCGGATCTGAATGCGAAGGCAACTTGGGATAAGTACTACCATCAAACGTTGGTGAAGTCTCTAAACTGTCATAAGAACGTAAAGTTAAGCGCATACCTTAATCTCTGCCATGACCTTTTTCACTTCAGAATCCGATGTAGTCCCGCTGCGCGTTGAAGCCCAGCCCGTGGGCTTGTTCGAAACACCTTTTGCCTATGGTCGTCTGAAGGATGCAGAAACCTTAATGGCCGACCTTGAGCGAACTATTCGCAACCGCATGGCAGCGGACGAAGGCTTGTCCCGCTCCAATATCGGTGCCTGGCATTCCGACACTGATATGCTGTCCTGGGGTGGTGAAGCTGCTCAGAAACTGGCGCAGGCGGCGGTGAATATCGCCAAGCGCATGAGCCATTTCAAGGAATCATCGGCAGAAGATCGGGATTGGCTGGTGCGTATGTGGGCTAACATCACTCCTGAGGGTGGCCTTAATCACTTGCACAGCCACCCTGGTAATCTCTGGGCAGCAGTACTCTACATCGATATGGGCAATGAGCCGGGAGAATCTGAGCAGGAGGTTGGTGGTCACCTCTACCTCGAAGATCCCCGCTTTCCCATGGCGGCGATGCGGGATACCAGTTTTCGGATGATGGGCGTGAATGGCCAGCCGCAGCAGTATGAGTCTGAGATTCAGCTGCAGCGTGGCAATTTGGTTGTTTTTCCCGCCTGGCTAAGACACGGGGTGAGGCCCTTCAAAGGCAAACGGGAGCGCATCTCTGTTGCAATGAATATCGATGCGCGCCTGAAGGACCGAAGTAGATGGGTTTGAAGTAGATAGCCCCGAAGGCTGCTCGCTAATGGGAAGCTGCGGCCGTTGCGCGACGGAAACGGTAGCGAATAAAGGGGTTGAGCAGACGCGCCAGACCTTTGGTGAAAGTCAGCGGGCTATCCAGCACCGCAAAACACAGGCAGCCTTCTTCACTTGCTGGCTGGTGCATATCACTGGCGGTGCGCACTACAAAATCTGATTGCTTATAATGGCCCGACTCGTCTGAGAAACTGCCATCGAGTACCAGGGTCACTTCACTGCCCTGATGCTTGTGCACAGGCACCTGGCTGCCAGGTTTCATATAGAGGAACTCGCACTGGGTTTGGTCATCCAGCGTAACTGACGCCTGGTTAATCCCTCCAGCAAGTTTTTTCCACACCAACCCCTCCGATGCGACTTTGGCCAGGACCTTGGGCAGGCTCACACTGTGCTCAAGCATGTGGATTTCTGTGACGGGGTCAGAAGCCTGCTCGTCGGTCTGCAGCTGAGGCTGCTTGACGATACTGTCGATTATGCCGGAAAAGTCTTTGCTCTGAGGCCTCGTTTCAGGGACAGACTGAAGCATCTCTGCTGCAGCCTCAGCTTCAAGGCTAATGGTTCTGCCACGGCATTCCTTGCATAGCTCGACATGCGCGGAGATCACCACGTTCATCCCGGCCGTAACCGTGCCGCGGGCGAATCCACCAAGCTGTTCAGCAGTGGGATGATATTTAGCTTCGGTTATCATTGTTCTGCACCAACCATTTGTCTCAATTTGCCCACACCCAGGCGGAGGCGAGATTTCAGCGTTCCCAGGGGAATGTCCAAAACCGCAGCAGCCTCTTCGTGAGTGCGATCATGTATGTAAATCTGTTCGATTACTGCGCGCTGTGCAGCAGGCAGGTCGCCGTAAAAACTTTCAATCTTTGTAACTTCCACTTCCATGGTGCCTACTTCTTCATGCACCAACTGGCTGTCGCCGTCGCCCTCCTGGGGCCAAATGTCGTCAGCGCTAACGGTAGCGGGTTGTCGCTTCATCTTACGCAGGATGTCGAAACACCGATTCCTGGTGAGCGTAAAAATCCAGCTCTGGGCGGTGCCTCGATCCAAATCGTATAGGGGCGCTTTCTGCCACACCGTAAGCATAGCTTCCTGCACTAAGTCATGGGAAAGTTGATCGTTGCGGGTCAGCTTCATACCCATGGCATAAATTTTGTTCGAAAAACGAGTGAACAGCGCATTAAATGCCGTTCTGTCCTGATGGTTGCCAATGGCAATCAATAGCGACTCATCACTATCTGGATCACGGGCCGCTGCTGTGGCCGCGCTCGTACGAGGCGCCACTGCAGGCATGTCTTTCTTAGCTGCAGAGCTCATTGAGAAACTGTCCATTGTTGAAACCATTGTGCCCATAGCATGTAAAACGCGATGGGAGTGGCTTTAGATCATACAAAAGTGGTAATTCTTAAATAGGTGATCTAAACAGTACCAGAACCCGTATCTAGAGGAAACCAAATCTGCCAAGTGATTCCACTGAACATGACACCGACTCCCGAACTCAAATCAGCCCAGAATCTGACCAGCGCAGACTACCTGGCTCAGCGCGTAAAAGAAGCGTATCAGGCCCTCGGCAGCGAAAACATTGCCGACGTGGAGTCTCTCTACACCACCGATATCTACTTCGAGGATCCGTCTCACGCAATTCAGGGCAAACCCTCTTTGATGCGATATTTTTCCAATCAATTCAAGAACCTGGATAAGTGCTCGTTTAAATTTCATTCCACGATTACGAATGAAACCGACATTTTCATGACGTGGACTATGTTTGTGAACCATTCGAAACTGCGGGGCGGAGAAACAATCCGCGTTGAAGGAACTAGTTACTTAAGAACTCGCAACGGAAAAATTTACTATCATCGCGACTACTTCGACATGGGCGCCATGCTTTACGAGCACCTGCCCCTGATAGGGCGCATCATCCAGCGTATCAAGCAAAGACTTGGGCAATGAACATTCTGATCACCGGAACTACTTCCGGAATTGGTCATAAACTGGCGCAAGACTACCTCCGCGAAGGTCACACAGTCTACTGCTGCGGCCGCAACGCCGCTGTCTTATCTAAACTAACAGCCTCATTCGGGGAAAGGGCTACTTCACTGCACTTCGACGTGGCAGACCTAAGCGACTGCAAGCAAGCGCTGGCAGCAGTTTCCGACCTGGACGTTGTGATTCTCAACGCCGGCACCTGCGAATACATTGATGCCAAGATCTTTGATGCCCAAAGCTTCGAGCGGGTCATACGGATCAACCTGATTGGCATCGCCAATTGCCTGGAAGCGCTAATTCCCAAACTGCGTGCCGGCAGCACCCTATCCCTGATGGGCAGCAGTTCCAGCTACCTGCCTTTGCCCAGGGCTGAGGCTTATGGCGCCTCCAAGGCGGCGACAGAGTATTTGGCCAAGACCCTGGCCCTTACTCTCAAGAACGAGGGCATCCACGTCAGCTATATAGCACCAGGGTTCGTGGAAACGCCGCTAACCGACCTGAATGATTTTCCCATGCCCATGCGCGTGGACGTTGAATATGCCTCACGCTGCATTCGCAAGGGTATTGCCACGGGCAAGAGTGAAATACACTTCCCGAAGCTCTTCACTGGTATGCTGAAAGCGCTCTCGCTGTTGCCTTTCGCCATGCAGCGACTCTTGCTAGCCAGAATGATTACCCAACAATAATTTGTTAATAACGTTTCACCATCAATAAACACTTGGGGTCTTAATTAGACTCATGTCATCGCAACGAATAGGTATAGTGGGAAGCGGCATCGCCGGCCTCACTGCCGCCCACTTACTTGCCCGCAAACATGACGTTAGTGTGTTCGAAGCCAATGATTACATCGGTGGCCACACCCACACTGTCCCGGTCGAGATGGAGGGCGAGCAGTATGAAATCGACACCGGATTCATTGTATGCAACGACCGCAACTACCCTAATTTTTTGAAGTTCATGGACCAGATCGGCGTCTCTCTGCAGCCAACGGAGATGAGTTTCAGCGTCCGCAATGATAGTGAAAACCTTGAATACAACGGCCACAACCTGAATACGCTGTTTGCACAGCGGATAAACCTGTTGCGCCCCCGTTTCATTCGACTGGTTTCTGACATCCTCAATTTCAACAAGGCCAGCAAGGCAGCCATAGCGCGACAGCAGATTGAAGACATCACCCTTGATGAGTTTCTCGCGCAGCAAAAACTTGGCGACAGCCTGCGACTAAATTACCTGCTGCCCATGGTCGCAGCTATCTGGTCCTGTAGTGTGGAGCAAGCTGGCCAGTTTCCACTCGCCTTCTTTCTGCGCTTTTTTCTAAACCATGGTCTGTTGGACATCAAGAATCGACCACAGTGGTATGTCCTCAAGGGAGGCTCCCACGCCTACATCGCGCCAATGACAGACAGCTTCCGGGATCGCATCAGGTTGAGCTCCCCAGTGCGGGCTGTCACTCGCAATGAAGCTTCGGTGAGCCTGACAACAGATGCAGGCTCAGAAACCTTTGACCAGGTGATTTTTGCATGTCACAGCGATCAGGCCCTGGCGCTACTGCAAGATGCCTCAGAGCAGGAAAATGAGGTGCTTGGCGCCATCGCTTATCAGGATAATAGCGTGATCCTGCATACCGATGTCGGCCTGATGCCAAAACGAAAACTGGCCTGGGCCAGCTGGAATTTCCTGGCAGGTGAAACCGCAACCCACGAACTGCCGCTGGTCACCTACAGCATGAACATTTTGCAAGGCGTTCAGAGCCCGGAGCCTTTCCTGGTCTCACTCAACGCCAAACACAAGATCAATCCTGACAAGATTTTGCAGGAATTTGTCTATGCCCATCCTGTGCACTCCACAGCTTCCAGCCTGGCCCAAGCGCGCCGTGACAAAATTTGCGGCCACAAGCGCACGCACTTTTGCGGCGCCTACTGGTACAACGGTTTTCACGAGGATGGGGTCCGCAGCGCGCTAGATGTGGCAGAGCGGTTTGGAGAATCCCTGTGAACGTAGCCACTGCCAACGAAAGCATCGCTCCACAGTTCGAGAGTGCGGCATTCAAAGGCACTGTGCGTCACCGCAGGTTCATCCCTACCCAGCACGAGTTTGAATACCCCATCCATATGTTTCTGCTGAAGGCAGAGGAGATTCCTGACCTCACGCAGCGATTCTGGCAGCTGGGAAAACAGTGGTATCGCTGGGCCCGATTTAGACGCGAAGACTATATAGGCAGCACGGGTGAGATTGCAGCCAGTGTTCAATCAAGAATGGCCGAGTTAGCCGGAAAACCCATCGAGCAGTTGAAAGGCGACGTATTCTGCCTGGTACACCTTCGCTATTTCGGCTTTTACTTCAGTCCGCTCAATGTTTACTACCTGAGACAGGAGGGTAAATTTACTTACCAGTTGGCCGAAGTCAGCAATACACCCTGGCACGAGCGGCATTACTACTTGCTGGATCTGAATAAGCTTGAGCCCCACGCCAAAGAATTCCATGTGTCACCGTTTAACCCCATGCAGCAAAACTATCACTGGCGGATACAGGCTCCTTCAGATGAACGCTGTTCAGTTCACATTGCCGTGCATGATCGCAATCAACCCGAACAGAAAGTGTTTGATGCAACGCTGAGCTTGAAACGCGTCGAGTTAAACCAAAGGGATTTGAGTCGCGTATTAAGAAAAACCCCAAGCCAAACCTTGAGTCTGTTGCTGGGAATCTACTGGCAGGCACTGCAACTGTTTTGGAAGCGCACGCCTCTTTACAAACACCCGAAAAAAATGACTACAAAAATGGAAGAGGGTACGACATGAATCGCAAAGACATTAGCCTGAGCGCAGATCAACGACTTTTACCGACCGATCACTCACCAAGATCCGCAGAAATACTGCGCAGTGTACTTATCAAAGTGTTAAGCCATGCCACCGAAGGCCACTTTTTGCTGCGAGAACAGGGGCGGGTTATTGCCGAGGTGGGTGACAAGCATGCGCCACTGCAAGCCGAGGCCAATGTTGTCGATACCCGCGCCTACGCCAGGGCACTGCTGGGCGGCAACACCGCGGCCGGCGAAGCCTTTGTCGATGGCTGGTGGACTTCTCCCGACATTACTCAAGTCACCCGATTCTTCGCCCGCAATCTCGGCATGATGGATTACTGGGGCAGCCGCTTTGGCTGGTTGCTGAAACCCTTCAGCCTGGCCCGATCCATGATGCGCGCGAATTCCCGTAGCCAGGCCAAGAAGAATATCCTGGCGCACTATGATCTAGGCAACGATCTTTACCAAACCTTCCTCGATCCGCGCATGCAGTATTCCTCTGCGATCTACAACTCGCCGACAGAAAGCCTTGCGGCGGCCCAGACCAATAAGCTCACCCGAATCTGTGAGCAGCTGCAGCTAAGTAAAGACGATCATCTACTGGAAGTCGGCACAGGCTGGGGTGGATTGGCCATGTTTGCGGCCAAGCACTACGGCTGTAAGGTTACCACCACGACTATTTCCGACGAACAACTCAACTATGCCAAACAGCAGGTTGAGGCCGCCGACCTCAGCGGCCAAATCACCCTGCTGGATCAGGACTATCGCTTACTGGAAGGTCAGTACGACAAGATCGTTTCCGTAGAGATGATCGAAGCCGTGGGCAAAAAATACTTACCCGGTTTCTTCAAGAAGCTGAATAATCTGCTCAAACCAAACGGCCTGATGATGCTGCAGGCGATCACCATTGCCGATCAGCGCTACCAGGAATACAGTCGTAGCGAAGACTTTATCCAGAAGCACATTTTCCCTGGCGGTTTCCTGCCATCAATGAAGTTGATGACAGAAATTATGGCGGAGAAGACAGAATTAATAGTTAGGGACGTACTGGATATCGGCCAGGACTACGCGCAAACCCTGGCGCACTGGCGCGAAGCCTTTCTCGCCAACAGGCCGGCGCTGCAGGCACGCGGTTATGACGACAAGTTCTGCAACCTCTGGCTCTACTACCTGGGATATTGTGAAGGCGGATTCCTGGAGCGGCGCATTAGCACCGTGCAGTTACTGGCCAGCAAGGCGCCTCACCGCCACGACGAAAAGGCCTGACGAGATCGAGGTGTCGCACGATGTTGCGCGTACTGCTTTCCAAACCCTTCAATATTATTGCCTTCAACCTGACCTGGCTGGCCTGCGTGGTGGGTCGAGATGACTATCTTTGGCTGGCGGCGCCGGCCGTGCTTGTGTATGTCATCCTGCTCGTAAGACACAAGGTGATTGAACTCAACAAATTGCTGCCCTTGATTGCCATCGGTATCGGCATTGACGTACTGCTGACCGCTCTAGGGATCTTTAGATTCGAAGCTGGCCAATTCGATACTGGCGGACTGTTAATTCCAGCATGGCTAATGGTGCTATGGGTAGCCTTCTCCACAACTCTGTTCCTGTCTCTGCAGATGATTGGCCGCTACAAAATGCTTGCAGCCCTGTGCGGCGCGCTGGTGATTCCATTTAACTACGCGATCGGAGAAAGACTTGGCGCAGTTTCATTTGGTGACGCCTATGCTCTTGCCTTACTGAGCATGAGCGCGATCTGGATCATTGCACTACCCCTGTTTTATATGATTGCCGAAGGAAAATTGGTGAGAATTAATGTTACGACTTAGTGGTCTGATCCTGACCCTGCTGTTAGCCACCACCAGCTCAGCCAATGTCACGGCTGAACTCAACCAGGTAGGTAACGCCACTCTTAAAGTGATGTTCTGGACCATCTATGACAGCTATCTGTACAGCAAGGATGGTGTCTATCGCGGCGTTGAACCTGAGCTGGCGTTGCGTATCGACTATCGACGCAACATCAAACGGGATGATTTGATTGATCGAACTCGAAAGGAATGGCGAAAACAAGGGGTTTATGCTGGCAGCAGCGAAACCTGGCTGCAGCAGCTGGGTGCTATTTGGCCTGATATGAAGCGCGGCGACCAAATTGTGCTGCGCGTGAATGCAGAATTAGCCAGCGAGTTCTTTTTTAATGGTGAGCTCGTTGGCAGTATTGTTGACCCAATATTTACTCAACGCTTCCTGTCTATCTGGCTATCAGAGAAGAGCAGCTATCCTGACCTGCGCGATCAATTGGTGGGGCTTAGCTAGGTTCAGGCAATCATTAGCTACTCGGTCTAAAAAAGGATCAGCTAATCAGGTAGGGTTTCAGCGCCTCGAAGCGATACTCTATCTCGGCAATTTGCTGCGGACTAAAACTGTAGTCACCCCGGCGTGACCTGGTAGTCTTGAAAATTCCTCTTTTTTGCATGACGTAAAGCCTGACACCGGGGATCAAGTTATCCAGATTTTGGATTAACAGTAACCGTGCATAGCAGTCACGCAACCCAGCCTCGTCTCCCTGCTCATAGAGTTGCCACATCCTGGCATACACATCGGCATACATCGCACCACCGGTCATGACTCCATCAGTGCCAATGCGCATTTCATAGAGCCAGCCTCTTCCGAGGGTGGCCCCAAATATGCTGCGAATGGGGTCAGGCTGGTATTCTTGTAAAGCCAGCATGCGCTCATGCACCCGCCCATACTCTTCCTTGATGTAGCCACATTGCGGAAACTCCCGGGCCAAAGCAACCAGAAAATCGATAGTGAGTTCGATGTCCGGACCGCCACTGGTCTGAACAAAGATCGGGCGCTCAGTGATCTCACACAGCGCTGCATAGTAGTCGCGAATATCAGACAGCGATTGAGCAGTAGTAGGAGGAATCGCGATCATGCCATCGGGTTCCAGACCTTCTGCAATCGCGGCATACTCGAGCATCCCTGCGGTGTCTTCGGCCTGCACCCCAAGCACCAGCACCATACCAGTGCCGCGATTGGCCTCGGCCAACACTTCGAATCCGCGTATCCGCTCTTCCTGTGACAGGTATCGCTGTTCGCTAGAATTTTGCGGCCACACCAAACCCTGAACGCCACAGCGCGCACAGAACTGCACCTCCTTGGCAAGATCTTCGTGATCAACTTCGCCTGCTTCGGTATAAGGCGTAGACAGAATCATCAGTGCGCCGCGCATCCTGTTTTCCGTGGCAGCGAATAAGTTTCGAGCTGGTAGAAAGGGCAATGAAGACAGGGCGATCAATGCCTGGCGGCGTGTGAGCAAGGGAGTGTTTGCCATGGGAAGCAGCCTGTGTGGTTTTTGTTTTTATTTTAGTTTTTTCTTCTGACTTTTAATAAATTATGTTTTCGCTCTTGCACTCATTTTCTTCTAATTCCTTTAGTCTAATTTGAACGTCGAGTTGAACCGCTCTCGACCGCCGACTACTTCCAGTGTTTCTCTTCTTATTTCTTGTTTTCCACTTTTTTCCGCCGGGTCAGCTCGTGCTCAATGACGCCAACGTTCTTGTCTAACATTTCACGCGCGCTCAGTAGCTTGCTTTCCAGAATCTCCAGCTCTTCTTCGGAGCCATCGCTTAAGCCGTTGCGAAACACACGAACGCAGTCGTTCACGGCCTCGGTGTAGCTGGAATTGGTTTCTGCCAGCAACTCGTCAAGCTGCTCCTCGGTCTGTGGCACGATTTCATCGGGAAACAGCTTCTGGCGCAGAACGTCAAAAATATCGGTATCGAATATCTCGTCGATAGCACGAGCGATATAGATGTCGAGATTATCGCGGAAGTGTTTGGAGCGAACTGTGTTATCTGCAAAGAAATCATCGATGATCTTGATGTTCTTCTTATTTCAATCGAGGAACTGATGGCAGATTGAATTTAATTGTCCGATGTTCTTCGCCAATATCTGACAGATAGAAGTCCACAGTGCGAGCAACAATTGCGCGCTTAGCGCCATTCATGGTGTTCCACGCGCGCTCGTAGTACCACTTAACGATACTACTGGATGAATACCCATGGAACGACGGACGCATATCAAAAACTTTCATCTAGACTTAGCCTGCTGGTGACGCAATCCTCTCGAGGCTGCGTAATTGGGGCCTGGTCAGAACTGTTACCCTCTGATCAGGCTCCTTTTTGTATTATTAGGAGTGTTATAGCGTTTGGAGCAAATATCGTCCCGAATCGAGCGATGACTGCACCGCGCCAGAGCGCCAATGCCCGAGACTATGCCCTCCCCAGACAAGTTTCAACACCTTTTATTGCCAGCTGCTTCATAAATGCTTTTCTCCGTGGCACGAATTTTGGTTAGAATCGGGTAAAACACCAAGAATGGAGCGTCACCCATGACCAAGCCGTCCCACGCGAAACTCCTCACCCTGCCGGCAATTGCGGCACTGCTACTGGCCTGTGGCGAACAATCGGCCACAACCGACAGCGCTAAATCGCCCTCCGTGTCTCCGGATTCAGCGCTCACCCAAGTAAATGCAACAGAGCAGACCGCGCCCGGTTCCTTTGCCAGCGCCGGCATCGGCGCGCAGAATGGTGAGTGGCAGGCCTATGGCGGCGATATTGGCAGCACCAAATACACGTCGCTGGATGGCATCAACCTCGATAACGTGGGTGACCTTGAGGTCGCGTGGCGACGGCCCGCACTTGACCAGTACTACTTCGATATCAATCCTAACCAGCGTTACACCAACAGCTGGAACGCCGCACCCGTAATTGTCGACGGCGTAGCCTATATCACTAATGGGGTTGGGCTGGTTGAAGCCTTTAATCCCGGCACCGGAGAAACCCTCTGGACCCAGGAACCTCCGGGCGGCGCAGATGGGCTTCCAGGCGCACCAACGCGCGGGGTCGCATTCTGGCAAGAAGGCGAAGAAGCGCGCGTATTTGTGCAACGTGGTACCTTTCTATATGCACTTGATCCAGCTACCGGCGCCGCTATTTCCGATTTTGGTGTTGACGGTAGAGTCGATCTACAGCTCATGCCGGCGGAATTCGAACGCTTCCGCTGGGGTGGTGTGCCCATGGTGGTGCGCGATGTAGTGGTCATCGGGCAAGCCATGTCTGACAATTTTTCCAACAAGGAAGCATTTAGGGGTGACGTTCACGCCTTCGATGTAAGAACCGGCGCGCTGCGCTGGACCTATCACACAATTCCACAGGAAGGTGAGTTTGGCACCGACACCTGGCAGGACCGGTCCTGGTCCTATACCGGTCACGCGCCAGTTTGGGCCTTATTCAGTGCTGACGAGGAGTTGGGCCTGGTGTACATGCCTATTTCTTCTTCCACCAATGACATGTATGGCGGACACCGCATAGGTGACAACCTCTTTAGTCAAAGCCTGGTTGCCGTTGATGCAGAAACCGGCGAACGGGTATGGCATTACCAGACCGTACATCACGGTCTCTGGGACTACGACCCACCGGCCGCTCCGATTCTCATGGATCTCAACGTGGATGGCCGTGAAATCAAAGCGGTGGCGCAGCTAACCAAGCAAGCTTTTGTGTTCGTATTTGACCGCGAGACTGGCGAACCCGTGTGGGACATCGAGGAACGCACAGTGCCCGAGTCTGATGTACCGGGCGAGGTTATATCTCCGACCCAGCCCTTCCCAAGCAAACCAGCGCCCTTCGATAGCCAGGGTTCAACGCAAGACAACCTGATCGACTTCACACCAGATCTTCGCGCTCAAGCATTGGAAATCGTCAGCAACTATGTCACTGGCCCCCTGTTCACACCACCTTCCATAAGCACCGAGAATGGCACTCAGGGCACAATCCAACTACCTGGCTCGCAGGGTGGCGCCGATGTGCAGGGTGCTGCCTTCGATCCGGAAACGGGTATGCTTTATATACCTTCCATCACTTCTGCCTTTGTCGCAGATTTGCTGCCAGGTGACCCGGAGGTCACCAACCTCTCCTACGTCAAAGGCTCCAGACGCTGGATCGCCGGCCCCCAGGGCCTGCCGCTGTTCAAACCCCCCTATGGCCGCATTACGGCAATCAATATGAATACTGGCGAACATGAATGGATGGTGCCCAACGGTTGGGGACCGGTGGACAACCCGGCGATCGCCGATCTGAATCTGGGCAAGTTGGGGGTACCCGGTCGACCCTCACCCCTGCTTACCAAGAGTCTGCTCTTCATTGGAGAGGGATTGACCGGTCAGCGCCCCGGTGGACGCATTCCTCCAGACATGCCGGTTGAAATCGCAACCAATAGCGGCGGCCCCTGGTTCCGCGCCTACGACAAGACTAATGGTGAGGTGGTGTGGGAAATCGAACTGGAAGCCGGTACCAGCAATCCTCCCATCAGCTATGTCTATGAAGGCAAACAGTACTTGCTGGTCGCAATCGGTGATCGCAATCATTCACCTGAACTGTTGGCTTTTGCGCAGCCTGACTAGTCTTTCCAAAGGCAGCGGCTGAGAATTTTAATCAGCCACTGCCTGGGCACGACTTTCGCTGACTTTAGCGTCCTTCAAATTTACTCCAACACCAGTAGGTCAATTTCTATTGGCCTCTTTCCTCATGGCTTAGAGATCAGTGGCAGACACGAATTCGGTATTCACTTCTGTGACACATTGACGTAATCGGTAACCGAACGTTGGGTCGCGAGTATTCCTGAGATTATCGTTCGAGAGCACGTAAGAATTGTAGTGAATCGCATAGCCGAACTAGTGAAAGACTCAGACAATCAACATAGTTATTTTCGTCTAGAGAAAGCGGAGTGATGTGAGAGGGCTAGTGCAAACTACTTAACGCAATCGTATACAAACGCAGGTGGCATATTGCGGAGGGTGAATCGCAATTTCACATTGCTGAACAAGGGCTTCATATCGCCGTAGTTGGCGAGGCTGTATTGGAACTGCTGAAAGCCGCCACCGGGTCTGAGATTGGCGCGCACCGTGGCGAGAATCTGGTTTACAGTAGCGTCGTCGATAATCGATAACGGCAGGCTCGATACCACGTGATCTACCAGATCAAGCTTGTTCTCGTCGAGAATCTTCCTGATGGATGTTGCACAGGCATTGTAGACATGCAGGCGAGGGTCAACGATGTTGCCGAGTTGAGCGGCGAATTCATCGTTGAGTTCAAGGCAGATTAATTGGCATTCAGGGTGCATGCGCCCTAATAAAGCAGCAGTGACACAACCGTTGCCTGGCCCGAGTTCTACGATGCAACGTGTAGACTCAAAGTCGATGGGCCGCAGCAGATCCTTGATCAAGACTTTGGAACTCGGTGCGATGGTGCCCGTAGTTTTGATGTTCTTGATCAGCTTTATAGAATCGCTGAATTGAAACATGGCAGTCATATCCTAAACCATTCGCCAATTTCTGACCCCAGAAATACATAAGTGGTCACTAGCGGAATTTCCCCAATCAGAAGGGGGATCACCATTCTTTTATAGGACAGTTTCACCATCCCAGCCACGTAACAGATGACATCCGTCGGCACCAGGGGGAAAAACGACCAGCCTGCGATGATCCAAAATGAGTACTTGCCATGCATCTTCTCTCGCAGCATGGCGATTTTGTCCGGGTACTTATGCTCTAACAACTGGTCATAGTTCCCAAAGGACGGAAAACTGTATACCAGGAAAGCTCCCACCACAATACCGATATAGGAGATCACCATGATAAAGATCTGCATATCGGGGAAGGTTATAGCACCGGCAAGGATGAAAGGGGTGCAGGGAATCATGAGCAAAGAGCGAGTGAGGCACATCAACACATAAACAATCAGCGCGCCAGTGCCCAGACCCTCGAGCAGCCCTACAATGGAGTCACGAGTCACCAGATCCGGATAGAACAGCAGCAACAGCAGGAAAATCGCAACAGCGCTAAGCCAGATCGAATTGAAGTGTCTGATAAAGGTGGCTAGCAAGTCCCGACTCCGAGTAATTCGTCTGATAAGTCAGCTTTGGGTTTTATGTGCAAGTTTATGGGCATTTTTCTCCCAATTCCTTCCATCAAATTCCACAAACTCTACTTGGGTCGGCACCTCATCGAGACAGTTGACGTTGACGTCCATGCCATCGGGATTGGAACGAGGTACATAAAACGGCTTAATGCCACAGGTCTTGCAAAAAAAGTGCTTGGCTACTCCGCTGTTGAAAATGTAAGTCGTCAGATTTTCTTCTCCCTGTAAAAGGGAAAACTGTTGGTGCGGTACGATAAGATGCAAATAGCCTGACTTGGAGCATACCGAGCAGTTGCACCTTTCCAGCTCCCAGGGCAATTCCGCCTCCACCTGAAAGCGCACCGCACCACAATGGCAGCCGCCAGTGGCAATCACCGCGTTAGCTCTATGTAGATAATGGGTAACAAGTCCGCGGCAGTCCAGCTCGGTATACCACCCCAGCGGGGGTCAAGGTCTCGGGTTGGCTCAGCCGCTAACATCTCTTCGACAGAATGACCTTCATCGATATGGGACTGCACCCGATCGCGCAGGGTAAACAAAAGATTCTGGTAATCAAGCATACCCTGTCGATCGGAAACGCCTTCACCGTGGCCAGGAATCACTTTGGTATTGGGGCCCGCCATACCGATCGCCAAGCCCATAGCATCGATCATGCCCAGAAAGCTGCCGCCGTTGTAATGATCGATAATAGGATACATATTGGTACGAAAGACGTCTCCCAAGTGCAAGACATCAGATCCGGTGAAGTAAACAAAGCTATCGCCACCGGTATGCGCAGGTGGCGCGTGGAATACCCTGACCTCCTCCCCATTCAAATGAAAGCTTATCGCCTCGCTGAAAGTAAGAACCGGTCGAGCGGACTCAGCAGGCATCGGCCAGAAGGTGCCGCCCCTGCGTGGAGTTCGCAGCTCCTCCAGCATCTGCACGCGCACCAGGTCGTGGGCGACAATGGTTACGCCATAATCCGCCAGCAAGCTGTTACCACCGATATGATCAGGATGCACATGGGTGTTAACGACAAACTTAATATCCTGATCTGAAAGCTTTTCAACTTCTGCGATTATCTCGGCGACAGCTGGTTGGAAATGAGAGTCAACCAGTAGCACGCCATCAGCGCCAGTCAAGACACCAATATTGCCATTGGTATTGACGGGTTCAAGCATGTGGACATTGCCCTGTACCTGATAAGAAGTGAAGGTCCAGTCCTGCGCAAATACCGATGCGCCAATGCAGACATTGGCGAACAGTAACACCATTAGAAACCATTTTCGTCTGAGATCAATCACAGCCGTTTCCTCCTTACTCCGTCAAAAAATTCACGGGCTACTGCCCACTTAATCTGATCTGCCACTCAGTCTTCTGCCACCAACTCCGCGAGCCGGCCAGAGGGGGGCTGCACACAAATTGAAGAAATCGATGATCGGCAGAAGCATCGCGTGCCAGACATTGCCTGCACTTGGGTCGGTGGCATACAAAGCAGCGTTGAGCGCCTCAACCAGAAAAACCACTCTCATTCCTGCACCCTTACCCAGCCACAGCGGCTGAAATCAGGATCATTCTGCACTCTATCACCGCAGGTACTCTGTTCCAAGCACACCGCAGTTAGTATAGACTTTCGCTATGCTACAACATCGTTTTATAGACAATGCCAAAGCAAACCCCGAAAAGATTGCCATCATCGATAAGGCTATCGGAACCAATCTCAGCTATTCCCGCGCCCTAATCGCCTCTCTGATACTTTCCCGTCGCTTCAAAAAACTGGAACGTGGCCGCATCGGCATCATGTTACCTACCGGGTCAGGTGGCGCACTCGCTGTGGTTGGCACATTGTTCGCTGGAATGACTCCGGTGATGATCAACTATTCCACGGGAGCCGCCAAAAATTGCCTGTATGCACAGCAAACTTGCGACTTCAGAGTGATCATTACTGCAAGAGCACTGCTGGAGCGAGTAGGCTGCGAAGAATTACCTGATATGGTTTTCATTGAGGACATCCTGGCGAATCTGGGCAGTATCGAAAAGGGTCTTGCCTTTATTAAGTCCAAACTGCCGAGCGCCATGTTGAAAGCGATCACGGGTAAGCACAATCTTGATCAGCCTGCTGTCATTCTGTTTACCAGCGGCAGCGAGAAAGACCCTAAAGTAGTACAGCTCACGCAGCGCAACCTGATCTCCAATATCGATTCTTTTTCCGACATGATGGACGTACGCAGCATGGACAACCTGTTGGCGGTCCTGCCCTTCTTTCATGTATTTGGATTGACCATTTGTTTATGGACACCGCTGTGCCTGGGTATGACTTCAATCGCCCATGCTAATCCACTCGACTTCAAGACCATTGCTAAAATAATCAAGGAGCATGAGCCTCAGCTTATCGTAGGCACACCGCTATTCCTGGAAGGCTATGCCAGGCAGTCGCAGCCAGGGGATTTTGCCAGCGTCGAGCTAGCGGTCACCGGTGCCGACAAGTGCCCGGAGACCCTGCGACAACTGTATCGGGAAAAACATAACATCGAAATCTTCGAGGGCTATGGCACCACAGAAACGTCACCGGTGATCTCTGTTAATCCGAGAGATGGCAACCGCCCCGGCAGTATTGGCATTCCGATTCCCGGCACCGAAGTAAAGATTCAGAGTATTGATTCCAGTGCGCCCTGCGCTACGGGTGAGACAGGAAAAATCCTGGTGAAAGGCGATGGCGTCATGGCCGGTTATCTCAACAACGTGGAAGAATCCCATCTGCGCCTGCAATCTGGTTGGTATGATACCGGCGACCTGGGTTGCCTCGATGAGGATGGGTATATCTGGCACAAAGGCAGGCTCAAGCGCTTCGTGAAGATTGGCGGAGAAATGATTTCACTGGTGTCCGTTGAGGAAGCACTGAATAACCTGACTCCCGATGATGTGGAATGCTGCGCCGTAGAGCTGCCGGACTCCAGACGCGGTTCGCGCATCGTGGGTGTGACCAACAAGGTGATTGATGAGAAAGAGGTGGGCAAACAGCTTGCTGAAGAAATACCCAACCTCGCGTTGCCAAAGAAATACGTCGTAGTGGAAGAGTTTCCCTACATGGGTAGTGGCAAGACCGATTTCCGAACTCTGACCAATATTGTGCGAGATATGGAGTCTGACGAGTAGCGATCCGCTCGCTGCTCCCCCTGTTTTGCCCTAAACCCCTTCCGTGGCCGTCCTGGCCTCTATTTTAGTTGAAGGCGGGCCACAATTCGGAGTCGGCCTAATAATGCTGAGTGCTGGGCTTTTTCTGAACTATCTGGTGTTTCGCAACAGTGACAGTTACGTGGACTAACAGTTACCTGAACAACTTCAGGCCAGGTATAGGCCGGGAACTCTCAGAAAACTAACCGGGAACTAACTTAGAATAGAGATGACAAGCCACCAATCTATCGGCGTCTTCAAGCGCAATCAGCTCTGGCGTGGTGTTACGACAAACGTCCATGGCTTTGGGACAACGATTGGCAAAGCGACAGCCCGCCGGCACATTGACCGGGGAAGGAATTTCACCTTGAATGGCAGTTGACGGCCTGCTTCTCTCCAGGTTTGGATCCGGCTCAGGGTTGGATCCGACGAGTATTTCTGTGTACGGATGCTTGGGATCGAAATACACTTCATCAGCTTTACCAAGTTCCACTAGCGATCCCAGATACATGACAGCCATGCGGTCACTGACGTAGCGCACCATGGAAAGATCATGGGCGATGAACAGCAGCGTGAGACCCATGCTCTCCTTTAGCTCCCCAAGCAGATTAATCACCTGGGCCTGCACCGACACATCAAGCGCCGAGATTGGCTCATCACAAACCACGAACTCAGGCTCTAGTATTAGCGCCCGCGCGATACCAATGCGCTGTCTCTGCCCGCCGGAAAACTCATGGGGATAACGCGACATATGGTCGGGCTGTAGCCCAACTTTACGCAACCACTCGGCAACCTGTTCTTTTACGCTCTCGATGCTAGCAGCACTGTGCAGTCGCAAACCCTCTCCGATGATTTCGCCCACAGTCATTCGCGGATTCAGCGACGAGTATGGGTCCTGGAAAATCATCTGCATTTTCGCAGCGAGGCGCTGAAAATCCGCCGGGGAGTACTTGCTGGGGAGCACTTCACCACGGTAAACCACGTCTCCCGAGGTTTTGTCGTGTAATCCCAGCAGGGTTTTACCGAATGTGGATTTGCCCGAACCACTCTCGCCCACCAGCCCAACAATCTCTTTTTCACCAATCGTCAGGGAAACTTTCTCTACCGCATGCACACGCTGGTCGCGGCCCATATCGAAGAACCGAGTGAGTTCCTTAGCTTCGACGAGAGTGCTCATGCCTTAGCATCCTTGAAGTAAATCGTCTCAGGCTTGATGGGTGCCTGCTCATGATGCAACCAGCAGCGTGAGAAATGGTGGTCATGCAAAAAATGATCTGAAGGAGGCTGCACGTCACAAACCTGCATGGCATGGGGGCAACGTGCGCAGTAACCACAGCCCCGTGGTGGTGCGAACAAATCCGGCGGGCTGCCTTCAATCGGTTTCAATTCATGTTGCAGCGCGGGGTCGTTGGTCGGCATGGCTTCCTTCAGTCCGACAGTATAAGGATGGGCAGAGCGATAGAATACATCGTCAGCACTGCCATGCTCGACGACTCGACCGGCATACATGACCGCGACTTCATCCGCCATTCGTGCAACGACTCCAAGATCGTGAGTAATTAGAATGATGGCCATACCCGTTTCTTTCTGCAGGTCCTGCATCAGGTCGAGAATCTGCGCCTGAATGGTTACATCCAATGCGGTAGTGGGCTCATCGGCAATCAGGATAGAGGGTTTGCAGCTGATCGCCATGGCGATCATGGCGCGCTGCAGCATGCCGCCAGAAAACTCGAAGGGATACTGCCGGGCCCGCTTCGCGGCCTCCGGGATCTTACTCATCTCCAACAAGTGCACAGCTTCAGCGAAGGCATCCGTTGCTGAATAGCCACGATGCACTTGCAGTGGCTCGGCGATTTGTGCACCAATACTCATGGTGGGATTCAGCGAGGTCATGGGGTCCTGGAAAATCATGCCGATCTCCCTGCCCCGAATCTCCTTGCCATCAATCCTATTCCTGCCCAGCACCTCGTGACCGCGCAGTCGAGCCGAACCCGCCGTGATCCTGCCGGGCGGCATTGGAATCAAACCCATGATGCTCTGGACCGTGACTGATTTGCCGCAACCAGATTCGCCAACAATCGCCAGTGTCTGTCCCTGCTCAACCGTGAAATCGACTCCTCTGACTGCTTCCACAGTGCCACCGTAAGTGTCGAATTCCACGTGCAGATTCTCGACTTCCAGAAGTGGCGCATCTGCATTCAACTTATTCCCGTCAGCGCTCACTCAACATTCCTCATGCGCGCATCCAGCGCATCCCGCAATCCGTCCCCAAGCAAATTAAACGCCAGCACGGTGAAACTAATGAAGAGGGCCGGAAAAAACAGCTCATGGGGCGTTGTAAGCATAGTCTTTATGCCCTCATTGGACATCGAACCCCAGGAGGGTGTTGGTGGTGCCACGCCCATGCCAATAAAGGAGAGAAACGCCTCGGTGAAAATCGCGCTGGGAATTGCAAAGGTCACAGTCACCAGCACTACCCCCAAAGTATTGGGAATCATATGGCGCATGATTAGATAGGAGGTATTGGCGCCCAGCAATTGTGACGCACTGATGTAGCCCTGCTCACGGATCTGCAGAATTTGTCCGCGTACCAGTCTCGCCGTAGCTGGCCAGAGCAGCACCACCATAGCAACCAGCATGGGGAACACCCCACTCTCGCCCGGCCCAATGCCAAAAGCGATCTTGAACAGGATCATAAACAGAAGAAAAGGTAGCGCGACCACAAAATCTGCAAACCGCATCATCAGTTGATCAGCACGCCCTCCCATGAAACCAGCCGCAGAGCCGTACACGACACCAAATAACACGAATAGAAACGGCGCACCTATTCCGATAAAGAGTGACACCCGCGCCCCAGCCATCAATCTGGCTAGCAAATCTCTGCCCAGATAATCGGTGCCGAGCGGATGCCAGGCGAGCTCAATTTCATCTCCAATTTGAATATTGTCTGCTGTGTCAATGAGACCGCGTTCCAGCGCCTCCTGTAAGGTAGTAACCCGTTCGAGGTCGACGGTGAGTGATTGGTATTGATCAGTTATCTGGCCGCGCGCATCCAATGCCACCACCGAGTAATAAAAACGTCCGGGCTGCAGATCGAGACGGTCTTCAAAATACAGCGTGTCATTGTTAAGGAATTCCGCAAGCGGAATGCCATAGGCTAATTCGGACCCAACCGGAAACAGGTTGCGATAGACCCGATGTCCGTTGGCTCCCGGCAAAGCATCCCACTGCATTCGCACTGTCTGGCTATTGGCAGGCTCCGCCAGGCGTAAACCCGAACCGGGCAATCCCTGTGTGCTAAACCAGGGTTCATAATCGGGAACTATGGTGGCGCCGCGATCTGTGCCAGGGGGCTGGCTGATCTGCTCGATATCCTGAATCGCGGGATCGACTTGCCAGACCAGCGGGCCAGCAATAGTGAAGAGCAGCAGACCAATCACAATATACAGCGACACCAAAGCCCGCTTATTCGCCTTTAAGCGAATCCAGGCATCTTGCCAGTAAGACAGAGAGGGCCGGGAGATAACCTGGGTCTGTTGATGGGCCTCAATTGGCGCGAAGCTGGAGGCGGAGAGTTCGCTCACGTTTCCATCCTCACTCGCGGATCAATTAATCCATATACCACGTCTACGATGATCACCATGAAGACAAGGAAGGCTCCATAAAAAACGGTAGTCCCCATAATTACGGTGTAATCCAATTGCTGTACTGCCTCGACGAAATATCTTCCCAGGCCAGGGATGGCGAAAACCAACTCAACCACAAAACCGCCGGTAGTGATGGCGGCAATGGCTGGCCCCAGCACTGTGACCACGGGCAAAATGGCATTACGCAGTTGGTGCCGGGTAAAAATTCGCGTTGCAGGAACGCCCTTGGATTTGGCGGTGCGTACATAATCAGAGCTGGTTACTTCCAGCATCGACGAACGCATCAGGCGGGTCAGATAGGCCATGGTGCTCAAGCCCAACACCAAAGCTGGTACTAACATATGCAGTATGGTTCCCCAACCAGCCACCGGAAGCACTGTAAAACCAATCAGGTTATTGAACGTTACAAGACTCAGCTGACTTAAGGCCGCCACCACAAAACTCGGCACCGAGATGCCCATGATAACCAGAAACATGATCAGGTAATCAGGAAAGCGATTGCGGTAAAGCGCAGTCAGGGCACCAAACAGCACACCGCCGGTCGCGGCGAAGATGACTGCCAACACACCCAAGATTGCCGACACCGGGAAATGCTCGCGAATGATGTCGTTCACTTCGCGGTTTTCCTGTACGAAGGAAATACCAAAATCACCTCGAGACAGATTTCGCAGAAAAATAAGGTACTGCGTGGTGATAGGCTGATCCAGCCCGTACTTGGCTTCCAGGTTGGCGCGGGTTATATCGGTCATCGCCCGATCATTGGTTAGCGGGTCACCTGGCACATTGTGCATGGCAAAGAAGGTAGCCGTGGCAATAAACCAGACTGTAAGAATACCTTGTGCTAGGCGTTTTAGGATGTAAGAAAGCATATCAGACTACAACTCGGTACAGCTTTTCCCCAGGCCTAATCTGATGAGCTATCAATATAGGCATAGTTGTAATCGACTTCCGGACCAACGGAGCGGCGCCTGAAATTTTGCAGGCGCGAATCGACGACAAACGAGAATCCACGTTCATACATGGGAAGAATGACTACATCTTCATAGAGTAGCCTTTGAATTTCACCAAACGCGTCCATGCGCTTCTGGGGGTCGAGCTCTGACTGCGCAATGCGAATCCAGGAGTCCATTTCGGGGCTGTCATAGCGTCCGCGATTCTGCAGATTCCACGATGAAAACAGATCACCGTAGGTCAAAACATCGTTGTAATCAGGCCCCCAACCGGAGAGGACAATATCGAACTCACCTTGGCGCATCTTCTCCAGTCTCTGCTTGAAGATCTGCACATCGATCCGAAATTCGAGCCCAAGATTCTTCCTGAAGAGCTGCTGATAGTATTCAGCAGACAATAGGGAAATCGGCGTATCGCCTGCCAGCATCATCAGCGGAGGGAATTCATCCAGGCCAAGCTCCTGACGCGCCAACTCCAAATGCTCGCGGGCTTTTTCCACATTCATCTGGTGCCGCACCGGCGGATATTCCTTTTGGAAGGACTCCGACACACCGCTCAACCAGGCGGGAAACAGGCTCACACCAGGCAAATAGCTGGGTTCTTTTAGAACTTTGTAAACCAGTTCATTGGAGTCTTGCGCCAGCTGTAAAGCACGGCGAAAGTTCTTGTTGCGAGTGATGCGGTCATCACGGTGATTGAATTCGAGGTAGAAAACCGACCCATCCATCGAGCGATCGATTGGCCAGCGTTGCTCCATGGCCGTGGGCAACATGGGTGACAGCAGATGGGTATCTACAATTTGCCCATCCTTGAACAGGTTCAGCTTCGCATTGATATCCTGTGTAATATACGCCGTGCGTATCTCATCCAGGAAGCCCTTGTTCTCGCGATTCCAATAGCTGGGATTCTTGACCCAGCGCATGGTGGAGCCATGCACCCACTCTGTCAGCAGGTAAGCGCCGTTATACAGCAGCATGTCAGCGTCGGCACCATAGCGCCCTTCGGTGCTATTAAAGAAGTCTTCCCGCACCGGGAAATAGGTCAGGTAAGCAACCAGTTTGTCGAAATACGGCGTTGGACGCTCAAAATCCACTTCCAGCACGCGATCACTCACGGCCCTGACGCCTAGGGTTTCAACTGGTAATTCACCGCTGTTGATGGCTTCTGCATTCTTGATGGGATAGAGAATGAAAGCGTATTGAGACGCTGTCTCCGGATCGACTACACGCTTCCAGGAAAATACGAAGTCTTTCGCGGTGACCGGGACGCCATCACTCCAAAACGAGTCTTCCCGCAACCAGAAGGTGGCGCCATCTGCTCGAATCTCGTAACGCTCTGCGACACCTGGCACTAATTGCGCATCAATGTCATATCCAAGCAGACCTTCCATCACGTGGGCCAGCACGACCAAACTGGAGGCATCTGTTGCCCGATTGGCATCGAGTTGTGGGGGCTCTTCACGTAGAGCAATAGTTATGCTGTTGTTTTCGACATCAATGGCATTACCAGATGTGGTGCTGCCGGCCTCACCGGCGATGATCCAGAGCAGGTAGATGAAGGCTGCCAGGCCTGCTATTGCAATACCGGCGAACTTGGCAAGCTGAATGCCCGCCGAATGTGTAAACCCTTGATCCGCCTCGATTACGACGGAACCTGTGTCTGACATAGGTCCTTCCTCCTTAATTGAGAATACCGCAGCGTCTGGGTACTCACAAGAACTATAGTGAGCGACTTATTCAGCTTCAAACCTTATTAAAAACAGAGGTTTAGCGGATAGATCTTGGACAGGAGAACGCTAGCGGGGTTTGAGCCAACGCCCTACTCTCGCGAGTCCCAGATAGGCCCCCAGCAGCGACAGCAGCAGTCCACCGGCAAGCAGCAGCCAAACCACGACGTCCCAGGCTGGCCGATAGGGGTACAGGAAATTGAAATCCAGGCTATGCAGACCACGATAGAGCCAGCGTTCTGTGCGATTAGCGCGGTGACTGACAAACTCCAATTCACCCGTCTGTAGTGAGAGGTAGTAGCGAGATCCGGCAACGTCATCGAAATCGACTCGCAGCACGGGCAAGGGAGGCGCCATTTGCAGGCGCGAGTTCCTGCCATAATAGTAGCTGTCGTATTCAGTCAGAATCTCAGTGGCCCCCATATTTGCGGCCACTGCCGGTTCCAGCTGCGCCAGAATCTGCGCATCGGTAAACAAACCAAGTGGCTCCATGCTAGCCACTTCGCGAAATTCACGGCTAATGGCCCCAGCCGAGCCATCGCCACCAATGCTGAGTTCATAAAATCCTTTGCCTGCGAAGGCATGAAATTTTACTTCCTTCAGTGAACCTTCGATGACAGCGAGGTCTGCTACTGTCGCTACGCTCTCGAAGGCGCTCATACCAGCCCGAGAGCGATAGTAGGTCGCCACGTCAATTCCTATTCCGCTAGCGCGATTCCATGAGTAGGGCTCCATGGAAAGCAAGCCGCTGAAAACCCAGGTCAGCACGCACCAGCCGAATCCGACACCGAGCATGTAGTGCCACTTCATCAGGCCACGGTAGGGAATTGCTCTTGCCAGTTTCGGCCAGTGCCGCCAGCGCAATTGCGTGAACATCAACACAAGCCCTAACGCTACAAACACGACTCCAACAGAAGCCAGAGTGACTACCGTGGTGGACCACAAAGCCCTGTCAGCTCGCAACGGCAGAAAATAAAGCCAATGGGGTATCGCGCCGAGCCAGGCTAGCAATCGGTCCCGGGACGTGGTGTACAGAACTACTCGCCCGCGGCTGGGCGAGACATAGATTTCGCTGCCTTGGCCATCACCCAATCTGTACTTCTGTAAGGGCAATTCCGAACTCAGCTCGAGCGTCCATTGATCCACACGCTCAATCAGGCCAACTCGGTCAAGGGCATCTGGTGGCGCGCCAAGGAAGTCTGCCGCGATCTGCCTTGAGCTGATCATGTCTGAGGTGAGCAGTTCGCCGTTGTCAGCGAATAGCACCTGCACGGGATTGCGGGTAAACACGTAAGCCGGGCGACCCAGGCGGGTCGTCAGGGTAGGAAATTCTGTTCGCCTTACAGCAGCGCGTGCTGCTTGTGGGGAAAGCTCAACGGCGCCCAGGTTTAATACAGGCAGGCGCGCTAGCCGCTCAGCTTCGCTAAGCTGCGGCATCCCACCTGTATAAATAATCACAAACCCGGAGGCAAACCACAGACAAAGAAGCAGGCAAAGTGCGATACCAAGGTAGCGGTGACTGAGTATCAAAAAACGCTGCCAGTGGCGCACACTCATAACTGAACGCTCAGTTCAGATCATTTTTACAGACCCAAACCATCGCCCGTTTTCTGAATCAAAGAAGGGTTTGCACTACTGCGACCAATCCACCGATCAATAGAAACGCGGTCGCTAAGAAACCGGGGAGAAATCCCCTGCCGCGTTTGGCTGGATCTGCGACATAAGCCTGTAAATACACAAGTCTGGAAATCGGAAATACCAGACCCACTCCAGCGGCTATTATCGGATTGCCAAAGTAGCTATAAATCGAAATGGCGGGGAGGAAAACCAGAAGTTGCTCAGAGGTATTGATATGAACCCGGTAGTAGCGCTCAAAAACTGGATCTCCAGAGGTCGCCGGCGCAGGGCAATTGTATTTACCCCGCGCCATGCCCACCAGAATTCCGAACGCAAGATATTCAATAAGCGTAATAATAATGACAAACGCAACGTATTCCATGCTGTTCCCCTATTGGTGAAATCTTTTGGTTTATTGGGCCCGTGATTCACTGCGGCCTTGATTTGTCGATCCTACACCCAAATTTATTTTCAGCGATGTACGGCTGTTATTTTTGCTGCAGAGAATCGCTCAGAGAATTCAGATAATTCTGTGAGTTAGTCATTACAATTTCCGGAAACTTGATAGTCGGATGCAACTCGCGCACCCGAACATTGAGCAAACCATGCGCGGAAAAGATAAGCGAATCCATGATGATGTTGTCGGAGTCACACCCCCGGGCCAGCCTGATCAGGCGATCAAAACCTACAACGAAATTTTCCGAATGGCTCTTTCGGATCTCGGTGCCATAAAGCAGATCAGCAAAATCGACATCCGCAGATGGCCCCATACTCAAAAACATTCGTGACCAGACCTCAGAGTCACCCTGGGCAAACTGTTGCCAGATCTCCCGAATCTGATCTGCGCTGTAACTTCCATTGCCCACCGGCCCTTGAGAAGAAATGAACAGCAGACCGGTAATGGCTCCCAACTGCCTGCGGGTAGCCTCGGAAATCTTGAAGAATGTCTCCTGGCGCGCGTTCATCTCGGTGGCGGCGATAGCTTGAGTCTGCTTTTCTGAATGCAGATTGTTGCGGCGTAGCTCTTCGTTATTTTCTGCCAGCACGGATTGCTGAATGAAGAGCCCGATGACCAACCAGAGAAATGCCAGAAACGCGAAGGCGCCTTCCAGAAATGCCCCCATCTCATCAATGGGCAAATCCATGAAAGATGCCCAGCCCACATTACGTGCGATATAGACGGCAAGGAATACAAACCAAAGCAAGGAGACGACCAGTGCAATCTGGATGCGCCAGTCCTGCGGCCAATAGGAATGCATCGCCCCAGCAGAGTCTGCCTGTGGCTCGGGTGCCCGGATTGTTTGTGCGGATTCTTGCAACATAGGGCTGCTAGAGTAAAGTGCTAACCCGGCAGGGTCAATTACCGACCAATTTCAGCGGGCTTGATGCTGAATCACAAAGGCAAAGCAGAATTCTTTTCTATTTTCATTACAGACAACGATTTGCGTAGGACAACCATGGGTTTGCCTGCTTTACCTGCTTCTTAAAGCCTACTCGTAGAATCAGTGAATGGAGGAATTTTGCCTGCAGGAATGACATCAAATTGCTGCCCCTTCGCGTATAATTGTTCTGATGTTCTGAAGATCAGCTGCGGGTAGCAGCCTAGACGGAAAAGTAATATGTCAGCCAAAAAGCAAGCAGACTTCGATTTTGAAGGTGCACTGGAACAACTCGAGGAACTCGTTGCCTCCATGGAGGACGGCGAGCTCAGCCTGGAAGATTCACTCAAGGCCTTCGAAAAAGGCATTAAGTTGACTCGCGAATGCCAAACAGCGCTGAAAAACGCGGAACAGAAGGTTCAGGTACTGCTCGACGAAAGCGGCGAGCCTGAAGATTTTGAATTGGCAGGCGACGACTGACCTCCCCGCCATGGAAGTAACAATGACTCCCCGGCTGGAAGAATTCCTGCAGACTTGCCAACGCCGCGTTGAAGCCGTGCTGGAGCATGAGCTCAAGCGTGAATCCCCCAGCGATGAGCTTCAAGAGGCTATGTCTTATGCCTGCCTCGATGGCGGCAAGCGCATTCGGCCAGTTTTGGTTTATGGAGCCAATCTGGCACTGGGGGGTGATCTCTCCAATGCAGATGCGGCGGCTGCTGCTGTAGAGTTAATGCACAGCTATTCGCTGGTGCATGACGATCTGCCCGCTATGGACGACGACGACCTCCGGCGGGGCAAAGCCAGTGTCCACAAAGCCTACAGTGAAGCCACGGCGATCCTGGTAGGCGATGCTCTTCAAAGCCTGGCTTTCACCATGCTGAGTAGATCTACGCCAAAACTGGCAGCATGTGCCCAGTTACAGCAGGTGCAGGAGTTGGCAAGGGCTGTCGGCAACGACGGCATGGTCGCCGGTCAGGCGCTGGATTTTGCTGCCACTGGGGTTGAAACGTCTCTCGATGACCTGCAAACACTGCATGGCCTCAAGACTGGGGCCCTGATACGAGCCAGTGTTACGCTTGGTGCATTCAGCGTTGACAACTGCGACACCGAACGCCTGCAGCAATTGCAGTCTTTTGCGGACTGTATCGGACTGGCGTTCCAGGTCAGAGATGACATCCTGGACGTCACATCCGACACCGAGCAACTGGGCAAACCCCAGGGCTCAGATCAGCTGAATGGAAAGGCAACCTACGTTTCGCTGCTGGGCCTCGAACGCGCCCAATCCAAGGCATCAGAGCTCACTGAGGAGGCGCTACATGCGCTGCAGGGACTCTCCTCTGAAGCTGACATGCTGCGGGACCTTGCCCACTATATTGTTGCCAGGAACCACTGATTGACCCGACAGAGGGCCTGCATTAAGTTACGCTGCTGCTTGCAATGCATCACGGAATTGGTTGAAAACTGGCGCCACTAGCGTTGAAATACCTGAATGCTTGAAGAAATACCCCTTACAAGACCCGAGACACCGCTGCTGGACAGTATCGATAGCCCGGCGGATCTTAAGTCACTTGACGTGGCGGAGCTGGATTCCCTGGCCCGCGAGCTGCGGCTGTTCCTGCTGTATTCGGTCGGGCAAACCGGTGGCCATTTCGGCGCTGGACTCGGGGTTGTGGAACTCACAATCGCACTCCACTATGTCTTTAACACACCAGAAGATCGGCTGGTGTGGGACGTTGGGCACCAGGCCTACCCTCACAAGATCCTCACTGGTCGCAGGGAACGCATGCTCACAATGCGCCAGGCGGGTGGCCTAGCGGCGTTTCCAAGCCGCGCCGAAAGCGAGTACGACACATTCGGTGTCGGCCATTCCAGCACCTCAATCAGTGCGGCCCTGGGCATGATGGTCGCCAGCCGCATGCAGGACCAAGACCACCACAACATCGCCGTCATTGGCGATGGCGCCATGACCGCCGGTATGGCATTCGAAGCCCTCAACCATGCGGGTCATATCGACGACAATGTGCTGGTCATTCTCAACGACAACAATATGTCGATCTCCAACAACGTCGGAGGTTTATCCAGTTACTTCGCTCGCATGTGGGCGAGCAAGCCCTACAATTTCGTGCGCACGGGCGGCAAGCGCGTGCTGTCCAAAATCCCGCCAGCATTAAAGGCCGCCCATCGGGCAGAAGAATACCTTAAGGGAATGGTTTCACCTGGTACGTTGTTTGAAGAAATCGGTTTCAATTATATCGGCCTGATCGACGGGCACGACATAAACCGATTGGTTGAAATCCTAGGCAACATGAAAACCTTGCGTGGCCCTAAACTGCTCCACATCGTCACGCAGAAGGGCAAGGGCTACTCAGAATCTGAGAACGATCCTTTTGGTATGCATGCTTTAAGCAAGATAGCCCCAACACAAACTGACCAAACCGAGGAGCAACTAAAGCAGGAGCCCAGCAAACCGGAACCGGCTCTAAGCTATTCCCAGGTCTTTGGTAATTGGTTATGCGATGCAGCTAGCGCTGACCAAAGCATTGTTGGTATTACCCCAGCCATGGGTGAAGGCTCAGGTATGCGTGAGTTCGCAGAACAGTTTCCCGAACGCTTCCATGACGTGGCTATTGCCGAGCAGCATGCCGTCACCTTTGCTGCCGGCATGGCATGTGAAGAGGTGAAGCCTGTTGTCGCCATCTACTCAACATTTTTACAGCGCGCCTATGATCAACTCATTCACGATGTCGCGCTTCAGGATCTGGATGTGCTGTTTGCTATCGATCGCGCTGGCTTGGTTGGAGAAGATGGTCCAACACATGCTGGCAGCTATGATCTCACCTATTTACGATGCATCCCCAATATGATCGTCATGGCACCTAGCGATGAGGATGAAACGCACAAGCTGCTGTCCACGGGCTATCACCATAAGGGGCCAGCGGCGGTGCGGTATCCCAGGGGGAAGGGTCCCGGTACCGAAATCGAACGCAATCTGGACCCAGTGCCTATAGGTCGTGCCATCAGTCGCCGCAAGGGTCATTCAGTGGCAATTCTCGCCTTTGGGAGTATGGTAAAACCCGCGCTTGAAGCCGCCGAGGTGATAGATGCCACCGTGGCAGATATGCGCTTTGTAAAACCCCTGGATCAGGAACTGATTGGTGATTTGGCTACCAGTCACCAGTTAATCGTAACCCTGGAAGAAAACACAGTGATGGGTGGCGCTGGATCCGCGGTTAACGAATATCTGGTACAGGAAAACTACAGCATCCCAATCCTCAACCTGGGGCTGCCCGACAGGTTTCTCGAGCACGGCAAGGTGCCCGATATGCTGGCGGAAGTTGGTCTGGACAGTGATGCTATTGCAACTGCCATTAAGCAGAAGCTAAAGGCCTGCAAGATTCAATCTGAGGCGGTGTAGTCGCGCTTAATTCACAGTACACGCCTTTAATAACACCTCAATCCAAACTCTCTGTCGGTCCTGACGCTGGCCAAATTGACTCACTCTGGCAACGGGGCTAGACTGCGCCCCTTCCTAAGACAGGAAATTTTCGATGCAGGTGAGCCTTCTCAATGAGAAGTGCTCCGAAATGGGAAGCTGGTCAGAATCCAGTACTGCCCCCGCAACGGTAGGTCAGTAAGCGCCGCTTGAACTGATAAGTCCGATACCAGCCTGATCGATCGCTAGAACCGATGCAGCGGCGGGCTTCATCAGTAGCAGAGTTCCAGGGTTTCTATCCGACTCTTGTCTACCTGTCCCCCTCCCACTTGAATTCAGTCGGTACTGGTTGCCAGGCAATCTGTTTAGCAAGCTCCACGGCATTGTAATGGAGCCTCAGAATACTGGACGCATAGTTGTTACTACACTTGCCTGCTGCGGACACAGCCTGTCTGCAACCAAGGGAATAAGTCAGTTAGGAGAAAATTATGGCCGACTCAACAGAACGCAATGAGCGACATAAGCGCGCCATGCAGCGGAAAAAAGAACACATCGATGGACGCATAGCAGGAGCAACTATTGATAAAGGGCTTCTGGTGATCTTGACCGGCAACGGCAAAGGCAAGAGCTCCTCAGCGTTTGGTATGCTGGCGCGGAGTGTTGGCCACGGCCTCAAATGTGGTGTGGTGCAGTTCATCAAGGGCAAATGGGACTGCGGCGAACAGAAGTTGTTCCAGGATAATCCGCTGGTTGATTTCCATGTGATGGCCACTGGCTTTACCTGGGAAACGCAGGATCGAGAGGCTGACATCGCCGCGGCCCGGGCAACCTGGAAACATGCCGCTGAGCTGCTGTCGGATCCAGCATTCGATGTGGTCGTTCTGGATGAACTGACTTATATGCTGACATACGGTTATCTCGACAAGGAAATGGTCTTACAGGCTTTAGAGTCCCGACCATCCTCCCAGCACGTGATTGTGACAGGCCGCAACGCGTCCAAGGAATTGATTGAGATAGCCGACACCGTCAGCGAGGTAGGAGAGACCAAACATGCTTTCTATGATGGTGTCAAAGTACAAAAAGGCATCGACTATTGAGCATGAAGAAACAACTGGGTTTTTTACTTTGCACTTTAGTCATTGGCGCAATCGTTCAGACTAAAAGCAGCGCACAGGCGAACAACCCAGCTGCAATTGAAGTCATTGATGATGAAGGCTCGGTCATCACCCTGAATCAGCCCGCTGAACGACTCATCAGTCTTGCCCCTTCCTTGACCGAGATTATTTATGCAGCGGGTGCCGGCAACAAACTGGTAGGCGTCGTGGAATTCAGTGACTATCCGACCGCCGCGACCCAACTGCCAATCGTTGGCCGTCATGATCTGCTGGATCTGGAAACCATCCTGTCACTGGCACCAGACCTCATCATCGCCTGGCAGACAGGCAATCCGCGTGCCTCGATAAATCGGCTCCGTGACTTAGGCATTACTGTCTATGTGGCGGAACCCAAAGATCTTCGAACGGTAGCTGACCACCTGGACAATGTGGGTGTGCTCACAGGCACTTCGCCCGTGGCTGCCGCGGCCAGTGAAGCGTTCAGGCGGGCGTTACGCACACTTAATGAAACTTATGCTCGGCGGACACCAGTGGCGACTTTCTATCAAGTCTGGGACCAACCCTTGATCTCCGCCGGCGGTAACGAACTGATCAACGACATCATTACTCTATGCGGGGGTCGCAACGTCTTCGCCGACATTTCGATGGTGGCACCCAAGGTCTCGGTGGAGGCAGTGCTCGCGCGAAATCCTGATGTGATTATTGCCAGCGGTATGGACGCAGAACGTCCGGAGTGGCTCGATCGCTGGCGCAATTGGCACAGCTTGACAGCGGTGACAAACGACAGTCTGTACTTCATCCCGCCGGATTTGCTGCAGCGTCATACCCCAAGGGCCCTGCTAGGCGCCCGCCAACTGTGCGAGTTTATTGATTCCGCGCGCACAAGGCCTTAGCTCGACAATCGGATTGCGACAAACCTTAGATCGCCCATTATAAATTGTTACTCGCCTGGCTTAGCTTTGCTCACTGTCGCCACCGCCTGCATATTCAGCACCATTGTGAAACAGCAAACTGGCGGAGAACCTGTCCTCCTCCCACTCCACAACAATCCGGCTCAGGCAGGCAAAGGGAATATGCAGGGGAAAGCTGCGGTTAAGCGGCATGCCCAAAACGGTCGGTAAAATAACCCGCATAACCCCACCGTGAGTGACGATCAGGATGTGTGTGCTTTCCTTCAGATTACTTAGTCCCTGCCAGGCGTCGAGTATGCGGGTTTTGAAGCTCATGAAGTCCTCCCCGTTGGGAGGCGCCAGCGCAGTAATGTCTTTACGAAATGCCCGAAACTGGTCAGCGGCTACCTGGCGCCATTCATCGATAGGCATGCCGTCCCAGTCCCCATAGTCTATCTCCTGCCACTGTTCATCAATCTCCAGAGGAATGTTAGCGTCAGTAGCGGTGCGCTCGGCAAACTCGCGACAACGCCGCAATGATGAGGAGATTATGAGATCCCAATTCGGTGTGTGCTCCGTAGACTGATGATGCACATCTAATGCGGCAGCCCCGCGCATCTGTCTCCAGCCAAGTTCAGTAAGCTGGGGATTTACGCGACCGCGGAGAATGTCTCCTCCTTCCGGTTCACCATGGCGAAGAAAGTCTACAGTGAGAGTGTGTGAGTAAGACAAGACGGGTACCTGATAACTGGGTCCAATGGCTGGGGGTTAAGGGCTTCTGAACAATGCTTGGGTTCGCCGCTACTTCATGTGCCCCAGCTTGTTCACTTTAACAGCAAGGTAACCTTCATTGTGCGGGTTGGTTTCCGTATGCAACGACACCACTTCGCTAACGTCAATGCCCATCTCCTGCAGCGCATTCACCTTACGGGGATTGTTGGTAAGCAACCTCAAGGTATCGACCTGCAAATGATCCAACATGGGTTTGCAGATTTCGTATTCCCGACCATCAGGTTTGAAACCCAGCTGCACATTGGCCTCAACAGTATCTGCGCCAGAATCTTGCAGCGCATAAGCCTTAATCTTGTTCAACAGTCCTATGCCGCGCCCTTCCTGGCGCAAATAGAGAATGAGCCCAGCACCTGCTTCAGCAATCTGCTGCATCGCTGCCTGCAGTTGCGGTCCACAATCACAGCGCAGACTGAACAGGCAGTCACCGGTGAGGCACTCTGAGTGTAAGCGACACAAAATGGGCTCACCAGGTTTGAGTTCGCCCATGGTTAGAGCCACATGCTCTTTGCCGGTGGCCGAGTCTTCGAAACCATGGATCGTAAACTGTCCCCACTGGGTGGGAAGAGCTGCTGAAGCTACATATGGAATTGACACAGTTTCTCTCTAGTTTCTCTGGTTTTTCTCTGGTTT
>DLPV01000062.1:23432-42771 GCA_002477465.1 Gammaproteobacteria bacterium UBA7449 | reverse complement strand
CTCTGGCGTACTTAAGATTAATCTTTGTGCTCGCGGTGCAACCTGGCCTGAAGCACAGATACTCTTATCGGCTACAACCGCAGCAGGCTGGCCCCATGTAAGCACAGGGAAGCTATTATACCTGCTAAAACATCATCAAGCATGATGCCGAGGCCACCCTCGACGCGCTTATCGGCCCATTTAATAGGCCAGGGCTTCAAAATATCCAACAGTCTGAACAACACAAATCCTGATACAACGCCATACCAACCTCCGGGCACAGCAATAAGGGTAATCCAGAGGCCGACAAACTCATCCCAAACAATTCCGCCGGGGTCATGTATCCCGAGTTGCACGGCGGTACGGCCACATATCCAGATACCGGCGAGAAACGCCACCAGCACCACTCCGCAGTAAATCAGCAAAGGCAGCTGGGCCATTGGCAGATAGAGAATAAGGGCCGCAAGCGTGCCAAAGGTGCCGGGTGCTTTTGGCGCAAAGCCACTGCCAAAACCATATGCCAACCAATGCAGGGGGTTAGCCTTGTTAAAGCCAGTGGGTATGATCATTTTTCTGCGCCCCTGAAATGGTCAAAGCCATGATTTACTTCCGTGCTAACAATGTTGCCATCATCGAGCACAGTCACGCCAGTGCCCGCTGCGACCTCACCAATACAGGTAATCACGACTTCTGATTCTGCGGCAATTACCTCAAGAGCGGGCGCGCTATCGACTGCGGCCGTAAAGCAGATTTCGTAGTCATCGCCACCAAAAAGAGCTGCGCTTTGTCGCTGCGCCGAATCAGTGAGGGCTATCACGGCTTCCGCGAACGGCAGCGCCCCGGCATCAACATGCATAGCCTGCCCCGACGCTCTGGCGAGATGACCCAAGTCAGCGTAGAGGCCGTCGGACAGGTCAATCGCACTATTAATATATTGACGGGCTGCTGCCGCGAAAGTCAGACGCGGTTCCGGCTGATAAAAGCACCGATAAAGGAAGTCTTTGTGAATAGGGGCCATATCACTTATTTTAATATCTTTGAAACCTTTGATAACTTCGATTCCATCAATATTTTCGCCTGTTTTCCCAAGACCCAAAGCCTCAAGTGCGATTCTTCCTTTACCCAGGTTGCCGGTCACGAAGACACTGTCCCCTTCTCTGGCCCCGCTGCGGCGCAGCGCTTCACCCACAGGCACTTCACCATACACCGTAATCGCAATATTTAATGGGCCTCTAGTGGTATCGCCGCCAACCAGGGGACAGTCAAACCGGCTGGCCGCCGCCAATAAGCCCGCGGCGAAATGTGACAACCACTCTTCATCCGCAGCGGGCAAGGTCAGGCCCAGAGTAAAACAAACTGGAGTGGCTCCCATGGCGGCGAGATCACTAAGGTTAACTCGCAGGGCACGTTGTGCAATATCAGAGGGATCAGCAGCCGCTGGGAAATGAACATCGGCGACCAACACATCGGTGCAGATACACCCTTGTTGCCCGGCTCTGGGAGAAATCACAGCGGCATCATCACCGATTCCCAGACTGATGCCCGGGCTCAGGCCCTGCGAAAACACAGAGTTGAAATAACGATCGATCAGCTCAAATTCTGACAGTGACATGATTGCGGTTGTAGCGCTTGCCCCCACAGTGGATGGACAGCTCAAGTTGAATCAGGATCTGCGCCCATATTCTGCAGCGCGCAACTCCGGGGCCAACTTGTCCAAAACACCATTTATATATTTATGGCTCTCTGTCGCTCCGAACATCTTGGCGAGTTCAACACACTCGTTGATAACAACTCGGTAAGGTACATCGATACGATTGGCCAGCTCATAGGTACCCAGGTAAAGCAGGGCTTTTTCAATGGGATCTAATGCCTCAAGTTTGCGGTCAAGCAGGGGATGGAGATGTTTATCGAGAGTCTCTACCGACTTCAGGACACCAGGCAATACCTCATCGAAAAATTCCCAGTCGATCTTGCCCTGATTCTGCTCATGGAACTGTTTGCTGATGTCCGTCAGCTCAGAGCCGGTGAGCAGCCATTGATATAAGGCCTGCAGAATGAGCTGCCGCGCTTTTCGGCGTCGTGCTAGTGGGGGTTTCTTACGCACCGACTTTCCTGATTATGGAAGTTTGCAGAGTATGGGAGAGCGGGATCAGGCTTTAAGTTGTCGAGACAAGCTGACCATCTCTATTGCTGTCATAGCCGCTTCTGCGCCCTTATTGCCAGCCTTGGTGCCAGCTCTTTCGATAGCTTGCTCAATGGAGTCCACGGTGAGCACACCGAAAGTGACGGGGAGTCCAGAATCCAGGCCTACCTGGCTCAAACCTTTGACACATTCGCCAGCGACATAATCAAAATGAGGCGTACCACCCCTGATCACTGCCCCCAACGCAATAATGCCGTCGTACTCGCCGGCACTAACCATCATCTTGGTGGCAAGCGGGAGCTCATAGGCGCCAGGTACCTTTACTATAGTAATGTCGCGATCCATCACACCGTGCTTTTGCAGCGCGTCGAGGGCACCTTCCAGTAGTCGATCGACGATGAAGCTATTGAAGCGAGCCACTGCAATGCCGTAACGGGCGCTAGCATTTTGATAGTCGCCTTCGATAGTTTTAATAGTACTCATTGCACAAACCTGTCTAGTTATTTCTTGTTTGCGTCGCCGGATTCAAGGCAACGCCTGCTGCGTTTTAGCGCTGGTTTATTTTGTAAAACCAACAAATTCCACCACTTCCAGATCAAACCCGGAAATAGCGTTAAATCGAGCTGGAAAACCCAACAGCCGCATCTTGCCTACCCCAAGATCTCGAAGTATCTGTGAGCCAGTGCCAATGGTCAGATCACTGCCAGCGCGATTCAACTGCGCGGTTTCGCTACCCTCGGCCATGGCAGATGCCAGCGTTTGCTCCAGATTCTGCCCGTAGTCTTCGCTCGATAATAGCACAGCCACGCCCTTGCCCTCCTGACTAATCCGCGCCAGCGCGCTGCTAAATGACCAGCTAGTGCGCTCGGCATTGAATACTTCGCAGGCATCTCTCAGCGTATTGGGAATATGCACGCGGGTTAACGTGGGCTCATTGGCATCCAACTCACCTTTAACAAAGGCCAGGTGTAGACTGCCGCTGATGGAATCCACGAACTTGTGCACAGTGAAAGGTCCATGAGCGGTCTCCATCTCATAAGTATCGGTGCGCGTTACCGTGTGCTCATTGGCAATACGGTAGTGAATCAGATCGACGATGGTGCCGATCTTGAGATCATGCTTCTCCGCGAACTTCTCCAGATCTTCCCTGCGCGCCATTGAACCATCTTCATTCATGATCTCAACAATCGCCGCTGCAGGCTGATATCCAGCCAGACGGGCCAGGTCGCAACCAGCCTCGGTATGACCAGCACGACGCAAAACGCCGCCGGGTTGCGCCATGATGGGGAAAATATGGCCGGGCTGAACGATATCTTCTGGCTGGGAGTCTCTGCCAACCGCAGCCTGAATCGTGCGCGCACGATCGGCTGCAGAAATACCGGTAGTCACGCCAGTAGCCGCTTCTATCGAGACGGTGAAGTTGGTGTTGTAAGGCGTGTTGTTCTCGTTCACCATCAGCGGCAGCTTCAAATGCCGACATCGCTCGTGGGTGAGTGTCAGGCAAATCAATCCTCGCGCATTCTTTGCCATGAAGTTTATGTCTTCGGTTTGGACGCGCTCGGCGGCAATGATCAGGTCGCCTTCATTTTCGCGATCTTCATCATCCATTAATATCACCATCTTGCCGAGGCGGATATCGTCGATAATTTCTTCAATTGAATTAAGCTTCATGGGGAATTCTGCATGGCTTTACTTGAAGCCGTGCTGCTCCAGTAGTTGTTCACTGACACCGTGACCGTCTGCGTGCTTGCCATCACTGCCAGAGAACAGTTTCTCCAGGTAGCGCGCGATGAGGTCAACTTCGAGATTTACTTTTTGCCCAGGTTGATACGCGCCACTTACAGTCTCTTCCTGTGTATGTGGAATGATATTGATTGCGAATTGCCTGCCTTCAACTTCATTGACAGTCAGGCTGGTACCGTCGATACAAATTGATCCTTTGGCTGCAATGTACTTCGTCAGGTTCTCGGGAACAGCGAACACCAGCTTGATGCTCTTGCCTTCGTTGGCGGAAGAGATCAACTCCCCAACCCCATCTACGTGACCACTTACTATGTGACCACCAAAACGATCCGATGCCAGCATGGCTTTTTCCAGATTAACACGACTACCCGGCTTAAATTCCCCTAGCGTTGTACATCGCAGCGTTTCATTGGAAACGTCCGCAGAGAAACCAGTGTTGCTGAGCTCAACCACTGTGAGGCAACAACCGCTCACTGCAATACTGTCACCTAACTTGACATCGCTCAGATCCAGATCTCCCGCGGCAAGCGACAGACGCCACTCATCCTGAATACGCTCCAGGCTTTCAACCTTTCCTATGCTCTCAACGATTCCTGTAAACACTGACCTTTGTCTCTTTTGTTTGACTACTCAGTAAATCCGGGATTTGCCAGGGGTTTCAAGACCAGCTTAACGTCATTGTCCACTTGCTGTGTCTCAATAATTTGAAATTCTGGCGCTGCTGATATTTGCGTAATGCCAACGAGATCCAGCAGAGGTTTGGCGTCACTACCCAGCAGCTTGGGCGCAATGTAAACCACTAGTTCATCAACCAGCTTGCTTTGGAAAAAAGCACCACAAAGTGTGGGACCTGCCTCTATCAAAACATCGTTACATTGGTATTCTGCGGCGAGGGATTCTAGCACAGTTTGAAGGTCTATCCTGTCCCCAGACCCTGCTAGTCTGAGGTCAACGTTCTCGCTATTCAGCAACTCAGAATTCTCGGCACTGACAGTGGAATAGACCACGACCCGCCCATCCAAACCAAGCAGCTTTGCGGTAGGGGGCATGCGACGCCTGCTATCGAGGACAATACGCAGCGGGGGCTCCTGCAGATTCAATTCATTACTCAGCAGCTGTGCTTCACTGAGCCCCAACTCATCTCTGCGGACGTTGAGGGAAGGGTCGTCCGCCAGCACTGTGCCGACCCCCGTTAAAACGGCGCTACTGGCTGCGCGCAGTCGCTGCACATCTGCCCGTGAAGCGGCATCCGTAATCCATTTACTGGCGCCATTGGCGAGGGCCGTGCGTCCGTCGAGGCTCATCGCGAGCTTCATGCGAACCAATGGCCGCCCCTGTTCAATGCGATGAAAGAACCCAGGATTCAGACGACGGGCTGCTGTCTCGAAATCAGGGAGCATAATGACTTCAATGCCAGCTTCTTCCATCTTGGCAATGCCTTTGCCGGCAACTTCCGGGTTGGGATCCTGCATCGGAATAACAACCCGAGCGATACCGGCCGCAATCAGGGCATCACTGCAGGGGCCGGTTTTCCCGTGATGGGCACAGGGTTCAAGACTGACAAATGCGGTGGCGCCACGCGGATCTCGCCCGGCATTAGTCAGTGCCATGACTTCCGCGTGGTCAGCACCAGCAGCACTGTGCCAACCCTCGGATATAACCTGGCCGTCATGTACAAGCACACAGCCGACTCTTGGGTTCGGCGCAGCAGTTAACACAGAATCTGCTAGATCCAGTGCCCGCTGCATATGGACTGGCCAGTCAAGAAACGCCGCGTCCAGCTCTGTATTGTGTTTGTGTTGCATGAGTTCCGACAACCGCATCCCTTGGCGGCTGATCACCGCAGCGACTCGATGGCACGGCGGCAATGACAATAGTTGAAAGGGAGCGGGATTCTAGCAGAATAGACAGCAGATTTGGACTCAGTCCTGGGCTGAGAACAGCGCGCTGCAAAGACTCAGGGGCTGTCTTTTGACAGTTTGTCGATTTCAGCCCTGAATTCAGCCAGGTCCTTGAAGCTACGATAAACCGAGGCGAAGCGGACAAACGCCACCTCGTCCAGCTCCCGCAGCTCCTTCATTACCTGCTCACCCACGGCGCGGGACTGAATCTCCCGTTCACCGGTAGAGCGCAGATTCGCCTTTATATGGTTCACAGCTTCCTCGACGCGCTCGATGCTGACCGGCCGCTTTTCCAGTGCCTTATTCAAGCCCGCGAAGAGCTTGTCTTCGTTGAATGGCTCGCGAACGCCATTTTGTTTAATGATGCGGGGCATCACCAGTTCAGCTGATTCATAGGTAGTGAAGCGTTCTTCACAAGTAATGCACTCACGCCGTCGGCGCACATGATTGCCTTCCGAAACTAATCGGGAATCAATGACTTTGGTATCGATGGCGCCGCAAAAGGGACAGTGCATGGTTTAACTCACTACTCAGGCTTGCTGGTAAACAGGATACCTGGCGCACAGAGCCAGAACCTTTTGCTTGACCTCGGAGATGACGGCCTTGTTATCAAGGTCATCGAGCACGTCACACATCCAGCCGGTTAGCTCCGCACAATCGCTTTCAACGAAACCACGGGTGGTTATCGCTGGCGTGCCGATGCGCAGACCGCTGGTCACAAACGGTGGGTTCGGGTCGTTGGGTACTGCGTTCTTATTGACCGTAATATTGGCTTCGTCCAGAGCCGCGTCTGCATCCTTGCCGGTAATGCCTTGACGGATCAGGCTCAACAGAAACAGGTGATCATCAGTGCCGTTTGAAACGATGTCGTAGCCGCGATCCATAAAACCCTGGGCCATGACCCTGGCGTTCTTGACCACTTGCTCCTGATATACCTTAAATTCGGGGCTCATGGCTTCCTTGAAGCAGACTGCCTTGGCCGCAATCACGTGCATCAAGGGTCCACCCTGACTCTCGGGGAAGACGGAAAAATTCAGCTTCTTTTCCAGCTCAGAATTAGCGCGCGCCAAAATGATACCGCCGCGAGGACCGCGCAAGGTCTTATGGGTTGTCGACGTGGTGACATCCGCAATATTGACCGGGCTCGGATAAACGCCCGCTGCAACCAGCCCAGAAACATGCGCCATGTCCACTACCAAATAGGCGCCAACGCTGTCCGCAATGTCACGAAATTTCTGCCAGTCTACGATCCGTGAATAGGCTGAAAACCCACCCATAAGAATCCGGGGCTTATGCTCCTCGGCGAGCCTGGCTATCTGATCGTAATCGATCTCGCCAGTGTCATTATTGAGGCCATACTGAACCGCATTGTAGATGCGCCCAGAGAAGCTGACGGTCGCACCGTGCGTGAGGTGGCCGCCATCGGCAAGGCTCATCCCCAAAACCGTGTCACCGGGCTTGGCCAATGCCATATATACTGCAGCATTGGCCTGAGAGCCGGAATGTGGCTGCACATTGGCATAATCGGCGCCGAACAACTCCTTGGCGCGGGCAATGGCTAATTCTTCGACAGTGTCCACGAATTCGCAGCCGCCATAGTAGCGCTTGCGAGGGTAACCTTCCGCGTACTTGTTGGTGAGTACTGAGCCCTGCGCTTCCATGATGAAGGGGCTGGTGTGGTTTTCCGAGGCAATGAGTTCGATGTGCTGTTCCTGGCGGGATTTCTCAGCTTCGATAGCCGCACTGATTTCCGGATCGAATTCTGCGAGGCTGATATCGGTTCTAAACATCTATTCTCCGTGTATTGCAGGGGTAAATCAGGCCGAAATTTTGAAGGCGCTATTCTAACCGAAGGCAGCCGCCAGAGCATCAAGATATTGGGTACGCCCTGTCAATATCTTGGGTTTTTGGCAGCAACCGCAGCGGCGGCGATAAGGCAGCGTTGCTGGATAGGCTGTGCCATAATAGCGCGCTTTTAATCGACCAGCTGCAGCTCCTCTGTTCTCGCCTCAGGGCAAGCTGCGGTAACCAACTCCGGAAGTTTTAGCATGGCCCAATTTGTATACACCATGAACCGCGTCGGCAAGGTAGTCCCGCCCAAGCGCGAAATCCTGAAAGATATATCTCTGTCCTTTTTCCCCGGCGCGAAGATTGGTGTGCTGGGTTTGAACGGTGCGGGAAAGTCTACCCTGCTGCGCATCATGGCGGGGATCGACACGGAAATTAATGGCGAGGCGCGGCCACAAGCAGGGATCAAGATCGGCTACCTGCCGCAGGAGCCCGAGCTGGATGAAGAGCTTACAGTCCGGGAAAATGTAGAACAGGGCATCAAGGAAACCATCGATCTCATTAATGAGTTCAATGCGATCAGCGACAAGTTCGCGGAACCCATGGAAGAAGATGAGATGAACACACTGCTGGAGCGTCAGGGCGCCCTGCAAAATGCAATTGACGCCGTCGATGGCTGGCAAATCGAACGTACCCTTGACATTGCCGCCAATGCCCTGCGTCTGCCGGAGTGGGACGCCAAGGTGGCCAATCTATCGGGCGGAGAGAAGCGCCGGGTCGCCCTGTGCCGTCTGCTGCTCTCCAAGCCAGATATGCTGCTGCTGGATGAGCCCACCAACCACCTTGATGCTGAAAGCGTGGCCTGGCTGGAGCGCTTCCTGCAAGAATATCCGGGCACCGTCGTGGCTATTACCCACGATCGCTACTTCCTCGACAACGCCGCCGGTTGGATCCTGGAATTGGACCGCGGCCACGGCATTCCTTATGAAGGCAACTACAGCACCTGGCTGGAAGCGAAAGAAAAACGCCTGGAGTTGGAAGAGAAGCAGGAGGCCGCGCGTGAACGGACCATCAAGTCGGAACTGGAGTGGGTGCGCGCCAACCCCAAGGGCCGCCAGTCCAAGAGCAAAGCGCGTATTGCACGCTTTGAAGAGCTCAATTCCAAGGACTTCCAGAAGCGCAACGAAACCCAGGAGTTATACATTCCACCGGGTGAGCGTCTTGGCGACAAAGTTATCGAAGTGAATCACCTGTGCAAAGGCTTCGGCGATCGCGTGCTCATCGACGATCTGAGTTTCTCAGTGCCCAAGGGCAGTATCGTCGGCATCATCGGTGGCAACGGCGCGGGCAAAACCACCTTCCTCCGTATGTTAGTGGGAGCGGAACAACCTGATAGCGGCAGCATAGAGTTGGGCGAGACCGTGAATCTCGCCTATGTTGATCAAAGCCGCGATGAACTAAATGGCGAGAACACTGTGTGGCAGGAATTGTCAGACGAGCAGGACATCCTGCACATTGGCAACTACGAAATATCCTCCAGAGCCTATGCCAGCCGCTTCAATTTCAGGGGGGGTGACCAGCAAAAATTCGTCAAGGATTTATCCGGGGGTGAGCGCAACCGCCTGCATATGGCCAAGCTGCTGAAGAAGGGTGGCAATGTGCTGCTGCTGGACGAACCCACGAACGATCTCGACGTGGAGACGCTGCGAGCCCTGGAAGAAGGTATCCTGGCATTTCCGGGCTGCGCTATCGTGGTCTCGCACGACCGCTGGTTTCTCGACCGCATCTGCACCCACATTCTCGCTTTCGAAGGGGAAAGCCAGGTGGTGTGGCATGAAGGCAACTACACGGATTACGAAGCCGATCACAAGAAGCGAGTCGGCGCTACCCAGCCAACCCGAATCAAATATAAGAAATTGGACGCCTGACTAGAGGCCAAGCTCTTTCTTCATTTTGGCAATGCGTGCCCGTCGCTCCGTTGCACTCAGCGGACGCTCAGTTTTCTGGGGCAGGGCCTCGGGTACAGGCAGGTTTATATCTTCGCCGTGCATCACGCGCCGGCACAGCTCGCCGTAGTGGTATTCGAACCGCGGAAAGGCGACAGCCTCGGCCTCATTAGCCAGGGTGTACCATCCAGTTGCCTGCCCAGCCAGGTAAACAGCCGGGTGGCTCCAGCGATGCGCACGTTTCGGGGAGGGCGCAGAACAAGCCTCGACATAGGCAGCGCGTGGTGCGGGCAAGCCGAACAGGTCGAAGCCCTCCTCACAGGCCCTGACCACTGCAGCAATTGAGGGCAAATAGTCCTGGCTGCGAATCACCCGCTTGGCGGCCTTAACGATCTGCGTCGGCAGATAATTTTCCAGCGAGCTTAACCAATACTTTTTGGCTATCGCCAGGCTCTCTGCATTGGCGAATGCCTTGTGGTACTGGTTATGGTAGGCGAACTCAAATTCCGCAAAAATTTGATTAATGGCATCCACGTGGTCAGGCGCTGACTCAGACCGGTAGCCGTCTGTAGGTTCTGCCACTGCCTCAACGGCTTGGTTCTCGCTACGCGGTTCAGTCGGCCCAGCTTCGATCAGCGATGCGCTCGAACTTTTCTCTAATTTTTTGCTGGTTCGATCCAGTAAGGGTTTTATCTTCTCCATAGATATTCTCGTCATTGCCGGCCTGTTTAAGCCGGCGGGCCCAGTCCTGTTTGATGAACTGCAAAAAGACTGTATTCCAGGAGGCTTTCGCCTGGCCGCTGTCTTTCCAGTACATCACGAACTCGGGCACTCTGCTACGGGCATATTCCTCGTCAATTTCAGCGAGCTGTAAAATTTCAAAACAATCGGCACTCGGCTGCCAGCCATCCAAAATAGGCCTGGGCGTGTCGTCGCGTCCAAACGATGCGGCGTATTTCGCCCACTGGCGTCTGATGTGTTCAATAAACTTCGTATTCCAGGCGCCATGAACGACACCGCGCTCGCGCCAGTACAAAACAAATTCAGCAACCGCGTCTTCAATAAAGCTGCGGCTGATTCCCGCGTTCTCCAGAATTTCCAGCGCATCCAGGCTGGGTTGCCACTGAGGCGACATGGTGCTGGCCAGTTCATGGGCACCCTTTCGAGTTTGCTCATGCCGCCACTCTTTCAACACATGCTTGTAAAACGCATTGCCCCAGGAAAACCTGGCCTGGCCGCGGTCGCGCCAGTAGCTGACAAACTCAGACACCAGGCTATGGATAAATTCGTCAGGAATAGCGTGCTGTTTGGCGAGGCGAATCCAATTGGCATCAGGCTGCCAGTCAACCGGAATAAGATGGGCTGAGTTCCTCGACTCAGGAATAGCAGCAGACCCCTGAATTACTGGATCGGTAGTTGGGTTAGATTGGGCGCTGGGTCGGTCGGAAACTGGCATTCTGGCGCGCTGCGCTTGGGTTCGCCCCGATTCAGAACTTGTCGGTCCAGGTTTAGAGACGGGCTGCTCGTCGATGGCTATCCAGCTCGCCGCCTTTGCGTGCGCGTCTTGTGCACTCTGGGAACGCTCCAGTCTAATGATTCCGAGATTCTCCAGGCTTGACCTGATTTGCTGACATTCAGCGAGAGACCAGAACGGAAAAAGCCCTGACAGCTCACTGTCCTCCAGGAGCAGCCAAAGCAAGGATGAATCTGTTGCTCGCTGTTGTCCACGATGCTTGATCAACTCGGCAAGGGACTGCAACATGACTGCCTCGGGGAGGCCGATAGTGGCAGCAAGCGTTGGCGACACAACGATGGGCTGTTCAGGAACTAGGTTAGACACTTGGTTAAGACTCAGCGAGCAGCGGGCAACGGAACCAATCCAGTTAAAAAGTGCGTGCGTGACTGGTGGCGCTTTCAGATTTTGATTGATGCTAACACAGCCATAACAGACATCCCTACCGCTTCATTGAACCTGACCAAGCTAGCGCTGTAACATCACTCTATCAACAGCCAGTCAACGACTAACCCAACGTGAATCCACAGCTTATTCAAGATTTTCTCCACGCCGAGCAGCTGCCCCATGCTTATGGCGAAGACGCAGAACAATGGTTTGTCCCGCTGGCGGCTCGACTCATCGAGCGCTGTAACCGCGTCGATAATGAACCGCTGTTTGTCGGTATTAATGGCGCCCAGGGTACCGGCAAGACGACACTGTCAAAGTTCCTGTCTCATTGCTGCCGGGAAGCTGGTCTGCGAGTCGTTGAACTTTCGATCGATGATTTTTACCTGTCCCATGCTGCCAGACAAGCCCTCGCCAAAGAGGTCCATCCCCTGTTAGCGACTCGGGGTGTACCGGGTACCCATGACACCAGGGCACTGCATGAATGCCTGGATCGTTTGTTCAGCTCAGAAGTGGCGGTGGCCGCTTTTATTCCCAGATTCGACAAGGCTACCGACAACCCAGTGCCCAAACAGCATGGGTCACTCGTGCATGGGCCAGTAGACCTGGTGATCCTGGAAGGCTGGTTTATTGGAGTGGGCCCTGAAGCCGAGAGCAAGCTGTCTGAGCCCATCAATGAACTGGAAGCCCAGTCAGATCCGGAGGGTAGCTGGCGGCGCTACGTGAATGCAGCCCTGGCCAACGACTATGTCCCAATTTTTTCCCGCATGGACATTATGGTGATGCTGCAAGCACCCTCGTTTGAGCAGGTCTATGCCTGGCGCGGCTTACAGGAAGAAAAGCTCAGGCAAAGCCGACAGGCGGCGGCAGCGTCGGGCCTAACCGGCATCATGAGCACCGAGCAGCTAAGCCGTTTCATTCAGCATTTCGAGCGACTGACCCGACATGGTTTGGCAACTTTATCAGCCAGCGCTGATCTCGTATTCAAGCTGAATAAAGATCACCGGATCGTTGCTCAAGTAGACAGGCCCGGCGCGACTTAAGCGCAATGCAAACCTCAGCCTTGCTCAACCACCTGCGACTCTGCGGCTTGGCCCACATTGTCACGATTCTTGAAGAGAGGCTGGACCCAAACCCGCGCTATCAGCCCGACCAACACAATGGCGGCAAGCTGACGCCAGAGCGGGTAACTGTCACCGTGCTCGGCCATGGATAGCTGCAAGGGCCAGGCAAATGAAGCATAGGCGGCGTTCAGCAGCAGACCAGCGGCGATCGCCGTGCCAATGACAGCGACCAGATACGCACCCAGGGACTTCAATCCCAGCTGCTCCTTGATTACGCCCATGGTAGCCAGGTTCGTGGCGGGGCCGGTGAGCATAAACACCAGGGCCGCCCCAGGGGAGATACCAGCAAACAACAGACTGGCGGCGACGGGAGTCGAGGCAGTTGCGCAGATATACATGGGCAGACCCACGATCACCATGATGATCATCGCCATGACGCCATCGCCCCACTGCAGGAAAAACGATTGTGGCACCAGGGCCGTAATCACTGCAGCGGCCACCAGGCCGATCGCCAGCCACTTTGCCGTATCAGAGATCATACGGCCGTACCCGTACTGCACCGCTGCTACGAGGCGCTTGCTCAAGGTAGGCTCTTGTTCCACCACAGCTGACTTTTTGCTGCAGCAACTGCCGCAAGTCGCCTCGACCTCGGCAATATGCTCGTCTTCTTTGTCGATGGCATTCACCAGAATACCAGCAACGATTGCGCTAGTAAGAGCCCCGATTGGGCGCGCCATGGCGAAAATCGGGCCTAACACCGCGTAGGAAAAGGATATTGAATCGACGCCGGTCTCTGGCGTCGCCACTAAAAAAGATGACGTGGCACCTTTTGATGCGCCAGCCTTACGAATCGCCAGGGCGGTTGGAATGACTCCACATGAGCACAGGGGCAGCGGTGCGCCAATAAAGGCCCCTTTCACGATTGATACCAGTCCGGGCTTGGCGAGCTGCTTTTCGACCCAACTGCTGGGGATGACCTGTTTTATGATGCCCGACAGCAAGTAACCCATGAGTAGCCAAGGGGCACTCTCAATCACCAGACTCCAAAAGATGCTTAACAGTTCCATCAACTGGCCCTCCTTGCAACCGTCACGTCGCCCCCATCCAGCGCCTCAATGATGGAGCAATGGGTAGCATTCTCCGGCCCGCCGCAACAGCTCTCCAGCAGGCGTTCCAGGGTCTGCTGCATGGTCTGCAATTCGGCCAGACGCGCATTGACTTCATCCAGCTTGTGCTGGGTGATGTCAGTCACTTCCTGACAGCTGTGGCTTTGTTTATCCAGCCGAATGGAAAGCAACACGCCAATGTCATCTAAAGAGAAACCTATATTGCGCGCCGATTTAACAAATTCCGCCCGCTTCACGTCTGCATCACTGTAATAGCGATAGCCAGAGTCACTGCGTTTACTCGCCTCGATCAGGCCATGCTTCTCATAGAAGCGGATAGTATGGGCAGACAGGCCGGTCAGGACCGCCAGTTCGCTAATTTTCAGCATATTCACCGTTCCTTCACTAAAAACTACAACTGCGGCAAAGTATAAGCTTAGAGTCAACTCTAAGGTCAATCATGAAATTTGATATCTTGCGGCCCATGGCTCGGTGATCTGGCGCCATTTCACCGGGTTTAAGGCGCAGCGCTCAGGGTACGACCTATCCACGCCCCGATATCAACGATCTCCTGGGGACATACCGCATGCTCCATGGTGTACACAAAATACTCGGGGTTAAATCCCAGATTCTGAAGGGTAGCCACGCTCTTACGACCCAGCGCTTCCGCCACTACCGGATCTAGGCTGCCGTGGCCGATCATGACAGGAATGGTGTTCTGAATCGGGTTGATCTCAATGCTGTCCGCGGTGGCGAAATAAGTCGATAGCGCCATTATGCCCGCAAGGGTTTTGGGATAAGTGAGCGCCGCTTCAAAGCTCACCGCACCACCCTGGGAAAACCCCGCCACGATAATGCGCTCACTGGGCACTCCTCGCGCTACCTCTCGGTCAATCAGGTCGTGGACCCAGCTGGCTGACTGCTTCAGCTGATCCGTATCGACATGACGATCCACGTCCAGCTGTTTGATGTCATACCATGCAGGCATCACGAAGCCATTATTTATTGTTACCGGTATGGATGGCGCATGGGGAAAAATAAAGCGCACGCCAAGCCCGGCCGGCAATTCTAGTTGCGGCACGATGGGCGCAAAGTCATTGCCATCGGCTCCCAGGCCGTGCAGCCAGATGATGGCGGCGTTTACAGGCTCTCCCTTTGGGTATTCAATCTCTACGGCTGGTAAATACTCCATTGCCTCTCCTCATCATGTATTGGCAGTCACAAATAAACCTGTCACACCGCGTCAGCCAGCATACGCACTTCACGCTGCGGAAATGGAATCGCAATATTATTGGCAGTCAGCGCGTCCTGTAGTTTCTGATTGCAGGTGAATTTCACTTCGTAAAATTTCTCGGTTCGCACCCAGCAGCGTATACCTATGTTGATGGCGCTGTCTCCAAAACTATCAATGCGAACCTGTACTGCTCTTGATTGACTGAGCCCTTCGACATCGCTCAAGGCAGCAGCAATTATTTCAATGGCCGCTGCAGTGTCACTCTCATAGGCAATACCCACCGACAATTCGAGCACGGTATCGGACTGGGAATTGTGAATGACCTCTCCAATGATATGGCGATTGGGAATAGTGATCTTTTCTTCATCTTCGTTGGTGAGCACCGTATAGGCCCGTGTGACCTCCTTTACGACGCCCCATACGCCCAGCACACGAATAGTGTCGCCCACGATAAAGGGTCGCGTCAGAATGATGCTGAGTCCAGCGCCATAATTGGAGAGCAGGCCCTGAATGGCTAAACCAGCGCCAAGACCGAGTGCGCCGATGGCGGCGAGAAATGGGGTAACCTGAATGGCTAGCTTCGGCAGGGCAATCATGACTGCGGCTACGATGATGGCAATGCGGGCACAATTGGCAAAAAAGCGACTCAGGGTCACATCGATGCCTTTCTTCTCGGCAACGCCATAGACCATATCGGACAGTTTCCTGACCAGTACAACGCCCAGCGCCATCACGACAATGGCCCCCAGAATTTGAAAACTATAGGTCTCCAGGTAGGCGGTATTCATGTTATAGATTTCGGTGACTTGTTCGATTTCCTGATCCACTGCAATAACTCTCGTTCTGAATGCGAAATTGTTGCGGTAATGCGAGTTTCTGTCGGTATTGTCCCATCTATCTGTGCATTGACAACCCCCTCCAATTGACCAGACTTCCAAATTACCGGGATTCCCCAAATTCGACAGACCTACGCCCACTTGCTGCCGCAGGAGCATTTGCAGTCAGTCGTTGAGCTGCATTACCATGACAGTCATGAAATTCATCCTGAAAGCACTATTGATTAGCGTGGGTCTCGCCTATGCCACCCTGGCATGGTCACAGGAATCGGCGAGAAAAACTTTGGAGGGATCCTGGGAAGGGCCGCTGGTAATTGGCCGTGACAATATGAACCTGACGTTCACCTTCAGCATAAACGGTGAGGACTTTACCGCTTCACTGACCAGCAGCGGGCTCGGTATATACGGTATGCCTGCAGACACGGTGCTGGTGGATGGGCGCCGAATTACCATTCGCATCCCCAGACTGGATCTCGAATTCACCGGCACCACACGTATGAACGAGGCTGGCGACGGCATCGCCAGGATAGACGGCGACTGGTTTCAGTACAGTGAAATGGTGCCAGTTGTCCTACTTCCGGTAGAAAATCCCACTTTCTGATTTTCCCCAAGCCCCAGCAACGTCCTATCCTGGCAGTGAACACCAAGTCGATAACAGATTAGCCTTCGGGGAAGTCGCCAGGACAGAGCCGCTAAATGTAGCGACTCAGGTTTCGGTTGGCGCGACTGAGGCGTTCCGACAGCACCTTAACGATATAGGTGTGAAGTGCAGCAGTAGAGGCAGGAAATTTTCGAGACATGGATTCGAGCTTGTCCTTATCGAGACGGAACAGGGTTGTCACCATGAATGCGGCAATGATTGTGGCTTCAGCGGCGATTGAGTATTCCGAGCCAAAGCTGGCGTAGATGCCAGTTACCATGACGGCAAATACAGGCACCAGTCCATTGCGGGGCGAACAGATTACCGAGTGAAAATGGCTGAATAAGGAACCGCCCAGACCGGTGACGAGGGTGCCAATCAGCAGAATAGCAATACCAGGCACCATAAGGCGTGGATCAGTCTGGGCAAATAACAGCGCAGCAACTGAATCAGCGACTGAAATGTTCACCAGGGCAATGAGACTGCCGGAAAGGATATTGGCGAAATGATTAGACTGCATTCTAATTGTTATGATCCAAACTGCTCGCCTGACAGGGAAACACTGTGATTCTGTATCTTGGGCAAAACCCGAGCATACTATCTGGCTGGGCACTATTCTAGAATTTACATGAATATCACGTGCATAGCCCCAACTATCCCCATATCCATTTCTTCCAGTTACAGCTGCGGCAATGCAGTATTGTCAGGGCGAGAATTTGGGCTGCAGTTTCAGCATTCGATACAACGTCAGGCTTGTCATCTTTATTCTATGTCTATGCGTTATTAAGAATATGACTAACTCAATCACTTGGGATACTCCCGCTGCTCGCCAGACAAACGGGCGGGTAAACTAAATAAACGTACAGTCGGTGGAAGGATATGGGTCGGTTCGCTGTCTTAGTTGAAAGGGCTACCCTATACTTCTCAACCAATGCTGCCAGAGCAGTCTCGGCAGTTCCTGAGGTAAATTGCATGCTTAACCATTTCAATACCGTTCGTCTGCGCAGGGCCGCGCTGCTTTGGGTAGTGCTGCAACTCCTTCCCATTGCTGTCAATGCAACTACCATCCTGGGTATGGATATCGATGCGGTGGCCCAGGGCGCCGAACTGGTGTTTGAGGGCCAGGTGATCCAACACAATACTCAGGAGAACGCTGCCGGCATGGTGGTGACTTATGTCACTTTTGAAGTCAGAGATGTTGTCAAGGGCAGTTTCTCAGAGCAATTTCTGGAGCTTAAATTCACGGGCGGTACCCTGAATGGCCAGGTAATGGAAGTGAGCGGCCTGCGAATGCCGGCACTTGATGAAGAAGGTATTTACTTCGTGGAATCCATCAGCCGCGATCTCATTAATCCACTGATTGGCTGGTCGCAGGGACACTACATCATCAAAGCCAACGAAGGCGAGCGCCGCATTAGTACTGTCGACCGCATGCCGGTTACTGAAGTTTTGCCCACGGGAACTATCCCGCGCGCCATCAAGCGCCCACTGACGATTATAGATGGCGATTCTGATCCAGCCACAGGCATAGTGACAGAAGCCAGTCCCCTGCTGATTGATCGAGCCATGACAGTGGAAGACTTCAAGGCCCGAATCCGCACGCTTGTCGAGAACTAAATATTGTTCCGAGCCAATACTCTGATCCTTGTGCTGGCGTTCTTCAGCCAGGGCCTGCTGGCGTTCGAAGCATCCGACAACGCCTGGCCCGATGCCTCCGCTACTTTCTTTGTAGGTATCCCTGGTATTGCACCTAGCGGTGAAACCTGGGACGCGGCATTCAAGCGCGCCATGGCTGCATGGACCACAGCCACCAACTTTAATTTCTTTGCGGAGGACCAGGGCGGGGATCCCTGCGCTGGCCAAAACACCGGCGCACTTGGCAATGGCATCGGTGGCGTGGGCTTTGCCGATAACCGGTGCGGTACCGAGTTTGGCAGCAATGTCCTTGCCATTACTCTCACCACCTTAAGCTGCACAAATCCGGGCTGTACTGGCAAGAAGGATATTGTCGAGGCCGATATCGTGTTCAATGCCAACGAGAATTGGGATATCTATAGCGGCCCGCTGCTGCCACAAACCAGCGAGTTTGAACGAGTCGCTCTGCATGAGTTGGGCCACGCACTGGGTCTGGATCACGAATCATCTGCAAGTGCCATCATGCAGCCTTTCGCGAGCAATATTGCCACCTTACAGCCAGACGACATTAGCGGCGCCAACTTCATTTATGGCGGCACAATCTCTACTCCATCGATCTATGACATACCCATCAAACTCCCAAGCAAGACAAGTTTTTCCGGACCCGACGACGTGATCAATTTCGCTGCCACCCTGGCCACGTCTGATGCAAGCCTGGAAAACAAATTCATCGATGTTTATCAACTTACCTTCGAGAACGATTCTGAAATCTCAGTTTCGCTCAGCTCCTTGCAGTTTGACCCCTCCTTGATCCTGGCCCGCGTAACCTCAACCCAGCAGCTGGTACCTGGCTCCACTGCAAGCGATGAGAATCTAGCAGGAAGCTCCAGCGCAAACCTGCAGCAGCCTATTGCAGCCGGCTCATATTGGGTAGGAGTAACCTCAGCGGCCGCAGCGGATACAGGATCCTACAATCTCACTGTCAATGCCAAAACTGCCAGCGAAGGTTCGTCCTTCGAAACATTTACATCGATCTATGGAATCGATGTAGAAATTAACCCTAACCCTTTAATCAAGGGTGCGCTGAGATCCAATGACCAGAAATTCGATAACAAGTTCATCGATATCTACCAGTTCGAAGTCACAGAGACCGTCACGCTGCGAATCGAACTGACGTCAAGCCTGGTTGACACGGTACTATTAGTGGTCGATGTTTTATCCGACCAGCAGTTAGGGTCTGTATTTCTGCGTAACGATGATTCCAAGTTCTCGACCGATTCCAGAATCGAGGCCACGCTGTCTCCCGGCACCTATTGGATGGGTGCCACCAGTTTTTCCCCCAATGATTTCGGTGATTACCAAATCCAAACAAGCGTTGTTCTTCCCTAGCCATGGCGGCGTGAGCTGGGGAATCAGCATGAGCG
>DLPV01000062.1:0-23067 GCA_002477465.1 Gammaproteobacteria bacterium UBA7449 | reverse complement strand
GTTATCAATTCCCTTGTCAAATACCAACTGCTCGAGCGATAAAACTGCGGCGCCAGCTCACCCAAAGCCTGCAGGCGCCTGCGCTTCTCCTCGAATCTATTTGGAATACGAGCCCTGCCTCACTTAAGCATTGCCCGGCAAATCCGAGGCAAAAAAAATCGGCCCGCGTTTCCGCTAAGCCGAATTTTTTGACTTGCTCCGACCTGTTTAAAGGTCTATCAGCGCGAGATCAGTCTGGCATACGCGCAGCGCGTATTTCGATTTCCACCAGCCAACCCTCGACAACCAAATCTTTGATTTCTACGAATGAACGCACTGGCTTCATGGGATTGTCCGCCGTGCCAAAGAACTCGGCATAACCTTCATTAAAGCCTGCGAAATCCAGCCCGTCGTCACCAGCAACGGCAAAGGCACGAACCTGAACAATATCTGACATCGACCAACCCTGCTCTTCCAGAGTCTGCTTGAAACGGCTAAACGTGTTTACTGTCTGCTGCTTCATGTCACCCCAGCTGCCGTCAGCCATTGGCCGAGCGCCTGACCCTGACAGGTACATGGTTTCAGCACCAGGAGGGATTGTGATTGAAGTGTAGAAGTAGTTGCCCTCGTTATTTCGAGTAATCTCCTGCGCGCCTGCAACCGCAGCGACGCCCAAAAGGCCTGCTGCTAGCAGTGCAATAAATTTATTCTTTCCCATGTTTCCTCTCTCTCGGTTTTAGTGTAATTCTTTGTCCAGTGTTAGTTTTCCTGCAATCCCTGTGCGGCAATATTGGGCAAGGTATCTTCAACTTCATCGCCCAAGAACCTGTTGGTCAATAGGCCGGTAGTGATAGCGCCGTTAACGTTGAGCGCTGTGCGCCCCATATCAATCAATGGCTCGATGGAAATCAGCAGCGCAGCAACTGTCACCGGAAACCCCATGGCTGGCAATACCACCAGTGCTGCATTGGTTGCGCCGCCACCAACTCCGGCGATACCGAAAGAGCCAATGGCCACTACCACCAACAAACTGGCAATAAAGCCAATATCCGGATCGACACCAACTGTGGGCGCAACCATCACCGCAAGCATCGCTGGATACAGACCCGCACAACCATTTTGGCCGATAGTGGCACCAAAAGATGCGGAAATATTGGCAATGGGCGGAGGCACCTTCAGTTCTTCAATCTGGGCGCGAATGGTCAGTGGAATCGTTGCCGCCGAGCTACGGGTTGCAAACGCGAAGGTCAGCACCGGCCAGACCTTTTGAAAATATTCCCGGACATTGGCGCCGGTGAAGGCAATCAATAAGCCATGCACAAGGAACATCAGCCCGATAGCGATATATGAAGCAATCACAAAACTAATCAACGTGAGAATTGCGCCACCGTCTGTGGTCGCGATTACACGTGTCATTAGCGCCATCACACCGTAAGGGGTCAAGCTGATAACCAGCTTTACCAGTCGCATGATGACAGCCTGGGTCGTGTCGACGAAGGACTTGATGCGCGATCCATGCTCCTTATCTTCTTCGCTCACGAGTAGCGCCGCGACCCCAATAAGCATTCCGAAGATCGCCACTGCGATAATAGAAGTTGGTCGCGCCTCAGACATATCAGCGAAGATATTCCTGGGCACCATGCCGGTAAGCAGCTGCGAGATGCTGCGATCCGTAGCGAGGCGAGATTCCAGCACCTCTGCCCGCGCCAACTCTCTGGCACCGCTGGCAAGCTCTCCGGCATTGAGACCGAACAGAGTAGCCATCACAATACCTATTGAGGCTGCGACCATCGTAGTGAGCACAAGGATGCCTACCACTGTGCCGCCAATTTTACCCAGCGACTTGATTTCCTCGACTCGCAACACCGAAGCCATCATGGTGATTAGCACCAATGGAATGATGATCATACGCAGCAAATTCACATAGGAATTTCCGACAACATTGGTCCATTCCAGGGTTTCGCTGGTGGCCACAGCGGTTAAGCCAAACACCAGTTGCAGATAGAAACCAAAGATACTGCCCAGCACCAGACCTACAAGGACACGACGGGACAGACCCATCCCCATCTTGGAGAGTTGAAAAAGGAAGCCTAATAAAGCAGCAAATAGTATGAGGTTAAAAATGCCGTACATTGACATGGTTGTTTCTCCTCGGCGCGGGCCGGTGTTCGCCTGACTTAGCTAATCTTATTGTTATCGCGGTTCGATTATTGTGCGCTGGCACAGCTACTTGAGCTGTTCACCAGGTTCAATGCGCTGGTCAAGTTTGGTTGCGTGGTTCACGTGCCTGAATCGTCAGCCCCTGGTGACATACAGGCCCCTGATGAGACTTACCGCTGTAGCAGTATATCCATCGCACCCTGTAAGACCAAGTTTGCAGAAGAATTGTTTAATACACAGGGGGTTAGCGTTCTTCCAGGGTATTTATGTAGGATACAACGTTGAGAATGGCGGTTTCATTGCCCAAGCCACCTACCATGGCAGCCATCTGCTGACCGTAGGCATCGCCAGCATGTTTGCCTCGATAACCGGCCACAAAGTTCTTCAGTTGGGTGACCAGATACCAGTCATTCTGGCCCGCCAGGGCTGGTGCCCCCATGGCCACCTTGCCCTGAGCCTGATCCCCATGGCAGGTCGCACAGACGCCATAGAGCGAGCGCCCCGCCGCTGCATCTCCGGTGATAGTGACTTCAGCAGGCACATAGGGCCAGCCGCCGACCCACTCAACAATATCAGCCATGCTCTCATCGCTGAGATTCGCCATGGGCTTCATGGCGATACCTTCGCGGTCCATGGGATGAGTGCCTCGAATACCGGCGCGGAAGTTCTCCAGCTGCCGTCTCAGGTACCAGCCTTCCATGCCAGCCAGGCGAGGCGCCTGTATGCCTTCATTTCCCTTACCCTCTGTGCCATGGCAGGTGGTGCAATACCTGTCGTTAAAAGGCTCCCGCTCTGCGCTGGTGGCGCTTTTTTGCAGCAGGACCGCTGCCAAGGTGGTTAAGAGGACCAGGGTGTTTTGCATGACTCTGCGATTCATAACTTACTGCTATTCCATAAGGGTTTTGGGGTGCCTACAGTCTCTGAACTCAATTTTAAGCTCATCGCTGAGTGCCTCAGGATAATTCGGCCCGAACATGGGCATCCATACTATTCAGCGCCCATTGCGCAGAAAGAATTGCACTTTCCTGCCAGGCAGAATGCATGCTAATCTGGTCTCCAATGAAGTAATGGCGATTATTAACCGGGGCCTGCAAGGTGTGATACAGATGCTCTTCTTCGTGCGTCCAGCCTTCGAAACGATTACGCGACCAGCGCGCCGAACAGCCCAGCATGTGGTTCATACGATGCCATGCGATAGTAATCGGTTTCTCAACCAGGTCGCGGAAATTGGGATGCAATTTTTCGTGATCGACCAGGTGTGATTCGATCCGCTCTCCCTGCGTCATCATGGTGTGATACATGCCGCCTCCATAGTCATAAGCGCCAAGCACGACGCCCTTGGCTTTATGAATACCGTTTACTGGGTACCAGAGCTGACGACTTCTGGTGTTTGACCAGGAGATCCCTCCGTAGATATCCAAATCCTCCCAGAACCTGTGCTTCGCCTGAAATGCAGCTTTGTATGCCTCGCCGCGACGTACGTACTTCATAGCCTTAACGTAGTCGTCCGGGAAGTTGTGATCGATACCAACCATGAGATGAGTTGGTATGCAATTTAAGCAGTAGTCAGCTTCCAGAGTGTGGCCCACACCGTCCTGATCATAGGAAACATTCACACCATTGTCGGTGACCTGCACTGAAGTCACCATTGCACGGTACTTCACTCTATCGCCGACGTGATTCAGGAATCCATGAATAATCTTGTCCATGCCGCCGGTTGGCTGCATCAAAATGGGACCCGTGTCACCTTCATTTGCACCCATGAGCTGACGTCCAAGGCGCGTTTGCAGCAAATCACGGAATGCAACCATATCGTTTTGCACACCATGCTCCAGGAATCCACCAGCAGCATAGCCAGATCGGAAACTGCCTTTAAATATATCGTCTTCATTCAGATCACCAAAGGAGCGAATCATGCTCAGCAGTGTCTCTGCTTCAGACTCCGAGAAAGGCGCATCCATTTCAGCGCTGCTCATGCCCTTGGCCATGAGTTCAGCCATGAAACCCCGCATGCTGGTGGTGTAATCGATGTTGCGGATGGGCTTGCCACCTAACATCTTGTCGTCCTGCACCAGGGCAGTCTTGTTTTCGTTGATGAATACTTCCAGATCAACGTCGAGTTCTTTACAGTAAGCTAATAAATTCCTATGAGTGCTTGGGATGCGCGCCGCGCCAGCGTTGAAATACATATGTGGCTCGTCGTCCCATTCGCAGTATTGGCGATTGCCGATTTCATCGATGAGATCACCATGGCGTACGGTGAAGATGCGTCCACCACAGCGGTGAGAGGCTTCCAGAATTGTGCAGTCATAACCCTGCTTGGAGAGTTCATAAGCGGCGGTGAGACCGGAGATACCCCCACCCAGAATAGCGACCTTGCGCTGGTTGTTACCCAGGTTGAGCAAATCCAATGAGGCGGCGGCGGCTGATCCCGGCAACAAGTTTAGAGCGGTGCCCACTTTCAACGCCGCTGCAGTGCCGCCGGTAGCGGCGAGCAAGTTTAAAAATTCACGTCTACTGACGAATCCGGCCATCAGCCTTCTCCTGTTCAATCCCGGGTTCGCGCCGCAATATATTGGGCGTTACAATTACATTTTCCGACTGCAAATATTAGCATTTTTCCCGCTCCAAAATGGTGACAATTTATCGCGGAATCAGGTAATCCGGTGCCTCTGGGCCGGTTAGCCGAGCGATAACTGACACCGATTATGAAATTCCATCCCGCATCAACGCTTGCTTAACTAATTATGGAGTATCTAAGTGAGTCTAGCCGATTATTTCCCTTCACAAATTCGTGGACTCCCCGCTTTTGATGGGCAGTTTGACGCCTTCAAACTGAGCGCAGAGTCTTGTGATGTGTTATTTGGCATTTACCCTGCCGGCACTGTTATCGCTCCCCACAGCCACGACACCGATAACGTGGGCGTCATTACCAAGGGCAGTTTGTTACTGACGATGAACGGCGAGACCCAGCATATTGCGGCGGGGGAATGGTACTTTGTGCCAGCGGGTACCGAACATGCCGCGAAGTTTCCAGAAGATACGGCGGATATCGAGCTCTGGTTCTCAATTTAGGGAAGCGTCAGGGCGCGATACTGGAGCGCGCCTGAGTACCCCAGTTGCCATTAACTTCGGGACTATGCGCAACCTCTACTCAGATAGACAGGTGGCCCGTCTTTACCCAGATCACCGTATCCTGCTCAACAAAAGGAGTATGTTGGCTCATATGCGGGCTGCGCAGCCAGGTGACCGCCGGATAACGCCCATGTTCGTCTCTGAATTCACCACTCAATACGAAAATCTCTTCACCACCAACATGGGTATGCCTGTGGAATCGTTCTCCCGCCGGAAAATGCACCAGCGCCACTGATTCAGTGCCAAACTCATGCAGTGGCATTACTTTCAAATTACCCTGGCCCGGCATCCATTGCGCGCTGTTAGTATCGATCTGTACATGGGTCAGATCATCGGCCTGAAACTGGTGAAGCTTCACCAGGATGACACAGCCTTCTTCGCTGAATGGCGCATGGACGAATCCAGGCGGGTTGCGGAAATAGGTCCCAGCGCCAAAGTCACCGCTGTGATCAGAAAAAGTCCCCTCCAACACCAGAATTTCTTCGCCCAGTGGATGGCCATGCTCCGAGAAATTCGCGCCAGGGTCATAGCGCACGACGCTGGTGGCGTGGCCACGTTCGGCATCCTCCCTGGCTAAAGGTTTGCGCCAGACACCTGCTTTGGGGCTGGCAACCCATTCAGAATCATTACTGTTAACAACGGCGCGTTGCGTAAAATCCATATTGAGCATAGTGAGCACTCCTTTTACTGCAGAAACGCTCCAGTTCGAGCGGCACAGCGTATTTTGCATGAGCATAGCGTTATTCAGCAAAATTTCCATGACTGCTGCCCAGCGATTGCAGCGTGCGGCGGCGTGAACCCTGCCGGCAATCTGGGATTATTTCACCCATGTACTCAGCTCTAACGACGCGCCTGCCGACTGGATAAACTAACCGGGGCAGTTTCTGGATTGACTGGAACTGTTTCTTAGCCTAAAACTAAAGAAGTGAGACCCAGTACCGAACAAGCACTGTCTAAGTCATTATCATGCGCCCCTCTCAAACCATACCTGAAATTAGCCCAATGCGTGATCGACTTTTGCTTATTGCTGCAATTGCTACCCCCCTCATTCTAGCGTTTATGGCCGTGCCGGCAGAGGCTGCTGAAAATGGGTGGCTGCGCGGGAGCTGTGAAAGCGGCAGCGGTATTTATCGATGGAGCGATGGCAACCGCTACGAAGGGGGCTGCCGCAACAACTCCTTTTAAGGCCGCGGTACCCTATATCTTAACAACGGGGATCGCTACGAGGGCAGCTTCAGCAGAGATGCCAAGAATGGTTCTGGCACCTATCACATTGCCAATGGCTATCGCTTTGAGGGTCAGTTTAGAAATGGCAAGCGCAACGGTCGTGGCACCCTGTATCGCTCCAATGGCGAACGTTATATTGGCAACTATCAGGAAGACCGAAAAGCGGGCCAAGGAAGTTACTACTTCCTAAACGGCGACCGTTACGAGGGTAACTGGACGGCAGACCTGTTCGCAGGTCAAGGCAGCTATTACTACAATAACAGCGATGAATACGCTGGCTAATGGGAAGCCGGAGAGAAGCATGGCCGGGTTGAATTTAAATGGACCAACGGCAACCGCTATGAAGGCCAGTTTCGCAACGACCAGCGTACCAGACTAGGCAAATTTTTCTGGTCTAATGACAACCGCTATGAAGGCCAGTTTCGTAACGGCATACAGCATGGCCAGGGCACAAAGTACTCGGCGAATGGCGATCGCTATGAGTGGCAGTGGCGCGATGATGCCATGAACGGCCAGGGCACATTTTTTTATGCCAATGGCAACCGCTTCGAAGGCGCTTTTCGACAAAACCAGATACACGGTCAAGGCACCTATTACTTCTACAACGGTGATCGCTACGTTGGCCCCTGGCTCCGAGGTGAGCGCGATGGCCCCGGTATCTACTACGACGCCAAGGGCAACTCGAAGCAAATGGAATTCCGTGGTGGCCGGCGCGTAACTTAGATCATTTAGTTAGCTGCGCAGCTTGTAACCGGTCTTAAACATCCAGACCACAATACTGAAACAAATGAGCAGGAACATCAGAACACTGCCGAGGCTCACCCACACATTTACCTCCGCGATCTCATAAAAGCTCCAGCGTAAGCCGCTCACCAGATAGAGAACGGGATTCATCAACGAGACCGTTTGCCAAAATGGTGGCAGCATCTCGGTTGAATAGAAACTCCCTCCAAGAAAAACCAGCGGCGTAATAACCAGCATCGGCACCACTGACAGCTTCTCGAAGTTGTCGGCCCAAATGCCCAGAATAAAACCCAGCAAACTGAAGGACAGAGCGGTTAGCACGATGAATGCCAGCATGATGATAGGGTGGGCGATTTGCAGATCGATGAACAGTGCCGCGGTCGCTAGGATGATAAAACCCAGCATAATCGACTTGGTGGCGGCGGCACCGACATAACCCAGCACCACTTCGAAGGTGGAAATCGGTGCCGAGAGCAGCTCATACACTGTGCCAACAAACTTTGGAAAGTAAATGCCGAACGACGCATTGGAAATGCTGTTGGTCAGCAGGTTGAGCATGATCAGACCGGGCACGATGAAAGCCCCGTAGCTGACGCCACCGACTTCCTGAATGCGGGATCCAATGGCCGCACCAAACACGATAAAATAAAGCGAGGTGGTGATAACGGGTGCGACGATACTTTGAATCAGAGTGCGCCGGGTCCGCGACATTTCAAAGCGATAGATTGCCATTACGCCATGCAGGTTCATCATCTACTCCGCTGCTGCGCCATTGACGGCTGCCGAATTTTTCTCGCTTGATTCATCAACCAGATTCACGAAGATCTCTTCCAGGCTGCTTTGGGTTGTGTTGAGGTCTCGAAACTGAATACCCGCTGCCTTCAGATCATCCAGCAGGGCTGTGATTCCAGTGCGCTCGCTCTGGGTGTCAAAGGTGTAAGTAAGCTTCATACCATCATCAGAGATGGCGAGGTCATGGCGGTTGATCGCGGCTGGCAATGCGGAAAGCGATTCACTTAGATCCAGGATTAGCTGCTTCTTTCCGAGCTTCTGCATTAAAGCTGTCTTCGACTCAATCAGTATGATCTCACCATTATTGATAACACCTACCCGGTCGGCGATCTCCTCGGCCTCTTCTATATAATGTGTTGTCAGGATGATAGTGACGCCGGACTCTCTGAGTTCTTTGACGATCTTCCACATGTCTTTGCGCAGCGAGACATCCACACCTGCAGTGGGTTCATCAAGGAACAATACCCTTGGCTCGTGGGCCAGCGCCTTGGCAATCAGAAGCCTGCGCTTCATCCCGCCGGATAAGGTGATGATCTTGTTATCCTTCTTGTCCCACAGCGACAGATCCTTCAAAACTTTCTCAAGATGGGCATGGTTGGGCGCGCGCCCGAACAATCCCCGACTAAAGGCAACAGTGTTGTAAACCGATTCGAAAGAATCCGTGGTGAGTTCCTGGGGTACCAGGCCGATGAGTGCGCGGGTCTTGCGATAATCGCGGGCAATATCAAAGCCCGCCACCGTGACCTGGCCGGAGCTTGGCCGAACGATTCCGCAGATCGCTGAAATCAGCGTGGTCTTGCCGGCACCATTAGGGCCCAACAAAGCGATGATCTCGCCCTTTTGAATTTCGAGTGAGATGTCTTTGAGGGCCTCAAAACCACCGGCGTAGGTTTTGCTGAGATTTGAAACCCTGAGAATTGGTTCGTCGACTGCATTCATTGGCGCAGCATTATGGAGCCATGCCCGGTCGATTACAACGCGCTCGCTGGCGCATTAGGCACCCAGCCCTGCCGTAATTGTTTATACTCTGTAGCTATCCGAGATTTGAACCTGTTGCAGGAGTACTCCCTTGCCCAAGCTATCCGCGCATAACTTTCAACTGCTGGTCGTTCTGGCCAGTTTTCTGATAGCCATCCAACTCACTTTCGCTGCCGAGTCGATTGAGCCCAACATCTCGCCTGGAGAACAGGAATTACTGGAGTGGCTAGAGGGTGAGGAGAGCGACATGGTTGCCATGCTCGAGCGCATTACAAACATCAATACCGGCAGCCTGAACAAGGCGGGCATGGCAGAGCTTGCCGAAATCTTCAGTACTGAATTGGCAAGACTGGGATTTAGCGTCGACTCGCTGCCAGGCGGCCTGATCGAGATGCCAAGCTGTCCCGGCACCAACTACGATATTGACTTGGCCGACCATCTATTGGCCAGCAAGCCAGGCAACGGAAGTCGGCTACTATTAATGGGACACCTGGACACTGTGTTCCGATTTGATAGCCCGTTTCAGTCCTATCGACAGGATGGAGACAGAGTGTTTGGCCCTGGTGTTGCTGACATGAAAGGCGGTCTAGTCGTCATGCTTTATGCGCTGAAAGCGCTTCACGCTCAGGGTCTACTGCGAGACATGGATGTCAGTGTTCTGCTCAACAGCGATGAAGAAATGGGATCTCTTTCCTCAAGACAGTACGTAGAAGAGCAGGCCAGGGAACATGACTTTGGTCTGGTCTATGAGTCATCCGGCATGAACAACCTGGTGCGACAGCGCAAGGGACTAGGTCAGGCCCGCTTCGTTGTCAACGGCAGAGCCTCCCACGCCGGCGGTGCCCATGAACAAGGACGGTCCGCCATCAAAGAGCTAGCTTATAAAATAGTCGAGATAGAAAATCTGACTGACTATGAGACCGGCGTTACGGTAAACGTCGGAATTGTTTCCGGGGGCGAATCACGCAATACCGTTGCGCCTTGCGCCGAAGCTTTGATCGATCTGCGCTATCCCACTCCAGAACAGGGTGTTGAGACCGCGGCTCAATTTGAAGAAATTTTTAGCCGGGTCTACAGCTATCCCGTTGATAGTGGAGAGATCAGCACCAATAGCTGGGTGAGTCTGCATCGCCCGCCAAAAATCCCCACCGAAGAATCAGATTACCTGCTGGGGAAGACCCGCGCGATTGGCAGGTTATTGGGTCAGGAGCTGGGGGTGACGGACTCCGGTGGCGGCACCGACGGGTCTCTCAGCCAGGCGGTCGGCCTGCCTACTCTGGATTCACTGGGCATTGCCGGTACCGGTGCTCACACCATCAGAGAAGAGGCGCGCCTCAGCTCGCTGTTGGAAAGAGCACAACTCAATGCCGTTTTAATCGCTAGACTGGCCGCGGAATAAGTGGTTTCATCGTAAACGCCTGCCCTCAGAGGGCAGCGGCCCGACAATAAGTAGCTACAATAAAAACAGCACAATAAGAACAACAACAAAGGAGAGCAGCTTGTCCAAGACAACTGCCAGCGACAGCCAGGATGCCAATGGCGCTTCGGTTGAGCGCACAGCTATTCTCAAGGCCTATGAAAAACCCGCGTACCGTTACCTGGTTCTGGGCATCCTTACCACGGTTTACATTTCAAACTTTGTCGATAGGCAGGTCATCAATGTGCTTGCCGAGCCGATCATCGCCGACCTGGAAATTTCAGACGGCCAATTTGGCATGCTGTCTGGGCTGGCATTCGCCTGTATATATACAACCCTGGGAATCCCGATCGCGCGCTGGGCTGATATCAGCAACCGCCGCAATATCGTCGCGATTTCCGTCGCGATCTGGAGCGTAATGACCGCGTTCTGTGGCGCCGCGCAGAGCTTCGCGCAGCTGTTCCTGGCTCGTTTCGGAGTCGGGGTTGGAGAAGCTGGAGGTTCACCACCTTCCCACTCCATTGTGTCTGATATCTTTCCCGCTGAGCAGCGGGCGACAGCGCTCTCCATCTATTCGCTGGGCGTCTACGGTGGCATCCTGGTTGGCACCGTGGGTGGCGCCTACCTGGTGCAGTATTTCGACTGGCGTACCGCCTTCATAGTGGTGGGCATGCCCGGCCTGCTGTTGGCCCTGGTGGTTCGATTCGTGATCAAGGAACCACCCCGCGGTATGGCGGAAGCACGCAAGGATGTCGCGCCACCAGGCTTCTTCCGCGTCATGAGTATTTTGTGGGAACGAAAGTCATTTCGGCATCTGTCCTTCGCCTGTGCCCTGCACGCATTCGTGACTTACGGTATGGGAAACTTTATGCCCCTGTTTCTTGGGCGTGTGCACGGGATGCCGATCCTGGATATTGGCTGGTACTACGGCATGATTGCCGGGGTTGGCGGGCTGGCAGGAACGTTCTTCGGCGGCTGGGCCTCGGATCGGATGAACAAGAAAACCGGTGACACCACCTGGTACGTCTGGATTCCCTTCATCTCTACCGTCATCGCCATCCCGCTGGCACTGAATACCTTTCTGATCATGCCGGATGGTTATTTGGCGGTTTACTCCTATCTGTTACCGGTATTTGCCGGCGGCTGGTACCTGGCACCCTGTATCGCTGCCACCCACTTCCTGGTGGGTATTCGCATGCGCGCCATGGGCTCGGCGGTGCTGCTGTTCATGCTTAATTTAATTGGCCTCGGACTGGGGCCCATGTTGACCGGATTCATGAGTGACTGGTTAACGCCACAGTTCGGAACTGACGCCCTGCGTTACGCCATGTCCATTACATTGATGGTTAACTGCTGGTGTGCCTTTCACTACTTCATGGCAGCGAAAACCATTCGCGAAGACATCAAGCGCGCACCTGATTAGAGCGCTGCCAGCGCCTGCTCTATTTTATTGACGCCAATGACTTCCAAGCCTTCCACTCGAGTCTTTGGCACATTGGCTTTTGGCACAATCGCGCGTTTGAAGCCATGCTTGGCGGCTTCCTGCAAGCGCTCCTGACCGCCCTGCACCGGCCTGATCTCTCCGGCCAGGCCTACCTCGCCAAATACCACGGTATCCCTGTCAATCGGTTTGTCCTTGAAGCTGGATACGATGGCGAGCAACAGCGCAAGGTCAGCACTGGTCTCACTGACCTTGACACCACCCACTACGTTAACGAAAACATCCTGATCCGCCATGTAAAGCCCACCGTGCCGATGCAGCACGGCCAGCAGCATGGCAAGCCGATTTTGTTCCAGCCCAACCGCTACTCGGCGTGGATTGCCGAGCGGACTGGTATCAACCAAGGCCTGAATCTCTACCAAAAGGGGTCGGGTACCTTCCCATAACACCATTACCAGGGAGCCTGCGCTATCCTCCTCTGTACGTGCCAGGAAAATCGCTGAAGGATTTTTAACTTCCTTCATACCCTGCTCGGTCATGGCAAACACGCCGAGCTCGTTCACTGCACCGAATCGATTTTTCTGGCTACGCAGGATGCGGTACTTGCTGTCGGTACCACCCTCCAACATCACGAAGCAATCGATCATGTGCTCCAGTACCTTGGGGCCGGCCAGATTGCCTTCTTTGGTGACGTGACCCACCAGAAAGAGAACCGTATTGGTTTGCTTGGCATACTGAATCAGATAAGCCGCGCATTCGCGCACCTGGCTGACGCTACCCGGGGCGGAAGGCACATCGCTGCTGTGCATAACCTGGATAGAGTCCACCACCAGCAGACTTGGCTTGTGCTCCTGCGCTGCCTGGCAAATTTGTTCCACATTGGTTTCTGCCAGCAGCTTCAATTTCTGCTGAGGCAGATTCAATCGCTGGGCTCGCATGCCCACCTGCTGCAGAGATTCTTCGCCGGTGACATAAAGCGCGGATTTATCAATGTCCGCCAGCGTGCACATAATCTGCAGTAGTAAGGTACTCTTGCCCGCACCCGGATTGCCGCCCACCAGAATTACTGACCCTGGCACCAATCCACCACCTAAAACCCTGTCTAACTCTCCAATACTTGACGAAAATCGAGGCAGTGACTCCAGATCAATATCTACAAGAGATTGCACATCGGATTGCTGACCGGCATAGCCTTTGGATCGAAAATCAGCTTTCGCTGCCGGAGAATTGTTGTTGCCGAGATTGACCTGGGAAAGCGTATTCCAGGCCCTGCAGGAAGAACATTGTCCCTGCCATTGCCCGTGCTCGGTTCCACAATCGGTGCAAACAAATGCAATCTTGGTTTTAGCCATGTGAGTAAGGTGCTTTAGGCGTCAGGTGTTATGGGTGTAGGTGTTATAGGTGCCAAGTATATTAAGCCGTGATCTTCATTCGAACTTGAATCACCAGCTGTTTGATTTTCCACAACGCGAATCGGATGCAGTTTATTACGTCTCGCTCATTCGGCTTCGTTCATTCAGAGTAAGAAACTTGGACACGTGGCGTCACTTTACAAAACAACTCATAAGAAATCGTCCCGGCCGCACGCGCAACCTCATCGGCGCAGAGACCCTCTCCCCAAAGAGTGACCTCATCATCTACCTGGGCTTCATCAATGCCGGTCAGATCAATGGTGATCATGTCCATGGATACGCGCCCAATCATACGCGTTCTGACGCTACCGCTGGCGGTTTGCACAAGCACTGGCGTGCCGTTGATTGCGCTACGAGGATAACCATCACCGTAGCCAATAGAGACTGTACCCATGCGCGTATCACGGTCGCAGACATAAGTCGCGCCATAGCCGATGCTCTCGCCTGCTTTCAGATCACGAATCGTAATCAGTCTGGAGCGCAGCGTCATCACGGGCTGCAGACCCAGCTCCTCGCCGGTCTTTCCCGCCATTGGCGAACTGCCGTAAAGCATCACTCCGGGGCGCACATAGTCCAAATGGGTGTCCGGCCACTGCAGGATTCCGGCGGAAGCTGCCATACTGCATTCCACATCCTGCTTGCTCGCAGTCACCAACTCACCGCGCAACTCCGCCAGATACTGAAGTTGCTGCTGCGTAAAACTTGCAAATTCCTTACTATACGGATCATCTGCGCAGGCCAGATGGGACATCAGGACCAGTTCAGTATTCGGGCACTTCTGCAGACGTAAATAGAACTCGGAGGCTTGGCGCTTGCCAAGTCCAAGCCGATTCATACCGGTGTTGTACTTGATCCAGAACTTGCGCGCGTCGCCGAGGACCTCTTCCGCGAGCACTTTTTCCAGTGCGCCTAACTGGTAATCCGCATGCACCACGGCTTCGATTCGCCGAGCAAGGCACTCACGCAGCTCTTCCTCGTTCATGAAACCATTGAGTAACAGAATAGGAAGTTCCGCCTCAATCTGTCTCAGCCTTATGGCCTCATCAACCGTGGCTACTGCCAGACCACTGATATTGGTGTTGGAGGCTTTCAATGCCGCCGCTGCCTCGGCCATACCGTGACCGTACGCGTTGGACTTAATGACGGGGTAGATTTTTGAGCAGGGACTGTAGGCTCGGACTTGAGCCAGATTTTTTTTCAGGGCACTCAGATCGATAGTCGCCCAGGCACGCCTGCTTATTGATATCATCGAACTGGTTCCTGGCACACTACAAACAACTCACCGGCGCGACTACATGCCGTGGGTGTAACTATCGTCATACCGCGCCTGGGTAAAATTCTCAAAGCGGGTGAATTGACCCAGGAAGCTGAGGCGCACAGTACCAATTGGACCGTTTCGCTGCTTGCCGATGATCACCTCGGCGACGCCTTTGTCTGGCGTGTCCTCGTTGTATACCTCATCACGATAGATGAAAGCGATGACATCAGCATCCTGCTCGATTGCACCAGACTCACGTAAATCTGACATCACTGGTCGTTTATTGGGTCGTTGTTCCAAACCGCGATTTAACTGTGACAGGGCAATGACCGGGCATTCAAATTCCCTTGCCAATAATTTGAGGGAGCGTGAGATCTCGGAGATCTCGTTGACGCGTCCCTCTGTCGAGCCTTTGATCTGCATAAGCTGAAGATAATCCACTACGATCATGCCCAGTGCACCATGCTCACGTTTAATGCGGCGTGCCCTTGAGCGCATTTCCATGGGACTTACCCCGGCACTGTCATCAATATATAAGGGCCGGTCTTTGAGTTTCTTCACCGCATTATTAAAGCCCGGCCAGTCATCATCGGTAAGCTGCCCGGTTCTGAGCTTACCCTGGTCAAGGCGACCAATTGAAGACAGCATCCTGAAGATCAGGCTCTCTGCTGGCATCTCAAGGCTGAACACCAGCACCGGCTGGTCCTGGTCGAGAATGGCGTTTTCCACAAGGTTCATGGCGAATGCCGTTTTACCCATGGATGGGCGGCCCGCCACGATCACCAGATCAGACTTCTGCCAGCCGGAAGTCATATGATCAAGATCCGTGTAGCCGCTTGGCAGTCCAGTGAGATCCCCTTCAGTGCCCGCCAATTCATCAATTCGCTCGACGGCCTTTGCCAGAATGGGGTTTACAAACACCGGGCCGGAATCCTGGGGACGCTCGTCTGAAATATTGAAGACCTTTTGCTCGGCTTCATCGACGATTTCTTCGGCCTTCTTACCCCCAGTGTTATAGCCGCTATCCGCTATGTTATTCGCTACGCTGATCAGTCGGCGTAGAATGGCGCGTTCACGAATAATTTCGGCGTAAGCATGAATATTTGCTGTACCGCGCGCATTGCCTGACAACTCACTGAGGTAATCGAGGCCACCGGCATTATTCAATTCATGCAGGCTATTGAGCGACTCCGCCAGGGTAACCACATCGATCGGGCTATTCGCCTCAGACTGGGTCATCATCACCTGGTAAATCAATTGATGCTCAGCGCGATAAAAATCCTCTGCCATAAGCACATCAGCAATATTGTCCCACTCGGTATTGTCCACCATCAGTCCACCCAGTACGGCCTGTTCGGCCTCCACCGAGTGTGGCGGGACCTTGAGCGTGGTCAGGTTATTCTGCTGAGAAGCCGGATTCGCCGGGCTGCGGGGTTCGAAGGATTCAGACATCTATTGGCGTTCTAGTTTGGTGTTTTCTGGGATTCAAATTGGACCAGTTGATACTACAGAATGGTGGGTAGATTTTCTATGTGAAAGCTGGGCACATTTGGCTTCAGATAGCGCTTTAAGGCCGAACTCGTTGTAGCTAGTGATAATTGTTAACACTAAGGCTCCTGGCGATTGTGATGGAGAGATGGACAGATGAGGGGATGGGCCACTGGCAGTTTTCACCTCTGGCACGGTCCACGCCGCTCCGCGGTTCCCTCTCTCACCAAACAAGCCCAAACCTGCGGTTTGGTCTTTTTGGCTCCTTCGGCGTTGGCCCTTGACTGTGCCTGAGGCGCATACTGCCAGCGGCCTTGCAGCTATCGAGCAATTGAAAAAAGAAGACTTTGTCAGATTTCAAGTAACGCCAGGACGTAGATAGGCTATTCACTAAAGCGACTGGAGCCTTCAGGATGACTTGCTGGTGGTAAGTGGAGGGTGGTAGCCGCTAGCATCCAGCGCAAGCGAACGACGACAGTGTGAGATTTGGGGTCAGACCAAGTCTAAGGCTAGAAATTCCAAATCCATGTCTGGCATCTGTCCTGATAAGCGCGAAAGCGCTTCGAAGCAGGAGGGCGCTCGAGGTTGCGTGAAATGCGTGACAGAGACTCAGATTTGGGCTGGAGCCTCAAAGGTGGCATCGCCCGCTTCTGCGGGCGATGGGCTCAAAGTATAGGACTTAGCAACCGACGATTCGTTTTCCCAGTATCACCTGAGAAAAGGTGAACAGCGCGGCGAACGCAGTTGAACAGAGCCAGCTTAGGATTCGGTCTCGTCAGCGTCAGATGCTTCAGCTTCTTCGGCTTCTTCGACTTCCTCAATGATGCTGCCATCGGCGCTTACGCCTGCTGCAGATTCGAGGCCAACTACGGACACAGTAATGTCCTCTGTTACGTCGTAGCCGAGATCCAGAGTGAGCTCATAGTTACCAAGATCACGAATTACACCATGAGGCATCAGGACTTCGCTCTTGGCGATGTCGCTGCCAGCCTGGGCATTGAGCGCATCGGCGATATCGCGAGTACCGACGGAGCCGAACAATTTGCCTTCATCGCTCGCATTAACTTCAATGATCAGGCTGGCGCCTGCGACCTTAGATGCGCGAGCCTGCGACTGTGCAACCTTTTCATTGTGGGCAGCAAGAAGTTCGGACCTGCGTTCTTCAAATTCAGCCAGGTTCGCCTTAGTGGCTGGAATGGCTTTGCCCTGAGGGAAAAGGAAGTTGCGCGCGTAACCCGCCTTGACGCTGGCGGTATCACCGATTTCTCCCAGCTTGCCAATCTTTTCCAGCAAGATAACGTTCATGTTGTTTACCTCATCATCTGCATTGAGTCACACACTGCTTGAGAGCCGTGACCGAAAATCGTACCAACTGTCGACTAGCGCGAGCAGCACAAGTATTTGCACTACCACCGGCAACATCAACAAAATATAGAAAGTGACCAGCCACATACTGGACAGTTTCTTCTTTGCCACCACCGCATGTGTCAGGGCGATACCCGAAAACAGCAATGGCAACACGAAATACAGCACCCAGGCTTCTGGCACCACGATGCCTAAACTGGAAAGCAGCATGATCACAATCAGTGCCAATGCGACTTTCTGTTCGACCCGCAGGTTATGGAATTCTTGTTTGAATCCGCCTGGATTGTAGAGCACAGCCTGCATCCAGCGCGCCAGCATCAACAATACTATCGAGAGAAACATATACACGGCGCCGATAACGCTGAGCATAACGTCTCTCACCTCTTCAATCTGCAGTCCCTGCGGATTGCTGGCTTGCAAATACAAATCGAGTTGCTGCATAAGCGCATCGATTACAGCGGGCTGCAGACGGAAGTAGACTTCCACGCAAACCCCAACTGCGATTGCTGCCAACAGAGTAAATTCCCATGACTCTGTTTCTCTCAGCAACACGGCCAAGCCAGTAATACCGATCAACATGATCAGGGGAACCACGTCCCCTGCCACCGCCCAGGCACCCAATGGCAGGATTGCCCAAGCAAATATTACGACTACTTCCTGTAGTCCTTTCCGCAGCGCGATCAACCCAACCACTGCCGGGTTGAGCAAATTAACCAGCGGGATCAGACCGAGCAGCATCACTGCTATGATGGCCTGTCTGCGACCGGTCATGACGTACTCAGCAAGACCGCGCATCATAAATTTCTATACGATCTCGATTAGACCTGGTGACTGTCCGTGTAAGGGATCAGGGCCAGGTAGCGCGCTCTTTTAATGGCTGTAGCAAGCTGGCGCTGATAGCGCGCCTTGGTGCCAGTGATGCGGCTGGGAACGATCTTGCCGTTTTCAGACACATAAGCCTTAAGCGTTTCGATATCTTTGTAATCAATTTCTTTCGTACCTTCTGCGGTGAATTTGCAGAACTTACGACGACGAAAATAACGAGCCATAACTATATCCTGTAAAAATTTGGGTGCGTCTTGGACTAAACCTAGTCTTCAGATGGCGCTTTGTCTGCAGCGCTATCGGCATCTGCGGCGCTGTCGGCTTCTGGAGCGGCGGCCTCTTCTGATTCAGGGGCCTCCTCTGCGGGCGCTGCTGCTGCCTCGGCTTCGGCGGCTGCCGCTGCGTTAGCTGCCGCTGCTGCTGCGGTAGCTTCCTCTTCCTTGCGCTTCTGTTCAGAGCGCGCCTTGCGTTCTTTAGACTCTCGCTCCTGCTTAAGAATCAGTGATTCCTCGGTAACAGCGTCCTTACGCTTGATCACCAGGTTGCGCAGAACGGCATCGTTGTATCGGAACAGGGTAGACAGCTCTTCCAGAGTCTCTCCACCGCACTCGATATTCATCATGACGTAGTGTGCTTTATGAATCTTGTTGATTGGATAAGCGAGCTGACGACGGCCCCAATCTTCCATGCGATGGACGCTACCACCGTTATCGGCCATTAATTGGGTGTAACGCTCGATCATTCCAGGCACCTGTTCGGACTGATCCGGGTGCACCAGAAATACCACTTCATAGTGTCTCATAGAGACTCCTCTCGGTTCAGGTCTCCCATCAAACGTTGGCGCGCGTGGTGAGACAAGGAGTTATGTAGGGCTCAGCAAATCCGTGAGAATCGGCCGGGCCGGTAAAAAGAGCGGGAATCCTACAGAAACAGGGCTCTGGATGCAAGCAGAGTCAGCTTGCTAAAGTTGGTGGATCGGCCTTGACCCGATGAACCGGCTGAATGAGGCGGTGTGCCACTGCGGCGCGGCGGCAACAGTCCTAAAACCTGAGATTCTACGGATGATTTCAGCAACAGGGCTGCGCGCTATTGCCGGCGCTGGCGCACTGCTTCAAACAGGGCAACCCCGGTGGCCACAGACACATTCAGGCTGCTCACGGCGCCTGCCATGGGAATCGAAACCAGGAAATCACATTTCTCTTTGGTCAAACGTCGCAATCCCTGCCCCTCAGAACCCATCACCAGCGCCATTGGCCCCTGTAAGTCCTGCTCGTACAGACTGTGAGTGGCCTCATCGTCAGTACCCACCAGCCACAGCCCCTGCTCCTGCAGTTGGGCCAGGGCCCGCGCCAGGTTTGTCACGGCAAAAAGTTTAACGGTGTCAGCCGCGCCGCTCGCTACCCGGCGCACCGTGGCATTCAGGCCTACCGCCTTGTCTTTGGGAATGATGACGGCCGCAACTCCCGCTGCGTCCGCCGAGCGCAGACAGGCGCCGAGATTATGGGGATCGGTGACTCCATCCAATACCAGCAGCAGCGGTGCCGTCGCCCGGCCGCCAAGGGTTTTTACAAACTCGTCGAAGGAGGGCCCTGCCTGCTCGACGGCAGTTCCTGCGACTTCTATGGCGACTCCCTGGTGGACCTCGGGGTAGGCATGGTGCAGGTCTTTCGAACTCAGTTCTTGTACCGGGATTTCCCGCGTCTCAGCCAAACTGCGAAGATCATTCAAGCGCTTGTCGCCGCGATTCTTTTTCAGCAGCACGCGCTGCGCTGATTGCGGATTCTTTCGCAATAACTCCTGCGCTGCGTGGATGCCGGTAACCCAGTATTTGGAATCTGCCATGAAACTTATCTCGGTCGTCGCTTCGCACTCTGGCCGCTTGCTGGTCCGGAACCGGACTTCTTGCCAGCACCCTTACTGCTGCTGTTCTTGCCTTTTCGTTGCGATGTGGTTGCGGCTTTATTGTTGCTTTTCCCAGCCCGTTTTTGCTTTGGCTTGGTCTTTGATTTGGCGCCAGGCTTGGATTTCGAACCGGGCCTTGATTTTGCATTGGACCTGGCTTTGTCGCCACCTTTCGCTGAGGACTTTCCGCGCTTCTGGCCGCGGGACTCACCATCGCCATCTTTAGCTGATGAACCGCCTTTGCCTGACTTACTTCCTCTGCGTGACTTGCCGCCCTTGCCAGCTGAGAGCTTGCCTTCCTTAAGATCCTGGCGTAAACCGCCTTTCTGCTTGCGCGATTGCCGGCGCGAGTCGACCGCGACACCAACCATCTGCAGGTCAATTTTCTTTTCCTCCAGATCCACCCTGACAATCCTGACAGTCACGCTGCCACCTAGCTGATAAGTCGAACCAGAACGCTCTCCCTGCAACTGATGCCTGACAGGATCAAAGTGATAGTAGTCATTACTGAGTTCTGTGATGTGAACCAGGCCCTCTACATATACCTCGTTGAGCTCGACGAAGAGGCCAAAACTTGTGACCGCAGTAATGGTGCCCACGAACTCATCGCCGACATGGTCCTGCATGTATTCACACTTGAGCCAATCCGCCACGCTATAGCTGGCTGCATCTGCCCGACGCTCCGCCGTGGAACAGACTTCACCCAGCCCATCCAGATCGCTGTGCTCGTAGGGATAGATCGCCTTCTTGGCCAGCGGCTTCTGCTCAGGGTGAGCCTGCAGGGATTTGCCTTTCTTGTTGCGAATCAGGTAACGAATCGCCCGGTGCACCAGTAGATCGGGGTAGCGCCGTATGGGTGAAGTGAAATGGGTATATTCGGGGAAGCTGAGACCAAAGTGGCCGCAGTTATCCGGACTGTAAACCGCCTGCATCATCGACCGGATTAGCTGTGTCTGCAGCAGGTGGCGATCTGGTCGCTCAGCAATCTGCTGCAGCACCTGCTGATAATCGCCGGTAGTTGGGGAGTCACCACCACCCAGGTACAAACCCATCTCGGTGAGGAAATCCCGGAGGCTATCCAGCTTGTCCTGATTAGGCCCCTCATGGATTCGATACAAAGCCGGTAACCTGGCACCTTCTAACAATCGCGCAGCCGCCACGTTGGCGCAGAGCATGCATTCCTCTATCAGGCGGTGGGCATCGCTTCTCTCAACCGGCACGATCTCGCGAATCTTTCTGTCCTCGCCGAACACCATACGGGTTTCCGTCGAATCAAAATCCATGGCTCCAGCCTGCTGACGCTGTTGGCGTAAAGCCTGGTAAAGACTGAAAAGTGTATCGAGGTGGGGCAGGAGCGGCTGGTAGCGAGCACGCATCTTGTCCTGCAGGTGTTGCCCGGCATCAGACTCGGCTGGCTGCACCATGTCCGCCATTTCATTGTAAGTCAGGCGCGCATGGGAATAGATAACCGCCTCATAGAATTTAAACGAATCCAGTTCGCCTGACGCCGAGATTTCCATCTCGCTCACCATCACCAGCCGATCTGTTTCCGGTCGCAGTGAACACAGGCCGTTAGACAGTTTCTCTGGCAGCATGGGAATGACGTGTCCAGGAAAATAGACTGAAGTCGCCCGATTGCTTGCTTCCTCATCCAGCGCCGAACCGATTCGCACATAGTGGGAGACATCGGCGATGGCGACAAAGAGCGTCCAGCCACCCTGCTTGCCTGGCGCGGCGTAGACGGCATCGTCAAAATCTTTCGCGTCTTCACCATCAATAGTGACAAAAGGCAGGTCGCGCAGATCAAAGCGTGTCTCGAGCCTCTCCGCCGCCACATCTTCGGCGAATCGCCTGGTCTCTTTCTGCACCGCCGCCGGCCATTGAAAGGGAATATCAAAACTGCGCAGCGCAATATCGATCTCAATTCCCGGAGTACCAACATCACCAAGTATCTCAGTGACCGCCGCTATCGCCTTGCGCCGATTGGTCGGGTATTCCTTGATCCGGGCAATCACATACTGGCCGTCGCCGGCCCCTTTGTTTTCGCTGTCGGGAACTACGATCTCGTGGGGTATGCGCTTGCTATCCGGCACCACTATACCGAAACCGGATTCGTGGTAGTAACGCCCGACGACTTCCTCGAAGCGGCGCGCAAGAATCTCGACAACGGTACCTTCCTTGCGTCCGCGATTGTCAATCCCGGTAACCCGCGCCATGACTCGATCACCATCAAACAGCCGCGCCATCTCCTTGGCACTCAGGTAAAGGTCGTCGCCATCGGTGTCCGGCGCGAAAAACCCATAGCCATCCTTCATGCCAATGACCTTACCCGCCAGCAGACCCATGTGGGTCGGCAATCCATAAGCTCCCTTGCGGTTGCTAATCAACTGCCCATCCCGACTCATGGCAATCAGGCGCCGCCGTAATGCCTCCAACTGCTCGTCATCACGCAGCTCCAGCAACATAAACAGCTCATCCAACTGAACCGGCTTACCAACCTCCTCCAGCTTCTCAAGGATAAATTCGCGACTGGCTATAGGGTTGTCATAGCTATCCGCCTCACGACTGGCAAACGGATCAGAACCAGATGATTGCATGTTCTTTTTTGAACGGGGTGACATAGGGTTGGGTTGTATTTCCTTGTTATAAGACTAAGAGACTAGGCGGCCCGCTTGGCAGAATGTTGTATTTGAGTTGTAGAAATTGTGAAACAGAAAGTCGCTCGTGCCCAGAGGGAACTCCCTTCACTTACAAGCACTCTACCAGAGTGCTAGCCAGACACCCATGCCAGCCAGTATCTTTAGCGAGCGTTGAAGGTCTCACCGATTCTTGAGATACCAATGTAGTAACTAGAATGTTGTAGTCGACCTGCCCACTATCAGCATTGGCCCCAGAGAATCTATGAAGCTTACTATGGTAAAGAGAGAGTTGGTGCCCAGAGGGA
>DLPV01000060.1:1222-4688 GCA_002477465.1 Gammaproteobacteria bacterium UBA7449 | reverse complement strand
GCCTGCATTGCCGTCTGCAGCGCTTCGCCTTCTAAGCCCTCTGCAGCCAGTTTCGCTGACAGATCACGCCGTTCTCTATCCCTGATCGGGTAGCACCAGGTGAAACCTTCGTCATCGGTAGGGCTACACTCGACGTGGTTGCTACCCGCTCTAAGGGTAATGCGCTCGCCAGTGTCTTCGTCATAGCGAAAGACTGTGGCTTCAGCGCGCAGATCTTCCGACAGAGGGGACACGGCCTTGGCGATAGTCTCTTCCATGGATTGGGCGCTTGCCTGGCTGGCCAATAAGCTAGTGGCAAAAAAGGCTGAAAGGGTTAGGTTTGTTCGGGACATTGGAGCCTCCAGTTTGTCTTGTAGGACCACTATTCTTCTATCAATAGAATATAAGCTATCAGTCTATTTAGTGGTCTGGTTATTGGTTTGTTTATTATTACTCTGACCCCTTTGTTTATTTATGGCGAGACAATTTTGGCGAATTCCCCATTGGCGATCGCCATGGCCAATTCCTGATACCCACCCACCGAGCGATCACCGACAAAAACCTGGGGTAGGGTAGACTGGCCCGAGCGCTGCGCGAGTTCAGCTCGCAGTGACGGGTTGTTGTCTGCCGCTATTTCTTCGAACTTAAAATCCTCTTCATCCAACAGATTGATTGCAGCCGTACAGAAGCCGCACAAGGTGCGTGTATAGACAGTGATAGATGACATGAATACTACATCCCTGTTTACGCGAACAACTTAACCCTGGGCCCTTGCGGCTTCTGAATGAAAACGAAGCGGAGTAACAGTCTTGCGGTTCCTGCTGTCGCGCTTAAAGCAAATGCTGGTGAAGTAAAAGCTTACCCGTGCTTCCCTATAAGCGAGTGCGTGAACTCAGTGTTCTAGACTACCACTCTTCAGTCGCGTACATGAAGCTATAGCCATATTCCTGCGCCCGAGTTGCTGCCAGCACTCCGGCGGCAACGAAGTGACTATTCGGCACAGCGTTATCCACCAATTCCTGATAGACATCATCGGATGATCCGCCCGTGGAGCGCGCGATCATTCCCGCCATGCCCAGCGTTGATAGATTGCATACGGCAAAGTGAACGCCGCGGTTGACCATGTTCTCAATGGTATTGCTGCGGTTGCCGTAAGTTCCCTCGACCTCTAGTGGATTCACCGTGACCGGGTCCCCGTTGCTGTTGCTTACCTGAGTTCGGCCTACGAAAACATCCCCGTATTTCTCCCACATGGCACTGTTGAAACCGTAAGGTGCTGAGGCGTGGCGAAAGCAGACAATCATGCCGTAGTCCTTATCGCTGCCACCATATCCCATGGCGTGGCCTCGCATGATATTGGCGGCGAAATTCACCGCTGCAACACCGCCTGGGCCCGTCGAGGAGTCGACGAAGGCGCGGTGCTTGCCGCCCAGTTCCTCCATCCAGCTATCTTCAGGATGTCGTTCGGGCACGAAACCAGAGCCACCTGTGCTGGATTTACTGGCCGCGCTGGCACCCGCTGCCACGGTCGCGCCGGCTGCGGCCAGGCCTACATTGGTTAGAAAGTCGCGGCGCTTGGAGGTCTGCTTGTCGCTCATTTTGGATTGCTCCTTGGTTCATGTTTTTATGCGGCTAAATATATCAAGAACCTGGTCAAAATGGGCCAGAACTCTTTGATCTAGCTTATTTAAAGAGGAGTTTGTCTCACAAAACCCTTCCGCACCATGCCGCCAAGGCGAAAAGCAATGCGGAGGGGCTTCCTGCCGATAACTCAAGTCGCTCTATTTCAGGGGATGCCCGGCTCGGATGCGGCGCCCCTGCAGTCGACAGCCTTGGCGCTGTTGAACCCTGTATTTTCAATGTATTAGCCGCTATTGTTGGCATTACAGAACTCGATATCCCTTCCTATACCCCACAGGACAGTTTCATGAAATTTCGTCTGTTTCTATTGTCTCTCTTTGTCGTTCAGCTTATTCAGTCTCCAGCAAGCTTTGCCCAGCGGGTCATTCCTGACGATGATCAACAGCTGCTGTACGAAATTTATAAAGAGCTGGTGGAATACAAGACTACGGGGTCTGAGCAGAATAACACCATCGCCGTTGAGGGCATGGCCGCCTGGCTGCAGGCCGCAAGCTTTCCGGCGCAGGATATTTTTATCGGTGGTGCGCTGCCTCATAAGGGAAACCTCGTTGCGCGGCTGCGCGGTACTGGAGAGAAAGAGCCAATAATTTTGATGGCCCACATCGATGTGGTTGAGGCGGAGCGTGAAGACTGGAACATGGATCCCTTCGTGCTTAATGAAGATGACGAGTATTTCTATGGCCGCGGCACGCTGGATGACAAAGCCATGTCTGCCATCTTCCTCGCTAACCTGATTCGCTATAAGCGCGATGGCGTGCAGCCAAATCGAGACATCGTGGTGGCTCTGACCTCGGACGAAGAAGGGGGCAGCAGCAACGGCATTTACTGGCTGTTGGATAACCAGCCTGGGTTGATTCGTGGCGCATTAGCTATCAACGAAGGCGGCTATGGCCTACTGCAGGACGGCGAGCCTCTAGCGGTGAGTGTGCAGGTCGCGGAGAAAATTTTTGCTTCGTTTCGAGTCACGGCACGAAACCCGGGTGGGCATTCATCCTTGCCCCGCGAGGACAATGCCATCTACGACCTGGCCGAGGCCCTGTTACGCATTCGAGACTTCAAATTTCCGGTCCAGATCAACGATGTAATGCGCGTGAGCTTTCAGCGTCAGGCAGAAATCAACGCCGGTCAGCGGGCCATTGATCTGCGCGCCCTGTTGGAATCACCGATCCCCCAGGAGGCACTAGACCGTCTCAGCCAGGAGGCGGCGATTAATGCCCAGTTGCGAACTACGGCGGTCGCCACGCTTCTGGAGGGCGGTCATGCCTCCAATGCCTTGCCGCAATCGGCCCAGGCTGTCGTTAATGTGCGCATGTTGCCAGGCTCCGATCCCCAGGACGTGTTAAGGACTCTGACGGAAGTCGTTGCGAATCCTGAGCTGGAAGTGGAGTATCTGGGTGGAGGGCGCCTGTCAGATGCATCTCCCCTAACCGAGGAAGTACTGGGTGCGATTGAGACCGTGACTAACTCAAAGTGGCCAGGACTGACGGTGCTTCCCACCATGTCTACTGGTGCAACCGATGGTGCGAAGATGCGCAATGCCGGGATACCTACTTATGGTGTATCCGGTTTGTTCGTTGATCGTAATGATATGCGCATCCATGGCCAGGACGAGCGCTTATTAAAGAAGTCGCTATACGATAGTTATGATTTTCTCTATCAGTTAGGCGTGGAGCTCTCCAGCGATTAGCCATTAGCGCCGAATAGTAAATTCAATCTGGCGAATCCCCTGCAGCACGGCAGCTGCAGGGTTCTACGATCTTGCCAGGGCTAGCCCTTACGACGTCGCAAGTCGAACTTGCCCCCTGCATCAGCCAAACCAAATTATCCTTCAATGCGTACTCCACCA
>DLPV01000060.1:0-806 GCA_002477465.1 Gammaproteobacteria bacterium UBA7449 | reverse complement strand
TGCTGATCGCCGGTTCGGCGAGCGCTTTAGCTGGCGAAGCGCCAGTTCGCTCCATGCCACAAATCGGCTGGCAAACTGATCTTGGTCTGGGTTTGATTGTGAACCCGGAGTATCAGGGCGCCGAGGATTATCGCGCGTTGCCAGTGCCGTATTTCGATGTTCGATATGTGGATGCGCAGGGCACCAAAACTTTTTTCAATGTGCCCCAGGGATTTGGCACTTATTTTCTTCGTGATCGCAGCGTAAGCGGAAACCGTTTTGCACTGTCCGCAGCTGTCGGTCCTGGCTTCCAGAATCGCGACACCGATGAGTTTCAGGGCCTGAAGACCTTTGGCATTGGTCTGGAGGCACGCCTAGGAGCAGAATACGATATCGGTCGCTGGTCATTGCAGGCGGGTTTAGCTCAGGCTGTAGCCTCAGGTCATGAAGGTTTCTATGGCAATTTGAATGCGAGCTATCGATTTGTGTTTGGTCGCGGTGCCATTGCTGGCCTTGGTCCCAGCCTTCGGTTCGGTAACTCTAGCTATATGTCTGCGCTCTACGGCGTAACCCAACAGGAGAGTGTGAGCAGTGGTCTCTCGGCGTTTGCTGCCGGCAGTGGTATGGAAAGCGTTGCGCTGCAGGGCTTCTTGAGTATCCCGCTGGGATCGAAGTGGCGCTTCACCGGCGTCGCGCGTGCGGGCGAATTAATCGGTGATGCTGGTGATAGCACTCTCACGGCGCAGCCAACACAGTTCTTTTTCGTGACAGCCTTGACCAGGCGCTTCTGATTAAGAGCCTGCGGTGGCCCCAATCATCCATTTCAG
>DLPV01000016.1 GCA_002477465.1 Gammaproteobacteria bacterium UBA7449 | reverse complement strand
GTCTGTCTGGTCTCTCCGGCGCTGAAATTGTTTGATTGGCCAGTTTGGCTGGCAGCGATCGCCGCAATTTGGCGAAAATGGCTAAACTCGCTTTTCCGTGTCGTGTGGCTTCCAATCGCATTACAGCCACCGCGATAACGGGCGAAATGACATCTCATGGCAAAATTGGCATGGTAAGCTCTCGAATATGTTTAGTTGTGTCCCAAAATCAGCGAAGTCCAAGAGCGATGTGTTCTGGCCACTCATGAGTGTATCCAGATACTTGCGTGTATCGGCCTTAGTTGTGGCCGGCTTGCTGGGATACTGTGCTTACGCTGCGCAGGCGTCCGCCGACTTGCCTCGCTATACACCTGTCAGAGGTATCACCGGCAATTTGTCCAGTGTTGGCTCAGACACCCTGGCCAACTTGATGATCCTGTGGAGCGATGAGTTCAAGCGCTTCTATCCGAATGTGAATGTTCAGATCCAGGCATCAGGCTCGTCTACTGCTCCGCCTGCGCTGACCGAGCGCACCGCGAATGTTGGCCCGGTATCGCGCGAGTTAAAAGATAATGAAATCGAGGCCTTCGAGACCCGTTACGGATACAAACCCACCGCTGTGCCTGTGGCAATCGATGCCCTGGCCGTGTTCGTTCACAAAGACAATCCGATAGCAGGCTTGTCCATGAATGCGGTGGATGCAATTTTTTCACTGAATCAGCGCTGTAGCAACACGCCTTCGTTTGTTGAATGGGGTCAGCTTGGTTTGCCGGGTAGCTGGGGTAGACGCAATATTCAGTTGTTCGGCCGCAATTCTGTGTCTGGTACTTACGGCTATTTTAAAGAGGAAGTGTTATGCAGCGGCGACTTTAAGAACAACGTCAATGAACAACCCGGTTCAGCATCGGTGGTTCAATCAGTGGGCACTTCAATCAATGCGATTGGCTATTCGGGGATGGGTAATCGAACGTCCAGTGTTAGGGCGGTGCCTCTCGCGGCGGGAGCCTCAGATGAATTCGTGGCAGCCACAGCGGAAAATGTCGTGGCTGGCAGATATCCCCTGGCGCGTTTCCTCTACATCTATATCAATAAAGAACCCAATCGTGAGTTACCGCCTCTGGAGAGAGAATTTTTAAAACTGATACTGTCCGAGGCGGGTCAGCAAGTTGTGCTGCGGGATGGTTACGTGCCCTTGCCTGCGAACATTGTCGAGCTGGCGCGGCGCTCCCTGGGGCTGGACTCCTAGTTCGCTACCAATTGAATACCACTGTGCAATCTCTCACCTACTGATATATGAATACCATGCCTGATAAGGACAAAACCACAATCGAACAAAGCAGTGATGCCCTGACGGTAGAGTCGGTATTCGCAACCCATGCGGACCGGCTCAGAGCCAAGCGTAAAATGCGCGAGCTATTGGATCGCGGGGCAGGCGTAACAATTTCGCTTGGGGGCATTGGCATCATTGCTACTCTGCTACTGCTCTTGATCTACCTCGTCTATGTGGTCCAGCCTTTATTTGAATCCGCGCAGATTCAACGCCTTACGAGTTTTCAATTAAGCCCATCTGCAGCTTCCGGCGAGCCACTATATCTTGCGTTAGAAGAACAGGCGGAATTGAGCATGCGCCTGTCTTCATCGGGTAGAGTAGATTTCTTCTCGCTAGCGGATGGGGCTGTGATTAACTCGGAACAGATTTCGATTCCCGCTGGCGCACAAATAACGCAGTTCGCGCTCGCCTCCGAGGAGAGCGGGCTCATCGCCCTGGGCCTGGACACCGGTGCGGTGCATCTGTTCTCTGCAGACTATGAAATCTCTTTTAGTGGCCCGAACAATGCGCGTCAGATTACGCCTCGCATTAATTATCCATTGGGACGAGAGCCGGTTTTCATTGCAGCGGATGCGATGCAGGCTATTGCTGTAGCGCAGGCCAATGACAGCATAGTGATTGCCGCGGTCGCTGGAAGTGGCGAGTTGTCGCTGGTGCGTGCCACGCGGCAGTCCAGTTTGCTGGCCTTGCTCGACCCAAGTGCGGACACAGACTATCAGCTCGAGTTTACCCGCTCTGAGTTGGCCCTGGTTGACACTGACTGGCTGTTGATTGATGGTGACCAGCGGTGGCTATTGGCGATCTCTGCGCAGCGCATGGTTTCTGCGACCGCGCTTGATGCGGTGTTTTCCGGGTCGGCTGCTGTACAGGCCAGTGACAGGCTCGCGCTGCAAACCGAAAGCATCCAAGACGCCAGATTCTTGCTGGGTGGCCTATCCCTGTTGGTGGCCGACGCCAACGGCGATATCGGACAGTGGTTTTTCTCGGTGGGTGAGGAGGGTCTGGCCCTGCGTAGAGTCAGGAACTTCGCTGGTAGCGGAACTCCTCTAACTGCGCTGACAGTAGAGCAGAGACAAAAAAATGTGGCGGCTATTGATGAGAGAGCGGTGCTGCGACTTTTCAATACCACCGCAGAGCGAACCCTGATCAAACAACAGCTGGATGACATCAGGATCCGGTCGCTGGCGCTGTCACCGCGTGGTGACAGGTTGTTGACCGAGACTGATTCGGGGTTGCTGACAAGCTGGAGTGTCTCCAGCCCGCACCCAGAAATCTCATGGTCTGCTCTCTGGGAACGGGTCTGGTATGAGGACTATGCCGAACCAGACTATATTTGGCAGTCTTCGTCAGCCGGCAATGCCTTTGAGCCGAAGTATTCGTTGACGCCACTCACCTTTGGCACCCTTAAAGCCGCTTTTTACGCCATGCTGCTGGCTGCGCCGCTGGCTGTCTGTGGTGCAATCTTCACCGGGTATTTTATGGCGCCACCGATGCGGCGAAAGGTAAAACCCCTGGTGGAGTTAATGGAGGCGCTGCCGACAGTTGTCCTAGGTTTCTTGGCAGGACTTTGGCTTGCGCCGTTCGTCGAAACCAATCTACTCGGCATATTTGCACTTATTGTGCTGCTTCCTGTTTCCATCATTGCCATGAGTGCCGCCTGGGTATTTTTGCCGAGATCAATTCGACACAGCATTCCCGATGGTTGGGAGGCTGCTATCCTGGTGCCGGTTATCATTTTGAGCGGCATGTTCGCACTGTGGATTGCGCCACCTCTCGAGATGCTTTGGTTTGGTGGTGACATGCAGGCCTGGCTCAGCAATGAATTTGGACTGGCCTACGATCAGCGCAATGCCATGATTGTAGGCTTTGCCATGGGCTTTGCGGTGATCCCCACTATTTTTTCCATCGCAGAGGATGCCGTGTTCACGGTTCCACGTCAGCTCAGCAATGGCTCACTGGCCCTAGGAGCGACTCCCTGGCAAACCCTAGCCAAGGTTGTTCTGCCTATGGCGAGCCCGGGCATTTTTAGTGCTTTGATGATTGGGATGGGGCGTGCTGTAGGGGAAACCATGATCGTGCTAATGGCTACAGGCAATACACCGATTATGGATATCAATATATTTGAAGGCATGCGAACCCTGGCGGCGAATATCGCGGTGGAAGTGCCCGAATCTGAGGTTGGCAGCAGCCATTACCGTATTCTGTTTCTGTCTGCACTCGTGCTGTTTGCGTTTACCTTTGTGGTAAATACTGTGGCCGAGCTGGTGCGTCAGCGCCTCCGCACCAGGTACAGATTGTTATGAGCAAGAAACTTAGAAAGTGGTTGCGAGCAGGGTCACCCTGGGTCTGGTTTAACGCCGGGGCCGTGGCGATAAGCATCATCATGGTGGCAGGCTTGATTGGCTTGCTGGCCTTCCATGGCCTGCGCCACTTCTGGCCGACCGATGTTATGCAGGCTCGCTACCAGCCGCCAGGATTACCCGCAACCGAAGTAATCGGAGAACTGATAGAGTCAGAAACTGTTTTAGCTGAGCGACTGCAGGACAGCGGTGTCGATGTGGATCCGGCTAAAAATTTCTATCAACGCGACCTGTGGAAATTTGGCAATCGGGAAATAACCGGCACGGATTTCGGCTGGTTGCTGACAGATTATATCAGCGAGAAAAAATTTCCTGACGCATTGACCGTGCTGGAGAGGCAGCAATGGGGCAATTTTTACGGCATACCCATTGCTTTGCTAGAGCGTGGTGAAACGTTAGCAAACAGCAGGGCACAGGCCGAAAACGACAGTTTGCTGTGGGCTGAGCTGCAATTCAGGCTGGACCGTGCATACGAGCTAAGGGAAGAAATTTCTTCTCTGCAGGGACAAGAGTTGGGGCGGGTCAACAGTGAGCTTGAGCGGCTGCGTCTGCTTGAACGCGCTCTCGTGATCGCCGATGAAATGAGCCCAACGCTAAAGCAGGAAATTAATGAGAACCGCGCAACCCTGGAGTCTAGGCTGTTAGTTATTCAACTGCGACTAAACCGACTCAAAGCGGAAATCAGTCGCGACTCTGTGTTGATGCGTGCAGTCAACAACCGCGAAGTTCAAATCGCCCTGGAAGATATTGTGCGTGCGTATCAGCCAAACCAGCTGGGCCTGCCTGGCAAATTCGCGGTGTACTTTTCTCGACTGTGGGAGTTTCTGAGTGCAGAGCCCCGTGAGGCCAATACCGAGGGCGGCGTGTTTCCAGCAATTTTTGGAACAGTTGTCATGGTATTGCTCATGTCCATCATCGTAACGCCATTCGGTGTGATTGCTGCGATCTATTTGCGTGAGTATGCAAAACAGGGCCTGGTGACGCGACTGATTCGTATCGCGGTGAATAATCTTGCAGGTGTACCCTCCATTGTTTACGGGGTATTTGGCCTGGGCTTCTTCATTTATTTCATTGGTGGTGAGATTGACCAGTTATTTTATGCAGAAGCCTTGCCGGCACCAACTTTTGGCACACCTGGATTGCTGTGGGCGTCGTTAACCCTGGCGCTTCTTACCGTACCGGTTGTGATTGTCGCAACGGAAGAAGGACTTACCCGTATTCCCCGTAGCATTCGCGAGGGCTCGCTTGCCCTGGGTGCGACCAAATTCGAGACTATTTGGCGCGTTGTGCTGCCGATGGCGAGTCCAGCCATGATGACCGGCCTGATTCTCGCTATTGCCAGGGCCGCGGGAGAAGTGGCACCTTTAATGCTCGTGGGTGTGGTGAAGCTGGCGCCTTCACTCCCGGTAAACGGTATTTACCCCTATGTGCATCTGGATCAGCAGTTCATGCACCTTGGGTTTCATATTTACGACGTGGGTTTTCAGAGTCCCAATGTGGAAGCGGCGCGCCCTTTGGTATTTGCTACTGCTCTGTTGCTGGTGATTGTGATCGCGGTGCTAAATCTCACGGCTGCTGCGCTGCGTAATCGGTTGCGGGAAAATTATCAGGCGCTCGATGTATAATTCAGCGGCAGGATAAATGAGAAAATAATGGAAGATTCACAAAGCACAAACCAGCCACAGACTCCTGCGGGAGCAGATGGCGAAGCCAAAGTCAAATCTGAGATTTGCATCGATATCAAGAAACTGAATCTCTACTACGCCAAGGACACCCATGCGCTGAAAGACATTACCCTCGCGATACCGCGCAATCAGGTGACAGCTTTCATCGGCCCTAGTGGCTGCGGTAAATCTAGCCTGTTGCGCTGTTTCAACCGCATGAATGATTTGATCGATGAGTGCCGCATAAAGGGCAAGATCAACATCGATGGCGTCAATATCTATGACAAGAAGACCGATATCGCAGACCTCAGGCGACGCGTTGGGATGGTGTTTCAGAAGCCGAATCCGTTTCCCAAGTCTGTCTATGAGAATGTCGCTTATGGATTGCGTATCCAGGGGATAAAATCCCGGCGGATTCTGGATGAAGTGGTTGAGAACGCGCTGCGCTCCGCCGCCCTTTGGGATGAGGTTAGAGACCGTTTGGAAGACAACGCCCTCGAACTGTCAGGTGGTCAGCAGCAGCGACTGGTGATCGCGCGTACCATCGCAGTAGAACCCGAAGTCCTGTTGCTGGACGAACCGGCTTCTTCATTGGACCCCATTTCTACGCTGAAAATCGAAGAATTGATCAACGAACTGCGATCCACTTTCACAATTCTGATCGTAACCCACAACATGCAGCAGGCCGCCCGGGTGTCTGACCACGCGGCATTCATGGATATGGGAAACATGATCGAATTTGCCAGTACCGACGTGTTGTTTACCAATCCATCTGAAAAGCAGACTGAAGACTATATCACCGGGCGTTATGGTTAGGGCAAGCCTTGGAAACCACTGCGCGAGGCGGTGATTTGTGTTGACATGAAAATGTAGCATTTATGTCATACAATCTCGTTTTCGCAACAAAACCTCAATCCAACTTCGTTCGTCGAAAAACGCAAAACCACACAGTGATTAGTGACCAGTTAATACCATGACCAGCAACGACGGCAACCACGGCCATCATATTTCGCAGCAGTTTAACGCCGATCTTGAAGAGGCGAAGAAGCATATGCTGGAAATGGGCGGGTTGGTTGAAAAGCAATTTGCCGATTCCCTTACTGCCGTGATTGAGGCCGACAGCAGTCTCGGCACCAGGGTAATTGGCAAAGATGACGTACTGGACGGTATGGAAATGAAGATTGACGAGGAATGCAATCTCATCATCGCCCGTCGCCAACCTGCCGCCCGCGACTTGCGTCTGGTGTTGGCAATCATCAAGGCAATCCGCGACCTGGAAAGAATTGGTGATGAGTCTTCCAAGATTGCCAAGGCCGCAATCAAGATGAGCGAGCATCGCGAGTTTCCTGACGGCGTGGTGGACTTTCGTAGTCTTGGTGACAAGGTTCAGCGTATGGTGAACATGGCGCTGGATGCGTTTGCACGCTATGACGCCGAAGCGGCTATACAAGTGGCACACGAAGACAAGAATGTCGATGCGGAATACGCCATCGCCATGCGTTCCATGGTGACCCATATGATGGAAGATCCTACAACCATCAGTCAGGTGTTGGATGTGCTTTGGGCATTGCGTGCCATGGAACGGATTGGCGATCATGCCAAGAACATCTGTGAGCATGTGATTTACATGGTAGCGGGTACCGATGTGCGTCATCTCAGTGCCAAGAAGATGGCCGCCAAGATCAATTCCTGAGCGCGCTCGGTTCAAGAATCAATTTTACTTTTGCTCGAAGTGCCTATCGCGCTAATCTGTGTGCGACTCCTTGCTGGTTTTTGAGGCGCTTCTGTTGAATCCCACCCACATAGACATTAAAGATGCCCGCAAGCTTTGTCTGCACAGGCAGTCATTGTTAACCCGAGGTGGTTTTGGACGCGGGCCATCTGCAACCCTCGCGGCCATCAAACAGCTCGGCTATGTGCAGTTGGATACCCTCACCGTCGTCGCCCGCGCCCATGAGCATACTTTGTGGAATCGCCTTCCAGCATTTCGACCTAGCCATATCGAAAAGCTGCAGCTGGAGGGCGAATTGTTTGAGCATTGGTCCCATGCCCTGGCGCTGTTGCCAATGGTGAATTATCGCTACGCCTTGCCGCTGATGCAGCGCATCGCTGCAGGAGAGGTGCACTGGAACAAAAAAGATAAGAAGGAAACCACGAAAGTACTAGCGCGGATACGAAATGAAGGCCCATTGAGCTCAAAGGATTTCCAGGACAAACCACAACAAAAGACAATGTGGTCGCGTTCGCCGTCAAAGCGAGCCCTGGAGCAGCTGTTTATGGAAGGGGAGTTGATGATTCCCTTTCGCCGCGGCTTTCAAAAAGTCTACGACCTGCGCGAAAGGGTGTTGCCGGACTGGGTGGATACATCCACGCCCGACTCGTCAGAGTTTGCGCGTTATTTGATTGACAGCCATCTGCAGGCCCATGGCTTTGGCACTGCCAAGGAAATCGCTTATCTGCGCAAGGGCATGGGCGCTAAGGTAAAGCAGGCGCTGCAAGAATTGGCGGAAGCGGGTGAGGTGATGCCTATCATGGTGAGTGACAGTCTCTACTACTGCCAACCAGATCTGCTGGAGTTGGCGGATCAACCCTTGCCTCGGGCCGGATTTCGAATCCTGTCTCCGTTTGATAATGCAATCATTCAGCGTCGGCGCACCCTGGAACTGTTTGATTTTGACTACCAGATCGAATGCTATGTTCGCAAAGAAAACAGGAAATTCGGCTACCTCTGCCTGCCGCTGCTGTTTCGTAATCGCCTGGTTGGCAGACTCGACGCCAAGGCCGATCGCGCCAGTGGCACCCTGCAACTTCTGCACCTGCAGTTGGACGATCAGTCGGGGGAAAGGGAGAGCTTCTACCGCAGCTTCTTGCCCGAACTGCGGCGCTTCGCCAGCTTCAATGGCTGTGACAAGCTGGCGCTGCAGCGGATAAGCGGTTGCCCTATAGGCGCGCAAAGATTCAGAGACGCGGTTGACGGCTAGTTTTCGTCTATCTGCCGTAATTTTCAATGAAAATCCGATTCTGAGCCCTGCTTACCGCAGCAACAAATCGCAAAAAAGAGTATCATCCCGCTTTTTTTCACCCGTTTAGTCAGGAGATTGTCAGTAATGACTGGGATTTATCGAATTGCCCTGATTGTCACTTCAATGCTGTGGGCGGTTAGCCTGCAGGCACAGGGCATTCAGCAAACCAAAGGTTCATTCGAAGACAAGTTCCGCCAGTTGGACGAAATTTTGCCAACGGCGAATATCTATCGAAACGCCGGCGGTGCGCCGGGTCATGAGTACTGGCAGCAGGAAGTCGACTACAATATCGACGCGACTCTGGATGAGGACAATCAGCGCCTTTCCGCCACGGAACTCATTACCTACCGCAACAATTCTCCTGACACCTTGACCTATCTCTGGTTCCAGCTGGACCAGAATCGCTTCCGCTCTGATTCCATGGCAGTAATGAGTGGCACTTTCAACGGCAGTAGCCCGGGTGCCGACAGCAACGATCCAGCGCGCATCAGTCTGGGTCAACTGCGCAGTCTGCAGTATCAAGAAGATGCTGATCTGGGGCATCGCATCAATGCTGTCTCCGACAGTCGTGAAAACGCCCTGGTGCACACCGTTGTGGGTACCCTGATGCGAGTCGATCTTGCCGAGCCGTTGGAGTCCGGTGATGAGGTCGATCTGCGCATAGATTTTGAATACAACATTGTTAACGGTGATGTGCTGCGTCCCCGTGCTGGCTATGAGCACTTCCCGGACGATGAGCGTGAGGGCGGCAACTATATCTTCGCCCTGGCGCAGTGGTTTCCTCGACTGGTGGCTTACACCGACTATGAGGGCTGGACCAATAAGGAATTCCTTGGCTCTGGTGAATTCACGCTGGAGTTCGGTGACTACGAGGTTTCCATGACGGTGCCTGCAGATCACATTGTGTCTGCGACTGGTGAACTGCAAAACCCCAATGACGTGCTCACTCGTGAACAGCGTGACCGGCTGAGAGAGGCAGAGACTGCTGAACGACCGGTTTATATCGTGACGCCGGAAGAGGCGCTGGCAAACGAGGCGGAAGGTAGCAACCAGACTGCGACCTGGCGCTTTGCCGCTGAGAACGTACGCGATTTCGCCTGGTCTTCCTCTCGCAAGTTTATATGGGATGCCAAGGGGCATACGCAACCGGGTGCCGACCAAGAGCTGGTCATGGCCATGTCGTTCTACCCTAAAGAGGGTGGTTCCCTGTGGTCCGAATATTCCACCGAGGTGGTGATTCATACGCTGGATGTGTACAGCCGTTTCTCATTCGATTATCCCTATCCCACTGCCCAATCTGTCAACGTGGGCTTCGTTGGGGGTATGGAATACCCCATGATCACCTTCAATGGCCCGCGCACGGAGTTGCAGGATGACGGTTCTCGGACGTACTCCCTGGCGGAAAAGCGATTCCTGATCGGCGTAGTGATTCATGAGATTGGACATTTCTATTTCCCCATGATCGTGAATTCCGATGAACGCCAGTGGACGTGGATGGATGAGGGGCTTAACAGCTATCTGGATTCTGTTGCTGGCCGTGAATGGGACGCGGAAATTCCCTGGGGCGTTGAGCCGCGTTATATCACTGACTATATGGAATCCCAGAACCAGGTCCCGGTGATGACACAGTCTGACAGCGTGCTGCGTCTTGGTCCGAATGCCTATTCCAAGCCAGCAACAGCTATCAATATCTTGCGTGAAACCATTATGGGCCGTGAGCTGTTTGATTTCGCATTCAAGGAATACTCCAGGCTGTGGGCCTTCAAGCGTCCGACGCCAGCTGATTTCTTCCGCACCATGGAAGAAGCCTCCGGCATCGATCTTGACTGGTTCTGGCGCGGATGGTTCTACACAACGGATCACGTTGATATCTCGCTCGACCGCGTTTACCAGATGCGCATGGATACTGAGGACCCGGATATCGACTTTAGCCGCCAGCGCGAGTTTGAGAAGTCTCTGCCCCCAAGCCTCTACGTCGAGCGCAATCGTGCGGAAGGCCTTCTGACCTGGGTTGAGCGTAATCCGGACGTCAGGGATTTCTATGACGACAACGATCAGTTCACCGTGACCAATGTTGAGCGCAATCGTTACAACAGCTTCCTTGAAGGATTAGAAGACTGGGAGCGTGAAGTGCTGGATCGTGCAATTTCTGAAGATCTCAGCTACTACATCATGGAGTTCTCAAACCACGGTGGCCTGGTTATGCCAATCATTCTGCAGTTCGACTATGCCGATGGCAGCAGCGAGGAAATGCGTCTTCCTGCAGAGATCTGGCGGCGTTCGCCCGCAGCGGTGAAGAAACTAGTAGTCACTGAAAAAGAAATTGTCAGTGTGACGGTTGACCCACTGCAGGAGACTGCAGATGTGGACATCGAGAATAACTATTATCCCCGCCGCATCATTCCTTCGCGAATTGAGTCATTCAAGTCCCAGGGCGGAGGCAGTCTGGTCGGCCGCGATATCATGCAGGACATCAAGACAGAGTTGGATACAGATGAAGATGAGGATGAGGATGAGGACACTGAACAGTAACTCACTCACCAGTACCCATGCCCGACGGCTGCCCTCGGCAGTCTTCCGAGTGTGGGTGATCTGTGCCTGCCTGATCGCTAATCATGCCAGTGTCGCACACCAGCAAAAAAACGCGGTCACCCGAATTCTGTTCAATGAGAACACGGGTAATATCGAAGTTATGCACCGCTTCTTCATTCATGATGCCGAGCATGCCGCTGGCGTTATTTTTGGCGAGCGTCAGACCCTGGTTGAATCCAGCGAATCCAGGCAGCTCTTTAGTAGCTACGTAATGAATCGCTTCTCGGTTGAAGTAACCTATAGTGATGACAGTCGCGAGGATTTGGCGCTTAACTATATAGGGGAGGAAGTTGACGGCCAATTCCTCTGGGTATACCAGGAAATTGCTGCAGTGGAGAATGTCGCCAGCATGACAATTGTCAACATGGCGCTGCGGGACGTGTGGTCAGATCAATCCAACCTGGTCAATATCGAGCGTGATGACAGGATCTACAGCCTCACTTTTGATGGCGCCAGAGAAGTGCTTAGCATTGAACTGGACGCTTGACCTGAAACTAATCCCCAATTAGTTTGTGCTAATCGTTTGCTCAAAGCACTGACAGCAGTCCCCAGTCATCCATAAACAAACTCTTTTCCAGCGGCAGGCCCGATCTTGATTATCTTCCGTTACCTGTCAAAACAAATTCTGCAAATTGTTGCGGTGGTCACTTCCGTGCTGCTGGTGGTGGCTTTAACCGGTCGCTTTATTCAATATCTGGGTGACGCTGTCGCCGGCGAAAAAGCGCCAGACATCCTGCTTTTGCTGATGCTCTATCGCATTCCCGAATTCCTGCTAGTCATCATACCGCTCGCGCTTTTTCTGGCAATCATACTCGCCTACGGGCGCATGTATGCGGATAACGAGATGGTTATTCTGATGAGCTCGGGATTCAGCCAGAAGCGTTTGCTGGTCAATTCCCTTGGGGTTGCCGCCATGATTATGATGCTGGTCGCCGCTATCAGCCTCTATTTGGCCCCTGAAGGGCTTCGCAACGGCGAGCAACTGAAGCTAAGCCAGAATCAGTTGACCGAGGTGGACCTTATCGTTGCCGGTCAGTTTCAGACTTTCGGAGATGGAGAACGGGTAACCTATACTGAGCGAGTTGGTGCGGGAGGGCAGGGTGAAAGAGAGCTGCAGAATGTATTTGTGGCGCTGACCCCAGCGGGCCAAACTTCGGGTGAGCCACCTCGAATTATCATAGCCGATAGTGCCAGACCTGTGATTGACGCGGAGACCGGTGCCCGGTTTATGCGTCTTGATAGTGTGCTGCAATACGATGGGACACCTGGCGCGGCTGATTTCAGTATCGGTCAGTTTGATGCCCAGGCCATCTTGCTGCCGGCACCAGAAGAATTTGAAGAGGTTTTGGAAGAATCGACGCTGAGCACATTAACCTTGATTGGTTCTCCTGACATTGCTCACCAGGCGGAACTACAGTGGCGTATTTCTGTCTTGTTGCTGATCCCAGTGATTACTCTGATTGCGGTGCCGATGAGCAGGGTAAAACCCAGACAGGGTCGTTACAGCAAACTGTTCCCGGCTGCACTGATTTATGTGGCGTATTTTATTTCCCTGGAATTCTGCCGTGATCGCATTGCCGAGGGTGAGCTTGATCCCACTGTAGGGCTGTGGTGGGTTCACCTGGTTTTTATTGCAATTGGTGTGACTTTGTTCCGGGCCGGGCCAGAAGGGCTCAAGCTGAAATTGAGAGCAGGCACATGAAGCTATTAGACAATCATGTGCGGATTGCTGTGCTGCTGTCCATGGCAGTGGTGCTGGGCGTTACCGTGTCTCTGGATCTTATTTTTTCCTTGATTGATGAGCTGGGTGAGTCCGGTGTGGATTACAGCGTAGGCAATGCGCTGCTGTATGTCTTTATGACAACGCCCACCAGTATTTATGAGCTCTTGCCCTATGCGGCTCTGGGCGGTGCCTTAATTGGCCTCGGCGTGCTGGCCTCCAATAATGAACTGGTGGTGATGCAGTCCGTGGGAATACACAAGTGGCGGATTGTGGCCGCAGTGCTAAAGCCGACGCTGCTGGTGATGCTGATTGGATTGGTGCTTGGCGAGTTTGTTTCGCCGCCTCTGGAACAGGTCGCCAACTCAAATAAGGCGATTCAGCAGAGTGGTTCTACTTCAATCAATTCCGAGGCCGGCACCTGGCGCAAGGTGGGCAACGACTATATTCATATCAATGCGATTGCCCCCGGTGGCGAAGAGCTGATTGGGGTAAGTCGCTATACCGTTAACGATGAGCGCGAACTGGTCTCTGCAAGCTTTGCCGAGGCAGGTGAGTATGTAAGAACCGAGACGGGGGGTTACTGGCGCCTGCTTAATGTCAGTCAGAGCCTGATGAATAGTTCGACGATTATCACCGGTGGCTATTTGCAGGAAGACTGGGAAGCTGATTTGTCGCCTGAGTTACTCAGTGTGCTTCTGGTCGATCCTGATAAACAATCCATCTCTGGTCTGTTTCAATTTGCCCAATATTTTGAGTCAGAGGGTCTCGACAGCGGTATCTATTTCCTGGCCTTCTGGAAGAAGTTATTGCAACCGCTTTCCACACTGGTTCTAGTCATCCTGGCGGTCTCGTTCGTATTCGGCCACCTGCGCGAGGCCACCATGGGCTATCGCATTTTTATCGCCATCAGCATCGGCCTTGCCTTCACTACAGTACAGCGCATGATGGAGCCAGTCAGCCTGATCTATGGATTTAGCCCTTTGATGGCGGTACTGACACCAATCTTGCTGTGTGCCGGGGCCGGTGCGCTGCTGATGCGGCGCGTTGCCTGAGCAATTGCTTCGCGCTGCTGCTCGCCGCTCATACCCTTGCAGCACTGCTTGTTCACATACTAATCAGCACCAGGCGCGAGTTGATGGCGGCTTGATCGGTTTTTGCGCCCATTTTGCGTAATATAGGCTGTCAGTGCCGGTTTTATTCTTTCCTACTTGTACACAGGTTTATTCGCGCCGTGAACGAATTCGTCGTTAAGGATTCTCTTACCAATGTTGCCCAGGACAGTTCTGCACTCGTGGTGGGTGAATATGCAGGTGTGATTAATAATGCCTTTCGCTGCGAGGAACTCAACCAGGCACTATCGCGGGTGCCTGATTTGCTTCAAGCCCCAGATGCTGAACTGATTGCCGGTGGTCGCAATCAGAATGTCAGGTTAATGCTGCCCTTTCAGGGTGGAAGACTTGCGGTAATGGTAAAGTCTTTCGGCAAACAAAAACGCTGGAAAGATTATGTCGATATTCGCTATCGAAAAACCAAGGCGCAGCGATCCTTCGAAGCGGCACTGCATTTAAAAACCAATAAGGTTGGCACACCTGCCCCCGTGGCCTTTCTGGAGCGACGTTGCGGCAATCGACTGGAAGAGAGTTACTTCATCAGTTTGTTTGAAGAACAGGTAACCAGCTTTCACGACCAGATTATCAGTACCCTGAATGGTGAACCCACGTGCGGTGAGTTAGCGCCGATGCTCGCGCGCGTCGCTGAATTATGTCGCGCCATGCATGACGCGGGATTCATTCATCACGACCTTGGTAATCAAAATATTCTCTTGCCTCAAGGTGAGGAAAGCGATTCAGGCTGTGCGCAAATTATCGACCTTAATCGTGGGCGAATCTTTCCTGAGCTCAGTATGCGTCAGCGCGCGCAGGATCTATCACGCCTGAATTTGCCTTCAGAAATAATGCAAATGTTCCTGGATATTTACTGGGGCAAGCCTGCGCCAGAATTATTACGCACCTGGCATCGACGCTATGTCAGCTTATTTCGCTTACGGGCCAATACTCGAAGGCTCCGACACCCCATTCGGGAAGCGCGCCTCGCCAGAGAGCGGGATATACATCCTGAGGTGAACGCGTTTCCGGCACCCCGTGATATCTGGATCTGGGACGACAGGTCCGACCAGGCATTTTCCGCGCTGGAGCGTAAAGAGCGGGTGCGACTCTATCCACGTGGGCGCAGTTGGTGCATGCTTAAATCTACCGCTGCCGCTGCCTGGTCAGTGCGTAAGCACTATCTATCAAGCAAGGCGCGGGCCTTTTCGGCGCCTGTAAATCTCAAGAGTAGGATTGGCATTGCACTGGACCCAGATGGACCGTCCCAGGGAATTGAAGTTGGCCTTCTAAACAAGTTGGGCGCAGCACCTGCTCTGCTGCGATTCTGTCATCACGAAGGGCAACAGCGCTGGCATGAGCAGGCTGGCCTGGTGAAGCATCTGGCGGCTGCCGGGCGCGAGGTTAACATCGCGCTGGTGCAGGACCGGCGGGCACTGCAGGAGCCAGATGCCTGGCGAGAATTTGTCCATGAGGTGCTTGAACTTACCCATGAATATATCGCCGCGGTGGAATTCGGTCACGCCATCAATCGCGTGAAATGGGGGATATGGGATTTCGAGGAATTGAAGAACCTGTATGCGCCTTTGGTCGAATTGCGTCAGCGCTATCCTGCTGTGAACATCACCGGCCCAGCCACCATTGATTTCGAATATCCGTTCCTGCTGGCTGCGATGCAGCAGTGGCCGCAACAGGTGCCGGTGGCTGCTATATCTCATCATTTGTATGTTGATCGTCGCGGCGCGCCAGAGAATCCCCAGAGTAGATTTAATGCTGTTGACAAGTTTGCGCTGGCGGCGGCTATTGCCAGCTATCTTAAGGTGCCGGATGACAAGGTCGTCGTGTCTGAAGTGAACTGGCCTATTTCTGGGGCTTCTATCTACTCACCGGTTACGTCCCCTTTCGAGTATCGGCTGGCCAAGCCGGGAGAGGTGCCAGACAGCGGAGTGGAAGAATTCAGCTACAGCGACTATATGCTGCGGTATATCGTACTTGCCCTGTGCTCAGGCCTGGTTGATAGAGTGTTCTGGTGGCGCTTGGTCGCAAGGGGCTATGGCCTTGTGGATAAGAATGATGACGGCGAATTGCGCGAGCGTCCGGCTTTTCTTGCGCTTCAACACTTCTTGCTCACTCTGGGTGATTCAACTTTTGTGCAAGCCTGTTTACCCGAGCAGCGGGACCAGCGGCATGGTCTCTACCAGTTCGAGTTTGAGCGTCCCGACGGTGAGCATCTCTTGCTGTGCTGGAGCCATGGCCCTGCCATAGCAGCACCGGCGCTCGAGGCTGCGAGGATAGAAGATGCGCTGGGCAATTCTCTGGTGGCCATCCCGAAAGAACTTAGCGGATCCCCGCTATATTTTCGCGACGTTACCGGTCTGAGTTAAGATTATGCTCAGGAAATGGATTACCACGCTTGGCGCGCAGCCCTGTCTGGTGGAATTACTAGGCTTTCTCATCAACGTGACCAACTTTACTGCCGTTATCCGTTGCAACTATTCAAGAAAACCCTGTCTTTCGGAATTCAATGTCTACTAACAAGCCAATTTACATCTCTTACGCGGGCCCATCCTTGCTGGAAACCCCATTGTTGAACAAGGGCTCTGCTTTCTCGCCGGAAGAGCGGCGCAACTTCAATTTGATTGGCTTGCTGCCGCCGGTTTACGAAAGTATTGATGAGCAGGTGGAGCGCTGTTATAGCCAGTACAGCAGTTTTGATGAGCCTATCAACAAGCACATCTATCTTCGCGCCGTGCAGGACAATAACGAAACGCTATTCTATCGCATGTTATCTGAACACCTGGTGGAAATGCTGCCGATTATTTACACCCCAACGGTTGGCGATGCCTGTGAGGAATTCTCGGATATCTATCGCAGCGCCCGCGGTATCTTCGTCTCCTATGGCGAGCGCGAATACATGGATGAAATTCTTCGCAGCGTAACCAAAGATAAGGTCAAGGTTGTGGTAGTCACCGACGGTGAGCGGGTGTTGGGGCTCGGCGATCAGGGCATTGGCGGTATGGGTATCGCTATTGGCAAGCTCTCGCTGTATACCGCCTGCGGCGGTATTTCTCCGGCCTACACCTTGCCGGTCGCGCTGGACGTTGGCACTAACAATCAAGAGGCGCTGGAAGATCCCATGTACATGGGGATGCGTCACCCTCGCATTAGCAAGGACGAATATAATGCATTCGTCGACCAGTTCATCGACGCAGTGCAGGCACGCTGGCCCGGCGTCATGATTCAATTTGAAGACTTTGCTCAGCCCAATGCCATGCCCTTGTTGCAGCGACATCGTGAGCGGGTGTGCTGTTTTAATGATGATATTCAGGGCACCGCCGCTATTACTCTGGGTTCGCTGCTTGCGGCCTGCAAAAAGAAGGGTGAGCAGTTGCGTGAACAACGCCTGGTTTTTGTCGGTGCCGGTTCCGCTGGCAGTGGCATAGCGGAACTGATTATCGCTGCGATGGTTACCCAGGGCCTGGACGAAGCAACTGCACGCAGCCAGATCTATATGGTCGATAAGAATGGCCTGCTGGTAAAAGATGCCCCGGGTCTGACGGATTTTCAGGAGCGGCTGGTACAGTCGAAGGCGGCGATTGCAGACTGGGAGTTGAGCGGCGACAACCCCTATCCGGGTCTGCTGGATGTGGTTGTTAACGCCAGAGCTACAGCATTGATTGGTGCCTCAGGCATTCCCGGTCTATTCACTAAAGCCGTTATCAAAGGCATGCATGCACAGTGCGCTATGCCAATCATATTCCCGCTAAGTAATCCCTCACGCTTGGTGGAAGCACAGCCTGCCCAGGTAATGGAGTGGACCCAGGGAAAGGCAATAGTTGCTACCGGAAGCCCGTTTGGTTCGGTCGAATACGATGGTCGCCAGTTCGAGATTTCGCAGTGCAATAATAGCTATATCTTTCCTGGCATCGGTCTTGGCGTAATCTCCGCCAAGGCATCGCGTATCACCGATGAGATGCTGATGGTGGCGAGCATGACGCTTGCGGAACTGGTGCCTGAATCATCCGATCCAACTGTGGGGATTCTGCCTCCGCTTACTGCCCTCACCGATATCAGTAAGAAGATCGCCTTTGCTGTCGGCAGGGTTGCTCAGGCGGAAGGTTGGGCCCTGCAAACCAGCGAGGAGGAGTTGTTGGGTCATATTGAGCGGAATTTCTGGCTGCCGGAGTACCGCGAATACCGGAGAGTCGCGATGCGCGCTCGCTAGCCGGGTGTGACAGCAGGTTGGCAATGACTCGGGAATGGCCGCTGCTAAGGCGCGGTCTGCTCCTGCGGTGTGTCGAATAGCTTGCCGGGCTTTTCGAAATGAAACTCTTCCAGCTTAATGTCGTCCAGGCCAACCTGGTCAAATGGATCTTCCATCGCATCCTGCACGTTATAAAGCGAAATCAGGATGAAGCCGTGGATCATAGCCAGGCAGTAGACTACCAGCGGTGAACTGGAAGCCAGGTCATTAACCAGGGTAGGGATAAACACGATCGGGAAGACGTAGATAAAGACGAGGCAATAGGCCCGCAGGCTGATGGGTGTGCCATGCATCTCTAGCCCCACGGTGTTTTCAATACTCTCATCCACATCCTTTATAAAGCAAATGATCTTCATGCAAACGCCATTGGAGATCGCATCCCGATTCTCGTTGACGAATTCAAAGACTTTATTCAGCTGCTCGCGCACCGCCTGCTGGTCGTAGCGATCCCCCCGCAGTGCGTCCATGAAAATGCGCGAGACGGAATTCAGGTGTTCTGCCACGAACTGGCGGGCAATCTGGGGGAAGAGCCAGGGCTGTCTGAAGCTGATGATGTGCCGCTGTGGTATCGCGGCCTGGCGCAGAATGATGCGGCCACGGAGTTGGCTCATGTCGATGCGCTGCTGGGTTTCTACGATGTTGACCATATCGTAATCGGGCATACCCCAGGTGCCGGGGTGATTCTGCCGCGATTCGAGGGCAAGGTGTTGATCGTCGATACCGGGCTGTCCACCTATTATGGTGCCCATGGCGCCAGCCTGTTGATCGAGGGTGATGAGATGGTTGCCCAGCAGGATGGTGAGCGTTACAGCATTCCGCAGGGAGAATCCCCCCTGCAATATTTGCAGGAGTTGGCGGCGCGAAAAGCAGATGCACCCGCCGCGCTGCAGCGGCTAATCGACCAGCTCAGCACGCCAGCTAATTAGCCGGCCTTGCTTTCATAACCCAGATTTACGGGTTCAGGCTTCCAGGAACTAGATTTCCCGGATCTGCACCTTGCGAAAGCGCAGTTCTCCGCGCGCCCACTGCAAAGCAAAGGGGCCACTGGCCAACTTGTCTTCGCGCACATCCACCGTTCGCTCGCCGTTTAATTCCACGATCAAATGATCACCATCCATGATCAGCCTGTAGATATTCCAGCGATCACCGGCCTTGGGCAATGGCTCCGATACCGGTGCAACATGCACAATGCCGCCGGTGCCATAGGCGGCTTCCGGGCGCTGGTCGAAGATGTTGGCCTCGTAGCAATCCCGGTCGGTAATCCGCTCCGGGTTTTGACAACGCATATAGACGCCGCTGTTGGCATCATGGGTAGCCCAGAACTCCACCCGCAGTTCAAAGTTGCTATAGCTCTGCTTACTCACCAGCCAGGATGCTCCGCTGCCCTCGGTGGCGCGGATTGAGGCCATTTCGGCCGTCCAGTTTGCGTCGCCGACGGTATTGAAATTCTCCAAACCCTCGGTGCCATCGATCAGGGTGATCCATTCGCCTTCGGCGGCCTGAGTTGCGCCACTGGTCAAGCCAATGATCGTGCCGCTCAAGGCAGCGACGCTCAGCAGAAATACATTGCCCATAAGGCGCAACACTCTAGTCATGTTCATTCTCCGGTTTTTCGTGATTGTTATTGGGTTATTGGAAAGCAGGGCGAATTCAGGGGAGCGAATAAACGACTCCATAAACCACGCAGGGTAGCGTCAAAAGCTGAGGCAATTCAATGTCTTTACACGGGCAGAAAGCCCTCTGCTGAGGGTCGAAAATGGGGAGAATGCCCAGGCGAGAAATAGTACAATGGTTGTTTACTGCCGCTGGTGGCAGGGAAGAGCAGCGTAGCTGCTTGAAATCTAGAGGGTTTTGTCATGACTAACAGCAAAAAGCTGTCACTGTGTTCCGCTGTCTTCGGCCTGTCCGTGGCCTGCTCAGGCGCGGTTTTTGCCCAGAGCGCGGAGCGCCCTGAATTGACTGGTACCTGGACCAATGCCTCGCGCACTGGGTTGACTCGCCCCCGTGGTATTGAAGATCTGGTGGTAACCGCGGAACAAGCGGCTGCCATGGTTGCCAATATGGGGCTCGCCGGAATATCCGCAGATAACATCGAAAGTGGTCCGGCTATCGATCCTGAAACCGGTGCACCGCCGGTAGGCTCCCAGGACTTTGGCCTGCGTGGCTACAATCTGTTCTGGACCGATCCCGGTTCAACCCTGGCTTACGTGAAAGGCGAATACCGCACCTCCTATATTATTGATCCACCAAACGGCCGCGTGCCAAGACTGGAGCAGCCCAAGCCCGATTGGGATGTGCGCAACTATGGCGCTCGCTACCTGACCGGCGTTGGTGCCGACGAAGGGCCGGAGATATTTCCCCTGGCTGAGCGTTGTCTGCTGGGTTTTGGCAACACCGCCGGCCCCGGCATGATGGGCACCCTGTATAACAGCACTTATGAGATCGTGCAGTCCGATGATTACGTGATCATTACCGTTGAGATGGCCCACGATGCGCGCATCATTCCCCTCTACGGCTCCGCTGAGGAAGCCCGCGCGAACCGACGACCCGCCGTGCTGAAGCAGTGGCTGGGCGATTCCGTTGGCTGGTATGAAGACGGCATGCTGGTGGTAGAAACAGTCAATATTAATCCCAAGCAAATGGCCGAGAGTTCGGTGCCAATCACTGCCGAGGGTCGAATCATTGAGCGCTTCGAGCGCTACTCAGACACTGAAATCGTGTATCAATTTACGGTAGAAGACGACAACCTGTACGTGCAGCCCTGGACTGCGGAGCTGAGCTTCCATGAAATGGACGGTGAAATGTACGAATATGCCTGCCACGAAGGCAATCACGCCATGCCCGGCATGTTGGCCGGCGCCCGCCGCCTGGAAGTCGAAGCCGAAAGTGGTTCCGACGACGACTAGTCGCCAAACCGGTTGCGCTGTCTCACCACAGCCAGCCTGAATTCGAAGAGCCTAACCGATGCGGCATCCGTTGGGCTTTTTCATGCCTGGTGCTTTTCACTTGCGGAAATTCAAACCTTAGACATCCACCGAATTTCTGCCTATGCTTCGCCATCCAACCCTGCTTATCCGGAGACTGCTCCATGTTGCGCCTGGCCCTGTTGACCCTATTGTTCTGTGCATCCGCCTTCGCGGATGATCACCTGGATACTTTCCTTAACACCGATGTATTCGAGCTGGAGATTGCCGCAGATCCGCAAATTTCACCCGATGGATCCCAGGTTGTCTATGTGCGTAATGCCAATGACATCATGAGCGACTCTACCCGGGCCAATATCTGGATTGTAGATGCCGATGGTTCCAATCACCGACCGCTGTTGTCCGGGGCAGACTCCTATTCCAGCCCCCGCTGGGCACCTGATGGTTCCCGTCTGGCGTATGTGTCCAGCGCTGAAGGCAGGGGCCCAGAACTGTATGTGCGCTGGATGGATACCGGGCAGACTGCACTCTTGAGCAACCTGGAAAACTCGCCCCGCGGCCTGAGCTGGTCGCCAGACGGAAAGAGCATCGCGTTTTCTGCTCTGGTGAAAGGCGAGGGTATGACTCTTGCCACGCCACTGGCCAAGCCGAAAGGCGCTAATTGGGCGCCAGGTGTCACAGTAACTGACCAGCTGAACTATCGATCCGATGGTCGCGGCTATCTCGACGTGGGCTATACCCATGTGTTCGTACTGCCGGCAGATGGGGGTACACCCAGACAAGTTACCAGCGGCGACTACAACCATAGCGGCAGTCTGAGCTGGTCCCCCGATGGGGAAGAGATTGTAGTCTCTGCCAATCGCAACGAAGATTGGCAGTATCGCCAGCAGAATAGCGATCTGTGGTCGGTCAATTTGACCAGTGGCGAGATGTCGCAACTAACAAGCCGTGATGGCCCTGACTTCGCACCGGCGTTTTCACCCGATGGCAGCCGCATCGCCTACCTTGGCTATGACGATGAGCGCATGGGTTATCACAACACCCAGGTCAATATTCTGGATGTAAACAGCGGCGAGGTTAGCGTTCTGACTGATGACCTGGATCGATCGGTAGTCTCGGTGAATTGGTCCGGCAGTTCTTCACAGCTACTGATTTCCTATGATGACTTCGGTAAGCGCAATCTGGCGTCGCTGGATATGGAAGGCAACGTATCTCCCTTATTATCCGATATGGGTAGTGTTGGTATCAGCCGTCCCTATACCAGTGGCAGCTATTCGGTCGCCGACAATGGCGCCTACGCTTACTCAGCGGGAGACGCGCAGCGTCCGGCAGATGTCGCGATTGGACGCGGGGGAAGTTCCACTAAATTGACTGATCTCAACGCTGACCTGTTGGATCACAAGACTCTCGGGGAGGTGCGCGAGGTCAGCTGGCGTTCTTCCGTGGGTGACCACGATGTGAATGGTTGGCTGGTGACGCCACCTGATTTCGATGCGGATGAGGATTATCCGCTGCTGTTGGAAATTCACGGTGGTCCCTTCACCGCCTATGGGCCTTATTTCTCCACCGAGGTGCAGCTCTATGCGGCGGCTGGCTACGTGGTGCTATATACCAATCCCCGCGGTTCCACCAGCTACGGCTACGAGTTTGCCAACGAGATCCATCATAACTATCCAAGCCAGGACTATGATGACCTCATATCCGGAGTCGACGCAGTGATCGACATGGGATTCATAGATGAAGACCAGCTGTTTGTCACCGGCGGTTCCGGTGGTGGCGTGCTCACGGCCTGGATTGTGGGCAACACAGATCGCTTCGCTGCCGCTGCGGTGGTCAAGCCGGTGATCAACTGGATCAGTCATGCGCTGTACAGTGATATTCCGGAAGGTGTAACCCGCTACTGGTTTGAGAATATGCCCTGGGAGGATTTTGATACCTACTGGCAGCGTTCACCCTTATCCCTAGTGGGCAATGTCACCACGCCTACGCTGTTGCTGACAGGCGAAGCTGACCACCGCACCCCCATTGCGGAATCCGAGCAGTATTATCAGGCATTGAAACTACAGCAGGTAGACACCGCCATGGTGCGGGTACCGGAAGCGTCCCATGGTATCGCCGGACGCCCGTCTCACCAGATTGCCAAGGTGGATAATATCCTGGCCTGGTTTGCACGTTATCGCAGCGATCTTGAGGCTGAGGACTAGGCGCGCGTTATTGGGTTAGAGTAAAAAATCGCGGGCAGGCGCAGTGCTTCAGGAATCGGAAGACTTTCGATAGCTAGTGGCCTGCACCTGGCGTTTATAGGCTAGCTCGGCAAGATCATCCGCTGCGGCGAACAGGTCTTGCTCCAGATCGTGCAATGACACCAGGCGCTGCTCCAGTTCAGCCTGTGATTCCAATGCACCGTCAAATCCGATGTGTTGTATCGGCAGGGCGTTGGCCCGAGCCAGATGGTGACCGATCAGGAGACTGCGATGGCAGAACGCCGGGTCTTTTTCTGCACAGAGCAGGGCGATATTGAGTGCCTTATCCAGCCCGGTTAGCAGGCGCTCTATGCCATGCAAGAAATTGTCGGCCCGCTGCAGGCGGTCATATTGCACTCGGCCTGTTTCGTCGTAGTGTGCCGGGTTCGTTGAGCGCGGACCGAGCTCCTTACCCAAATAGACATAGCTTATTCCTTGTTGCTTGAGCGCACGCTGCAGGAGTTCCCGATGGTAGTCATGAAAGGCGGCGCTGTAGGGCACCGAGCGCACGTCTGCCACCACGTTCACTTCGTAGCTTTGGAGCTGGACCATAAATTCGGTCAATGGCTTGGTCGCGTAACCGATACTAAAGAGAGTGGCTGACATTTAATGAGCACGCGTTGTGTAAGGGGATAATCATAGCAGCTAGCACAGCCATAGGCGGCAGCTGACCGGCGGCTACCCATTTGCAGCTCCCTAACTTCATCCTCTTGGCAGTAGTTTCGCATCCCAATCCTGCCCCTGTGCGATGGTCACGATTTTTTCAGCGCATGTCGGGTTTGTCAGTCACTTGATGGAATGCTAGTCGCTCGACACGAACAGCGCGATCTGACCACGCCATACATCAAATGGCGTTGGGTCTATTTTTTCCTTACTTGCTGAAAAATATAGGGTTAATTTTCAAATAGCGCTTGAACAGCGTTATATAAATTGCTATATAACGCTGGTTTTCTATGAATTTTTGATGAGGTAAGTATGGGTTTTAGCGCAGCAGACTGGGCGGCTATCAGTTTGAGCCTGCAGCTCGCCGCAGTCACAACCCTGATCCTGCTAATGCTCGGTACGCCCCTGGCGTGGTGGCTGGCGCGCACCCGCTCCAGACTCAAGGGGCCAGTGGCATCAATCGTGGCGCTACCGCTGGTGCTGCCGCCCACGGTGCTGGGTTTTTATCTGCTGGTGGCCATGGGGCCAAACGGGCCCATCGGGGGCTTGACCCAATCCCTTGGTCTGGGCTCTCTGCCGTTTACCTTCTGGGGCCTGGTAGTGGGCTCAGTGTGTTATTCCATGCCCTTCGTGGTGCAGCCCCTGCAAAATTCCTTTGCCAGTATTGGCGAGCGCCCCCTGGAGATGGCCGCAACCCTGAGAGCCGGCCCCTGGGACCGCTTCCTGCATGTAGTCCTGCCCCTGGCGCGACCCGGTTTTCTCAGCGCCTCGGTGCTGGGCTTCGCCCATACCCTGGGGGAATTTGGGGTGGTGCTGATGATCGGCGGCAATATTCCGGGACAGACTCGAGTGCTGTCAGTGCAGATCTATGATCATGTGGAGGCGCTGGATTATGGTCAGGCCCATTGGCTGGCGGGGGCTATGGTGCTGTTTTCCTTCCTGGTGCTGTTGTTTCTGTATTCCATCCCGGCCCGGCGCGGCGACGCTGGTCTGCGCTTCAGCGCCTGAGGCACCGTCATGACTGCTGCCGCAACACTCAACTCTGCCATCATTGCCGATTTTTCTGTGCGTCTGCCGGGTTCGAAACACGAAGCCGGGTCATTTGACCTGCGGGTCGATGAGCGTCTCCCGGGCGCCGGTGTGACCGTGGTGTTCGGTGCCTCCGGTTGCGGCAAGACCACGTTGCTCCGAGCCCTGGCTGGATTGCAGCCCATCGAGTCAGGCTATTTACGGGTAAAAGGGGAGACCTGGCACGATGAAAAAGAATCCCTGCCGGCGCATCGACGCCCCGTCGGCTATGTGTTTCAGGAAGCGAGTTTGTTCGAGCATCTGACGGCCGCGGGCAATCTGGAATTTGCCCGCAAGCGTGCCGCCGCGACTGTAAATGAGCAGGAGGTGCAAGATGTCATCGCGCTGCTGGGCCTCGGAGATCTGCTGCAGCAGCGACCGCAGCAACTATCTGGCGGTGAACGCCAGCGTCTGTCTATCGCCCGGTCACTCTTGATCAAACCCGAGTTGCTGCTGATGGATGAGCCGCTGGCGGCTCTGGATCAGACTCGCAAGCAGGAGATCCTGCCTTATCTGGATCGCATACGGGCCGAGCTGAAAATCCCCATGATCTATGTCACCCATGCCCTTGATGAGGTGACCCGACTTGCGGACCACCTGATGATCCTGTCCCAAGGCAGGGTCCGCGCTTGTGGTCCGATTCGCGAGGTGCTGGCTCGGATTGATGTGCCGGGTATATTGGGTGAGGAGGCCGGTGCAATCGTTGAAGGCAGGGTGACAGAGCGGGATAGTGAGTGGCACCTGATCCGTGTCGATTTTGAGGGTGGCCAGCTCTGGCTGCGGGATAGTGGTGAGGCCATGGGCCAGCAGCTGCGGGTGCGTACCCTGGCGCGGGATATCAGTCTGTCCCTGGAAGCCGATCAGGCCAGCAGTATACTCAATCGCTTACCTGCTGAGGTGGCAGCCATTGCCGAGGATGCTGATCCTGCCATGGCGCTGGTGCAACTTTTGGTGGGGGCGCCAGGCGAGACGCGCCTCGTCGCACGGATCTCTCGGCGTTCGGTGGCGCAACTGGCGCTGAGTCCGGGCAAGCCGGTGTGGGCGCAGATTAAATCGGTAGCGGTACTGTATTGAGCTAAATTGAGCTGAGCTGAATTAAGCTGAACTAATCAGACGCCATGGGCTGTCTGCTCAGGCCCGCATCAGTATGACCGACGAAGCTTTGAACAGTGCCGTCGCACTGTCCCCCACTTCCATTTCCAGGTCTTCGAGGCTGGCGCTCGTGACCATGGCGGTGAGGGTTTTGCCGTCTCCTAGGTCCAGGGTCACCTCTGCGTTCACTTCACCGTCGGTGACCTGACTTATTATGCCGCCAAGCTGGTTGCGGGCGCTGGTCCTGAGTCTGCTGTCCCGACATAGTAACACCCAAGATGACTTGATCAGGGCAATGGCCTCGCAGCCTACCGCCAACTCCATGCGTTCGACGCTGTCATTGGTGATGATGGCGACTAGGCGGATACTGTCGCTGAGCGCCAGTTCCACCTCGGCATTGACGGCGCCGCGGGTCAACTTGCTCACGCGGCCGCGGTACTGGTTACGGGCGCTGGTCTTGAGCTTTCCCAGGTTCAGAAAATCCGCCACGTCGTCCAGTTCCTGCACCTGCTCTCCAAGACGATCCACAAATTCCGCGTGCTGTTCCTGGATTGCGTTGAAGCCGTTCAGTACCTGCTGACCGAAGTCTGTAAGCTGGGTGCCGCCGCCCCGGGCGCCGCCAGCGGAACGGGCTACTAGCGGCCTGGTTGAGAGATTGTTCATGGCATCGATGCGATCCCAGGCGGTCTTGTAGCTGACTCCCGCCGCGCGGGCAGCACCGCTGATCGATCCCGTGGAGGCGATGGCGTTCAGCAGGTCGATCTGGGCTTGGGTGAAGGACTGGCGCTCATCCTGCTGCAGGAACAGGCTGCCCTTCAGGGCCGGGCGCCCGGGTTTGGATTTAGGCCTGGGCCCAGATTCCGACCTGGATTTGGGCTTGGACTTAAAAGTATCGCTCATGGACCGATGGTATTAGGCCAAGACGGCAAAGGGAAACCCCATTGTGCCTTATTTGTTTGCTGCCCTCAGTCCAGGCCAAACCAGGGTCGCAGGCGAGTGCCGATGCTGCTGCCGGCGAAGGCCGCCACAAACCAGAGCCAACCGTGCAGGCTGGTGGAGGAGATGCCGCCAAAATAGGCGCCGATGTTGCAGCCGAAGGCGATGCGCGCTCCGTAGCCCAGCATTAATCCACCGACCACCGCGGCTAGCAGCGACCGCGCCGGGATGCGCATGGAAGGGGAAAACTTGTGGGCCAGGCTGGCGGCCATTAACGCCCCCAGCATGATGCCAAAGTTCATCACCGAGGTGATATCGTTAAATAGGCTGCCATTCAGCGAAGCCAATGAGTTGGGCCTGCTCCAGTAAGCCCAGTGAGAAATATCGAGCCCCACCACGCCCAGAATTTTTGCTCCCCATAAGGCAAAGGCAGCGGTCACACCCCAGGGGCGGCCTGCCAGAAGTAGCGTAGCCACATTGACTGCCGTCAAAGCCAGGGCGCCTGCGATCAATGGCCAGGGACCGCGCAGTAATGTGGGCGAGCTGGCGATTTTAGTGCTGAGCAGGTCGCCATGGCGGCATTTCTCCCAGGCCGCTGCCGCCAGGTAGACCCCGGCGAATAACACCATGCTGATAAGAACGCCGCCGACTACGCCAAAGCTGCGGGACAGGGCCATGGGCTCGAAGCCGGGGACACCCTGCCAGCTCTGCCAGTGAAAGGTGCCCAGCACGGAACCCGCGATAAAGCTCGCCAGGGTCACCAGCATACGTACATTGCCGCCACCGGCGGTAAACAGGGTGCCAGAGGCACAGCCGCCGCCCAGCTGCATACCGATACCAAACAGAAAGGCGCCGCACACCACGCCGAGATTAACTGGTGCCACGCTGCCGCGCAGGGCGATACCACCGATTTCGCCCACCGAGATGAGTGGGGTGAAGATCAGCACCGTGACTCCCAGCATCACCATCTGTGCCCGCAGGCCTGCGCTGCGTCCGGTCTTCGCCACCTCGCGCCACGCCCCGGTAAAACCAAAAGCCGCGTGGTAGAGAATCACTCCGGCCGCCAGTCCCACCAGAAACAGGCTGGCCTGACGCCAGCCCATCTCCACGTACAAGTAGAGGTAGAGCAGGGCGGCGATGCTGGCACTGACAATCAGGCCGAGCTGATTGCGACGGGTTTGTTCCGGGGTCAGGGTGGCCGCGTTAGACATGTAAACTCCTGGCTGTCTGCAAGCTTCTTCTTATGATGGCTGCCTGTGATAGATGGCAGCTGCGTTTGTTGGAGAGACAGGCAGCTATAACAGCCGCAGATCATAAGTGAGATTGTTGCCAAGAACCGGATAAAACGCCAGCTCCGATTGGCTCAGTTCAGGTAATTTGGGTTGAATGGAGTAGCAGCAAACTTGATCTAAGATCTTGCAGTAACCGCTGGCGACACAGCTGCCGCTGGCGACCCACTGCAAGGGGGGCGCGAAGCCCTGGGCCGCAAGAGTATAGGTCTCCCCCGCCAGGCTGGTGCCGTCTGATCGTCAAGTGATGGTAATGGCACCATCTACCACGTCTATCCCGTGGTCACTGGCAGTTGCCACCGTGGTGGCCGGAATGCCAAGGGTCCAAGCATCAAAATCCGCGATGGCGCTGACGCGCCCGGTTGAGGCCGCTTTAATGATGGCTGAGCGATGGCCGCCGATGGCCAGGATAGCCTCGGAGAAGCGGGCCTTTTCAAGTTTCCTAGGGGGTGGTTTGTCGATAGCTGAGAAGCTGTTTTTGGAAGTGGAGGAGGTTTTCTGCAAACCGACAGTTGACGTCGATGTAACATTCCCAACTATTAGTTCATACTATTGCAAATTCCTACTTGATACTGCAAGACCACTTGCGTCACTTAATCGCTTGCTCAAAACATTCGCGTGGAGAAATCGAAAGTCGTGGCAAGTAAGCGTTGATACAACATCTATTCTTGCCAGTGATATCCTTGTATTAGGGCTTACCTTTCTCGCTATGGGAGATAAGGTAAACGCAAAGCTTCAGTTGGATAAGCAAGTGGATCTATTGAAGCGTGCCGATGAATGGCTCTACTTGCCCACAGGACTGAATGGCCGCGCGAGATATTATTTAGCTGTTCATGACTTTGACGTAGCGATCAAGGACCTGGAGGAAGCATTGGAGATATCTAGGCGCACTGGTGCCAGGTTTGGGGAATGGGAGACCTATTTGGAACTGGCGAAAGTCCATGTCACCATAGGCGACCTTGAACGGGGGCGAGAATGCCTCTCAAGTGCACAGGCTTTGCCCAACATGAAAAACTTCAAGTTTAGGGATCAAGAGATCGAATGCTTGGAGCAGGAGCTGTTTTAATTTGAATCGCAGAAATACAAAGTGTTGGATACCGCTGCTCTTTTTGTTCGGATTGGTACCTTTTTCATCCGCGAATGTAGATCCACTTGCTGTTCATTTGAAGAATTTGCAGTGGACCCCGCCCGGTGGCGGCAACGGCTTTCCCGTCGGCGTCCAGACCTCCCGAGTTGGCGTCGACCCGGTTACCGAGGGCATCACCTACTATGCCCTGTTTCCAGCCGGTTCCCATTTCGATTTGCACTGGCATAGACATGATGAGTATGTGGTGGTGGTGGCGGGCGAACTCACTATTCGCCTCGGCGAGGAAGACCATGAGCTGGCGGTGGGCAGTTACGTGGTGATCCCGGGTGAGCTGAATCATTCCTGGACCGTTCCCGCCGGAGGCGAAGACGCTGTTATCCTGGTGCGCCGGGCTGGGCCTGCGGACTTTCACTTCCTCGACCGGTAACCAGAGCCGATAGCCGCTTTCCTTTTTCCTGCCGGTTCTGGCAATCAGTCTTGTAGGCACCTGCCTCCGCAGCTCTCCGCTGTCCTTACGATTACAATTTGTTGCAAAGTATCAATAGTTTACGCGCCTTTGTCGGCTTGCCTCAGGGCATAATTGGTGGACTTTGACAGAGGGGGCTTTTATTCTCTGTCTGTAGTATGTGCCCAAAAAACCAAACGCAAAACCGAACAAAGCGAGTGGCACCTGGAAGCAGTTAGTTAGCAGCAGGCAAGACTTTCCAGCGTGCTACATACCGACTCAATAGAGCCGGGTCGGACTATCGCTCAACTCGGCATCAGGTGAGAGCCAGCTGAGAATCAGATACGAGCCATCTGGGCCGCGATTCAGAAAGATTTCGACACAGGTTTCGAGATAGGTTTCGAGATAACCATCTCAAAAGTACCAGAGAGCCATTTGAGCATCATTGCCGGTTTCAAGCGCCAATAAGCGCGCAGAGAGAGGAGTCAGACCATGCCAACAATCAATACCTCATTTTTGAAGGCCCTATTTTTCAAGGCTCTCGGGCAGGGCATTGCCCTGGCTCTAGGTGCGACCCTGTCTGTGGGCGCATTCGCCCAGGATGGCGCCCTGGCCCGGGAGTACCCGGAACTGGCGAGACTCAATAACGCCTTCGACGTCACCCAGGCTGCACTGTACGACGCCATGGCGGAGATCAACGCCAGCCCAGAGACCATGCAGGCGCGTATGGAGACTAAGATGGAACTGGACATGATGAAGAACATGGACTCCATGGCACATATGGGCCACGGCGGTGGCGAGATGGACATGAGCATGGATGGACCTTATGGCGAGCTGGAGATTCAGTCCCGGGTTCGACTTACCGGCCTGCTGCGTCGAGACCACTCCGATGAGACGGCTGAGAATGCGTACTCCGAGGCCAAATCCCTGCCAACCCACGCCTGGCGTGTACTGGCCTGGGGGCGCAAGTTTGAGCGCGACCTGCTGAATATCTATGCCGATAGCTCTACCTCCTTCAGCGAGAAGCGCGCGGCGGTGGCCGACGCAATTGAGGCATATCAGACTGGCGATGCCCGCCACGCGGTGTCTACCGTGGCCAAGAGCGTCGAGCTCTACCTGGATCATGATTATGCCACTGGCGCCAAATCAGCTTTCCCAAGACTCAGCTCGCTGATGTGGACCAATCAGTGGCTGCAGCTCGCTGCACTGGAGGCAATGGTAGTAGGCCAGCTTGATCCCCAGTTTGCTGGCAAGGTGCCGGTGACCATCGAGCGCTACTGGTCGAAGGTAGGTTCCGACACCGGCATGACCATGTTCCCGGTACCGGTGGATATGCCCAGCGTGCCCGCCATTGCGCCTTCGCTCTACAGTGAAGCGCCGCAAGCGGCGGTGATCATCGATAATCTGAATATGCTGGACGCTGCGGTAGCCGACATCATCGCCTACCCGAATCTGGAGAATCGCGACGAGCTGCTGGAAGCGGCGGCGGACGAGTTCACCAAGGACGACAGCAATGTGTCGGACGAAATGACCTATCTGCTGTCTGCCCTCAGAGGCGGCATCTTCAACCAGGGCGGCCCGGCCATCGGCGACCTCGGTCGGTCCGAGCGCAACCGCTCCCGCGAGGCAATGGATATGATTCACACCATGATTATGTCTGGCCCTCAGTAGTATAATCCAGTCCGGTAAAAGCGAGCTCGCTTGGCGTGCTCGCTTTTTTTGTGCCTTTTTGGACCGTTGATAGTCAGCTTGAGGGTGACAGGCTTGGCTCTAGCCTTCGATGAGAAAGTAGAGCGCCGCATAAGCAGCGCCTAAATCCTGCATTGCGGCTGGGGTAAATTCCTCAAAGTGAATCTGCTGAATACGGGTCCAGTAGGCGCTGAGGTCGTCAGTGATCTCATTTATCTCGGCGGTGTCGCCGGCGGCGAAAGCCACTTCGTAGTCCTCCATCCGCCTGTCCATGCGGTGCCGCAGCAGCTGAAGGCTTTCCTGCAGCGCCAGCGGCAGCAGCTGGTAGTAGCGCAGCACCAAGTCGTCGGCATCGTCCGGCGGTTGGACGTCGCTTATTAGCTCAATGCGATCACCGGTGATGGTAAGCAGTACTTCTTCCTCTGCGGCGAGTGCGGGCTGAGCGAGCTGCGCTATGAGAGTTGCGGAAAACAGAAACTTGAACTTCATGAGCACAGAGTATCGCATGCCGCAGATATAAAAAAAGCCCGGCTGGTTTCCCGTCCGGGCTTTTTCGTGCTCAGTAAATTTACAGGCTAATCGTCGCTACCGGCGAGAGAGCGCTGCTCTTTCTCGCGGCGTTCGGCAACGAGTTGCTCATAGCCTTCGTCGTCCAGGTGAGTGATGGCCAACCAGGCATGGGTCATCTCATCACCGGTACGGCTGCCGCCATAAACCCATTGATCCGGATCCGGATTGTTGGGGTTAGCGGCAGTGTTGTCATACCACTGCTTCATAACCAACACAGCGCCTGCTGGGAGCAGAGGTGCGACTTCAGGATCAAAGATGTGGCTATGGTGCCAGGTGGCACTCCAGTTGGAGATCTGGCTGATGGCCTCGGTGCGGCCGGTTTCCGGGTAGAAAATTTCCAGCGCTGCGGCATTCATGCGCAGGTGGCCGTGGGGCTGGAAGCTGTCTATGCGCACGGGATGATCGAAGCTGTGAAAACCCTGGGTCATCTGGTAACCGTGGGGTGGAATCACCAGGTCATCCTGCTCGTCAATTTTATAAAGCGCCAGGTCCTGCTTGTAGACTTCGTTAGCCTCTTCGTAGTCCTCGTCGTGGAACCACAGGCCGATCTCAACCACGTTGTCTTCAATCATGGTGCCGGGCGCAGTGGCGCCTACACCGCCGGGATACATGTGGATGCTCCACTGAATCATGGCGCCTTCGGGCAGGGTACGGCACACACCTTCTGGCACCATCTCACCCCACTTACCCATAGCGTATTCGGTGAGCATGCCGTAACGCTGCAGTTCACCTTCCTCGTCTTCCATCCAGACGCTGGAATTGGCGTGGTGCACCACGGCCGCAGCATCACCCCGCGGTTTTACCTGCACCGCCTTGATACAGCGCGAAGCAGTCATGCCAGGATCAACGAACTCGTTGCTCCACAGGTCATTACCGCCGGCTGGGATGTCGTAGGAATTAGATGGGACAATCAGATCTGGCTGGCCCAACTCCGCGGCGAAATTCCACTCGCTGGGGTCTTTGACCTGGGCAGGCGGTGGTGCGTTTTCCGGGTCTCCCATGGGCGCGCCAGCCTCGACCCAGGCAACGACCTTGTCGATTTCGTCCTGGGATAGTCGCCAGTCGCCGATCAGGTCCTGGATGCCGATATGCTGATCATAGGCATAGGGAGGCATTTCCCGGTTGGCGACGCGATAGGATATCAGCGGTGCCCAGGGACGAACCTGGTCATAGTTCTCAAAGGCCATGGGGCCGATGCCGCCGTTCTGGTGGCACACCACGCAATTCTCATTGATGATGCGCCCAATTTCACCGTTGTAAGCCAGTTCGTGGTCGGATTGCGCGGATGCCTGGGTGTGGGCGCCAAGCAGGGCTAGGGCAGCGATGCCGGACCAGGCTTTTGCATTTCTCATCCTTCTCTCCTTTTTAATATTTAGAGTCGAAAGTAATTGGATCGAAAATTGGGAATTAAATCCCTACTGCAACCAAAGGTTCAAAGTGTACCCCTTATCTATAAGTCGAAAAAGTGGGAAATAGGATTAATTTAGAGAACCAAGTATTTTTTGGCCGATGGCACGAAATTCAGGGAATTATCCCTTGAGAGTTTTTTATTATTTAAATCAGCCTGTTACGTGCAAGGCACTGGCCTGTAAGCTGCAAGATGCTCTTCAGGGGCTTGGTCTGGGCTCATCGCCTGGCCAAGGAAAGTCAGCTGCTGCCGGATTTCAAAGCTAAGGCAGGCCAGGAGCTGGTAGGGCGAGGAATGCAAATAGAAAGCTTAAGCAGAGAGAAAGGCAGGGGCAGTGTGAGAAACGGGGAGCTTAAGGAATACTGAGGACATGGAAGGGGAAGGAGAAAGTGACGGAGAAGAGGAAGATGAAAAGGAGTGAAATCAGGGGCAGTGCAGCGCTATGCCTGCCAGGGCCAGCCCGGTGTGACCCACGATAAATGCGCAATAAAAAAGGGCCGGTTGTTGCCAACCAGCCCTTTCTCGGTTTTGCCCGTTGAGCGCGACTTAGTCGTCGTCGCTACCTGCCAGAGAACGCTCTTCACGCTCACGACGCTCGGCTACCAACTGGTCAAAGCCTTCATCGTCGAGGTGAGTCACAGCAATCCAGGCGTGTGACATCTCGTCACCGGTACGGCTACCGCCGTAAACCCACTGATCCGGATCTGGATTGTTGGGGTTATCGGCTGTGTTGTCGTACCACTGCTTGATCACAAGTACTTCACCCGGTGCCAGCAGAGGCGCTACATCGGAGTCGTAAATGTGGCTGTGGTGCCAGGTTGCGCTCCAGTTGGAGATCTGGCTGATTGGAGTAGTGCGTCCAGTCTTCGGATCGAACTTCTCAAGCGACGCTGCATTCATTCGCAGGTGGCCGTGAGGCTGAAAGCTGTCGATACGGACAGGGTGATCGAAAGAGTGAAAACCCTGGGTCATGGTGTAACCATGAGGAGGTACGATCAGGTGGCCATTCTCATAGCCTTCACGCAGTGGATACAGACGCAGGTCCTGCTGATAGATGTCTTCGCGCTCTGCGAATTCATCATCGTGGAACCACAGGCCAATCTCGACCACGTTGTCCTTGATCATACCGCCTTCAGCAGTTGCGCCTACACCACCTGGGAACATGTGGATGTCCCAACGTACGAGGGAGTTAGCAGGCATGGTGCGGCAAACGCCGTCTGGCATTAACTCGCCCCACTTACCCATGGCGTATTCGGTCAGCTGGCCGTACTGCTGCAGTTCGCCTTCATCGTCATAAACGTAAACGTCAGAGTTGGCGTGATGAACAACGGCCTTCGCGTCACCGCGTGGCTTCACCTGTACCGCCTTGATGCAGCGATCTTCGGTTAATTTGGGATCTGTAAATTCCTTGCTCCACAGGTCGTTGCCATTCGCTGGAATGTCATAGGCCATGGATGGAACAATCAGGTGTGGCTCGCCGAACATAGGCTCGAACGTCCAGCCGTTTGCATCAGGCAGCTCAGCAACGGGGGGAACGATGTCGGTGTCACCCAGTGGTGCACCCTGCTCAACCCAGGCTACGATAGTTTCGATTTCTTCGTCGGCCAGTCGCCAGTCGCCTTCCAGATCTTGGATGCCGACGTGCTGGTCATACGCGTATGGAGGCATCTCACGATTCTCAACCTTGTAAGAAATAAGAGGTGCCCAGGGGCGAACCTGGTCGTAGTTTTCGAACTGCATAGGACCGACGCCGCCTTCACGATGGCATACGACACAGTTCTCATTGATGATTTGGGCTACGTCACCGTTATAGGTGACCTCGCGCTCCTGCGCTTGCGCGCCCATGCCAAGAGCCAGAGCTACCGCTCCGCCCAGCAGGGCACTAGTTTGACGCACGTTTTTCATGCTGTTCTCCTCAAGTTGGGATTTGGGCAATACCAGCTAAAAATACTAAGTTGCGGGTGCTCAAAAGTCCATTATTTCTGGTGTTTTTCGGTCCAGTAATGCAACAAATTGAAACAGTCCTTAAGGTGCGAAAAGTCATGAAATGCGCGGTTTTCGGGCTTTTGTTCAAGAAAAAACCACAATAGGAATAGGGGTATAGCGTTGCAGACTGCAGAAACAAAGCGACCGGCACAGGGCCGGTCACTTTTCTAGCTGAAGGGCGGGCTTAGCGAACCGTGACGCGCTGGTATACGTTGGTCCAGCAGCACTGGTCGCCATTGGAGCTATCCGGCGCCGAGTGGATGTCTACTTTCGCTGAAATGATGTAATCGCCGGGCTCGGAGAAGGTGGCGTAAACCCGCGCGGTACCAGATGGGCCGGGAATCTCCAGCTCGTTGGCCGCCGGCGCACGCCAGAAGTTGAAGCGACGGTCACCCTCGTTATAGGGGTTTTCGGCGGTAGGGGTCGATTCGTGGGGTGTGAACTCCACGTTTCCTGGGCCCTGGTATTTCGTGAAAGCCACGCCCATGGGCAGAGGCTCACCGAAACGCGGGTCCGTTGGATCCCGCTCGGCAGGGTCACTGGCGTTGATCACGATTTCGACCTGCTCGCCGGCGCGAACAGCGCCACCGGGGCGGTCACCGATCTGGGCATAAAGACCGGGCATTTGCTCGCCACTTTCGCCAAGACCAACCAGCGGCTGCAGGGCACCCTGGGGGCGAGGACGAATAAAATCCAGTTCGTAGGCGGAGCCGCCATAGCGACCAGGCACTTTCAGCTCTTCGTTATCGCCGGTCTTCAAATACCACCACACGTCAGTCTCGCGCTCGGCGTTGGGTACCGTTACAGTGAAAACGCCGGTTGAACGGCCTGCAGGGAAGTGTGTTGGCTGAATGCCATCCCACTTGCCGGGCTCGATGCGGTTACCTTCACTCAGGGGAATTTCAACGGCTTCATCGTTACGATTGATAATGCCGAAAGAGAAACTCGTGGTGCCGTCCTGGTTGTCGATCCAACCTTCCAGTACCGGAATGATCGGCAGCCCGCCCGGAGGGGAAAGGCTCAGGAAGCGGCCAGATTCAGTGGATTGAGCGGAGGCTGTAATCGCTACCAATGCAAACAGGGTAGTTAATGCGGTGGTAAGGAAATTCTTTCGGGTTAGCATGGATACTCTCTCCATTTACGTCAGCTAATGCAGTGCTGTTATTTGAGTCTATTCAACGCGGTACCGGCCTAAAACCTGCCGGGGCGAAGAATTGCCTTTATTGTTCTTGCTTGCTGTTTAACAGGGGGGCTAGCATAGCGACCAATTCAGTCGGCGTCTAGGCAATTACAGCCCAAAAAAGTGCCTTTATGTCTTTGTTTTTTTACAAATTGTTACATTATTCAACAGCAATCCTACTATGAAAGAAGTTTCTCGACATACCCTGTTATCGCACTTATTGCTGCTCTCAGGTCTGGCCGCCACGCTGTGCACAGCGTCGGCAAATGCCGCCTTGGATCGGCTAGGGGATTTTGCGCTGTTGGATGACAGCGGTGAGTTTCACCAGCTGAGTCGCTATCGGCATCGCAAGGCACTGGCGCTGATGGCCTATGACGCAAGCTGCGCTGATATGGATAGCAAGGTGACCAGCTATGCCGAACTTGGCAAGCGTTTCGAGGAACAAGGCATCGACTTCGTGCTGCTGGACTCGCTGGACCTGGGTCGCAGCGCCGCCCAGGCTCTGGACTTGCCGCTGCCGCTATTAGAGGACGACGGCCAGTTGGTGTCAGAGACCCTCGGCATTGCCCACGCTGGTGAAGTATTGGTCATGAACCCAGAGCGGCTGTCGGTTTACTACCGTGGCGACAGCAGTGAGAGTCTTGCCGTCGCGTTGACAGAAGTCGTTGCCGGCACCTTGGCAGATACTGTTTCTGTGTCGATTAAGGGCTGTGATATCGACTATTCAGTCAAAAATCAGCACATGAAGTCACCGCCGGATTATGCTACTGAGGTCGCACCTATCGTGATTAACAACTGTCTTGATTGCCACGTGCAGGGCGGAGTTGGACCTTTCGCCATTGATTCTTACATTATGCTGTTGGGCTGGTCGCCCATGATTAGGGAAGTACTGCTGAACAAGCGCATGCCGCCCATGCAGATCGATCCGTATGTGGGACACACTGACAGCGCTCGCGGCGTCTCGAAGCAGGACTTGCAGACCCTGATTCACTGGATTGATGCCGGTGCACCACAGGGTGAATTCGAGTTAGACCCGCTGGAAGAACATGCCGTGAAAGCATCCCGGTGGGTCCTTGGAGAACCAGACTACATTGTCCAGGGGCCAGCGCATGCCATCCCTTCCACCGGCGTTTTGGATTACTACTATAACAACGTGGACCTGCCCTTTACCGAAGACAAGTGGGTAAGGGCCGTGCAATATCGTGCTGGCGATACTTCGGTACTGCATCACCTGATTACCTTTGTCACCGGCCCGGAGGAGGACTTCTGGGGCACTGAGCGCGACAGCACATCTACCAGTCGCCGTTTCGTGGCAGGCTATATTCCCGGCAAGGATAACGTCTACGAGTACCCCGATGGGGTTGGTGTGCTCATTCCCGCAGGGCAACGCCTTTCCATGCAGTTCCACTATGTCACCAACGGTCAATCCACCGTGGACCAAACGGAACTGGGTCTCTACTTCAGCGATGAACCGCTGCAGCAGGAGCAGCGGGTGCAGGCTGTGGGCACCCGCTTCGTGCTGCCACCGGATACTCCTGAGTTTCCAATGTCTGCGAGCCATCTGTTCGATGAGGATGTTGTGATTACCGGACTGCGGGCGCGCATGAATTTTCGCGGTAAGAAGATGCGCTTCGAGGTGGAGTCGCCAGACGGGGCAATTCAAAATCTGTTAAGCGTGCCCGCCTATAATTATGGCTGGCAGCCACACTATCTGCTGAATGAGCCGGTGCGAGTTAGCGCAGGCTCGACGGTGCACGTCATCGGTGCCCTGGATAATTCGGTTTCTAATCCGACCAACCCTGACCCCAGCCTGGAGATCAAATTTGGTCTAAATAGCTGGGAAGAAATGTTTACCGGTTATTTCACTTACCACCCAGCGCTGGACTAGTGCTTGCCGCCAGCACCGCTGGGCCAGGGTAAGGGACAAATATTTATCCGGCAATTATTTCCCAGGCTAACCCGATAGCAAATTCCAGGTTTCACCCATCAGGAATCCGGCGCTGGTGAACAGACCCAAAACCGGTACCCAGGCCGCCACTTCAAACAGTTCGTGTTCTGGCTTTGGCTCGCGCTTGATGCGAATCAGCGCAAGGTTTACCAGGGTGAAGACCAGCAGCAACAGGGCAGTGGTCAATCTGGCCAGGGTTTCGATTGGCAGCCACACGGCTGCCAACAAGATGCAGCCCGTGATCAGGATGGTGGCATTGATTGGGGTTCGGGTCTTCCCATTAAGCAAGCCTAACCAGGCCGGCAGCAGGCCTTCCCGGGTCAGGCCATAGCAAATCCGTGAGCCCATAATTATCTGTATCAGGGCACCATTAATGACGGCAAACAGGCTAATGCCTGCAATCAAATAGGATGACTCTCCGGTGGCCACTTCATAGACCATTGCCAGCGGGGCATCAGAGCTGCCGAGAACGGCAGCGGGAACTACTCGCAGGGCACTCCATGTCACCAGCACATAGAGAGCTGTTGCCAAAGAGATGGCAATGACAATAGCCAAGGGCATATTGCGGCACGGGTTTTTGACCTCCTCTGCAACATTCACCATGTCCTCAAACCCAATGTAGGCATAGAACGCCAGAAAGGCACCGCTGACCAGGGCCGCCAGACTAAAACGACTTTCGTCAACTGCGGCGTCAAGACTTGTAGCTTCAGGGTTTAAAGTTCCAAGGTTAATAGCAGCAGCATCCGGCGATATCCTGAAGGCAACCCAAACAATTAGCAGTAGACCCATGACTTCAACGAAAGTAATCAGGGCGGCGGTCACCACGGACTCGTTGATGCCCCAGCAGGCGAGGCCGCACAGCAGGGCCAACATCCCCACAATAGCCACAGTTTTGGGCACCGGTGCAAACACCTGCACATAACCAACGAAACCTCGGGTAATAGTCGCAGCGGAGACTACGTCCGTCATGATAATCATCAAGCCTACCAGTCGGGTTAGCTGGGGTTTGTGAAAACCCTTGTGAATAAACAGCGCACCACCGCCGCTGACGGGGAAACGTGAGGCCAACTCCGCGAAAGAGAACGCGGTGACTCCAGCCACCATGGCGGCGAGAATGAAAGAGTAGGGGGCGAAGTTGCCAGCGGTGCTGGCGACGGCACCAATCAGCACATAGATACCAGCTCCAAGGATGTTACCTAGCCCGTAGAGTGCAATCAGAGACAGCGTACGCCGTAATCCAGTTTCAGTGTCTTGCGCTATGTGTTTTTTAGGCCTCGGCAATGCGCGTGAGCATGAATTGAATGCGTACACACAGACTTGCGTCTGTTATGCTAGCGTCCGAATTTCACCCTGTCAGTGTATGCGATTGTCCATAAATGAATACTGATTTATGGCAAATTTATTTCATGGGCACGGTGATGAGGATATCGCGGTGGCTTCAGGGTAGCGTGTAATCATGCCAGGAACATTATTCTATGGATGGAAAATTGTCTGGGCCATCCTGGTACAGCTCACTTTCACCAGTGGTCTCAGTTTTTATAATCACGCGATCTACCTAAATGCACTGGCGGCGCAGCCGAGTTTCGATGTGCAGTCGGCGTCTACCGCGGTTTCGGTATTTTTTCTCAGTGGCGGTATCTCCGGGCTCTACGTTGCCAAGCTGGTGCGGGATTACGATCCGCGCCTCTGTATTACTGCGGGCGCGCTGATGGCGTCGCTGTCATTGGCAGGTTTGCCCTTCGTGTCCAATTTGGCTCAGCTGTATGTGGTATATAGCATCTTTGGGGCTGGCTTCGCGGCATCGGCCTTGATTCCTGCGACTACCCTGGTGACGCGCTGGTTTCAGCGCCGTCGTGCCATGGCCCTGTCCCTTGCTTCAACCGGACTGTCACTGGGCGGTGTGGTATTGACTCCCTTGTGTGCGTTCATGGTGGACCGGCTGAGTTTTACGCTCGCCGCACCGATAATGGGTGTCATGTTTTTGTTGGGGGTCATTCCTGTTGCCTGGATCTGGCTCAGGCCCAATCCAGAATTTATGGGTTTACTTCCCGATGGTGATGCTCCAGATGTCGATGAGAACGATTTGACTGGGAAAGGGACATCTGGCACTTCTGAAAAAGCTAATAGGGAGAAAGTTGAACCTGGCCTCAGCTTCAAGGAGGCGCGCAGCGGTCGCTTTTTCTGGGGCGTCAGCCTGGCCTATATCTTTTTGATGCTGGCCCAGGTGGGCGGTATTGCGCATCAGTATGGCCTGGCGCGCGAGCAGCTGGATGATGCACAGACCGCGCTGGTGGTGGCTATTTTGCCAGTGGCGAGCATCATCGGTCGCCTGATCGGTGGATGGGTGGTTGATCGGGGCGCGATCCGCAACTTTGCCATCAGCATGATGGTGCTGCAGGCGGGGTCGCTTAGTCTATTGGCTGGTGGCTTTAGCGTGCTGACCTTGTGTGTTGGGCTATTCCTGTTTGGTGCTTCGGTAGGCAATCTGCTGATGCTGCAGCCCCTGATTCTCGCAGAGGCATTTGGGGTGAGGGACTACGCCAGAATTTTTTCCGTCAGTAATCTTATGTCCTCCATGGGTACTTCTATCGGGCCGGCCTTGTTGGGTTTTGTCTATGTCGCGAATGACAGCCTGTATGCGGCTGCTTACATCGTCGCGGCAACGGCGGGTGGTCTGGGATTGCTGCTGTTCCTGGCCGGAGGCAAACTGGAAACGTGCGCAGCAGCTAAGCGGGTGGCTTGAATCTGCGTGCACCTTGAGATGTAATGCGGGCCTGTCGAGCCTGTAACTACGCAGGCTCGCGCCGGCTTTCAACCCAACTGATTAAATCGATGCAGTTGCCATGATCAAGAAAATTGTAGTCTCGCTTAGCCTGTTGCTGGTGGCTGCCATCATTGGTCTCAACGCGGTCGGCATTTCCCCTGCTTTTATCTATTACGGCCCCGGTGTTGCTTCCGGTATTGGCTCCAAGCTGTTGTGCAGCGCAGAGTACGTCATTGGCAACAGCCGAGAGCAGGCGTTCGATGACCTAGTGCAGTATTCGCCGATCCTGTCCCAGGTCACGGTGCGCTACAACGACCAGGATCAGTCTGTCACCACCAGCCTGTTCGGGCTGCAAGAGAAGACTGCGAGTTACATTCCCGGCCTCGGCTGTGCCGTTGACTATCCCAGTGAGGCCACGCGGTTTGGACTCAGGATGCAACCCAAGGAACCCACGGATTTGCCCTGGCCCCGCGGGAGCTCGGTTACTTCAATTGATCAGGGTTTGCAGACAACGCTGGGTGACATGCTGGCGGCGGACAATGCTGCCGGCCTGAATACCCGGGCTCTGCTGCTGGTGCATAAGGGTGAGATCAAGGCCGAAGCTTACGGGCAGGCTATGAATGCGGAGTCGCGACTGTTGGGCTGGTCCATGGCAAAGAGTCTTAATTCCATCATGCTTGGCAATCTGGAAATGCGCGGTCTGATCGATCTAGGGTCGGCCCCTGGTTTTGATGCATGGTCAGACGACGGGCGTGCGAACATAGTGATTAGCGACATGCTGACTATGACCGATGGGCTAAAATTCTCGGAACAATATAATCCCGGCGATGACGCCACCGCGATGCTTTTTACCTCAGCATCCACTTCTGATTATGTGTTAGACATGCCTCTGGCCGCCGTGCCCGGCAGCCGTTTTAATTACAGTTCTGGGACGGCAAACCTGCTGGCGCGACTCTATACGGAAATCCTCGGGAGCCCACAGCAGGCCTATGATGATTATCGCCAGCACATTTTTGCACCCCTGGGATTTCAGCATGCGGTTTTTGAAACGGATGCCAGCGGTGTGTTTGTGGGAAGTTCCTTTTTCTATGCCTCCGCCAGGGATTGGGCCCGTATGGGGCAGTTGATGCTGAATGGCGGTGAATTGAATGGTGTTCGAATCGTTACGCAGGACTGGGTAGCCAGAGCAACACAGCCCAATTCATCCGGCAATGATCGGGCGTACGGATATCAGTGGTGGTTGAATCGAGGCAATGAGCGTCTGCGTTTTGCAGAGCTTCCTGAAGACATGTATTACGCCAGCGGCAATCGGCAGCAATTAGTTGCGGTGGTGCCTTCGGCCGATGCCGTCATCGTCCGCCTGGGCTGGACAGCAGGCCGCTATCCGGTATCCGAGAATTTCGGAGCCATATTGGAGGCGCTTTAGCGAGCCCTGCTCTGGTAAACAAAATGCAATCTGCAGAATCTAGAATACCTTGCCATGAACATGATGCAAATCGACCCTCAATTCACAGGCTACCTGCGAGAACCGCCTGGTCTCTCTTACACTAACCCGGAAGACTCCTGGTTCACCCAGCGCCTGGTGTCATCGCTGGAAGTACTGCTGGGTCGCAACAAGATCGAAGCGGTTTACTATAGCCTCAAGCGGCGTGAGCTGGATGTCCGGTCCTTCTTCGCCGAGGCGCTCAAGGAAGCGCGGATCAGCGTTGAGTTTGATGCTGAGCGATTGACAGCGATTCCCGAAACCGGGCCGCTGATGTTTGTCGCTAATCACCCCTTTGGCGTGGTTGATGGCATTGTGCTGTGTGACCTGGCGTTGAAGGCCAGGGGCGATCTCCGCATACTGCTGAATTCCCTGCTATGTCAGGACCGGGAATTGGCGCCATACTTTCTGCCTATCGATTTTGAAGAAACCAAGACCGCTGTAAAAACCAATATTCGGTCAAAGCAGCTTGCCAACGAATATCTGGCACAGGATATCCCAGTGCTGATCTTTCCATCTGGCATGGTCTCAACTGCCGACAAGATGGGATTTGGTTCGGTAGTAGATGCACCCTGGACCACGTTCGCCGCCAAGATTATTCGTGAGGCCGAGGCAACTGTGGTGCCGATTTACTTTCACGGCTGCAATAGCCGCAAGTTTCACATCGCCTCCCATATTTCGGAGCCCCTGCGTATGGCGCTGCTGGTGCATGAAGCGCTACGTATGTTTGGGCAAACCATGCAAGTGGAAATTGGTGCGCCTATTCACTGGCCGGAGCTTGCCAAGCAGGGTGGTCGTTCTGATTTGACCAATTTTCTCTACCAACAGGTGCAGAACCTCGCGCAACCCTGAGGTGTGGCGAAGCTGCGGCTTTATCGAACTGGCAAATGTAAGCTGGGGCTTCAATACCGGATCAGGCAGAGGCTCGGCGGCGTGGTTTTTGTGTGCTGGTTTGCTTGAGATTCGAGATAACTGATTCCATGGCCCGATTCACCAGGGAGCCTTCGCTCACTACTTTCACTGCACCTGCTTTGAGTTCATGGGCCAGGCGCATGCGGGTGAGCTCCATGACTTTCTTGCCTTCACTATCGGCGAAGAATAGCTTCTCGATGCTGTCGATCTTGGCTGCCAGAGCGCATCGCACGCGCTCCCCAGAATTGCCACGAAATTCCATCCAGGTGCCAATAGCAAGCTTGTCGACTCGCCTTAGATCCGGGTCATTACGCGGCAAGGCCGGCACGTCTTTCTTATTTCGGGTAGCAAGAATGACGCGGTTGGTAAGAGAGTCGCCATTTTGCGACTGCTCAGCGGTAGCACCGTGTTCGGCCTGGTGGAAAGTAAATTCCTGCACCTGCTTGAGCTGACGCATAATCTTGGTGATCTTGGTCTTGGAGGCGCCGCCTATTTCCAGCACCTTACCCAGGTTGTCCAGCAGGCGTGGATTGATACGTTCAAACCTTTCCCTGTCACCCACATGCTTTTCTGCTTGCACTGTCCACAGCAGTGCGTCGATGGTGCTCATCACCGGCTTCCAGGATTTACCTTCTGGCCCCTCGCGGGTAACCAGCTTCACCAGAAAGCTATGGATATGCGTATCTAACAGTTTGCGAATGGAAGGGTCCAGATATCCCTTCAGTACGCGTTCATTGATCTTTTGCCGCACGTACTCATTTACGTCGTCCATACTTTGGCTGATATCTTCAGATTCCCGCACCCTGCGCTCAAGGTTGAGATCGGTTCCGACAATTTTGCTGCGGGAGACGCGCAGGTCGTTAAGCAGCTGCTGCAGAAATTCATTGCCGGGCGCCGACTCCGAAAGCAGGCGCTCAACGATTTGCTTAACGGTCTGATATACCGGATCACTATCGAGATTTACGGTCTGGGTCCAGGCAATACCGGCCAGGGCCAGCTCGTTAAGCAGCGCCCTTGCTGGATGATTCTGGTTATCAAAGAAGGCAGTGTCTGACAACGCTACCTTCATAATGGTGATTTGGGTGCGACCGATAAGTTCTTTCATTACTACCGGCAGGGCTTCATCTTTCCAAATTGCTTCATACAGCATAGTCACGAGATTGATGACGTCGCCTGACTGAGCTGAAATTGCACCCAGGTCGCCACTGCTTTGTTCAGCCTTCAAGGAATCATTTATAGACTGGGCCACGTTATTGGCAGAAATGAAACCGGGTGTCCCACTTCCGGCAGCTTTAGTAAGCATATTAGCCTGAATATCGGTCAGCATGCCCATTAGTTTCTGCTGTTGCTTGCGTAGTTCTTCCTGTTCGGCGGCTAGTTCGCCGCTAATCTCGGTCCCGGCCGTGGCGGCCAGGCCAGCATTGTTCGATTGCTTGGCCAGTCCATGAACCAGGGACTGCATCATGGTGAACATCTCGCTCTGGGATTGATCTGGGCTTTCTGGTTTGGCCTTTGGCTTGCGCGTCATGCGCGCTTTAAGTTCGGCCTGTTCTTCGGCTGCCTTGAGCTGCTGCTCTTCTGCCAGTTGCGCACGGGCTTCGTCCCGCTTCTGCTTGCGTAGCTCTCTCTCCCTGGCGGTGATATCCAGGTCAGGTAAGACCCCTAAATCAACAAGCAGGTCATTGGCCTCGGCAATTACGTCGTCGTATTTTCCGAATACGGTTTTGTTGAACTCACGATAGATGGTCAGCAGATAGTGGGCCTTGAATCCCAGCGGCTTGACGGCCTCGTTAAAGCAATCACCTACTTGTTCAGGATCCAGCGGATTGTTGGTTTCGTCTATGCGGATATTAGGGTACATGGTTTCCAGGCGAGTGAGGAAGCTGCGCATTCCCTTGATTTCTTTGTCGCGCAGCTGTTTCACCATCCCTTCCATGGCGATCATGGCTTCCAGATAATCATGGTCAACAAGGCTCAGGTTATCGTAGCTTTCAGGTTCAATCTCAGTGTCATTGACCAATAGTGTGGTGAGTTCTTCAAAGTAGTCATGAAGACTATTCATGAACCGCTCGGCGATGCCCCTGGATTCCTCGGCAATGGGAGGAGGCTTAGCATCGGCAAAACGCATGGTCTGGGCCTCGATTTGCAGGCGCGATTCATCAAGGGCCTTCATCATCAAACGAGTGAGGGCCTTCGACGCTGCAAATTTGACTTTGTCCAGGTTCTCTTTCATTAATGCTCTTATTGTCTAAACCGGCTCATACTGTAGTAGATTGCTGTTGGGCAAAGCTACTCTCCTTAAGAATAGTATCTGCTGATGTTAGCGGGATGCTCGACATCAGTTCAGGTAACTCCACTTCACGAGCTGAAACCGCTCCAATTCTAAACTAATTTCAAGTGCTTACAGGGTATTAACGGGCGTAATTTTCCCGGTTTGTGTCCCATTTTCTGTTCTAGCCGCGATTTGTGTAGAGGGAGTCAAGTAACCCTTTTACGCTGGCTAAATTGCTGATCTTTATATATATTATTGACAATTATACGGTTCAGAATAGAAACGCTGGCGGCAATGTCTGCAAACGATAGGTAAAGTGGGGAAAATCCGAGCCGGAGTAGATTGGGGGCGCGGAAATCCACAATCACGCCAGCAGCGATTAGTGCCTGGCTGATAGGGTAGGCCTGGTCATGGGAAAAGCTTAGTTGTGCCCCTCGAATTTCGGGATTGCGGGGAGAGACCAGCCGCAGCTCAGCCAGCGCCGGCTCTGCCTCGACCAGGCTAAGGAATGTTTCGCTCAGTGCAGAGGCTTTCCGATTCAGGTCCGCGGGACTGACCCCTTCGAAGCAGCTCAGCGCAGCATCTAGGGCCGACATGGCCAGTACTGATGGCGTGCCGGTCTGTAATTGATTGATGCCCAGATCGGCTTCATAGTCTGGATTAAATGCGAAAGGCGCCTTATGTCCCATCCAGCCCTGCAGGGGTTGTTTGATCTGCTGCAAATGACGTGAAGCAACATACACAAAAGCCGGCGCGCCAGGCCCGCCATTCAAGAACTTGTAGCCACAGCCAACGGCGAAGTCTACCTGACAGTCATCCAGAGCCAGGTCAATTACTCCAGCACTGTGTGACAGGTCCCAGATCACTAAGACACCGTGCTGATGGGCGAGACGGGTCAACTTTGCCATGTCGAGTTTTCGACCCGTGCGGAAATCAACGTGAGTCAGCATCAGTACGGCTGGGCCTTCCGCAATCGCGGCTTCCAGCGCATTGGTTGCCACCAGTTTGAGTTCTGCCTGGGCGCCATGCTGTTGCAACAGGTCCCTGAGTCCCTCGGCGATATAGAGATCGGTAGGAAAGTTGTCACGATGACTCAGGATTGTCGGTTTTTGAGCCTTGCTCAGCGCGAGGGCTGCACTGAGTAGTTTGAATAAATTGACCGAGACAGAATCACAGCACAAAACCTGTTCCGGAGCGGCACCCAGCAGCGGGGCGATGCGGGCGCCGACGCGCAGCGGAAAATCAATCCAGCGGTGTTTATTCCAGCTGGAAATCAAGTCCTGTCCCCATTCCTCCGACACTACCCGCTGCATCGCTTCGGCAGAGGCATGGCAAAGCGGACCCAGTGAGTTGCCATTGAGGTAGATCGTCTGGGTGGGCAGGTCAAACAGATCTCGGCAAGACGCCAGCGTATCCACCTCATCCAGAGCTGCGATGTCAATTTCTGTCATGGTGTCAGTTTATTATGCAAGGTATTGAGCAAGAGACGATAGGCCGCAGTGCCCGGGTGAATCCAGTCGAAGTGACCGGCACCGGAGACTACTGAAGTCGGCAGTACATTCGCCTCGAAATGATCCAGCGGCACGATGTCGTCACTGCCGCCGTGCAGCAACAGGCTTTGGGGATGCAGCGGCTGTTTGACTGGGTTGGCCAGGGCGTAAAGTTCGCGGGATTGCTCCAGGGACGTACCCATGAAAAGTGGGGCAGCCTGCTGACAGCTGTTGTTACCCCGGCTGTAGCTTTCCATGTCTACAATAGCGGCAAGACCGATAATCGCGCGGGCCGCTGGTAACTCTGCGCCCGCCATTAAGGCCAGGTGTCCACCGGCGGAGTGGCCCGCGACGGCGATTCGGGATAAATCGATGGACTGGTTCTCCATGCGCTTGAGGCGGTCTAGCCGAGATAGGGCCAGCCGGATATCCGCCAGTGTGCCAGGCCAGCCGCCACCAGAATCGCCGGTGCGGCGATATTCCAAAGACCACACAGCAAAGCCTGACTGGCTCAGGGCTGAGGCCAGAGGTCGGCTGTGATTTACATCGAAGCTATTGAGCCAGCAGCCACCGTGAATAAGGATCACCAGAGGCGCCGCCTCAGCAGTATCCGGCGTCCACAGCAAACCATACTGCAGTGGGTCATCGCCGTAGGCAACTTCAGCCTGGGGCTCTCGGGTCGGCAGCGCAAGGACTTGCTCGAAATTAACGTTTTCTTCGACCGCAGGGTACTCCTGGGCGCTGAGGTCAGTGCTGATAACTCCCGGGCTAGCGATGACAACGAAACAGCCAGTCAACAGACCAATGATGATTCTCATATTCATATATTTACGCTCTCAATGTCTTAGCCAATTATCCGTTTCCAGCTATCCGGGACGCGAGTAACTCTGCCCGCAGTATCGGTCCATACGTGTCGGGTGTATCCGGTAACCAGTACGTTGCCGCTGTCAGGATCGACGACTTCGTAACGAAAGGTCACGCGTCGACTCAGGTTTTCTTCGACCCAGGTCCTGACGCGGATCTTATCGCCATAGCACCTGCTGCCGACATAGCGTAATTGAGCTTCGGTGACTGGAAGCTGGTATCCGCTGGCCTCGACTTCGGCATAATTACTGCCTAGATCGCGCATGTACTGGCTGCGGCCTTCCTCAAAATACACCAGGTAATTTGCGTGGTGCACGACACCCATGGCGTCGGTTTCGGCGTAGCGCACAGGAAACTCAGTTTCCAGCACCGTTTTAGGGCTTGAGTCGGGCATAAGAACTCTCGCGGGATCGCTCAATTCGTGGTCGGTCGGCTAGTATAACCGAAACTCGTCAGTAGCTTGCGGCCACATAATTCGTGCATTTCACGATGCTCCAATGCTAACTTTCTACCATGAAAGCTGTAAGTAAATCGTGGCCCCGAAATTTCTGGTGCACGCTTGTGTAAGAAGGAATTAAAAGATAGAGATGCTGCATTTTCCCGAGCCGCCCAAGAATTACAGTTCGGTATTTCTCGATGAAACCGATAAGCCCCTGCCGGAGAAAATTGATCCGCGCACTCGTTATGCTTTTTTCAGTACCATTGCCAAGGGCGGAAAATCCCTGATCAAGTCATGCAAGGATTTACATCTGTCTCGATTTGTTTGCTACAAAACGCTCAAGCCTGAGTTTACCGATGATGAAATAGAGCAAAAGCGCCTGATTCGGGAAGCGCGGGTATCGGCCATGTTGCAACATCCCAACACGATCCCTACCTATGAGTTGGGCCGGGATGCGCGGGGCTACCCGTATTTCACTATGAAACTGGTTCACGGATACACCTTGCGTGAAATTCTGGACTATCGCGACCGCTACGATTTAACGCAGTTGGTTGAACTGGTGGTGCAGGTTGGGCATGCCCTGCAGTACGCCCATGTCCATGGCGTCGCACACCGTGACATCAAACCCGAGAACATTTTGGCGGGTCCTTATGGTGAGGTGCTGCTGCTGGACTGGGGACTGGCCAAGGTGTGGCATCCTGATGGTCGCGGCGCGAGTGAGGGCGATAGCGGATCCAGCAAAGGGCTGCACATTGAAGATATCTCCCTGACCGGGCACGGAAAGGCCCAGGGCACAATCCATTACATGTCGCCGGAACAGCTAAATCTTGATCCGAGCATCGATCACCGCACCGACATATTTAGTCTCGGTGCAGTGCTGTACGAAATACTCTGTGGCAACAAACCGGCAGCTGGTGAAAAGATGCACGAGGTTGTGGAATCTGTCCTTAACGACCAGCCACCTGAAGCGACCGAAGTGTCTTCTCAAGTCGTGCCTCGCCTGCTTGATGATGTGGCAATGAAGTGTCTGAGCAAAAACCCTGAAGACAGGTTTCAATCAATGGAAGAAATGGTGATACTCCTGCAGCAGAATTGGCAGACCGAGTTATCCCGCTTTACAAGCTAAGACTCCATTAAAGCCCTCAAACCAAAGGTCAAGGGTTTACCTGGACAATTCTGTTCCAGGTAATTGGGCAGACAGAAAAGAAATCGAAAATAAAAATAGAGAATCTGGAGAACAAGAATGCAGTGTTCCGTCTTCGTTAAAGTCTTGCTGGGAATCGGATTCAGTAATCTCGGTGCATTGGGCGCAGCCCAGGACGCGGACCTGATCTTCCTTGGCCAAAACATCATCACCATGGACGCGAGTAACGTCTCCGCAGTGGCAGTCCGCGGAGATCGTATTGTGGTGGCCGGTTCCGAACAGGACGCGCGTGCACTTCAGGGTGAGGGCACCCGCGTGATCGAATTAGGCGAGCGCGCGCTGTTGCCTGGCTTTATCGATGCCCATGGTCATTTTGCTGGTGTGGCTCGCTATGTGGATATGCTGGATCTGTCGTCGCCTCCCGTGGGAGACGTCACTAGCGTTGATGATATTGTTCGCAAGCTCCAGCGCCGCATTGAAAATCGAAATATCCCGCCAGGTGAACTGGTGTATGGCTACGGCTACGACGATTCTTTGCTGGCGGAACTGCGCCACCCGGATCGCGACGATCTGGACCGTGCCTCCTCAGATCATCCCATTGTCATTCGGCACGTATCGGGCCATCTGCTGGCAGCCAACTCGATGGCGCTGCTGGAAGCCGGGGTTGGTGCGAACACATCAGATCCTGCCGGGGGTATCATCCGGCGTCGCCCCGGCAGCGATGAGCCTGATGGGGTGATGGAAGAAACCGCCATGCAGTTTTTTCCTGGCACTGGTGAATTGCTTACGCCCCAGCGGCAGAGTGAATTGCGCCGGGAAGCGGTGCAGATCTACGCCGGATACGGCATTACCACTATCCAGGATAGCAACGTAAGCCAGGCATATGTTGACCGGCTAAAAGCTGAGGGACTGGAGCAGGAATATGCCGCCGACATTGTGACTTTCGTCATGGGCAATCCACTTCCCGACGACGTCCTGGCTACCGTCGCAGCAGACACCAGCTATACGGGCGGTGTCCGCAACGGCGGAGTGAAGTTCACTCTGGACGGTTCACCGCAGGGACGCACGGCGTGGATGTCTGAACCCTATAATGCGGGCCCGCCCGGCGCAGTGGCGGGCTATGTGGCATATCCCAGCTATGATCCCGATGCCTGGTTGAATCGAATTGGCCCGCTATTGGAGAGAAGGGTGCCAGTGTTGGCTCACGCCAACGGCGATGCCGCCATCGAGTTGATGATTGATGGGGTGGCCAATGCGATTGCTGCAGGTCCCGTGCCCGATCACCGTTCCGTAATCATTCATGCCCAGTTGATTCGAGAGGACCAACTGGATCGCGTGGCAGAGCTTGGCATTATTCCTTCCTTTTACTCAGTGCATCCTTTTTTCTGGGGTGACTGGCACCGGCTTAGTTTCGGAGAGGAGAGAGCGAGATTTATCTCACCGGTGCAGGCTGCCATAGCCAGGGGCATCCCGTTTACTGTCCATAACGATTCACCTATCGTGCCGCCGGATATGATGCGACTGGTTGAAATTACCGTAAATCGCGAGACTCGCAGCGGCTTCGTACTGGGGCCGGACCAACGCGCTTCGGTAATGCAGGCGCTACATGCAATAACCCTCGGGGCAGCTTACCAATACTTTGAAGAAGACGAAAAGGGGAGTATTACCGTAGGCAAGCGCGCGGATCTGGTAATTTTGGAAGATAATCCGCTGACGGTAGCTACTTCAGAGCTGGGCGAAGTTTCCGTGCTGGAAACCTTTGCCCGCGGTAAGTCAATATTTCAACGCTAACACAGATTAAGGAGTCGACATGAAGGTCGCATTTATTGGACTCGGTGTTATGGGCTATCCCATGGCGGGTCATGTAAAGCAAGCCGGGATAGAGGTCTGCGTCTATAACCGCACGGCAGCGAAGGCTGAGCAATGGTGTCAGGGCTATGGGGGCGACATGGCACTTACTCCAGCAGCAGCAGCCGGAGATTGTGACGTGGTGCTGGTTTGCGTTGGTAACGATGACGACGTGCGTCAGGTCGTGCTCGGAAACGACGGAGCGCTAGCGGCCATGAAAGAAGGCGCTATTCTGATCGATCACACCACGGCTTCAGCCGAGCTGGCACGGGAGTTGGATTCAGCTGCGAGAGCCCAGAACAAACAGTTTCTTGATGCACCGGTATCCGGCGGCCAGGCCGGTGCTGAAAACGGCGCGCTCACTGTCATGATTGGCGGTGAGGAGGCAAGCTATATTGCTGCCAAGCCCGTTATCGATAGCTATTCCCGATTCAGTAAGCTGCTGGGCCCGGCTGGAAATGGCCAATTGGCGAAGATGGTGAACCAGATTTGCATTGCCGGTGTGGTTCAGGGACTTACTGAGGGGCTTAATTTCGCCATGAAAGCGGGATTGGACGGCGAGGCCCTGATCGAGACTATCTCAAAAGGTGCCGCCGGCTCCTGGCAAATGGAAAACCGCTACCGGACTATGCTGAAGGATCAATATGAATTTGGCTTTGCGGTGGACTGGATGCGCAAGGATCTGGGGATCGCCCTGGCTGAGGCCGCCAAAAATGGCGCGGAATTGCCAGTAGCCGCAATGGTTGACGGGTTTTATGAAGACGTTCAGCAGATGAGTGGTGGGCGATGGGATACCTCTAGCCTGTTGACGCGGTATACCCGTCGCTAAGCCTGCAGAATTGGGATAGCAGGCTTGTTACCAGACGCTCGGTCAAAGTGCGGCCAAAGTGCGGCCAGAGACGACAGAACCAACGCCAATCTATTGATTAATAGTAAGCAAACTACTAAGTTACGCGTTCTGCTCTGATAGCCATTGGTGACATTATGTTTATTGAAAATAAGCGATCAATTTCTTCCCTAATATTAATAGCCTGCAGCTCGCTGCTGGCTCTTTCTGTGCAGGCCCAGACAGGCTATGACGTGCCGCGCACCGAATGGGGACAACCTGATCTTCAGGGCGTCTGGAACTTTAGCTCTAATACGCCGATGCAGCGACCTACCCGCTATGGCACCCAGGAATTCCTGACTCAGGAACAAATCCAGGCAGCGATCGCGAGACAGGAGGCTCAAAGAGAAGCGGCAGAAGCTGCTGCCGCAGCGAGAGTAGTCGATCCAGATGCACCTCCCGTTTCCAATAACCCCGGTGGTTACAATGATTTCTGGATAGAATCAGCGGGTATCGGCGATACCGTGCGTACTTCTCACATTGTCTACCCGGAAAATGGCCGCGTCCCAGAGGCTGTGGAAGGCGCGCCGCGTGCCTACGGTGGGCTGGGTCCCGACATTCCTGGCACACGGCCTGTTCGTTATACCGTGGGTGGCATCGCCAAAGACGGTCCAGAGGATCGCGGCCTGTCAGAGCGCTGCATCGTAGGCTTCAACTCGGGCCCACCCTTTGTACCCAGTCTGTATAACAACAATATGCAGATCATTCAGAATCGTGATACCGCAGTAATTTTCACAGAGATGATTCATGATGCTCGCATCGTCCAAATGGGTGATAAGCCGTCGCTGGATGATGATATTCGCATGTGGTCCGGCGATTCCCGCGGTTGGTGGGACGGTGATACTCTGGTGGTGGAAACCAGAAACTTTAACGGCGATCGTCAGACTTTCGCCAGTACCGGTGCCAATTACGATATGGTGCTAACTGAGCGCTTTACACGCACTGCTTACGATACCGTAGATTACGAATTTACAATCGATGATCCCTCGACATTTACCGATAAGATTACGGCGATCGTGCCCATGACCAAGGTGGCAGGGCAGATCTATGAGTACGCCTGTCATGAAGGTAACTATGGCATGGTGAATATTCTTCGGGGCGAGCGCATGACAGAGCAGCGCGAGTCTGAAGAAGGCAACTAATCGAATTAACTTGGTATTATAGAATTAAGGGTTAGCAATGAAATATTTCAAACAGAAATTGATGGGTGTGTTGATGGTCAGTCTGTTCGCAGCAAATGCGACGGCTCAACTGGATGAGTTTCCACGCACACCTTCGGGCAAGCCGGATTTCAGCGGAATCTGGCAGGCCATGACTAAGGCGCACTACGATGTAGAGCCCCACGCGGCGGCCTACGGCCCACACCCCGACAAGATGGGTGCGCTATCAGCGATCCCAGGCAGTCAGGGTATTGTGGAAGGCGGAAGTATTCCCTACACCGTAACCGCGCTGCGTCAACGCGATGAAAACCGCATCAATGCAATCGACAATGACCCGTTGACGAAGTGCTATATGCCTGGCGTGCCACGGGCGAATTACCTGCCATTCCCGTTTCAGATTGTGCAGTCTACCGATGTAATCCTAATTGCTTACGAGTTTGCCGAAGCGAACCGCATTCTCTATGTGGATCAGCCCGGGATTCAATCGCAGGTTGATGCTTGGATGGGCCACTCTAACGCGAGCTGGGATGGCGATACCCTGGTAGTGACAGTGACTGGCCAGATGCCGGACACCTGGTTTGACCGTGCTGGTAACCACCATAGTTGGGAAATGGTGGTAGAGGAACGCTATACGCCGATGGGACCCAATCACATACAGTATGAGGCAACCATTACCGATCCCAATACCTTCACGCAGCCCTGGACTGTGAGCCTCCCACTCTACCGTCATGTGGCGGAAAACTATCAGCTGTTGGAATTCAAGTGTGCAGAGTTCGCTGAAGAATACCTGTACGGCGAATATCGAAAGGCAGGCACACCAATCGGTAATCCACCGCAATAGACTGTGCTAGCCTAAAAAAGCCCGGACACTGAAAAGTATCCGGGCTTTTTTGTGCCGACTATACCAGTACGAAGCTGCGGGGTGAGAACCCGGCAAGGCAAATCATTAACCTTATCAGATTAGGAAATTTCTCAATAAGACATGGATCCCGACTGAATCAAGATGTTATGCGCCGATTCCCCAGTACTGCGGCTTTAGTCATCACCCTTAAAGCTGGCGATTTCTCCCAGAGATTTCCGGGTGATAGCAGGTACCTCGGCATTCTCTGCCGGATATCCGGTAACCAGAATCATATAGGGCTTTTCTGTGGCGGGCCTTCCAACCAGTTCGTTGAGGAACTTCATCGGTGCTGGCGTGTGGGTCAGGGTTGCCAGCCCGGCATTGTGTAAGGCGGTAATCAGGATGCCGGTGGCAATGCCTACAGACTCACTGACATAGTAATTTTTTTGCTTGTTACCCTCGATATCGAAACTGAATTTTTCACCGAAGATCACAATAAGGTATGGAGCGATCTCGAGGAACGGTTTGTTGGCATCGGTACCTAATGGGGCGAGGGCGTTGAGCCATTCCTGCGGCGCTCTTGACTCATAAAACTCCCTTTCTTCCTCTTCGGCACCTTCTCGAATTTTGTATTTCAGTTCGGGGTCGCTGATTACCGCAAAATGCCAGGGCTGATGGTTGGCGCCACTGGGTGCAGTGCCGGCAGCTCGCAGGCAGTTTTCGATAATCTCTTTGGGTACCGGCTTGTCGGAGAATTCCCTTACCGTCCTTCGCGAGCGCACCATGTTGTAAAAGTTGCTGGCTGATTCCAGCATCTCATCCTTGGCTTGGGAATTGAATGCAAGAGGTTGAGTTTTTATTTTGTCATTGCCCATTTTTAATCCTGTTTCTCTTTGCTCTACATTTGCCCGCTGTAATGCGATGGACGAGTATCTAAGCTAGCAATAGCATTTACTTTAGACCTTGGCGAGGTTAGATGCTATCGCGATTAGCTGAGAGTTTAACCCAAGTGCTGCATATCAATGATTATGGAGAGACTTCTAATGACCTGCAACGAAGAGTCACATATTTTGAGCTTATTCGGGGCTCAAGAAGGAGGGGAAACGCTTTCTAAAAGGGCGGCACCGTGGGCTGCCCTTACCGTTAATGTTTTATTGTATTAACGCTCTATTGTATAGAGCCCTTCGCTCACATTGCCCGGATTATGGGTATCCAGTAAATCAAAACCACCTACAAATGCCTCTGCATTGTTACCTGAAAAGGCGCCAACTAGCTTGGCGTCAATTTGATTGCTAATCAAACCATTGGAATCGAATAAAGGGCTGTTTAGCGGATTTAATTCCACCATCCCCCCCTGCCGCGATTATTGCTGTCGAACCACTGCAAATTCGACCTGTGAGTTCGGGTCAGGTAATCCACTCATTCGGCTGCCTGACTTTTTGCTTTTGTTCTAGCCTTGATCCTAAACGCCTACTATTTGCATTTGTTTATGGTTTTGCAGCTTTTAATATCGCAGGCTCAGGCCTCGTTTTGTATTTCCTGCGCAATGCGCTGTACATCGTCCAATACCCTAAGCAGATTGCCGGACCACATCATGGCGATCTGTTCCTCGTTATAGCCACGACGCACTAATTCTGCGGTGACGTTAAAGGTCTCTGAGGCATCGTTCCAGCCTGACAAGCCGCCACCGCCATCGAAGTCTGAACTGATTCCCACATGTTCAATGCCTATCAGATCAATCATATACTCGATGTGATCAACGAAATCGGATACGGTTGCCGGCGGCGCATCGGCGAAGCTGGCACCTGAGGCCCAATGCGCTCGTCTCAGCTCGCTCACATAAGTCCCAAATGCTACTGTTTGTACAACGCCGCCGTTCTCTTTCAGAGCCAGCAACATTTCGTCATCCAGATTGCGCGAGTGGTTAGTCAGCGCCCGCGCGGATGAGTGTGAGGCTATAACGGGTGCACGGCTGAGCTCGAGGGTTTGCATGATGGAATCTTTGGATGGGTGAGAAATGTCGATCATCATACCCAGGCGATTCATTTCCTTGATGGCAAATCGGCCTAACTCGCTGAGGCCGCCATGCCAGTACACGCCATCGCTCTCTCCGGTATTGGAGTCCGAAAGCTGGTTGTGACCATTATGTGCCAGCGACATATAGCGACCGCCGAGGTCATAAAATTTTTCGATATTAGATAGGTCGCCACCGATAGGGTAGGCGTTCTCCACGCCGATCATGGCTACTTTCTTGCCGTCGGCGATGATTCTGCGGACATCGTCCGAGTTATAAGCAATTTCAATTTGGTCCGGTGCTATTTCCTCGGCGAGGCGTTGGATCGCGTTAAATTTATCCATCGCGTTAGCATGGGCGTCCCGATAACCTTCTGCACTCAGATCATCCTGACCGGTATAAACGATGAAGAAAGCGACATCCAGGCCGCCTTCATACATTTTTGGCAAGTTCACTTGAGTATCGAGATTCTGGGTGTAGTTAACTTCGGAGGTGAAATTTTCGGTGTTGATATCTGCGTGAGTGTCGAGCGCGATAACCCGCTCGTGGATGCCTCTGGCAATCTCCATCGGGTCCTGACTCTCAGGGCTGACAGCAGTTTCGGTGGATTCACTGCAGCCAAGGAGAAAGATTGTTGTTAAAGCGAAGACAATAGTTCTGCTGACAATAGACATAGCTTGCTCGGGTCCGAAGGAATGGTGATGCATGAATTGAGATTGCCCAGTATCCAGGTTTTTCCGGTTCTGGAATGAAGAACTTAGCATTGCGCCAGACGCTTTGACAATGGGGAGATTGATCAAGCCTACCCCGGTAGAATACACTGCGCTATTAGGCAAAAATTCCTAAGCTTCTACTTTTATAAACTATTGATTTTAAAGAGTTAACTATGCGCAGCAACGCTCAAAGACTGGCTTTTGGCCGAACTTCCCAGGTCATCGCAAAAGCAGTCCTGTTTGTATTCAGCCTCTCCCTGGTAACGCAAACCTTCGCGGAAGGCGGTCGCACCCCGATCTACGCCAAGAATGGCATGGTGAGCAGTGCCTCGAAGTTGGCCTCGGAAGTGGGCGCGGAGACTCTCAGGCAGGGCGGCAATGCGGTAGACGCGGCGGTTGCAACGGCCTTCGCTCTGGCCGTAACCTGGCCATCTGCAGGCAATATCGGCGGCGGTGGCTTCCTGGTTTATCACGGTGACGATGGCGAGGCCACTACCTTTGATTTCCGCGAGAAAGCGCCTATGGCCGCCACCGAGCGCATGTATCTGGGCCTGGATGGCGCGGTTGTTAACAATTCCAACCACTTCGGCCCTTTGGCCGTTGGGGTGCCCGGCACTGTAGCCGGGCTCTACCTCGCGCATTCGCGACTCGGTTCCTTGCCTTGGGAGGATCTGGTTCAGCCCGCAGTTGAGCTGGCGCGTGAAGGCATTCCAATCACCTATTCCCTGCAGACCGGATTTGAGCGCAGCGCCAGTCGCTTTCGCCAGTATCCAGCGTCAGAGCGTAAATTTATTAAGGCCGACGGCTCTTTCTATGAGCTGGGCGAGACCTGGGTACAGCCAGACCTCGCGCATACCCTTGAGCTGATCCGCGATAATGGTGCTGATGGGTTCTATAGAGGTGAAAATGCCGAACGCCTGGCCAGCTTCATGGCAGATATCGGCGGCTTGATTACCGAAGAGGATCTGGCTGCTTATGCAGCCCGTGAGCGTGAACCCATACGTGGCACTTACCGGGGCTATGAAATCGTCAGTATGCCGCCACCCAGTTCTGGCGGTGTCGGTATCGTACAAATGCTGAACATTCTCGAGGGTTTCGACCTTGCGGACATGGGACACAACTCGTCCGACTATCTGCACGTCCTGACTGAGACCATGCGTCGTGCCTATTCTGATCGCGCCGAGCATCTGGGTGATCCAGATTTTAACGAATCTATGCCTCTGGATCGCTTGATGGACAAGGACTATGCAGCGGACTTACGTGCGTCCATTGATATGACTCGCAAATCAGAGAGCAGTCCCGAACTGTTTGCACAGGCCTACGAGTCAGAGGAGACCACACACTTCTCTGTTGTTGATGAAGATGGCAACATGATCAGTATGACCTACACGCTGGAATTCGGCTACGGTTCAGCAATTGTGGTTGATGGCGGTGGATACTTGCTGAATAACGAGCTGGGAGATTTTAACGCAGTGCCAGGTGTCACAGATGAGCGGGGCCAAATTGGTACTGCGCCGAACCTGGTGGCACCAGAAAAGCGTCCACTGTCTAGTATGTCGCCTACCATCGTAGCGCAAGACGGCAAGCCTGTATTCGCTATCGGTAGCCCTGGTGGCAAGACAATTATCAATACCACTATGCAGGTCATCCTGAATGTCATCGACCATGGCTTTAATATCGCCCAGGCGATTGAAGCAGGCAGGATTCATCATCAATGGCTGCCTGATGTCACCAGCATAGAATCGAACTCTCTTTCTGCCGACACGCTGGAAAGCTTTCAGGCCCGTGGGCACCAGATTCGTGAACGTGGATCCCAGGGTGCAGCAATGGGCGTATACTACGATCGTGAACAGAACCTGTTTCTGGGCGCGTCTGACTCACGTCGCGGCGATGGTGGCGCGGTCGGTTACTGATTTGGAGAGCTGATATGCATGCAGGAGTGACTGGCCCACTTAAGAATTCTGGCGCGGTAGTTGCTCTCGCGCTGTTCCTGCTTGTCATCGTGCCTGTGAGCGTTGCCCAGATAATGTCTGATGAAGAACGATTTATCGGTGACTATGAGTTAGTTAGCTACTTCACTTTTCCCGAGCAGGGTCCTGCCAGAGACATGCAATACATCGGCCGGCTCAGCTACGATGAGTTTGGCAACATGTCCGGCCTGGGCATGCCTATCGATTTACCCCAGACAGAGGCGGCATCCCAGCCCGAGGGCGAGCGCGTAATAGGTGGTTTCGCCTATTGGGGACGAGTTAGCATCGATAGCAAAGAGCGTATAGTTACGCACCATGTAGAAGGCTCCCCCATGGTGCCTCGTTGGGTCGGTGGCGACAATGTTCGCCACTACGAATTTGATCGTGATTTGCTCAGGCTGTCTTTAAAGAATCCCGAGGGTCGCATTACTGCCACTCTCACCTGGCGTCGTTTACAGTAAACAAACTCGAAGATTCGACAGTCGATCTGAGAGGCACGCAAGGCCAAGACAGGAACTGACTCATGACTCTCACCACGAACACCCGCGGCGTAAACAGCCACTGGAGACTCTCTTAATGACGGGTATCCCGGGTGAACTTGGTCAGTGCTTGCGGCGGGAAATCAAGGGCGATGTCCTGTTGGATGACTTCAGCAGGGGGCGCTACAGCACTGACGCTTCAATTTACCAGCTCATGCCTCTCGGGGTGGTCATTCCGAAAGATGACCATGATGTTGAGGTTGCCGTTCAGATTGCCGCGGAAGCCGGTATCCCGGTGTTGCCGCGCGGCAGCGGTACCTCCCAGAACGGACAGGCCATTGGTGAAGCTCTGCTTATCGACAGCACTCGCCATCTCAACAAAATTCTCGACTTTAAACCGGAAGCACAGACAATCAGCGTGCAGCCTGGTTTGGTTCTTGATCATTTAAATCGCTTTCTCAAACCCCACGGCATGTTTTACCCGGTGGATGTATCCACCGCCAACCGAGCGACTCTCGGCGGTATGACAGGCAACAATAGCTGCGGCGCACGCTCAATTCGTTACGGCAATATGGTGCACAACGTGCGCGCAGTTGAAGCGCTGCTAGCAGATGGGAGCCAGGTTCATTTTGGCAAGCTAAACGGTTCGATGCCACAGCCTGCAGTGCCAGAGCAGTTGCTGAGCAGTCTCTTGTCACTCGGCCAAAGAGAGGCCCAGGAAATCGCAGCGCGTTTTCCGGACCTGTTGCGCCGAGTCGGGGGATACAACATCAACGTGCTAACCGAGGAACAGCCAAATCTGGGCCAGCTGCTGGTTGGCTCCGAGGGGACCCTCGGATTTTTTCAGCGCCTGCACCTTGAAGTGCAGCCATTACCATCACACAAGGTGCTGGGCGTGTGTCACTTTCCGACTTTTTACGCGGCGATGGATAGCACGCAACACATCGTAAAGTTGGGACCAGCTGCAGTAGAGCTGGTGGACCGCACCATGATCGATCTGGCGCGTGATATCCCGATATTCGCGCCGACCGTGAATCGCTTTGTTCAGGGCGAACCCCAGGCTTTGCTGCTGGTAGAGTTTGCCGGCGCGGACCGTGCCGAACAGCTCCAGTCCTTGCAGCAGTTGGTGGAGCTAATGGGCGACCTGGGTTTCCCCAACGCCGTGGTAGAGGCCACCGACCATGAGTTTCAGCATGCTGTCTGGGAGGTTCGTAAGTCTGGCCTCAACATCATGATGTCCATGAAAGGGGACGGAAAACCGGTTTCGTTCATCGAAGACTGTGCCGTGCGGCTGGAAGATCTGGCGGAATATACGCGTCGGCTCACGGAGATTTTTGAAAAACATGGGACTAGCGGAACATTCTACGCCCATGCTTCTGTCGGCTGCCTGCACGTACGCCCCATACTCAATATGAAGGAGCAGGAAGGCGCCAGTAAGATGCGGGCGATTGTTGAAGAAACACTGGAAGTAGTGCGTGAGTATAAGGGTTCGCACTCTGGCGAGCATGGCGACGGCATCTCCCGTTCGGAATTCCATGAGGCGATGTTCGGCGCGCGCATGGTGAAGAATTTTGAGGAAGTAAAACAGCTATTCGACCCTGGAAGAACGTTTAATCCGGGCAAGATCGTAAATCCCCACAAGATGGACGATCGCCAAATCATGCGCTTTCAGCCTGGCTATGGGCCGATTGCTATTGATACCCAATTGGATTGGTCAGCTTGGCAGGGCTTCGATCGTGCCGTAGAAATGTGTAATAACAATGGTGCCTGTCGCAAAGCACAGGTGGGTACCATGTGTCCTTCCTATCGCGTGACAGGTGATGAACAGCACCTGACCCGCGGTCGAGCCAATACGTTGCGCCTGGCAATCACTGGCCAACTGGGAAAGGATGCGTTCACGTCTGACGCCCTATACGACACCATGGATCTCTGTGTTGGCTGCAAGGGTTGCAAGCGCGAATGTCCAACTGGCGTCGATATGGCCAAGATGAAGACAGAGTTTCTCTATCACTATCGCGCCCGACACGGCTTACCGCTGCGAGAGAGATTGATTGCTTATTTGCCGCGTTATGCCCATCGCTTGAAGGGTGCTGCCTCCCTGATGAATCTGCGCGACCGAGTGCCTGCCTTTGCGAAACTCTCGGAGAAACTGCTGGGTTTTACCGCGCAGCGCAAACTCCCAACCTGGCGCAAGGATCATTTCAAGCCCATCGTCGAAGATGCGGTAGTTGCAGCGGACGAGAAAGAGGTTGTGCTCTTGGTAGATACTTTCAACGGCTGCTTTGAAACTGAGAATGCTATTGCGGCCATGGCTGTTCTCTCGGCGGCGGGGTATCACGTCCATTGCCCTTCAGCAGATGATTGCAAGCGCCCGCTGTGTTGTGGCCGCACTTTTTTCAGCGCTGGCCTATTGGATGAGGCCAGGGTTGAGGCGCAGCGCACACTTGAAGCCCTGGCGCCTTTTGTTGCGCGCGGCGTCCCTGTGGTGGGGTTGGAACCGTCCTGCCTGCTCACACTTCGAGACGAATACCAGGCCTTGCTGCCCGGTGAGCAGGCTGATGCGCTATCTGACAATGCCTTCCTGTTTGAAGAGTTTCTGCTGCGTGAACACCAGGCCGGTCGATTGCCGCTTACACTCAAGCCGCTGCCACAAAAGCACGCCCTGGTGCATGGGCATTGTCACCAGAAAGCGTTTGCGGTGATGGGATCGGTGCGTCAGGTGTTGGAACTCATTCCTGAGCTGAAGGTTGAGCTGATCGAGTCTTCTTGCTGTGGCATGGCCGGCTCTTTCGGCTATGAGGCTGAGCACTATGATACCAGTATGGCGATGGCCAATCTCAGCCTGATTCCTGCGATTGCAGAGGCGAATGGGGAGACGCTTATTGTGGCAGACGGCACCAGCTGTCGCAGTCAGATTCAACATGGCAGTGGGCGCGAGGCGTTGCATGTAGCGCGTGTTCTGCAGATGGCACTGGACGCTCATTAACACCAACGCAAAGGGGGAGAAACCCAGTGGCCAGGATAATCAGGCTTGGGGCAGCTTCACTAGCAAAATTGCTCGCCTTAATGATGGCTAGCCTCGGATTTTTAGTGGGCGTGCTTTACAGTGTGGGCGGCTTTCTGTTCGAACTAAGCGCTGGTACACTCAACTCAGGCACAGCGCTCGCGTTTCTCGCACTGCTTGGCATGCCTTTGCTATTTGCTTTGGCTGGCTGCGTGGCTGGGCTGATTCTCGCGCCTCTGTATAATTTATTGGCGCGATTCGGCTTTGGGCTCGAGTTGGAGTTGGACTCTGACTAACGCGGCTTATTGTGCGCTCAAATCCGTAAGCTATTTCACGCGGGTCTGAGTGGAATCACAGTAGCGTCAAAAACTGGGTAAAAACACCTGAGCCTTTTATGAAAATCCAGGAAAGTAGCTCTGGAAGTGATTCAGATAAGGCCTGTCCCCCAAAGCGCACAAACCGTAGCGAAAGACACCAGGCCGCCAACTAGGGTGGCGCCACCATAGCTGAATACCGCATCAGTCACGCTAAGTTTCGACAGCGAAGTACATACCCAGAAGTAACTGCTGTTCACGTATTTTATAATGACCGACCCGCTTGCGCCTGCGAGCATGGCAGCTTCAGGAGACAGGCCCAGGCTTCCCAGCATCGGCGCGACCAAAGAGGCTGCGGTAATTACCCCAACCGTCGTAGAGCCGGTAATCATATTGCCGATGATGCCGATCACAAAAGGCAGCAAGATAGCCGGCAAGCCATATTCACTGAAAAACATGGCGATGAAATCCACCGCCGGCGTGCCCCTGAGAATTGCACTTAATGAACCACCGAGACCCGTGACCACCAGTATCATGGCCGAAGTCTTGAGCGCTGCTTCCACCCAGGCATCCCGTGCCTTCTCCCTGTCATCCTGACTCTTGATGTTGCGATAGGCGAGCCACACGCCCACCGACAGTGCCATCACCGGCCAGCCAAGATAGAGAAAAATCGTGCGCAGTATATGGTCTTCTGGGAAGGTCAGAGTCACCACACTCTGGGTACCGATAAGTATGATGGGAATCACTATTGGCATATAAGAGCTGAGTGTACTGGGTAGTTCTGAAGGGCCGTCGCTATCGAGATCATCGATGGTGATGCCTTCGAATTCATTGCTGGGTGGGGTCTTGATGCGCGGGCCTGCAAACAGCGTACCCCATGCCCAGCAGGCTAGGGAGCCAAACAGACAGGTAATACTGCCGTAGATAATGGTTTTGCCGATATCGGCTCCTACCAGTGCCGCCGCCGCGAGTGGGCCGGGCGTCGGGGGCACGATAGCGTGAGTGAGTTGCAGCGCGCCGACTAAACCTGTGGACATGACGGCGATGCTGACGCCCATGGTTCTTGCAGCCGAATGCACCAATGGATTCAGGATCACATAGGCCACGTCAGAGAAAATAGCGACGCCGATAACAAAGCCAGTGAGGGTTAGGGCCAGCGGCATGCGCTGGGAGCCCACCAGGTTGACCATGGAGCGAGTGATGACCTGAATCGCGCCAGTGTGTTTCAGCGCCTCCGCGATAATAGAGCCCAGTACGATGACAACACCTATGGACCCCAGGGTATTACCAAAGCCGTTTTCAAAGGCATCTATGAAGTTGTTCTGCTGAATGCCGGGCAGAACGCCAAACAGCAGAATAGGGATGAGCAGGGCAAAGAATACATGCCATTTCCATTTAGCAATCAGGAACAGCAGGAGAAAGATGACGGCGGAGAATCCCAATAAGGATATTGCCGCACTGGTATTTACCGCGGTGGCCGGGTCCATGAAGACTCCCTTTATTATTTATTATCAATCGACTGCGCTGCGAGCTGCACAAAATTCTCAGCTGCCGATCAACGCATCCATTGCTTGCTGCACGCCGCCCGTTCGGTGCGGCACGTCCCCTAACTTGAGTCCCATCTCCACTCCGCTTAGCGTCCCCATCAGCATGAGTTCATTGAAGTCCCCAAGGTGGCCGATACGAAACACCAGCCCTTTGAGTCTACCCAGGCCAGTGCCCAGGGACATATCGAATCGGCTTAGGATATCTTCACGCAGATCGTCAGCATCGTAGCCCTCTGGCATCATCACCGCGGTAGTCGAGTTGCAGAATTCAGCTGGATTCAGGCAGACATTCTCAAGCTCCCAGCCCGCCAGTGCGGCACGGGTAGCGGCGGCAAAACGAGAGTGACGGGCATATACATTGTCAAGCCCCTCGCGGTGGAGCAAGTTCAACGCCTCTTCGAGACCGTAAAGCAAGTTGGTGCTGGGCGTGTAAGGAAAGTAGCCGCGCTGGTTGTGCTCCAGCATGGCATCCCAGCGCCAGTAAGAATGCATACCCTGGTTTTCCGCTGCGCGCTCTAACGCCAGTTCACTCACCGCGTTGAAACTCAATCCTGGAGGCAGCATCAGCCCTTTCTGCGAAGCGCTGACGGTCACATCCACACCCCAATCGTCATGCTGATATTCGGTACAGGCCAGTGAGGAAACTGCATCAACCATAAACAGTGCAGGATGTTTTGCTGCATCCATGGCCTGGCGAATCTCGCCAATTCTGCTGGTGACCCCGGTAGAGGTCTCGGTGTGTACAGCCAGCACCGCCTTGATTTCGTAATTACTGTCCTCGGTAAGTTTTTCTTGCACCAGCATGGGGTTTATGCCGTGACGCCAGTCGCCCGGCATCCACAGGATGTGCAAGCCCAGTTTTTCTGCAACGTCTTTCCACAAAGTAGCAAAGTGACCGGTCTCGAATGCGAGCACCTTGTCACCCGGTGACAGGCAATTAAGCAGAGCACACTCCCAGCCGCCAGTTCCCGATGCCGGGTAGATAAAAACGTTGGATTGGGTATTAAAAACCGGCTTCAGTTTTTCCAGAATGCTCTGGGTTAAGGCTGGAAACTCAGGACCGCGATGATCAATAACCGGTTTGGCCATGGCCCGCAGCACGCTATCGGGCACATTAGAGGGGCCGGGTATCTGCAGGAAATGGCGACCAGCCTTATAGTTAGAATTTGAACTCATAAAACAGTCGTGCTCTTTGTCAGTTTCAGTCTAATTGACCCTGAATGCTAGTCACCAGGGCGATACTCGCGCTCCAGGTTGGCTTCAATATCGTTGCGGTAAAAGTGGATATCTCTGAATTCGCCGTTCGCATACATTTCAGCCTGGTCGTCAAAGTGGGGTGAGTCAGGGTCGCTTTGCAGGCCACCTACGGTGATTGCCTTGGCACGTAGCGGGTTGCCGAACTCCACAACAGCGACAAAGCTGTTGCCGCTGGTGCCATACATACGTCTGGTACCTGGGTAGGTGCGGGCACCGAATGAGGACAAGGCACCCCATCTCCCAGAATTAAACCCTACTGGTATGCTGGGTTCGTCGTCGTTGAAGTCCTGCACCAGGTCACCGGTTATTCTCTGATAGCGATTTATCTCACCCCAGGGGACCTGCCAGGAGCCGAAATTCTGAGTGAGAGTCTCCGCCGCATCGGTAAGTGCACCCAGCAATTGATCCGGGGTGGCATTATTGATCATATATTCATATATATTGATGTTCTGCGCATTCGCGTCAGCGCGTACGTTATCCATCAGGTTTTCCGCCCAGTACACCGCCAGGGAAGTTTCAACAGAATCGACGCTGCTGCGCGTATCCCAATCCCGAAGCAAGTCGATGTACTCAATGGCATCAGCGGTAATCGTGCTTTCAAGAACCAAGCTATTGCCGTCATCATCGACAATACTGGGGCTGTCCACTGCGGTAATCAGCAAGAGGTTAGGAATCAGTTCTTCGAAAAAAGGCAGTGCCGGGTCGTAGGCGGCTTCGATAAGAGAGTCCAGAGTGAAATCGGATTTCCCTTCCAACACTCTCACTGCGTGCACACCGCGCGGGTTTTCAGGGTTATTGGCCATGTAGACGGGATAGTCTGCAGGGTTCGGGCTGTTTCCGGGACCAGCGGAATTGAAAGGGGTGTTATTGGTATTCTGAATCCAGCCGCTGTCTGGGTTAAACACCGAAATCATCTCGGTGACAGCGTGCAGCGGCCCCCAGTCTGTGGCCGGGTTGCTGCCATCCAATGGGCTATTCCAGTCGAAGCTGGGGTCCCGCTGCGGGATGAAGTTTCCGTGCCAGTAGGCAATATTGCCGTCGCTGTCTGCATAAACAGTATTGTTGGAGGAGTTTGTACGCAGTTCCATAGTCGCGGCAAACTCATCGTAGTCATTCGCCTTGGTACGCCCATAGGATTGGGAGAGTGCTTTGATTGGCTCCTGCATCAAGCTGATAGAAACCCATTTGCCGTCGTCCTCTCTAATGATGGGGCCATGGTGACTGTAGTAGGCTGTCACCTCGATTTCAGCCATGTCATCACCAGCCTTGTAGGGCAGGGAGATGACTTTTTCCTCCAACCGGCGCAGACCGTCACCATGCTCATAGTAGTAGCCATCATCCTGCTGCACGATGGTTTCGAGGTATTCATCGATTGCATCGGCCCGACTCGAGGTATGCATCCACCCAGTGTTTTCATTAAAGCCCTGGTAGATAAAGAATTGCCCCCAGGTCACTGCACCGTAAGCGTTTAGTCCTTCTTCGCTCACCATATGCAGTTCAGAGCGGAAGAAAAAAGAAGTATGGGGATTGATCAGGAACAGCGCGTTACCGTTGGCCGTGTTCTCAGGCGCGATGGAAAAACCGTTTGAGCCTCTGGGTTCGCCATCAAAAGGCACTTCGGCGATAGCGACCATTGAGCCAGGGTCATAGAAGTCACGAAGCCGGCTAATGTTCACTCTCTCAATATCGCCACCGATACTGCCTTCGGAAAAGCTCAGCGCCATCCACGGTTCAAATTTCTTGATGACACGGGGTTCCACTTCCGGGTGGGTGTGAAGGTAATAGTTGAGGCCATCGGCGAATGCGTCCATCAGGCCTTTCAACCAGCGTGGGCTGGCTTCATATTGGTTTTGCATATCGACTGGGTCGATGAACAGCTTCATGCGCAGGTCGCGATAGAGTTGACTCTCGCCTTCGGCTTCAGCGAGTCGTCCCATGGCATTGATGTAATTGGTCTCGAGCCGGTAAAAATCGTCCTCAGCCTGCGCGTAGAGAGTGCCGAACACGGTGTCCGCATCGCTCACTCCATAGATGTGGGGTATGCCCCAGCGATCGCGCAGGATCGTCACGTTGTCAGCGGTTGCTTCCCAGCGCGCGATTTCCTCTGCCGTAAATGATGCTGCTGATGTGGCTTCTTCAGTGACCGGGCTAGCAGTTTCGGCCGGCGCAGCGGGTTCCTGGCTGCAGGCAATCAGGAAGCTGCTCAACAAGCCGATGACCAGTGCATTTCTCAGCTGCATGGCTTTCATTTTCATCACACCCTCCAATATAGGTATTAATTGTTCTTATCAGTTATTTTGACGCCATTGACCCAGGTCTCGTATACCTGTGTCTGCCAAAGTTCAGTGGGGGAAACCACGAAAATATCCCGGTCCAGAATGATGAAGTCAGCCTTCTTGCCTGGTTCCAGCGAACCCAATTCACCTTCCTGATGTCCGGCATAGGCCGCATCAATGGTAAAGCTGGCTAGCGCTTCTACCAGCGACATGTTTTCTTCCGCGTACCAGCCGCCCGGTGGCTCGTTTCGCTGATCCTGTCGGGTGACCGAGGCATGTAGCCCATAAAAGGGGTTGGGATGCTCCACCGGAAAATCTGAACCGTTGGCTATGCGCGCGCCTGTTTCCAGCAGTTTGCGCCAGGCATATGCTCCCTGGATTCGGACTGGTCCGAGCCGGTCTTCAGCCATGTTCTTGTCACTGGTGGCGTGGGTCGCCTGCATAGAGGGAACGACCCCCAACTCGGCGAAGCGCAGGATATCTTCGTAGCGCAGAATCTGGGCATGTTCTACCCGGTGCCTCCTGTCCCTTGAATTAGTTTCAAGAATAAGCTGCTCATAGTTGTCCAAGGCGCGCATATTGGCGTCATCGCCGATGGCATGGGTGTTCACCTGGAAACCAGCGTTCATCGCTGCACGCATCAAGAACTCCAGACGCTCATCGTTATAACGCAGCAGACCACGGTTGCCCGGATCATCATGATAGTCTTCAATCAGCGCGGCGCCGCGACTGCCCAGCGCACCATCAGCGACGACTTTTACGCTCTCAATTGCGAAGGTCAAATCGTCACTCTCGATGAAGCCTTCTTCGAGGCGATCCTGGTAGAGTGGATCTGACGCAGCGATCATGGCATATACGCGAATTGGTAGGGGTGCGTCTTCCACCAGTTCCTTGTAAGCTGAAATGGTGCTGCTACCGATACCAGCATCGTGCACGCTGGTAATACCATAGGTCGCCAAAGACTTCATCGCAGCGATGAGAGCAACTTTCTGTTCTTCGAAACTAGTGTCCGGGATCTGTTCCCGGATATAAGACATCGCCGTGTCTACAAACACGCCAGTCGCATTACCATTCTCGTCGCGGATGATTTGACCGCCCACAGGGTCCTCTGTGTCCTGATTGATGCCAGCCAACTCCATGGCCATGGTATTGGCCCAGGCAGCGTGACCGTCAACACGGGTCAGCCATACGGGTCGATCGCCAACCAAGGCGTCAAGGCTTGCCGCTGTTGGAAACTCATTACTATCCCAAAGCACCTGGTTCCAGCCACGTCCCTGCACCCACTCCAGTTCGGTATTGTCCGCGGCGAAATCCAGCACTCGCTGCGCCGCTTCGGCTTCTGTTGTGGCGCCGACGAGATCTACTCGCAGCAGTCCCAGCCCGTATGTCAGGACGTGGCCATGGGCATCCACCAGACCAGGAATCATGGTCTGTCCGCCACCATCGATGACTTTACTGGCATCGTCAGGCAGCTCTTCACCCTCACCAAATATCGCATCAACTCGATCATCGGTGAATTGAATCGCATTGAAGCGCAGCAATTCATAGTCGCTGTTGAGCGTATAACCATTAACATTGGTATATAGGGTGGTGTCAGCAAACGCTGAAAAGCTCAAAAGTCCGAGCAGCGCGGAGGTAGTCTTTCTCATGGCGTGGTACTTGTTCCAGGTACAGTCTTGAAAGGCTGAGTCTATCACAGCCACTCAGCCTGCAAACTGACAGATTCCCTCGCTCTGCTTGATTAACTAGTCGTGGTGCTGCAGACCGCCAGTTAGGTGCTATACATTTAACTGGCGCTTGCTTCCGCGACACGCCGTGAACCCATCCATGGGGGCTCGAAGCCCGCGTCCTGCGGGCTACGGTCACTGAAGTACGCCCCGGTTTAAGGTACACAACTTGAGTGCTACCGCAGAATTAAAAACCACAGATTTTCACTAGAATATTGTATGACAATTGAATAGCTGAACTTTTTCGACAGTTGAACTGAGAGTTTCTCCCCACTTTCTCGCCCACCCATGAAGCTGCGGCTTCATATCGAGCTCCCTTTTTACGACATGAAGCTAATGCTGAATCCTGCGAGGGTTTTATTAATCTTGTCCTGCTTCGCGCGTCAACTCGGCCAGACGCTTCTATCCGATACCCCGAATGAAAAAGCTGCTGCGAGTGAGCCATGGATGGCGACATTTGCAATGCAAATGCGAGCCGTTTTAGGGCAACGGATTCCGCGTAATTCTGTTAGTGCTAAAACGGCGGCTAAGGAGAATTACATGGATACACTTTTCCGAAAACAAAAAAAGCCCGGTCGCATCCTGCGATCGGGCTTTTCGAACAATCCCTATTGCTAGGTTTTATTCTCCGCCTTCAGTACCTGCTTCAACGTAGCGGTAGAAACCGAAGAACATTTCCTGCCAGGTTTGTTCCCCCCATGACAGAGTCTGTGATGGATCTGGATTGGCTGGGTTGTGTTCGGAGTTATCGAACGTTCCAGTGAACACCATTTCAGTACCTGCTGGTACGAACTTGGGCTCTTTGAAGTCATAAACTTTCTGCCAGTTGAACTGGTAGTTAGGGACATTCAAGACTTCTTCTTCGCGACCGTCTGGATAGACCAGCTTGAAGTTAGCATCGTAACCACGGTAGTGCATGTGTGGTCCAAGCATGGTCAAGTAGGAGTCCTTACGGAACTTTGCAGTAGCGACCATCTCATGACGCTGAGCGAATGGAGGAACATCAATGTTCAGCTCTGCAGCGGAGCCACCGAGGACCTGACGCTCAGGTTCTTCGTCCCACAGATAGAGGGCGATTTCTGATGCATCCGTAGTTTCACGACCAGAAGTGGTGTAGTGAAGCTGCAGCATTAGACCGCCACCTGCTTCTAGTGGGAAACCAGAATTTTCTGGGTAGGTGTTAATTTCGTTACCAGGAGCGTATGCGCCAAGGCCGATACCTTGATTCAGGATTTCGAATTCGTTTACGCCATTTGGACCATAAGCAAATGCGATGATGTGGTGAAGAACGGTAGGATCGCCGGCTTCAAATTCGACCGCTTTGACCCACACGTCTTCTTCCAGTTCCAGTGGTACCATGATGTTGCGGTAATCCTGAACACCAGTGGCAGGAATCGTCTGAGGTGGCACATCGATTACCATGTCAGGCTCGCCGTAGGCCCACTTCACCCATTCTGGTGAGTATTCAGCCAAAGGGTCTGAATCGCCAGTGTTCTTGGCGCCATCTTCGATCCAGGCAATCAACTGTTGGGTTTCTTCGACGGTGATATGCGCGACATCACGGAAATCATGCACGTAGGCATCGTCAATTTGACCAGGTGGCATGCGCTTGGTGTAGAGCACTTCACGGATCATCGGAGACCAGCCCTGAACCATCTGGTGGTTGGTCATCGCGAAAGGCGCGATACCTCCTTCCATGTGACAGCTCACGCAGCGCTCTTTAAAGATGGGTACAATATCGTTTGCGTAAGAGATCGATTCTGTTGTGCCAAAAGCGATTAGGTTGCCCTTGGAAGCAAGCTGCTCAGCGGTAATTTCTTCGCCCGCCAGAAAAGCAGTCAGTGCATCAGCAGCATAGTGCTCAGAGGCGCGTCGCGCTCGGCTGCCTTCAGCCCAACGGTCATTGAGGGCGCCGCGGAAAACGACTTCTTTCGCTTCAGGGTCCAGAATAACCACGTCAGTTGCGCGGGTAATACCCAGTTCAGCCGCAACCAGCTGGCCTTCATCAATCAGAATGGGTAGATCAATGTCAGCGTCTTCGGCGATCTCACGCATCTCTGCCTGGTCGCCCGAACCACTGGAGTCAATCAGGTAGAAACCTACGTTCTGATCAGCAAACTGCTCTGTCAGATCAGCCAGCTCAGAGGCCGCGCGACGCACGTCCCGGCTGTCTTCGTGTGCCAGCATTACGATGGCATCAAAATTTGCCTGACGGCTCAGTTGGAAAAATTTGCCATTGTGATCGACCAGTGAAAAGTCACTGACGCGATCTGCAGCATTGGCTGACAGCCCAACAACGGCTGAAAGCGCGGTAGCTGCTGCTACCTTGGCAAGTGATGAGATTCTAAGCATTCTGCTCTCCTCATAGCTCTGCGAGTTTAACTTAAAGTCAATACCAGGTTTGCATGCTAGTCATGGCGTCAGCCCTTGGCTTCCTGATAATTAAAAACTTAGGAAATTTGAATAATTGAGTAGGTGTTTTTGCCATGATTCTGCTTTTGCCGAGTGATTAGGGGCTATATCCCGCAGGATATCGACATTTCAGATCAGGATAACTCCCTTTTTCTATTTTAAATATGCATTGGTTTAGACGCGTGCCATGGGATTTGGTTAACAAGTCGTGGGGACTATTGTACAACTATTGGCGCTGATTCCCGTCAAATATGAGGCATTTGATCATGGTGAACATGTGCCCGACAGGGTATCAACGCACTTCATGCACAGTTAATATTTGCATTACCTACCTCCGCAAGAAAGGTTAGGCTATCCATTGCCGGCATTTTGATGCCTCCAGCACGAGGCCGAGCACTTGCTTGCCATTATCAGCAATGCTTACCGGTTCCTTGCTGATGAAACGAAATTCATACAGAATTTCTAGTTCGCCCTCAGTTAAAAGGATATTCAATGTGATTCCCGACAGGACACCGGTACATGAATTCGTCTGAATTGGTTAATAATTAACCAGAATCTGTTCTAAGCTGACAGAGAAACCCGGGCGCAGCGACTTTACCCAAGTACCAAGATAGACGCTGTCTTGATATTCTGCCTCCAAATCTTCACACAAATTTCGTGAGAATCACGAACCAATAGATTGAGAGGTTTGCGGTGCGAACAATGAAACAGTCAGCTGCCAGATTCGGTACCTGCCGGGGTCGCTCGAGACCGAAAAATCTTGGCTCTTTAGCGGCACTGACAGCGATGGCATTGTTATTTACGCAGCCCCTTCAATCCCAGGTCTACAAATTTGGTCATTGTCTGCTGGGCTGCCCGCAAGGAGCCGCGCCGAGTAATCACATCCTGGTGCGATCCATATATACGCTTTCCTTTAATACGACGACCAAAACGGCTGATTGGGTTGCCTACCAGGTCACGGCTGGATCCATAGGTATTGCATCCAGCTTGTCACGAGAGCTGGTGCCTGATGACTTTGTTGCGGATACCCTGGAGATAGCAGATTTTTTTGCCATTCAGGAACGAGGGCTGGTAAGAGCTCAATATGCGCCGCTGGTAAGTTTTGCGGCAACACCATACTGGCCTGAGGTCAACTATTCGACCAATGCTGTGGTGCACACAAGTAGCTTAAGTCAGGGTGCCTGGTACGGCTTGGATTGGGCCGTGCGTAATCTGGTGAACAGGGAAGCTGCGGTCTATGTGGTTACGGGTCCAGTGTTTTATCCTGAAGCTGAACCCAGGACACTGGTCACGAATAAACAGCACCGTATTCCCGATGGATTCTTCAAAGTGGTTTTGACTCGTGAGGGCAGGGCCGCGGCCTTCCTTTTCCCCCAGGACACGGCCGTGCATGTGCATCACTGCGATTTGCGCAGTTCCCTGACTGAAATTGAAGGGCTCACGGGGCTTGAGTTGTTTCCGGACGGCAGTAGTCGCCTAGAGCTGTCGTTATACTCGGCGTTAGGCTGCAGTGCCTAAAAGGGCTGGTAGGCTACTGTACTTCAATCAGAAAATAGTCGTCGCGCAGCAACTCTCGTACTGTTCTCTCTAATGAGGCATTGACCGCGGCGGCAATACCTTCTTCCTCTGCCACGGTCCCCCGTCCAAACAGCGTATTCTCCCAAATGGTGCGGCCACCGCCTATCAGTTCGATTCGGGTGCGGATAGTGAGTCGCAGGGAAGGGACGCCGCTTCTATCCATGCTCTCAAGCTCGGAGCTGATCAGGGTACCAACGATTTGCATGTCTTCACCGTTTTCAACAAACTCCACGCCACCTTTGCTGAAGCCCTGAATAAAAGCATCGCGCATGATCTCTGCTAAAGGATTCTGGGCGCGATAATCGGCGGTGATCAGGTTTGGATCATCCAAGCCTCTTTCATCTGCGAAAGCCGGCAATTTTAGGGTGGGTACAATAGTGCCAATATTGACGTTGCGCTCGTAAGTGAAATCAACAGTGATGTCCTCAGCGGCCACGCCAACAGAGGCCCACAGGAGGAGGGCGGCCAGACTGGAGAAGGTTGCGAGTCGGAGCTTGGTCATAGGGTTCCCTTGAGTTGCAGTTATTCCGATATTTTCAGCATAAATGAGCGCAGTAAGTGGTTCAAGTGACAGCCGTACCGTCTGTCGTAAGAGTCGAACACTCGACCTTTATGTAAGCTTAACGTTCTGCGGAAGCAGGGGCTAATTAAGCGCAGAATCGGGCCAGGGGGCGCCGGGCCTGTGTTCGGTAATTGGACGCATCCCGCGGTTTATAAACTTTTGCACGCGTTTGCCTTCATAGGTTTCGGTTGTATAAATGTTGCCGTCTGAATCTGTGACAATACTATGGGGCGCAAAAAACAAACCGGGTTGTCTGCCGCCCTCACCAAACTCTGCCAACACCTCAAGCGTGTCGCGGTCAAGAATATGGATGTTGAAATTGCCGCCATCTGCGACATAAATAAACTCCTGCGCTTCATCTGGCGAGAAGCTGATGTCCCAGGTGGATCCGGCCAAGGTTAGAGGGGCCACTTGTCCTTCTTTTACAAAAGTGCCATCGGTTCGAAACACCTGAATACGATCGGCGCCCCTGTCGCAGACGTAGATCAGGCCATCACTGGATGGTTCAGCGCAGTGCACGGGGCCAACGAATTGCTGTGGGAGTGGCTCAAAAGGGTCATAGGTGACACGTTCATCGATTGGCTCGTTGCCGTAGGCTCCCCAGAAGCGCTTGAAAGCACCTGTCGCCACGTCGACTACTGCAACACGCTTGTTGCCGTAGCCATCGGCGAAATAGGCTTCGCCGGCAGTCTCGTCGATAGCAATCTCGGCTACCCTGCCAAATGAGACATTGCTAAGGCTGTCCGTTGGTTCTCCAGGAATACCGATTTCCCTGACGAAGTGACCATCGCGAGTAAAAACCAGGACATGTGAATCACCGGAGCCATTGCCTCCAATCCAGATATTGCCATCTGGCGCCACTTCTATCCCGTGATTTGAGGCCGGCCAGGTGTAGCCCTCACCGGGTCCTCCCCAGGCATTGACCAGATTCCCTGAAGGATCGAATTCCAATATGGGTGGGGCGGCAGAGCAGCATTCTGCCCTGCCTCGGTCCAGGCCCAGAGCCTGGTTCATGAACATGCTGTCCTGGTCACGGTGCACCACAAAAAGATGGTCGCGATCGTCTACCGCAATGCCTATGGTGCGACCCAGTATCCACTTGTTTGGCAAAGGTTGGGGCCAAAACGGGTCGACTTCGAAATGGGGGATGAGACGATCGTTGCTTACGGCCCGGGCGTTTTCCTGCAGGGCATGCTGGCCGCCCAGAAGGCTAAAGAAGAGGGTGGCTAAAGCGGCAGATATGCCTGCACTTTTGCGGTTGATTCCCATAGTGGTTTCCTTGTTGTTGTAATGATGAAACTACGAGACAGAAGTGCAAGGTATCACTATTTGGCTATTCTCTTAAGTTTTTCAAGCGCAAAAAAAAAGCCCGGCACTTCTCTCGGAAGGCCGGGCTTTTCGATGTTGCTTCTTTGGGTTGCTCTAGCCGTGTTTACAGCTCAGAAGCAGGCCAGGTTGGCGCGCGATCACGCACAGTGACTGGACGCATGCCCTGGTAGAGGAACTTCTGTACACGCTTACCTTCGTAAGTTTCAGTGGTGTAGATGTTGCCTTCAGAGTCGGTTGCTATGCTGTGTGGCGCATAGAACAGACCTGGCTGACGACCACCATCACCGAAGGTGTAAAGGACTTCCATGGATTCACGATCGATGATCGAAATCTTGAAATTCTGACCGTCGGCCAGGTAGATGAATTCCTGATCTTCGTCTGGTGAGAAAGCGATGTCCCAGGTAGAACCCTGTGCCAGGGTGGCTGGGTTATAGATGTGCTCGCTTACAAATGTGCCGTCTGGGCGGAAAACCTGTACGCGGTCAGCGCCTCGGTCACAGACGTAAATCAGGCCGTCATTCGAAGGCTCTGCGCAGTGAACCGGGCCGCGGAAAACGTCAGGGCCAGGCTGGCCAGGGGTATAAGTGTCATCGGCATCGTCGTCGACAGTGCTGCTGCCGTAGGCGCCCCAGTAGCGCTTGAATGCGCCGGTTGCGACATCGACTACTGCCACCCGCTTGTTCACGTAACCGTCAGCGAAGTAGGCTTCGCCCGCTTCTTCGTCGATTGCAATTTCTGCGACTCGACCAAAGGCAGTGGTGCTGTTGCTGTCGAATTCTTCGCCAGGAACACCCACAGTGCGGATGTAGTCACCGTCGCGGGAAAATACCAATACGTGCGAGTCAGGTCCGCCATTACCACCGATCCAAACATCACCGTTAGCGGCGACTTCGATACCGTGGTTGGACTCTGGCCACTGATACGGAGCGCCTTCTACCGGACCGCCCCAGGCATTGATCAGGTTGCCTTCAATATCATATTCGAGGATAGGAGGTGCCGGTGTGCAGCATTCAGCCACGCCCAGTGCCAGGCCGATTTCGGTGCGTCCGCCGAACATGTTTTCTGTATTTCTGTGAACCGTAAAGATGTGATCCCTATCGTCCACGTCAACACCAATGGTGTTGCCGGTAATCCAATGATTTGGAAGGGGTTTTGGCCAAAGCGGGTCGACCTGGAAGGCCGGCGCCATGGTGTCATTGCTCGCAGCAATGGTGGGTTCTTGTAGCTTTGATTGACCTATTCCCAGTGCAACCAGGGCTGCTGCCAGAAATGAACTGATCGCCAGTTTCTTGTTTATCATTTTTATTCTCCTTCTCCTCTATCCGCCCTCTCCAGGCAGTCAACACTCAGAGCGAACCCCGAGTATACTGTCTAAACACCAAGCAGTATACTCGCAGCCGATTTTATCCGAAGACCACTTGTAAGAATTTGTAACAGCGGTTTCCGGTGCAGTTGCATCCCTCCGGATAGCACCTTATTCTGCACCGCTTCTGACGGCATAAGTTGCTGTAAAACAAGAAAAAAGTATTCAAAAATAACAAAAGATCAGGTCTACGATCAGCACAGAAACGGTATTTCCAGAGGTCACGATATGATTCCCTTCCGGCGCCTTGTCAGCGCATTACTGCTGTTTTCAGCCATTTTCAGCTGGCCGCTGGCGGTTCAAGCCCATGATATTCCTTCCCGCGTCACCGTATTTTCATTCGTCAAACCTGAGGGGGATCAGCTCACCGTCCTGCTGAGGGTGCCGATGGAAGCGCTCAGCGAAGTGGTATTCCCGCTGCGTGGGCCGGGTTATCTGAGAATCTCGGAGTCTGGAGACGCCCAGGAAGATGCTGCCCGCGTCTACATCACTGAATCCATGCACTTCTATGAAGATGGGGTTGAGCTGACTGAGAAGGAGCTGGTGACAACCCGGGTGTCCTTGCCGTCGAACCGCACCTTTATAGATTATGAAACGGCCATGGAAAACATCATGTCGCCGCCGCTGGACGACAGTGTGAACTTGTTTTGGCGCCAAGGCGTGCTCGACATTTTGGTGACTTATCCAATCCAGTCTGAGAGCTCACAATTCTCCGTGAGCCCAGAATTGGGAACTCTGTCAGAGGAAACAACTACGGTATTGCGATTCCTGGTCCCCACTGGGGCGGAAAGAGTTTTCAACTACGTTGGCAATCCTGGTTTGGTGGAGCTGGATCCGAGATGGCACCAGGCTGCGCTGCGCTTTATCGAAATGGGCTTTCTGCACATCCTTGAAGGCATCGACCATCTCTTGTTTCTGTTCTGTCTCGTGATTCCATTGCGCAGCATACGTAGTCTTATACCGGTAATTACCTCGTTTACAATTGCTCATTCAATAACCTTGATCAGTTCAGCATTCGGCATGGCGCCGGACGTGCTTTGGTTCCCGCCACTTATTGAAACCCTAATTGCACTGTCTATTGTGTATATGGCTTTCGAAAATATTGTCGGTGCCAAGTTGGAGCACCGCTGGGTGGTAACCTTTGGTTTCGGCTTAATCCACGGCTTTGGCTTTTCCTTTTTGTTCAGTGAGACACTGCAGTTTGCCGGAGGCCACCTGTTCTCTTCCTTGCTGGCTTTCAACGTTGGCGTGGAGCTCGGACAGCTAATGGTGCTGTTGCTGGTGATACCGGTTCTGAATCTGTTGTTTAAATACCTGGTGGATGAGCGAATTGGCTCGATACTGCTGTCAGCCTTGCTTGCTCACAGTGCCTGGCACTGGATGGTGGATCGAGGGGGGCAGCTTGGGCAGTTCAGCTTTCAGGCACCGGTCCTGGACGCCTTATTTTTTGCGGCGTTAATGCGATGGGTGATGCTATTGATCGTGATCCTCGGGATTGGCTGGGGCATGTATGAACTATTTCGCCGCTTTTCCCTGATTGAAAGTTTCAACTCTTATGGTGTTGGCAGAAAGCTTAGCGCCAAGGCGGAATCCTGACCGGACCGGAGAAGCAACCCTCAGGCGGTCGTGCGCTAGGCTGGAATGAGGTCATTGTGAGAACTGACGGTGGACTAGTGTGTGTATTGTTGTGGATTGCATTTTGTAACAATGCCTTACAGTCAGTTGCGCGGCAGAAGACAGGTTTTTGTTAAGCTGTCAGGTACTTACTTGAGAATCGGATTCGCATTACAGTGACCCTTCCTGCGCGCAAATTAATCCGCCTAATCCTTATTATTTCCGCGGGATTTTTACTGCAATTCAACTCTATTGTCGCCTTGGGAAAGTTCCCACGGGCGGATAATTTTGCCTTGTTGGACCAGCAGGGTCGTCAACACGAGTTACGGAAATACGGCGACAGTGAAGCCCTGGTGCTGATCTCTGTTGCCAGCGCCTGCGAGTCGAGCATAGAGAATCTTCCTGAATATCAATTGTTAAGAACTATGTGGGAGCGGCAGGGCATAGAATTTTTGGGGATTGCCGCCGCGCCAGATGAAAGCCTTGAGTCAGCGCGGTTGCTTGACGAGCTATATCACTTCGATCTTCCTATCTTGCTGGATTCAAGTCAGCTTGTTGCTGAGGGTCTCGGTATTGAGAAGATCGGAGAAATCGTTGTGTTGGATCCGGGCAAACAGCAAATGCTTTATCGTGGCGGGCTCGATGTCGGGTCTCAAGCAGATCGCAGCGAAAGCCTTGCTGCGGTTCTGAATGATGTCGCGCAGGGAATAGATCACCAGGCTGAAATGGTTTCGGCACCGACTGCAGGCTGCACTCTCAGTTTCCCTCAAAAAGAATTGCACCTGGCAACGGTTCCGGATTATGTGGGTGAAGTGGCACCTATTCTTAATGCTAAATGTGTAAGTTGTCATGTCGAGGGTGGTATAGGGCCGTTCCCAATGGATTCTCACCAGATGGTGCAGGGTTGGTCATCCATGATCAAAGAAGTGCTAATGAGCAGGCGCATGCCGCCGGCCCAGGTTGACCCCCATGTTAACCATTTCAGTAACGCGCGTTACCTTTCAGCGGCCGAGTTGCAAACTCTGGTGCACTGGATAGATGCGGGCGCGCCGAGAGGTGAGGGCGGGCATGATCCCCTGACCCGTCGCCCGGAGCCCAGGCCAGTGTGGGAGTTGGGAGAACCCGATTATATTGTCGATGTGCCTGCTTTCACAGTGCCTGCGACGGGTGTGCTGGATTATGAAAACGTAACCATCAATCTACCATTCTCTGAGGATGTGTGGATTAAATCGGTGCAGCATCTGCCTGGTGACCGCAGGGTGCTGCATCATCTGCTCAGCTTTATCGTGCCGGCTGACTATGCTGAGCGCATTGTCGAGGGCGAAAATGACCGATACCGGGAATTTCTGGAAGGTTATGCCCCAGGTAAAGTGGAAGCATCTTCTTTCCCTGAAGGGGCAGGCGTATTTGTTCCCGAAGGTTCTGCCGTGCAGATGTCGCTGCACTACACGACATTTGGCAAAGAAGTGGTAGACCGCACCCAGCTAGGGCTCTATTTTGCTGAGGTGATACCCAGGCACCAGTATTCGACGTATGCACTCAGTTACGGCGGATCAAATATCGAAATTCCGCCTGGTGTTGCTGAGCACAAGATGAGCGCCAGCCATGTGTTTGACGACGAAATTATGTTGCACGGCCTGCGACCACACATGCATTTTCGTGGCAAATACATGCGATTTAGAGTGGTTTACCCAGACGGAACGCAGGATGACATTTTAAACGTCCCGGATTACAACTTTAACTGGCAGCCTACCTACCGCCTGTCAGAACCTATGCTGCTAGCAGCAGGTTCCAGGGTAATAATCGAAGGTGCCTTCGATAACTCCGAGTACAATTTGGGCAATCCAGATCCCGGCGCTGCGGTGCGAGGTGGCGCGCAAAGCTGGGATGAGATGTTTATTGGGTATTTTTCTTATTACAAGACACGTTGAAGGTGTCCAGGAATGAAATCATGAGAACTCTTTTGAGTAAGGCGTTTGTGGCTCTGCTGTGTGCTGCATCATCGGCGTACGCTGCCCCAGAGCGGGCGGGTGATTTTGCCCTGCTGGATACCAGCGGTGAGTTCCATCAGTTGAGCCGCTATCGTCACAAGGAAGCCCTGGTATTGATGGCATTCGATGCGAATTGTGCTGAAATGCCGGCGGCGATAAATGAGCTAGAGGCTCGCAATGAAGTCTGGCAGGAACAGGATGTGGCTTTTGCGCTGATAAATGCTTCAGCAAATCAGGATCTGGATAAGTTGCGTGAGCAACGGGCGGGGCTCGGTATTGATCTACCTGTTCTGATAGATAAAGGGCAATTGGTTTCAGAAACAATGGATTTACGCCACGCGGGTGAAGTGGTTGTTCTGGACCCGGAGCGGCTCTCTTTACTCTATCGCGGCCCAGTCTCGGCCGATCTGGATTCAACCCTTGAGGCTGAGCTTGACGGCAATTATGCCGCTACCCGGTTGAGCCCAGCCAGCGGCTGCGAAGTACGCTATCCCGGGCGCGAAGTCCATGCCGATGCGGCCCCCGATTATGCCAGCGAAGTGGCACCTATCATTGCCGAGCAATGCGCCTCTTGTCACCGGGAAGGAGGAATCGGGCCTTTTGCGATGGACAGCCACTTGATGCTGCAGGGCTGGTCGCCAATGATTAGGGAAGTCTTGCTTACCAAGCGGATGCCGCCGATGCAGGTGGATCCATTTATTGGGCATTTTGAAAACGCCAACTATCTGTCCGAAAAGGAACTACAAACCCTGGTGCACTGGATTGATGCTGGTGCACCCCGCGGCATAATCGCAACTGACCCATTGGCCGAACTGGAGTTTCCCGATCGACGCTCCTGGGTGTTGGGCGAGCCGGACTATATCATCAAGGCACCAACCCATGAAATACCCGCCACCGGTGTGCTGGATTACGTCAATGTCGATGTGGATCTACCCTTCGAGGAAGATAAGTGGGTTAAATCCGTCCAATTTATTGCCGGCGATGAGTCTGTCCTGCACCATCTTCTCACCTACGTCACTGCTCCGGCAGAGGATTTTGACGGCGGTGAATCAGACACTCGATCTATAGCGCGCCGTTTTCTTGAAGGTTATGCGCCGGGCAAGATGGATCCCATGACCTTTCCCGAAAATACCGGCGTATTAATCCCCAAGGGCCACAAACTGTCTATGCAGTTTCATTACACCACCAATGGTCGCCAGACTGTCGATGAGACATTGCTGGGGTTATATATGTACGAAGAACCGCCGGAGCATGAAAACTTCACGCGCTCGGTTGCCTCAGTCTTCCGGATACCTCCCTATGCGCGCGAGCACGAAGCCGCCGCTCGTTACACTTTCGATGAGGATGTGATTGTTACGGGGCTTCGGGCGCATATGCATTTCCGTGGCAAGGACATGAAATTCAGGGCCGTCTATCCTGATGGCACTGCGGCTGAGTTGCTAAGCGTGCCTTCCTATAGCTATGCCTGGCAGCCGACCTATCAGTTGACCCAGCCAGCCTTGTTGCCTGCAGGCACCACGGTGCATGTGACCGGGACTTTTGATAATTCTGAGCACAACCCCGCTAATCCAGATCCCAGTAAGGAAATCACCTTCGGTCTGCAGAGTTGGGATGAAATGTTCATCGGCTATTGGACGTATCACGTAGCCGACTGAAGCTATGCTGTCTTGCAAGGGCGGGGCGGCCTCCCATCTGCAGGCTCTATCAGAGCCAGTAAATTCGGCGCAAGCCCTTGAATTTACTGGTTCTGCGCTTGATTAATCGCTTGGCCCCGCTACCGCTCTCTTGCTATGATGCGGGCCTCAAAATTCATAATAACAAGATGGGAGAGCGCTTTATGTCCTCGATCTTCATCGTCCTCTTTGGGCTGGTAGGTTTCACGTTTGGGTGGTTTGTCTACTCAAAATTCATCGCGGAAAAGATCTACCGCCTCGATCCCAATTATGAAACTCCGGCCCATAAATTTAATGATGGCGTGGACTATGTCCCCACCAATAAATTCGTGCTTTGGGGTTCGCACTTCACCGCAGTAGCGGGAGCGGCGCCGATTGCCGGTCCAGCTTTGGCAGTTTACTGGGGCTGGGCGCCGGCCGTTTTGTGGGTCACATTCGGGTCAATTTTCTTTGCTGGGGTGCACGACTTTGGCGCACTGTGGGCGAGTAGCCGTCATGATGGTAAGTCCATCGGTGCTCTTTCTGAGAGTGTGATCGGCAAACGTACCCGAGCGCTATTCATGGTGGTTATCTTCTTGTTGCTGATGCTGGTGAATGCAGTCTTCAGCACCATCATCGCCACCGATATGGTGATCTTTCCAACATCGGTATTTCCAGCCTGGGCGGCTATTCCAGTCGCAATCTGTGTCGGCGTGCTGATTCGTCGCAAAGTTAACTTGCTGGCGGTTTCAGTCATCGGTGTGGTTATTCTGTATTTCACCATCTGGGTTGGAAGCGTAATGCCGTTGTATCTGCCCGGCACCGATGACCCTGACTTCCTGCTCGGCCCGAACGGTAACTGGATAATCATCCTGTTTATGTATGCAGGTATTGCCTCGATGTTGCCGGTTTGGTTGCTATTACAGCCCCGTGACTATATCAACGGTGCGCAGTTGGTGATCGGACTTATAGTCATGTACTCGGCGGTACTGATAGCCATGCCGACAGTGTCTGCGCCGGCCTTCAATCCGAATCTGGCCGAAGGCACGCCGCCATTGTTTCCGATCCTGTTCGTGACTATAGCCTGTGGTGCCTTGTCTGGGTTTCATGGCATTGTTTCCTCCGGGACCAGTTCCAAGCAACTAAGTAATGAAAAAGATGCGCGTTTCGTCGGTTATCTGGGGGCGCTTGGAGAGGGTTCTCTTGCCATGATAACCATCGTAGCCGTGACAGGATCACTGTATGCGGCCAATGCTGCAGACTGGTCAGCAATCTACACCAGCTTTAGTGGCGGACCAGGTCAGAAGGGTTTTATCGAAGGCGGTGCGGTTCTCATTTCAACGGGTTGGGGAATACCGGAAGCCTTCTCGCAAACCATGCTCGCCACTATGGTGGTTTTGTTTGCCGGTACCACGATGGATGCAGGTCTTCGTCTGCAGCGTTATATCGTGCAGGAATGGGGTGCCATCTATAATATTCCGCCGCTCAAGAACAACATTATCTCCACTTTGATTGGCGTGGGATTTTGTCTGTTGTTGGCGTTTGGTGTGACTGCTGGCAACTATCCGGGAGACGGCGGTAACTTGATCTGGCCGGTGTTCGGAGCCACCAATCAGATTCTGGCCAGTCTGACGCTGCTTATCGTGTCGATCTACCTGATGAAACTCGGCCGGCCCGCTATCTATACCCTGACGCCGATGGTGTTCATTATATTCATGGCGTTCTGGGCAAGTGTCTGGTACCTGATTGATTACTTCCAGACCGAGCGTTGGTTGCTGGTGGCTCTGAACCTGGCGGTCATGACTGTCAGTGTCATGGTCATGCTGGAAGCGATGTCAGTGATCTCCAAACTTCGTGGTGGCGGTGAAGTCGGTGAGAAAGAAGAAGCTGATGCCGCGACAACTGGCGAATAGATTCGGCGCAAGGTTTTAATCTAGGCGTCTCGTTATGGCCTGAGCGCTGGTAAACCGAAGCGAAAATGAAAGCGTGAAGAAAGGAGTAGAGATGTGTGTGTGACACATGGCTCTGCTCCTTTTTCTATTGCGTTAGCAATGAGTTTAGCGACTAAGTCCATATGAATTCCCCGAATGTGAGAAGTAAGCTTGCTAATCGGGAGTCACTTAATCGCGAATCGAAAACAACGCTCATGATGCAGCTCTCCAGATGACACAAATTCAGGTCTACAACACAGGTTCCAATGCTGCTAAAGCGCAACTGCTGCGGGAAAAACTGGCACTTGCTGGCGTATTCATCTACCAGCGTTTGGATTCAACTAATGCTCAGGCCATGCGCGACCTGGCAGCGGGTGAGGCTTGTCCGTTTCTGGTTTTAGCGAGACAGCAGACTGCGGGAAAGGGCAGGAGAGGCAGAGTCTGGGAGAGCCCGGCCGGTGCAGGACTCTATTACTCACTGGCGCTTGAGTTGAAAGCCGAGAATCGCAATCTCGCTGCGCTCAGCCTGGTCACCGCATTAAGTGTGCATGCGGCGTTGACAGAGCTAGGCGTGACGAATCTCAATCTGAAGTGGCCGAATGATGTGCTCAATTGCGGTCGCAAGCTGAGCGGAATTCTGCTGGAGAGCATGTTCCGCGGGGGCAGTCAGTTTCTTGTAATCGGCATTGGTGTTAATTTGAACCTGCCGGCGGCAATTAAAACAAGTCTGGGTCAACCGGTGACAGATTTGGCTGCTCTGGGTTTGCAGGCTGCGGATCCCGATGAGATAGCTTCAACTATCACCGGTTATTTGATCGGTCGTGTGGATGAATTCATGAAAACTGGCTTCGCAAGCTTTCAAGCCGAGTGGAATAGTCTGGATGCGTTTTTGGGGCAGGCCATCGAGGTGCAACTTGGGGATCAGTGCACTGCTGGCGAAATGCTGGGTGTAAATGAATTTGGCGAACTGCGCGTACTCACCGAGCAGGGGCAGGAAGTACTGCGCGGAGGGGAAATACTGCCATCGGTCCGCCGTCAGTCAGTTTCTGGAGAGCAGTCGTGATTCTTGAGTTGGACGCGGGCAATAGCCAAATTAAGTGGAGAATACTCACCATGCCGCAGGATACTGGCATCGAGGTGGCAGCCCAAGGCAAATCAGCCACGCTCAATGCATTACAGTCGTCCCTGCCGCTGGATCTGGTGATTAGTTCGGCGCGCGCCTGCAGCGTCCGCGCTGATTCGACGCTGCAGGACGTTGCGAGATGGGTGCGGCAACGCTGGGATATTGAGCTGCGGATTGCGCAGGTCAGCACAAGCTGTGGCGGAGTGACGAATAGCTACGCCGACGTCTCGCGCATGGGAATTGACCGTTGGCTTGCGATGGTCGCTGCATTTGGCCAGGCACGGGGAGCCTGTATTGTGGTCGATGCAGGCACCGCCCTTACGATTGACCTGTTGAATGATGATGGTAACCACGCAGGTGGGTATATTCTGCCGGGGCTGAACATGATGGCAGATGCCCTAGAGCAGAATACCGGGATAAAGCTGCGAGACCGTCAGTTTAGTGGCCGTATCAGCCCGGGCATTTCTACAGAACAAGCAGTCCTGCAGGGTGCATTGGCCGGCGCCATTGCCCTGATCGGCGATTCCGTTGCCAGTTTGCGCTCCAGAGGGGCAAGAGTATCGGTATACATAAGCGGTGGCGACGCCGGACTCATCGCTGAGGCCCTGGTCCCTAGTGGCGAGTTTAACCTGAATATTGCGCCTGAACTGGTGCTGGATGGCCTTGCCATCGCTTGCCGCGCCTAGGCGGACCCGGGGATCAATGCGTTACACTGTTGTTTCTCTCATACTGGCAAATCTGGCTTATTTCGGCTGGAATTACAGGAATCCATTACCTGAATCTCCAGCCGTGCCGGCTCAGCCTTTGATCAATTCCGGGCTGACCCTGGTATCAGAATTCGAGGAGCAAACAGGCTTTGCCGCGCTTGAGGCCCGCCGCCAATGCTCGCTGGTGAGTGGTTTTGAATCTGCGGATGATGCCGAAAACTTTATGGCTCAGGCTCGAACCCGCGGTTTTCAGGCATTCCTCACCGGTTCGCGGGCCACGAGCAGGTCGCAATATCAGGTATTTCTACCCCCGACGGCTTCCAGTGAGATTGCCCGCCTAACCCTGGCTGACCTGGCTCAGCGGGTTGTGGAGGCTGGGCTGGAGGTCGAAACCTACCTGATTACCCGCGGCGAACTGCAAAATGCCGTCGCTTTAGGGATATTTGATAGCGCAACTGAGGCGGTTGTTCTTAGGGACCAGGTCTCGGGACTCGGTTACAGCCCCCAAATCCAGCAGTTTGATGCTTTTGTCTCCAGGGTTCAGGTATGGCTGCGGGCACCCGAATCGGAGCGGATCAACGAGCTTGAATGGCTTGATTTAACTGGGGAAAGGCCTAATCTCAGTCGAGCAGAAAATCTCTGCCAAACGATTGCACAAGCATCCCAATTCCAATAAAATGCCGCCCCTGAGTGAGAGAGCCAGGGATTTTGACCCTTGGGATATCTATAGGGAGGGGTTCCCGAGTGGCCAAAGGGATCAGACTGTAAATCTGACGCGCAAGCTTCGGTGGTTCGAATCCACCCCCCTCCACCACTGATTTTGCTGGCTACTAGCGGTACTTAGATCAGCATTGTGGAAGTGCGGCAGACTCGCTTTCAGGAAGTAGGTACAGCTAATCGGGCAGAATCGTCAAGAGTTTAGCGGGTATAGTTCAGAGGTAGAACCCCAGCCTTCCAAGCTGGTTGCGCGGGTTCGATTCCCGCTACCCGCTCCAATTCTCGGCCTCACTCGGAAACAGAAAAGTAGCAACTGAGTTCATTATACTGCTGGGCTTTCTATCAGCTGTTGGCATTAAAGCTGAGGGTGAGCAGGAAAGAGTGACTCGAGATTGGCATTAATTGATTGGTTTTAATCGATTGGATTTAATCGATTGGTTTTAATTAAAGTGACGTTGATTAATTAGTGTTTCAGCTCGCTTAGCTCAGGCGGTAGAGCACTTCATTGGTAATGAAGAGGTCCCCGGTTCAACTCCGGGAGTGAGCACCAGATTTGCAAGCAGTATTAAGTTCAGCAGTATATATAGAAAGAAGACTTTTAGAAGAACAAGCGTAGTTCGCACAGATTTACCCCAAACTGATTTATTCACTTAAACATTATCGATCCAACGAACGAAGATAGAGGCTGTCTGGCATGGCAAAGGAAAAATTTGAGAGAA
>DLPV01000072.1 GCA_002477465.1 Gammaproteobacteria bacterium UBA7449 | reverse complement strand
GCCTGAACCTTGAATTCTGCAATTAGTGCTGCATCAGTCTATTCCTTAACGCAGCTACATCATTGAATATCCAATCCCGTCCGGCACCGAGCCAGCGGGCAGGTGTCCCATGATCTGTTTGGTCTCAATATCGATTATCGCTGTCCGGTTCTGACCAGACAGCGACAGAAACAGGGTGCGATCATCTGGATGCAGCACCACGCCCTGGGGTTAAGTACCAGGAAAATCCATCCTTGCAATCTCTTCCATGTCGGCGACCTCAAAAAAGCGCAGGGACTCGTTTCCAAGGTCAGGCATGATGGCAAGCCTTCCCTGTCTTCTCAGCATTCTGCAGTTAGCCGAATTCCCGGGTCAACGTTTATTCAGTCTGTCTGGCAACAGCTACTAAAACTGGGTACTCTAGTAAGCTCAACTGTTAGCGCGAGGACTCACATGAGAACCCTTATCCGGCTTTTAACCATCTCGATTTTCGCTCTCACCACAATCACCGCAACCACTGCCCAAACAGGCTTCAGTGGCCTCAAGGCTGAAGCCGTTGCTGGTGTCGATGATCGCGCCAAAATGGTGCAGGAAATTGTCGACAGCCTGTTTTCTTTCTCCGAACTTGGGTTCCAGGAGTTTGAAACCCAGCGTTACCTGACAGCAATTCTCGAAGCAAACGGCTTCAGCGTGGAAGCCGGTGTTGCCGATATTCCCTCTGCCTGGTGGGCCACCTGGGGAAGCGGTGAACCAGTCATCGCACTCGGTTCCGATGTCGATGGCATTCCTCGCGCTTCGCAAATGCCGGGTGTCGCCTACCGTCAGCCCATGATCGAGGGTGCGCCGGGTCATGGTGAAGGCCATAACTCAGGCCAGGCGGTCAACATCGTTGCAGCACTCGCGGTCAAGGACATTATGGAACGAGAAAACCTGCCCGGAACTATCGTGTTATGGCCGGGAATCGCCGAAGAACTGCTGGGCACCAAGGCCTGGTATGCGCGCGACGGCTTGTTTGAAGACGTCAACGCCGTGCTGTTTACCCACGTCTCAAACAACCTGAGCGTAAGCTGGGGCCAGGCACGAGGAACTGGCCTGGTTTCAGTCGAATATATGTTTGATGGAATCGCCGCCCACGGCGCAGGCGACCCATGGGATGGTCGCAGTGCACTTGATGCGGTTGAGTTAATGAATATCGCGTGGAACTTCAGGCGCGAACATTTGCACCCGCTGCAGAGATCACACTATGTCATCAGCAACGGTGGAGACCAACCCAACGTCGTACCTTCTTACGCCAGTGTCTGGTATTTCATTCGTGAGATGACTGCGGATAATATCCGCGAAAACTTTGCCACCCTGCAACAGATTGCAGAAGGTGCCTCTATGATGACGGATACCGGCATGTCTCGCAGGATTGTAGGCGCAGCCTATCCGCGTCATTTCAATAAACCCATTGCCCTTGCCATGGATCAGAATATCCTACAAGTGGGATTGCCGACCTGGTCTGAAGATGATCAGCGCTTTGCCAAAGCGCTGCAGTCTTTGATGGGTAATGATGAACCCCAGGGATTGGCAACTGATCTATCCGGCATCGGCGAGCCACTGGACAACCCGGTTTCCGGTGGCTCAGATGATATCGGCGATGTTTCTTGGAATGTGCCAACTGTCACCTTACGCTATCCGTCCAATGTGCGCGGCCTGCAGGGCCACCATTGGTCAAGTGCCATGGCGATGGCCACACCGATCGCCCATAAAGGTGCAGTTGCGGGCGCCAAAGTTATTGCTACAACCATGCTCGACCTGATTCAGAGCGACACCCTGGTTGATGAAGCGCAGTCTTATTTTGAAGATATACAGACTGCAGAAGAAACCTACGTCCCCTTCATTGGTCCTGATGATCCGCCGGCTATCGAGAAAAACACTGACATCATGGGCGAGTTTCGCCCGCAGCTGGAAGAGCTGTACTACGACCCCTCCAGCTACGACACCTACCTGGACCAGCTGGGTATAGACTATCCCCAACTGGAACCCGACACTATCCAGCGCATTCGCTAGACTCTGGCCGGCAGCCTCTATGTCGAGGCTGCCGCCATTTAAACTATGTCACTATTTAAAGTTTTATTACTCGGACTGCTGATCCCGGCAAGCCTCACCAAATTTGCATTAGCTAAGAATGCAGATGTTAGCGTAACCGGTCTGACAAGCGCGCCAGCCTTGCAAGCAGAACCAAGAGAATTGAATGTGATTGGCTCTACCCTGGCGCCGGAAGAAATAGATCGTGCCGTGCTTAATCGTCTAATGCAGGAAATTGCTCACCAGCCTGACCGCGCTGCCTCTGTTCTTGGGTTGAGACGCGAAACGCTTCAGGATGTGTTCATTTCTATTTCTAACGCCAGGAATTTCATTAATGACAATGAAATGGCCAATCTTCGTGCGATGTGCGAAGCCTGGGACAACTCCGTATTGGAGGGCGATGCTCGCATAGAAGAGGCATTGGAGGCATATAAAAATCGGCGCCAGCTGACTCTGGATTTTATTCAGAAATTTTACCGCTTAGTAGTCGCAGACATCGAAAGCATTCTCATTGAACCAGAGCAGCTGAGTTTCGGGCGCTACATGGACGACCGCCGTCGCCGCATGGCGAGCGCTGGCAACGTGTACTCCAGTGTCATTGTTGAAAATGTGAGAAGTGGCGCTGTATCAATAAATTTTCACTGTCGAGACAATCGACCCCCTGCAGGAGCACAGTAATGTCCTACCAATGTTTTGATTTGAGTGTGGAAAACCAGATTGCACACATTAAAATGAATCGCCCTGAGAAGCGAAACAGCATGATTCCCGCGTACTGGGACGAGCTTCCCAGAGTAGTGGAGGAAATCGAAACTCAACATCAAGCCAGGGTGATTGTAGTTTCTTCTACTGGACCACACTTCACATCAGGTATGGATACCACGGCATTCGGCAGCAGTGAAAAAGAACCCTCGACGCAAGATCCAATAAAGAATGCCAGGCTCAAGGGCGCCAGACTCTACGACACGGTGCAGTATCTACAGCAAACCTTTACCTGCCTGGAACAATGTCGCGTGCCGGTTTTGGCCGCTGTGCAGGGTGGCGCCATCGGAGCCGGCGTCGACCTGATTACCGCCTGCGACATGCGCTATATGACCGAAGACGCCTTCCTTAGCATTTACGAGATCAATATTGGTATGACTGCTGATGTCGGCACATTTCCCCGCATAACTAACTTGCTGCCAGAGGGCATCGTCAAGGAGTTGGCTTATACCGGTCGACGCATGTCTGCTGGTGAGGCGAAGTTACATGGAATCATAAATGGCGTCTACAAGACCCAGCAGGACATGCTGGAGGCTGTGATGGACATAGCCCGACAGATCACTAAAAAGGCCCCTCTTGCTGTGTACGGCAGCAAGCGCATCATCAATTACGCGCGGGACCACAGCACCGCTGATACCCTGGATTACATCGGTATCTGGAATGCCAGCATGTTGCAGCATGAAGAAATTCGGGAATCGATGCTGGCT
>DLPV01000018.1:853-52153 GCA_002477465.1 Gammaproteobacteria bacterium UBA7449 | reverse complement strand
GCTAAGTTTTTTCTGATTTTCATCCGTCATCACCGTTCGGACTTTGACGTGGAACAATTTTTTCTCAAATAATTTGGGAGTAGCTCTAGTTGCTTTTTCTGAGCCGAAGAGCCGTTTCACTAGCCTGCCGTATTTGCTCCGACGGCTTGCTGTAAATTTGCCTTTTTGGCCGATTGGTTTTTTGATAGTTCTCGCATTCAGCGCCATGAAGACAATATGCTTTTGTCCTGTCGATCCTGCGTTGTTGTAAGGGTCAATCTGGAAATTCAGATATATCTTCCCGCCCCTTAAACGAGTAGTTACCCCTGGGATCTTCTTGGAGAATCTCGAAGAAGTCTCCCATGACACCAAAATGGCTTCATAGATGCCCGGTTCTATCAAAGGATAGTCTACACCCTCCAATACCCCCTCTGAGTTCGTATCAGGCCCTTCTGAGGTCGTAACAAGGCTTAAATTAGACATTCCTAGGCCCTCTTTGGGTCGGTTGAGGAATGAGCTGATATTTCTCCTCTGGAGTTTGATGGTAGCTCAGGACTCTTTTCGGGGTTTTAGATTTCGTAACAGGGCGAAGATCATAGAATGGACATTCCCTAGCAGAGCAAAGCGTTACTTGTTGACGCCATGTACCTGCCGCACCGGGGTCATAGATGCAATTTTTACAGTTCTTATCGATCGCTCTCCTAAATCCGCTCATACGTCGCCTCCGCCATCAGCAATTCGGAGTTCTTAAAGCGGCGCTTACCGCCAATTTTGTATGCCCTCGGTATTACGCCGCCGTTCATCCAGTTGTAAACGGTAGCGATGGAGATGCTGAAATAGCGAGAGACATCTTTTATTGATGAATAACCTTCGCCAGATCGTATCGATCTACGAATATGAACTAGATCATCTGATGAATTATGCTGCGGTTTGTACATTCTGGAAGCTCCTAATATCTAATAGAAAGCTTTACATTAGTTGGTATTCGCAGCTGAGTAAGAAAGTGTGTAGGTTTTATCCTAAGTGTGTAGATTATTTTTGGTTGTGTGTAGCTAGGCTTGGGTAAGTGTGCAGATTACCGTGCAGATTTTTTTACGGCAGCTTTGTGCCTCTCCCCGAATTCAGTGTTTTCAAACCAACTGGCGAGTCGCTGAGAAAGATTGTGGGGGGTGAGGGTTTTTTCGGTTTCGTCAGTCCATAAAATATACCCATTCTTGGCAATAGCTACCTTTAGCTTCGCCAATATATCGGGTTTTCGAGTTTCCTCTGAGAAGAATTTTTCTTTCAATCTATCCCTCACAGTCTTAGCCGTGGGTACTGGGTGCCAATGCTTGTCACATCCGGGAATTTTGACTTGCTCAAGAGGTTCAGCATGGAGAAATTCATCAACCACAAAATCTTGTAGCCAGACATAAAACTCGCTTTTTGGGTTTGCTGATTTTCTAAACAGAGTCTCCACTACTTCTCCGGTTGCAGTATCACTCTTGTTGACTACAGCGAACCCTATGGATTGGACATGATTTCTGCCAGGCGTTTTATACGAGGTGTAACCCCGATATTCGAGTATGGAAGGACTCACTGCGTCTGGATTGATAAAGGCTGGCACATAATATGCTTCGATTGCCTTATCGAGCCACCAGATGCCTTTCAGCTCATATTCTACTTTTGTGGCAGCATCCCAATTATTGGTTACTTCATTTAAGATTCGGTTGCGATGGAAATGGTCCTTTTTGGGATCTACGCAGCCGCCGGTAATTTTTTGGTAGTGGTCTGTAAGCCCGGATAGTATTTTGTCTTGCAGCTTTTCTGCATATCCGAATTCTCTGCTGCCATGCGCTACTTCTTGTCCGTCAGCTAGGCGTATTAATCGACCGTCTTTTTTCAGCCGAAGGGGTGAGTAGCCAGCGAATACCCATGCCGCCAGCCCAAGTTTCCATGCATCGAGCTTCAATATTTCTAGAAGTGCTGGCGTCATGCTTCGTAACCTCTATGTGCCTGACGAGAGAGCATATTGTTTGGGCACCTTTCGATGCTGCTTGATTTCGTTTGTTAGCCAGGTGATATCTATACCCTCATCCTGTGCAAATTTTAGAAGGTATTCAGCGTTCCACATACTTTCGGGTGCTAACGCGTACCACTTGCCATTAGCGTCTATGTAACAGACTTCACATTTTTTGATGTCAGCTTTGCAATTCAGTGCATGCCAAAGTTTTTTGATACTATTTTTCAATTCAATTGATTCACACCAGCTGCAAGTCCATTCTTGCCAGTCACTAATGCGAATTTTATCTATCTCCTCGGTGAGGTCGCATTCAAGCATCTGATCCAAGAATGCTTCTGACAAACGGCCTATCTCGAGAGAGAAATTGCTTGTTTCCACAGTCGCGTTGGTAAAAAAATGCTCCGTCTTAGCCCCGAAATCGATTTTTGTTCGCACGAAGATGCCATGCAACAACCAGATTGCTTCGATGAGCTTCCAACGATTTCGTATCAGTAATTCCACATATTCATTGTTAATTGTATTGCTCACTGACTTGCTCCCATCCCAATTTGAACTACCTTTGCGGTTGCAATTGGCGAGTACACTAGTTTGAATGCCTTGCGTTCATATTTTTCTAGTATTATTCGCCGCTCTTTAAGCATCGCCTTACCATCAGGGTCATCAATATAGACCTGCTTTAACCTGCTGGTATCCAGATGCTTCATTGCTAATTCTGATGCTTCGTTATTAAGTTTCCTTTTCTGGCACCAAGTGCGAAAGGTGCGTCTGAATCCATTAAATACAGCATCAAAGCCTAGGGCTTTTGGCATGCTCGATAGTTTCTTATCGCCAATTTTACCGCCGTCAAGGGTGCTAAAGACTCTGCCTTCTTGATATTTCGCACTGGGTTGGGCTTTTATTATCTTAATTGCTTCTCTGGTTAGCGGAATGACCCAGTCTTTTTCACTCTTATATTTGCCAGCAGGCATGCGCCAGACTTTTTTCCGCAAGTCGATTTCGCCCCAATCAACCAAACGTGCTTCGTTCGACCTGGCTACTGTCAACACACCAAACAGAAAGCAATGTATATCTGGCCTTGAGCCTTTCGGGTTATCCAATTCAATCAGTATTTTTACAAACCGTGGGAGTTGCTTGTGATGGATTGCTGGACGGTGCGTTACTTTATGGACTTTCTTGGGGCTTGGTAAAACTTCGCTCAGCAGTCCTCTCCAGATAGCGGGATTACTGGCTGTTCTGTAATCAAGCGCGATAGCTTGGTTAAATATGTTTTCCACATAATTTTGTGTTCGTTTCGCTGCATCATGTTTATCCTGCCAGAATGTGCTTGCGCCTGACTTCTGCTCAAGAATAGCGACGATATGTTTCTTGTCTATATCGTTGACACGTAGAGTCCCGATGTGGGGATAAACATAGTCTCTTAGTAGTTGTTGCAGTCGCCGTATTTGGTCAGCACCTTTGTACTCAGTTTGCTTTTTGGGGATAAAGTGCGTTTTAGTAAATTCTTTGAATGTGACGTATTTGTTCTCTTCCGCCCGAGCTTCAATTTCTAGTCGCCTACGTTCGGCTCGTGGGTCGATGCCAGCGTCAAGCAGGCCGTTTAAGTGGGTTGCTTTTTCAGTGGCTTGCTTCAGGGTCAGGGCTGCGCTTCCCTTTGCTGTTTGATAGACATAACCGCCTGGGGAGAACTTGCGTCTGTTGCCCAAATACGAATATCGAAACATCCAAACTTTAGAGCCGGTGTGTGTTACCTGTAGATATAAATTAGTTGGCCCAACTGGATGCATGCTTGGGTAGGGCCGCCCTTTGGTATCAACGTGCTTAGGGTTCCACTTCAGCTCCGAAATTGCTTTCGCAGACAGTTTTTTTGCGGTTTTCGGCATGTAGGTGCCAACGTAGGTGCCAACAGTAGCTTTATTATATTAGAAGTGTTTAGGTGCTACCATAGGTTTTTATCCAACATTAACAGGCTTTTAGCAGTCTTTTCTGAGGGGGTTAGACGTATTCGGAACCCACTTTATGAGTAGGTGGTACCAGCGGGCGGACTCGAACCGCCACGCCCGTGAAGGCAATGGATTTTGAATCCATCGTGTCTACCAATTTCACCACGCTGGCATTGGATTTGGCATCAGCAAGTCATGATGACTGAACCATCCGTATTTCAGATTTTGCTTAACCTCTCGCTAGGGCCTGCCACTGTGTATTTCAGTAGAGCCGGTGTAAAAATCTGATAGCTCTTCTACAAGCCTCCGTTCGCAAGCATTTTAACATTATACCAGTTGACCAAAGGGGCGCAATCGAAGCTATGCCAAACTCGCTATTCATCAGGCGCCTGCTGATCGATTTCGCTGTTTCTGAGAAGCGCCTTTAAGCTTCCAGTTAGGCTTCCATCGGCAAGCAGATTTCTATAGGCTGTGCCGCTTCTCAAAGAGTGCAAGTTTGATGAAATTAAGCGATTTTACATACGAACTGCCGGAGAATTTGATCGCCAGTCATCCAACCTCGGAGAGGTCTGCGAGTCGGTTGCTAGGCCTGGATCGGAAATCCGGCGCGGTAGCTCATTACCGGTTTGCAGAGATTATTAATTTTCTAAATTCCGGAGATTTGCTGGTATTTAACAACACCCGAGTCATCCCCGCTCGACTCTATGGGCGCAAGGAAAGCGGTGGGCGGGTAGAGATATTGATTGAGCGCCAACTCGGAGAGGGTCAGATCCTCGCCCAGGTGCGTGCCAGTAAGTCTCCCAAGCAGGGTAACCTGATCAGGCTTTGCGCGACAGCGGACAGTGAGCCAGAGGCCCCGGAAGACTGTCTGTGGGTGGTTGGCCGCAGGGATGAATTTATTGTTCTCGAGTCTGCTTCGAGTGTCAAACTCCTGCAGTTAATCAGTTGCTATGGCCATATGCCGTTGCCGCCGTACATAAAGCGCGAGGATCAGCTCGAAGACAAGGAGCGCTATCAAACGGTGTACGCCGAGGTGCCGGGGGCTGTTGCGGCACCTACAGCGGGATTGCATTTCGACGAGCCATTGCTTGAAGCCTTGAGAGAAAAGGGCGTTGGCACTGCTTTTCTCACTCTGCACGTGGGTGCCGGTACGTTTCAGCCTGTGCGAGTGCACGATATCACGACTCACAGAATGCATTCGGAACGGGTTGAGATTTCTGCCGCAGTGGCTGCGCAAATTAATGCCTGTAAAGACAGTGGTGGGCGCATTATTGCAGTGGGAACGACCTCAGTGCGCAGTCTGGAGGCCGCTGCCACAGCAAAGGGTTTATCTGCATTCTTGGGTGAAACCGATATCTTCATCTATCCGGGATATGAGTTCCAAATCGTAGACGCCATGATCACCAACTTTCATCTGCCTGAATCTACTCTATTGATGCTGGTCAGCGCTTTCTGTTCGAAAAAAATGCTACTTGACGCTTATGCAGAAGCGATTGCCAGGGAGTATCGGTTTTTTAGCTATGGTGATGCCATGCTGATCTATTAGTGAGCGAGTTGCCTTTGCGCGGGGCAGGATTGGCTGTGCCTGGCTCAGAAGCCTGTTTTGCAGTCAATTGGAGCCGGGTGGGCGACAGCGAGCTACATTCTGCTATAATTCGCGCCCCGGTTTACCTCAATCAACCACCAATTAGAGGACATTAGTCGTCATGAAAGCCCCTGTGCGTGTTGCTGTTACTGGTGCAGCTGGTCAAATTAGTTACTCGCTGTTATTTCGCGTTGCTGCTGGAGAGATGCTTGGAGCAGACCAGCCGGTGATTCTGCAGCTGCTGGAAATCACTCCTGCCCTGGAGGCCCTGAAAGGCATGGTCATGGAGATAGAAGACTGTGCCTTCCCTCTGGTGGCAGATATCGTTGCCACGGATGATCCCAAGGTCGCGTTCAAAGATGCTGATTATTGCCTGTTGGTCGGCGCGCGCCCGCGTGGGCCGGGCATGGAGCGCAAGGATTTGCTCGAGGCCAACGCCAAGATTTTCTCCGAGCAAGGGGCTGCGATCAACGCCGCAGCCAGCAGAGACGTCAAAGTGCTGGTGGTTGGTAATCCAGCCAACACCAATGCGCTCATCGCTTATCGCAATGCGCCTGACTTGAATCCTGGGCAATTTACCGCCATGACGCGGCTCGATCATAACCGTGCTATCTCTCAGCTTGCCGCCAAGACCGGTAAGCACAATACCGAGGTAGAGGGCATGATTATCTGGGGGAATCACTCGGCAACACAGTATCCAGACATTCACCACTGCTCAGTGGCCGGCGAAGCTGCCATGGGTCTGGTGGACCAGGATTGGACTGTGAATGACTTTATCCCCACCGTGCAGCAGCGTGGGGCGGCAATTATTAAGGCCCGCGGCGCTTCCAGCGCGGCGTCAGCGGCCAATGCGGCGATTGAGCACATGCGTGACTGGGCGCTGGGCACTGACGGCAAGACCGTGAGCATGGGCATCCACAGCGATGGCAGCTACGGCGTAGCGGAAGGCCTGATTTACTCCTTTCCGGTTACTTGTGACAGGGGTAATTACAGTATTGTTCAGGGACTGGCGGTGAATGAATTCAGTCAGGATCTTATGGACAAAACCGAGCAAGAACTGAAAGAAGAGCGTGACGCTATTGCTGATTTGCTCCCCTAGTGAGTAAACTGGGTCGGCCTTTATAGCCGACCCCCTTTCTCATGAGCAGTGATTCGTTCGCCATCATACGACGCAGTCAGTTTTGGATATTTCAGCTGCTTGGCTGGTCTGTCTGGGTCGTCATGCTGGCGCTGCGCGACCTGTTTTTCGTTCCCCCTGAATATATGTTCTCCAGGGTCCTGATCTGGACCCTGAGTGCCTTGTACGGCGCAGTACTCACTACTGGCTTGCGCTACCTTTACCGGCTGGCCTGGGATCGCGGGTTCGTGGTTCGGTTTTTAGTGACATGGTTCGGTTCGCTGGCCGCCGCCGCGGCCTGGCAACCTTTTCGCAATGCGATTGCCCTGCTTCCTTTCGGCGAGTTCTTCGATTTTCGTAATGCCAGCGCCCGGGACTTGTTCGATGGTATGTTTTCTTCCTCATTCACCACGCTGCTGGTGTGGAGCGCGCTGTACTTCATCATCAAGTATTACCAGCTGTTTCAAGTCGAGAAGGAGAAGAGTCTGCGCTCCGAGGCCTTGGCCCATGAGGCGCAACTACTCATGCTGCGCTATCAGTTGAACCCCCATTTCCTGTTCAATACTCTCAACGCGATTTCAACCCTGGTTCTCTCCAGGGCCACCGAGCAGGCTAATGAGATGCTTACCAAGCTGAGTAAGTTCCTACGTTACTCCCTGGATCATTCGCCGCTGGACCGGGTAAGCCTGGCTCATGAGTTAGAGACTTCGCAGCTCTATCTGGATATTGAGAAAGTCCGTTTTGGAGAGCGCTTGAAGCTCGAATTTGAGATTGATCAGAAAGCGGAGAAAGCGCTGGTGCCAACAATGCTGCTGCAACCAATCATCGAAAATTCCATTAAACATGGCATCTCCAAGGCAGAACAGGGCGGGACTATTCGCATCCAGGCGCACAAACTTGAAGACGGGCTGGAAATCAAGGTGACCGACGACGGACCGGGTTTGACTGCGTCGCAGATAAACGACACTGAGTTTTCATTCTCATCCGGCGTTGGAGTCAGTAATATCAGAAACCGGCTGAGTGAGATTTACGGAGAGAAGCACCAGCTGGAATTCGTAAACGAAGCTACTCATGGGCTGACGGTTAAGGTATGTATCCCCTATGACAGAGAATGATATCAACACGCTGAAAGCACTGGTCGTCGATGACGAACAACTCGCCCGCGAAGGTCTTGCATTGCGACTAGAGGAAATGGCAGAAGTCAAAATACTCAAGCAGTGTTCCAATGGTAGAGAAGCCATGGAAGCGATTGCTGAACTTGAGCCTGATGTGCTGTTTCTCGATATTCAGATGCCTGGCATGACTGGATTCGAACTTATTAGCGAGGTCCAGGGTGATGTCATGCCTATGGTGATTTTTGTCACTGCCTATGATTCCTTTGCGGTAGACGCATTCAAGGTCCATGCCGTTGATTACCTGTTGAAGCCAGTTGAGAAAGAACGGTTACAGGAGGCGGTTGCAAAATGTCTTGAAAATAAGGCGGTGCGTGTGGCTAATAAAGAGAAGCAGCGTCTGCTCGAGATGGTGATGTCCTTGTCAGGCAAGTCCGAGGCTGCTATTAGCAACATACTCGAGAGTGGGGATGAATTGCGTGAACAAGTGGATCGCCTGGCAATAAAAGATGGGTCTTCAATCACTTTTGTGCCAGTGCGCGATATCGATTGGATAGATGCGGCTGGAGATTATATGTGCGTCCATGCCAATGGTGATACCCACATTATGCGCACCACCATGAAAGATCTCGAGGCAAAATTGGATTCGACGATCTTTCAGCGGGTGCATCGCTCTACCATCGTTAATCTGGAGCGGGTAGATAAGGTTTCCTCACACATCAATGGCGAGTTTCACCTGACTCTCAGCTGCGGAACTTTGTTAAAAATGAGTCGCTCCTACAAAGACAAGGTCAAACATTTCTTCTAGGTCTGCAGCCTTCCGTATCGTTGCCTCAGGGCGATTCTATGTGATCCAGCGGCAGGGCGGTCGTATTCAGAACCTCTCTCAGCATGAAGCTAGAGTGCACATCGGTAACGCCTTCGATGCGTGTGATTTTGTTTAGCAGGAGTTCCTGGTAGTACTCCATGTCCGGCACTATGACCTTGAGTTGGTAATCCGCCGATTGGCCTGTAATTAGCAGGCATTCCGTTACTTCCGGATAGCTCATGATCCGGGCCTCAAACTTTTCAAAGCGATCAGGGGTATGCCGATCCATGCTGATCTGGATTAGTGCGGTCAGTTTTAGGTCCAATTTTTTCGGGTCTAACAGGGTTACGTGCCCGCTGATTATGCCGGCGTCCTCCAATTGCTTGACCCGTCTGGCGCAGGGAGACGGAGACAGGCCGATGCGATCCGCCAGTTCTAGATTAGTGATGGTGCCGTCGCGCTGAAGTTCCCGCAGGATGCGCTTGTCGAGTTTGTCCAATTTCATGCGGAGTGCTCCAGCTTTGTTCCTAGAAAGTCTCCTTCAAAAACCACAGATATTAACATAAAGGGCTAATATATCTATAAAATACATATATATTGGTTATTAATACTAGAATAAAAAGGCTTTAGTAGAAACTATGCGTAGAAATGCTAATAGGCTTCAACTAAGATGCTCAAACTTTCTCGAAGCAAAGTCAGCATTCACAAGATGCTCAGAACAGGGCGCTGGTTTCTCACAAAGAAACAAAGAGAATTTCGGGACAGCCAGGTTTTTTGCGGCCCCCAGGGTTTGGAGCAGAACATTTAAACCCCAAAAAGCTGAACCCAAAGCAGTTACTAAAGAGAGCTGTCTCATGCTTGCCCGGACAGGGTTACTTGCTCCGGGCATAGCCACTTTCAGAACGGAGAATTTGCAATGACGGGCAACCGCTTTGACTACACCAAGTACAAACCTTTTCAGCCAATCGCATTGGCCGATCGGACCTGGCCAGACCAGGTTATTACCGAGGCACCGACTTGGTGCAGCGTCGATCTGAGGGATGGCAATCAGGCCCTGATAGAGCCAATGTCTGTCGAACAGAAGAAAAAATTGTTTGGACTGCTGGTGGAGGTTGGTTTTAAAGAAATTGAGGTTGGCTTTCCAGCGGCGTCACAGCCTGATTTTGACTTCGTGCGCTGTCTTATCGAAGAAAACCGGATTCCTGATGATGTCACTGTTCAGGTGCTTACCCAGGCGCGCCCAGAACTGATACAGCGCACTTTTGAGTCCTTGCGCGGTGCCCGGCGCGCGGTTCTCCACGTCTATAATTCAACGTCCACGGTGCAGCGCGAAAAAGTTTTTAAGACTGATAAGGCTGGCATTATTGACATTGCTGTGGCCGGTGCTCGCGAGGTGAAGCGTTGCGCAGAGGCTGCGCCGGAAACAGAATGGGTATTCCAATACTCGCCGGAGAGTTTTACTGGCACCGAAATGGACTTCGCCGTTGAAGTTTGCGATGCCGTGAATGACGTATGGCAGCCCACCAATGAAAAGCCCTCTATCCTGAATCTCCCAGCTACTGTTGAGATGGCAACGCCTAATGTCTATGCCGATCAGATTGAATATTTTTGTCGCAGTATCAAGAACCGTGATGCGGTAATCATTAGTCTGCATACCCATAACGATCGTGCTAGTGCGGTAGCCGCCGCGGAGCTAGCGGTGATGGCAGGTGCCCAGCGCGTCGAGGGTACGCTGCTGGGGAATGGCGAGCGCACTGGTAATATGGATATTGTGATCATGGCTATGAATCTCTATAGCCAGGGTATTGACCCATGCCTCGATCTGCATGACATGGATCGTATCGTGTCGGTGGTACGTGAGTGCACGCAGATCGATGTGCATCCTCGGCAGGCGTATTCGGGCGATTTGGTGTTTACTGCATTCTCGGGGTCCCATCAGGACGCAATCAAGAAATGTCTGGATATCTACGAAGAGGGAAGTCCCTGGGAGATTGCCTATTTGCCTATAGACCCTCGAGACATTGGTCGAACTTATCAGGACGTGATTCGGGTCAATAGTCAGTCAGGCAAGGGCGGTGTTGCTTATGTGCTGGCAAACAAATTTGGCTTTCAATTGCCGCGCTGGTTGCAGATTGAATTTAGTCGCGTGGTACAAAAAGTGACGGAAGACACTGGTCAGGAAATCAGCCCTGACCAGATCTGGGAGCTGTTCAACCGCCATTACCTCAATAGCGACAAAGTCTTGAGTCTCGAAGACTTCACCATTGCCAAACATGAAGGGCGTGAGACTTTCGACGCCAAGCTGAATTATTTCGAGAAGGAACTCGCGATCAATGGCGAAGGGGATGGTGTCCTCGATGCCTTCGTTGAAGGAATGAAGTCTGCAATCAAACTGGACCTGGAAATCATGGAGTATGGTGAACATGCGCTGGGTCAAGGCGCGGATGCTGAAGCTGTTACCTACATCCAGATTCGATGTGAGGGGCAGCGTTACAGCGGGGTTGCCATAAGCAAGGATATTATTGCCTCTTCGCTGAATGCTTTTATGGGGGCTGCAAGCCAATTGCTTAGCGAGCAATCGGTAGCTGCTTAAGCTTGGGTTGCTCAAAGTAGCTGAGCTACGCTGATTCATGATTCTGTTTGTCTGATTCAGAACAAAGGCGCAAATCTGGTTACTTATGCTGAAACTTGCACTTGGATATTCAATGTCCTCTTTCTTCTTCGGCCTGTTTGGGGTGGACTGGGAGGCGGTAGACGAGAAGATCGAAAAGCTGTACCCCGCGGTGAGCTCTATTTCTATAGATGAGCTGGCGCAGGAGGGTCAATCGGCAAGCCGGCCGATAGTCATCGATGTGCGGGAACCGGCGGAATTTGCGGTAAGCCATCTGAGCGCTGCGAAGAATCTGGAAACTAGCGTCGATATAGCTGCCAGATTTCTGGACAAGCAGGCACCTATTGTTGTTTATTGTTCAGTGGGTTATCGATCAGCCGCAGTAGCGGCAGAGCTGGAGCTAATGGGCTACAGCAATGTGAGAAATCTGCACCGCTCTATTTTCGAATGGGCAGAGAAGGGCTACCAACTGCGGAGCGCCAACGGCGTGGCTGCGAAAATTCATCCTTATAATTTCGCCTGGGGGCGCATTGGTTAGCGAAGACCTCCATGCCTACTCGCCCGAGTAAGCGCTTATCCTCCAAACTATTTCAGTGGTTACTGCGACTAAACACCAATAAACCAGTATCCTGTGGAATCCATAAATTGCCACCTTTTCCGATATAGACTTATAGCCAACGGGTGTTTGGGGTTCTGGAGAAACAGGTATGAGTTTGATCGACGAAGATGAAGCGCTCATTGCAGCGGCTCTGAACGGGTCGGCTTATGCCTGGGAGAAGCTGGTTAAGCGCTACGAAAGCAAGATATATAACCATGGCCTGCGCCTCATGGGCAATCGCAGTGATGCGATGGATTTGTTGCAGGAAGTATTTTTGGGCGTCTACCGAAATCTGCACAGGTTCAGGGGCGACGCCAAATTTAGCAGTTGGATTTTCAGAATCGCCCACAACAAGGCGATTGATCTGAGTCGGCGTAAACGCCTCTTAACCGGCTACCCGGTGGCCGTAGAAGAGGACGATGACCCCTTTGAGGGAATGCCCGCAGAGCTTAGCGAGGAACCCGATGTAAAGCTGATGCAGAGCCAGCAAAATAATCGCACGCTGGCGCTACTCACACAGCTCCCGGTGGAACAGAAATTGATAGTCGAGCTCAAGATTTTTCAGTCCATGACCTTCGAAGAAATCGCCGACATGCAGGATATTTCAGAGAACACAGCGAAGACTCGCTTTTACACGGCGCTGAAGAAGCTCAAATCGGCAACGGAGGAAAAACATGCCCTGTCCTAAAACACCGCACCTAATGCAAGCGTATTTTTCTGATGCACTTACAAGCCAGAGTAGTGAGGAAATAGACAGGCATCTCGCACAATGTCATTTGTGCCGGGCCGAGCTCGAATCACTGTTGGCTGCCAAGAGTGAATTACTCGATTGGCAGGATCAATCGGTCCCGCATTGGGATCGAGGTCTGGAGCTGTTCAAACGCGAGCATCAGGTCGCGCCAGGGAGCGAGGGTTGGTTCTCAAACTGGCAGTGGCTGCCCACTGCGGCTTCTTTCGCGATGCTCTGTATACTGCTTTTCAATACTTCAATTGCCGTCAACGAGACCGGGCTACAAATTGCATTTGGTTCAGCAACCGCCAGCGAAGAAGTTGCTCGGACACTCACAGCTTTCGAAGCGCAGCAGATTGACGATATCGAAACCCTGATTCGTCGTTTTGAAGCGCGCCAGGATTCCAGCAATATTCAACTACTGCAGGCGGTGATGGAGCAAACGCAGCAATCTACGGCGGAAAGCCTTGATCGTATTTATGCCTATTTTGAGGAGCAGCGCCTGCAGGATTTACAGGATATGCAGCTTGGCTATCAACAGTTAGCTGACAGTGACTATGCCACGCTGCGGTCGCTGCAGGAGTTGGCTCAGTATGTCAGCTTTCAAGAAGCTCCCCGTTAGGCCGGCCAATTGATGTTGGAGTTATCTCTATGAAAACTGCCCTCTCAGCTGCGCTGTCAATTCTGCTGTGCCTGCAGTTGCAGTCAAGCTTCGCGCAATCAGAGCAGCTGCAAGAAATTCAACGAGATCTTGCGCTATTCACAGGTATCCTTGAAGAGGAATTAGGGCTGAACGAGTCTGCGGGCTTGTTTGGGCGCAGTCTTGGAGGCATTAGCAGCACCTATTTGATGAGCCAGGGCGTGGTATTCGAAGTGCGCTCACCGTTGGCAAATCGCCGGAATCGCATGGGTCTGGCATCGCTAAGCTCAGCGATGCAGGCTCTGCAGCTGCAGGAAAATCCATTCATTGCGATGCGCCGGTCGCAGCCTGTTGCAGCCGCTCAAACCACAGCACTGGCTGCAGATGTCAATAGCCAAGATAGTCGTTACCTGCAGCTGCAAGACCAGATCGCGAATATAGATTTTTCACTGGTTGTGAACACAGCTATTCAGCAGGCGACTCATTCTGCCAGGGCACTGAGAGCGCTTGGAAGTGTTGACGAAGACGGTTATGCAGCGTTATATGCCGAGGTTGAGGCGCTCAGGGGCCAAATCGAAACCAATGTTGCTGAACTGAGGGAGCTTGAGGCTGAGCTAAGGTTGCAGCAGGTGGAGCCTGGCAGCGCTGTTGAAAGCGCTGATACAAGCGGTATCCAGCAACGCGCGAATGACCTGCTTCAGCGACTGGAGCCAATAAAATCTGAGGCGCTGGCGCTGGCATCTGATCTGCGTGATAGATCGGCTCAGGCAGAGGCTGATTTCGCTCTCCAATGGCAGCAGGATCTGCTCACTTTTGAACGCGCACTCTACGGCACGCTTTGTGAATATGGTGAGACGCTGGTCCATATACCTGGGCGGGAATCGCTCTCATTTATAATGCAGGGGTTGGGCGATGATAGGGAAGATTCGCGTCGAACAGATAAGGTTCACATCATTAGGCAAGAGGATATCTCAGCCTGCGTAGCCCAGACTTTTGATTCAGAGTCTTTGCGCGCCCGCTCCACCAGCTACACCTACTAAGCGCGCCCAGCTTTCGAGGGGTTTGTGTGCCCGGTTTCTGCATGAGCCGGGGGATGTGTGTGAAATTGTTACACTCCTGGTGCGGCTCGAAAATGGGGCTTGGTTTTGCGCGCCCAATTCCTATAGAATGCCGGCAATATCAGGTACGCTCGCGCCCTTGGGTCATAGCTGCAGCGATGGCCTGAACTTCACCGGGACCTGGCTGACAAGAATAAAGAAGCTGCTTTTGAGGAGATAATAATGGACTGCCCGAAGTGCAATTCTGAGATGCAAGAATTAAAGATTGAAACCCTGCATGGTCAGGTTGTGATCGATAAGTGTAATAGCTGTCATGGGCTATGGTTTGATAACGGCGAAGCCGAGCAGCTGAAGGGCGACTGGATGGCTGACTTTGCCGATAGCGGCGATCCCCAGGTAGGAAAAACTTATAACACAGTGCGTGATATTCAATGTCCCCGCTGCGGTAAGCCAATGAAGAAACTGAATGACCCTAAGCAGAAGCACCTTGAGTATGAAGCCTGTGAAGAGCATGGCATGTTCATGGATGCAGGCGAGTTTACTGACTACAAGCACGAGACTTTGCTGGATATCTTCCGCGATGTTGTAGCTTCCGTTACGCGCAAAATGTAGCCGGACGCCACTCTCAATACTGATCAATAGAATGCCATCTGGAGTGATTCCAGATGGCATTTTTTATTACCCGCGATTCGATAGCTGGAAACTTTCCAAGGTCAGTCCACTGTCTGTCGGCCGCATGAAAATCAGAGCCCGCTGAAACGAAGAGATTCCTCTGCAGTGCTATGTTGCAAAGAGCTCGAGATTTGAGTGGGTCTATGCCGCCAAAGGAAACTTCAATCGCCTCTCCCTCGGCCAGGATGAAATCATTAATTAGGCTCAATAGCCTGGTGTTGGTCAAATTGTAACGGCTAGGGTGTGCGAGCACGGCAACGCCGCCTGCTTGCTTGATAATCGAAATCGCCTCATTAAGTGCCGGCCATTGTGCTGCAACGTAAACACTGCCGCTCGGTTTCAGGAATTTCTTGAAGGCCTTCTGAAACGTTTTGCTATGACCTTCGCTCACCAGGAACTCTGCGACATGGCTTCGCGTCCATGACAGGCAGGGCTTCGCCTCCATGAATTCAAGCAGTCCACTTACTCCCAGCTTTTCCAGTTTCTCGCTAATTCTGCTTACGCGCTCCGTTCTGGTCTGTTGCTGCCCATTGATGAAAGCATTCAGTTTAGGATGGCTGTTATCGATGTGGAGTCCGACAAGATGTATTTCATGCTTGTTCCAATTGCATGAAATCTCGATGCCAGGCACCAGGGTCAGTCCTGGTGGTATTTCCAGGTTCGACAGGTCGGTTATGCAATCATGATCAGTAATCGCCAGATGAGTTAACTGGTTCTGTGCTGCCCGCTGCAGCAGGAATTGTGGCGAATGGTGGCCATCCGAAAAATGACTGTGGCAATGAAAGTCTATCTTCATCTGGCAATGTTCTTATGACGGTTGCAAATCATGATTAAAAAAGTCCAGGAAGCCAAGTGCCATGTACCAAACGCCCTGCATCTTGTGTTTGCAATAAAAAATATGGAGTCATGGTCCTAATAGTTAATCTGGCCAGCTCCGTTTAATAAGAACCAACTCGATAACTAGAGGCTTGTGGCCTGCATTGGCAGGCTAAACATAGTGGCCATTTGGTCACTATCTTACATTGTATTCACCCGCTTAACTGATTATTCCCGAGTTTGTTGTGCCTCTTTGAGGCGACAACAGGCATGACTGCTTAGTCTCCAGTTGCTCTCGATTCACGGGAGATGGATATCAACCTGCTGATCAAAGACAGCGTAAGCTGCCTTGATCAGTGCGAAGCGTTACTCAACATGATTTCTGAAGAAGCCTATGTGGAGCAAACGCAAGTTTCTGCTACCGTCGGCACACATATGCGCCATCTGCTGGATCAATTCCAGTGCCTATTCAGCGGACAGCCCTACAGGACAGCTGATTATGATGCGCGCAAGCGTGACAAGTCTATTGAAACCAATATGGCGGCCGCCAGGTTGGTCTCCGTCACGCTGAAGCGCAGGCTGTCTGATCTCTGGCGCCACGAGAAGAAGGGTGTTGGGCAGAGGGTTGAGCTGGGTGTTGAGCTATCAGTGCGCGAATCCGTCCATCACGCCAGCCCCAGATCAGCGGAAGCAGTAACTTGCAGCGGGAATTAATGGGCATGATCACCCATGGGACCCACCACCTGGCGCTTATGGTGATGATTGGCAAGCAGTTGCGTTATGAGCTCCACAAGGACTTTGGCAAGGCCCCGTCTACCATCGTTCACGAGCGCGGCTAGTCTAAAACTTTGGTACTTGACTAATACTTGACGGTTTTGCTTGGTTATCTAATACTGCAGCATTCATGCTCAGAATGCAGGGATCTTAATGCGCTTAACTACCAAGGGTCGCTACGCGGTAACGGCTATGCTGGACCTCGCCATTCACGCAGATCGCGGGCCAATCAGCCTCGCCGATATTTCTCAGCGCCAGGAAATTTCGCTTTCCTATCTTGAGCAATTGTTTGCAAAGCTGAGAAAGAATGCGCTGGTGAGCAGCGTGCGGGGGCCTGGAGGTGGATACAAGCTGCAGCGAGCTTCCGAAGCTATTTTCATCGCTGAAATAATCGACGCAGTCAATGAGTCGGTAGATACGACCAAGTGCAAAGGAGCAGGTGACTGTCAGGGTGGGGAAACCTGTTTGACCCATTACCTGTGGGAAGATCTTAGTGAACAAATTCACGGTTTTTTGCAAAATATAAGCCTCGCTGATCTGGTAGCCAGGAATGAGATCAAGCGGATCGCTGAAATTCAGGATCGCAAGCAAACTTTGGCTGGCGAAGGCGTTGACCTGAAAGCGCTCGCCGACAGGCAAATTCCAGCTACTACCTTATAATTTCGCGGGAGCCGCAGCTCGATGCAAATTCCAGTTTATCTTGATTATTCCTCCACCACGCCAGTAGATCCCCGGGTCGCTGACAAGATGATGGAGTGTCTCACGATGGAGGGCAATTACGGTAACCCGGCCTCCCGCTCCCACATTCTCGGTTGGAAAGCTGAGGAAGCGGTGGAGACGGCACGTCGGCAGGTGGCCGATCTTATCAACTGTGATCCTAGGGAAATAGTCTGGACCTCCGGTGCGACGGAGTCAGACAATCTTGCCATCAAGGGCGCTGCGCATTTTTACAGTGACCGCGGCAAACATTTGATCACTTCCAAAATAGAGCACAAGGCGGTGCTGGATAGTTGTCGTCAATTAGAGAACGAAGGGTTTGAGGTTACTTATCTTCAGCCTGACTCTCAGGGAATCATTGCGCCCAGGCAGGTAGCCGAAGCCATTCGTCCTGATACCACTCTGGTATCACTGATGCACGTGAACAACGAGATCGGCGTAGTGAATGATATCGAGGCAATCGGCAGGATCACCCGTGAGCGCGGCGTCATGTTTCATGTCGATGCGGCTCAGAGCCCTGGCAAGATTGAAATCGATCTGGAAAAGATACTAGTGGATCTCATGTCTTTGACGGCGCATAAAATATACGGGCCGAAAGGCATCGGCGCGCTCTATGTTCGCATGCAACCGCGAGTCAGGATCGAGGCGCAGATGCATGGTGGCGGCCATGAAAGAGGTATGCGTTCCGGGACCCTGGCGACCCATCAAATTGTAGGCATGGGTGAGGCATTCCGGATAGCAAGAGAGGAGATGGTGGAAGATAATGCCCGCATCCTCAGCCTGCGCAAGCGCTTGTTGAAAGGTCTGGCAAGTATTGAAGAAATCTACATTAATGGCAATCTGGAGCAACGAGTCTCGGGTAACCTTAATATTGCATTTAACTTCGTCGACGGAGAATCCTTGATGCTGGCGCTGCGGGACCTAGCCCTTTCCTCTGGCTCAGCCTGCACCTCAGCGAGCCTCGAACCTTCATTTGTGCTGCGCGCGCTTGGCCTGGCTGATGAGCTAGCCCACAGTTCGCTACGTATTTCAGTGGGCCGCTTTACCACGGAAGAAGAAATTGATTTTGCCGTCGCAAAAATTCGGGATGCGGTGGCTAAGCTGCGTGATTCCTCACCTCAGTGGCGTGAGTATAAAGCGAGTATAGCGGCGGGGAACGTGAAAGCAGCCTCTCAGTAGACTATAGCACGTCTGTTCCGAGCCACGCAGCAAAGGCTGGGGTTCCTGCAGCAGACGCAAGCAGTGGCTTTGCTGTTTAGGCAGACGCGTCGAACAGGACTTTTAATCCCACTAAAATAGTGATGCGCACTGGCGCAGGCCAGCAGATGCCGAACAAACCTGCAACAAGGCTAGGAATTTCCTCTAATCGCCTGAATTAGTGGGTTTTTTGCCCCTGAAATACCTTGCTAAAACGTACAAAATCGCCGCATTAACACGTATAATGCGCGATCTTTTGCGTAGTCCAAATTTGTGGGAGTAATGATGGCGATCGAACGTACCCTTTCTATTATCAAACCAGATGCTGTAGCCAAGAATGTCATAGGCGAGATCTATGCGCGCTTTGAGCAAGCCGGTTTACGGATCGTGGCATCCAAGATGCTGCAGTTAACCGATGAATCCGCAGGTGGCTTCTATGCCGAGCATCAGGGCAAGGGTTTTTATGGAGACCTTATCGAATTCATGACCTCAGGTCCGGTGATGGTGCAAGTGTTGGAAGGCGAGAATGCGGTGGCAACCAACCGAGAGTTGATGGGAGCTACTAACCCAGCTGAAGCGGCGCCAGGTACCATCCGTGCCGATTACGCCAATTCTATTGATGCCAATGCGGTACATGGTTCCGACTCGCCCACGTCCGCTGAGCGTGAAGTGAATTATTTTTTCAAACCTGAAGAAATCTGCCCACGTCCTTGAGGCTTCGCTCCTGGCGGAGTAAAACGAAATGGCTGAAGAAAGACCCAATCTGCTTGGCTTAAGTCGAGATAAGATGAAAGCACTATTCTCCGAACTCGGGGAGAAGCCATTTCGTGCCCAGCAAATCATGCAGTGGTTGCATCAGCGCGGCGAGCTTGAGTTAAACGCTATGACTGATATATCCAAGTCTTTGCGCGGGCAGTTGGAACAATCGGTTGATATTCGCCTGCCAAAGATTGTCGCCGACTATCCGTCCGACGATGGTAGCCACAAATGGGTTATAGAAGTTGCGTCTGGGTCGCGAGTGGAGATGGTATTTATTCCTGAAGGTGGCCGCGGCACCCTGTGCGTATCGTCGCAGGCAGGGTGCTCACTCGATTGTAGCTTTTGTGCGACTGGCAAGCAGGGCTTCAACAGCAACCTGACTGTGGCTGAGATTGTTGGCCAGGTCTGGTTGGCTCGCCAGCAGCTTGGCGGATTTGAACAGGGTGCAGAACGCAAGGTGTCCAATGTCGTGATGATGGGTATGGGTGAACCTTTGCTCAACTTCGAAGCGGTCATGGATGCAGTTAATATTATGATGGACGATTGGGCCTACGGCTTGTCCAAGCGGAAAGTCACTATCAGCACCTCCGGCGTGGTGCCCGCTATCAGGCGTATGAAGGAGTTTACCGATGCGTCTCTGGCTGTTTCCCTGCACGCGCCCAATGATGCTCTCCGCAGCAGTATCATGCCGATCAATAAGCGGTATCCAATTGGTGAATTGCTGGATGCTGTGACCGATTATATGGCTGGCTTGCAGGACAAGAGAATGCCAGTGATCGAATATACCTTGATCAAGGGTATCAATGATCATCGCCAGCATGCTCGAGAATTGGCACAGGTGTTGGCGAGTTTTCCCTGCAAAATTAATCTGATTCCGTTTAATCCGTTTTCGCTGAGTGATTATCAGCGGCCGAGTGATTCGGTAATCGGTAATTTTCGAGAAATCCTGCAGCGCGCAGGATTTACCGTCACCGTCCGAACAACGCGTGCCGATGACATCGGTGCCGCCTGTGGCCAGCTGGTGGGTGATGTTGAGGACCAGACCCGGCGCCAGCAGAGGCACCTGAAGCGTGCACAGCAAGGCGGGGTCAATGCAAACAGCGAAAAGGAAAGAAGAACAGAGATTCTCGCTAGCACTGCTAATCTTGCCACAACTGCCGACAGATTCTAAGTGAAGTTGCGCAAAATGATAATCATGCCTGCTGAGACACCGTTATTATCGATTAAAGTTTGGATCATGGCCTCCCTGGTGCTGCTAGGCGTGCTGCTGGGCAGCTGTGTCACTACCACCACCGGCGGCTTCAATGTTGAGGCATCCAACGAAGAAGCGCTGGACAACTATATCCAGCTGGCAGTCGCCTACTTCGATACTGACGATATGCCCAATGCCCGGCGCAATTTAGCCAATGCCCTCGAAATAGACGACCGTAATTACGAAGCCTACAAGGTATTAGCGTTGATATTTCAGCGTGAAGGTGACCAGGAATTGGCCCTAGAAAATTTCCGCCGATCGATTCGACTTGACCGGAAAAACTCGCGCGCACGAAATAATTATGCGGCGCTGCTGTTCGCCATGGGCGACTATGAAACAGCCTTTGACGAAATAGAGACAGTCACAGAAGATACGATGTACGAAGGTCGCGCCGTGGCTTTCGAAAATCTTGGTCGCAGCGCGCTAAGACTAGGGCGGGTTTCTGATGCCGAAGCGGCTTTTCAAAGAGCCTTGCAACTCAATGGTAATCTCTATGTGTCTTCGGTTGAATTGGCTTTACTGCTGGCGCAGCGAGAGGATTGGCAGGGTGCCAGGCTCGCCTTTCAGCGCTATCTGGCTACCACAGATTTTTACGGTATTCCTCATACACCTCGCGCCCTTTTGGCGGGCATTACGATCGAAGGGCAATTGCAAAACCAGGAACTGGTTAATGATTTTACCCGGATCCTTACCACACTTTACCCGGAATCCCCCGAGTATGCTGCTCTACAACAAAGACTGAGTGATGCAAACTGACAGCGCAACAGGCATTGAGGAAACCGGCCGGGATGAGCAGACGCCTGACCCGCGTTCACCTGGGAAAATGCTGCGGGCGAGCAGGAAACAGCGCGGCCTCACAAAAAAGGAAGTAGCTGATACCCTTCATATTACGGTGCACTATGTGAATGCGCTGGAGCATGACCAATACGATAAGCTGCCGGGAGAAATTTTCGCCAAGGGCTACATGAAGCGCTATGCCGAGACTTTGGCGCTTGATCAGGCGGAGGTGCTCGCTGCCTATGCTGAGGTAAGGGCATCGGATACTGAGTCCGCATCGGCTGTGCAGGCGGCGCGCTCACGGTCTCGAAATAACAGGAACAAGCTTTGGGTCGGAGTCTCGCTGCTGCTCTTCGCCGTATTGTTCACCGCTTTATGGCTTTGGAATAGGCAAGCTCAGAGCGTCACAGCGGTAAGCGCCACAAACAGTACTGCGTCGGTTAGCGGCTCAGGCACGGCGACAGCTGCGAACCTTGCCGCAGGCGATGGCTTGGCTCCGCTCACCGAATTCGTAGCCCCGACTGATGTACGAGCAACCTTTGAGGCTGCTGCAGGGTTTGCGGACAATTCTGCTGCGGACAAAGCAGATAGTGCAGCAGTGAATGTGCCGCTAGCCACTGATGCGTCAGAGCTGCGGCAGGCAGCGCTATCGCAGGCTGAACGCCAGCCTCAACCCCTGATGGATGCCAGTTCGGACACAGAATTGGAGAATTCGCGCCAGTCAGACGAAGAAATCGCGGCAGATGCGCGGGCATTGCAAACCGATGCACCGGCGGTGACTTTGTCTCAGCCCGCACTACCGGACACAGCGTCTCAGCAAACTGAGGTGTCTTCCGACAGCGTGATCTCAGTCGTGGGGCCCGGCACTGATACGCTTCGAATCAGCTTTAGTGGTGCCAATTGGGTTGAAGTGAACGACGGCGAGGAAAATCAGATTTATCGTGACCTGCGGGTAGCCGGTGACGTGCTTGAAATTACCGGCAGTGCACCTTTTAGCATCCTGCTAGGGGATGCGCCACGGGCTCGACTCACCTTCAATGGCAATGAGATCGATGTTTCAGATAATATTCGCGTCGACAATTCTGCGCGACTAACTGTCGGTCTGTAAATTCATGAGAAACGCACTCCTTATTAAACGTCGCAAGACGCGACAGATCATGGTCGGCGACGTACCGGTAGGCGGCGATGCGCCAATTTCAGTCCAAACCATGACCAACACAGAAACCACTGATGTTGACTCCACGCTCACCCAGATCAGGCGTATGGAGGCGGCGGGCGTTGATATCGTGCGGGTGTCCGTGCCTACCCAGGATGCCGCTGAGGCATTCAAACTGATTCGGTCCCAGGCGAGGGTGCCGCTGGTGGCGGATATCCATTTTGACTACCGGATTGCGCTGAGGGTTCTGGAATTCGGTGTGGACTGTCTGCGCATTAACCCAGGAAACATTGGCAGTGAAGACCGTATCCGAATGGTCGTCGACAGCGCAAAAGACAAGGGTATTCCGATCCGCATCGGGGTTAACGCGGGGTCATTGGGTAAAGTGCTGTTGCGGAAGTACAAGGAACCTAACGCAGAGGCAATGGTGGAATCGGCGCTTACTCAGATCGATATTTTGGACAAGCTGAATTTTCAGGATTTCAAGATCAGTCTCAAGGCGTCGGAGATTTTCATGACCCTGGCGGCTTATAGAAGCCTGGCGACGCAGATCGATAACCCATTTCACCTGGGTATCACAGAAGCGGGAGGTTTACGCTCCGGCACTGTGAAGTCAGCGATAGGGCTAGGTGCCCTGTTAATGGAAGGTATTGGCGATACGATCCGAGTCTCTCTCGCCGCGGATCCGGTGGAAGAAGTTAAAGTTGGATTTGATATTCTCAAGAGTCTTGGCTTGCGGCATAAGGGCGTTAATCTGGTAGCCTGCCCCAGTTGCTCCCGACAGAACTTCGATGTTATTGGTGTCGTCAACGAATTGGAGTCACGCCTGGAAGATATAACCACACCCATCGACGTCGCCGTCATCGGTTGCATCGTAAACGGGCCGGGCGAGGCCAAGGTTGCTGAAGTAGGCCTGACTGGGGCCAGCCCAAACAATCTGGCCTACGTCGAAGGGGTGCCGCACCACAAAATCAAAAATGAACAGCTGGTCGATGAACTTGAGACTATGGTTCGCGAGCGCGTCGCAGCGAAAGAAGCGGCACAGAAAGACATAATCGCCAGTGACTAAAGTGCCAGAGCTCACTTATTCCCATGACTAAGATCCAAGCCATTCGTGGTATGAATGACATCCTTCCTGAACACTCGCCGAGTTGGCAGTATCTGGAATCCAGGTTTTACCAAGTCGTCAGACAATTTGGTTACCGTGAAATTCGTTTTCCGGTGTTGGAACAGACGCAGTTGTTTAAACGTTCAATTGGCGAAGTCACCGATATCGTTGAAAAAGAAATGTACAGTTTCGATGATCGTAATGGCGACAATCTGAGCCTTCGCCCCGAAGGCACCGCCGGTTGTGTTCGCGCTGCAAATCAACATGGGCTTCTCTACAATCAGCAGCAAAGGCTCTGGTACCAGGGACCAATGTTTCGGCATGAGCGTCCCCAAAAGGGGCGTTATCGTCAGTTTCATCAATTCGGTGTTGAGGCTTTCGGTATGGCCGGGCCCGATATTGATGCGGAGATTATTGCGGTATCGGCTGCGCTGTGGCAGAGCCTGGGGCTAACAGATTTCGTCAAGCTTGAACTCAATAATATCGGCAGCGCCGATGATCGTAAGGCATTTGGGTCAGCCCTGACGGCCTACCTGGAGCAGCACCTGGACGCCCTGGACGAGGACGCGCGCCGACGCATGCATACCAACCCCATGCGGGTACTCGATAGCAAGAATCCCGCAGTGCAGGCAGTGCTGAGCGAAGCCCCAAGCCTGAAGGATTTTGTTAATGCAGACAGCGTGATCCATTTTGATCGATTGCTGAAACTCCTAGGGGGGCTTGGCATCATCTATGAGATCAACCCCAGGTTAGTTCGCGGTTTGGACTACTACAATAATTGTGTATTCGAATGGACTACGAACAAGTTAGGTGCCCAAGGCGCCGTTTGTGGCGGCGGGCGCTATGATGGCCTGGTGGCGCAGCTTGGCGGTAAAGCAACCGTTGCGGCGGGCTTTGCCATCGGCATAGAGCGGCTGGTCTTGATGCTGGAGGAATTGCAGCTCATTCCTGAGCAGGTGAAGCGCCCAGTTGATGTCTATGTGCTGGCTGTGGGGGCCGAGTTGAGCGAGTTGTCCTTGCAGGTGGCGGCAGCCATCAGAACTGCCTGCCCGAGTGCCGGCATAGTCAGCCATTGTGGCGGCGGCAAATACAACAGTCAGGTAAAGCGGGCGTTTGCTGCAGGAGCGCGTTATGCAGTCGTGCTGGAAGCTAGCGCAGAGGGCGAACCGCCCGGCAATGCCAAGCTGCGGATACTGGACGACTCAGGTGATACCCAGGCTATGGCAATTGAGGCGATTCCCGCTGAAATACAGAAATTGCTTTGCGAGCCAAGCGAGTAATCAGGTAGTTATCGTGCCACAAGCGGTACAAACAGGTAGAATTGAGCGCTTTTTGAAAGCCGGTCCAGAGGTAAGCAAGTTGACAGGGAACCTTGGGCGTTTTCAGTGATCTGATAGGCATAATCTGGTTCACAAACTCAATTATATAAACCGATGTAACCAACTGAGTTATAAGATAAAAGTAGTTATTATAAGGAGAGTATCGTGGCACTGCAGGCCGCTGAAGAAGAAACAATTGAAGCCCTCAAAAAGTGGTGGCAAGAAAACGGCAAAGGGCTGGTGTTTGCAGCCGTGGCGGTGTTTGCCGGGGTGACCGGATGGTTGGCGTGGGAAAACTCCACCGCAAGTCAGGCTGAGACCGCTTCAGATCTTTACGAAGAGATATTGAGCCTGTCGCTGGTGGAAGAAGGGGCGGAGATTGCGGATGCAGACAGTGCCCGCATCATCACACTCGCCGAACAGCTGCGTGCTGACCACCCTGCATCAGTCTACGCGAAATTCGCCTCTCTCTTTTCCGCCCAACAGCAGGTCAGTGCTGACGATTTGGCTGCGGCCGAAGCTGATTTGCAGTGGATCCTGGACAATCCAGGACTGGGGGTTATGGCTGCCGTAGACGAGGGCCTAATTCTGACCGCCAGTCTGCGACTGGGCCGGGTAATTCTCGCTCAAGGGGATGCTGAACGTGCCCTTGCACTGGTTAATAATCTCGATCCACAGTCCTTTGAAGGTGGATTTGGTGAGTTACGGGGAGATATCTACGTTGCCCTGGGGCGGATTGTTGATGCCCGAGACGCCTATGTTGCTGCCCAGCAGTCGGGTTCCAGCAGCGATGGCCTGCGCATGAAACTTGATAACCTGCCTGACGAAAGCTAAGTCATTCACCCAAAAGCCACCCCCTTATGATTGGATCGATGCCAATGAAGTTCACCCCGCGCACGTTGTCACTGCTCACTCTGAGTTTGTTTCTGTCTGGCTGCGCTGGGGTTAATTTGAATCCCTTGCAGTGGTTTGGCGGTGATGAGGAAGTTAATCCTCCCGCTGAATTGATGGAGATTAGTAGCGAGGTTCGCTTAAGTCGGATTTGGAGCGTCGATGTTGGCAACGGGCAGGGGGACAATTACACCGAAATTACACCAGTAATTGAGGGAAACAGGATCTATGCCGCCAGTGAGAACGGCAGCGTGCTCGCCGTGGACCTTGATTCTGGCGACGTGATCTGGCGCAATCGGCTCGATGATGTGCAATTGACTGGCGGCGTTGGCGCCGGTGGAGGGCTGGTTGTAGTCGGCAGTCGCGACGCAGAGGTTCTGGCCCTTGATCAATCTACCGGGGACATAGTCTGGGTGAGCGGGGTGACTTCTGAAGTTGTGTCTCAACCCATTGCCAATGATGACATTGTGGTCGTACAGACCGTTGACGACAAGGTTGCAGCCCTTAACAACGATGGTGGCGAGCGCCGCTGGATCTATGAATCAACACAACCTCCGCTGACATTGCGCGGCACCAGCCGCCCGATATTTACGCCGGCTGATACCGTGGTGGCAGGGTTTAGCAATGGCACCCTGGTCTCCGTTTCGGCATCCGATGGCGTGTGGCGCTGGGAGGAACGGGTTGCGGTGCCTGAGGGTCGATATGATATCGATCGTGTAATTGATATCGATGGCGACCTCGTGCTTGACGGAGATCGTATTCTGGCTTCCAGCTACCAGGGCAATCTGATTGCGCTTGATGTAGTGACTGGCCGAATAGTCTGGGGATTACAAGATGCCTCCAGCTACCATGGGTTGACGCAGGGTTTCGGCAATCTGTATTACTGCAGTGATAAGAGTCACGTGGTTGCTGTTCGCGATAACAGTGAAGATATCATCTGGACAAATGAAGATTTGCAGTACCGCGCAATTACGGCGCCCACCGCGATCAATAACTACATCGCGGTGGCGGACTTTGAAGGCTATGTTCACCTGCTATCGCAAATTGACGGACGAATCGTTGGTCGTACTCAGGTTGATAGTGACGGGGTCAGAGCTAATCTCTTGGCTTACCAGGGCCGGCTTATCACCTATGGCAACAGTGGTACCCTGGCTGCCTACAGCCTACAATAAACGCGAACCAAGGTTCGCTCCTGAAGAATTCTGCATCGGGTCATTAGCATGAAACCTGTCATTGCGCTCGTTGGTCGCCCCAACGTGGGCAAGTCTACCCTGTTCAATCGCCTCACTCGGACCCGGGACGCTATCGTTGCGAATATTCCCGGCCTCACGCGTGACCGCCAGTATGGAGAGGGCAAGCTTAACCAGCGCAGTTACCTTGTGATTGATACCGGCGGAATCACTGGTCATGAGGAAGGCATAGACGCGGAGATGGCCGCGCAATCCCTGCAGGCGATTGAGGAGTCGACGATCTGCCTGTTTCTGGTTGATGCGCGTGACGGTATGGCTCCTGATGACAGCAAGATTCTTGACTATTTGCGGAAGTCGTCAAAACCTTTCTACCTCGTGGTAAACAAAATTGATGGCATGGATCCTGATCAGGCCGCAGCAGAATTCCAGAGCTTTGGTGTCCAACAAATTTTCCCCATCACTGCCTCGCAGGGTAGAGGGGTAAAACAGCTATTAAACGAAGTCCTGGCAGAGCATGAAGATGATGAAGCCGAGCAGGATCCACCTCGCGGTATAAAAATCGCAATCGCCGGGCGGCCTAATGTGGGGAAGTCGACCCTGGTGAATCGAATGTTGGGCGAGGACCGAGTGGTCGTTTTTGATCAGCCTGGCACTACTCGAGACAGCGTATATATTCCGTTTGAACGCCGCGGGCAGGACTATACCCTGATAGACACAGCCGGTATCCGAAAACGCGGAAAAACCAAGGAGACTGTGGAGAAATTTTCCGTGGTGAAGTCTCTACAGGCAATTGAAGATGCCCACGTGGTAATTATGATTGTCGATGCCCAACAGGGAATCGTTGAGCAGGATCTGCACCTGTTAGGCTATGTCATTGAGACTGGTCGAGCCCTTGTTATTGGCATCAACAAGTGGGATGGCATGGAGGCTGAGGACAAAGACCGTGTACGCAGTGACATCAGACGCCGTTTTACTTTTGTCGATTTCGCCAATATTCATTTTATTTCTGCACTGCATGGCACTGGCGTAGGGGATTTGTATAAGTCCGTGCAGAAAGCCTACGCATCGGCACGTAAAGAGCTCAGCACTAATCAATTAACTACGATCCTTCAGGGTGCCGTGGCAGATCATGCGCCACCCAGTATTAATGGCAGGCGCATCAAACTGCGCTACGCCCATGCCGGTGGGCAGAACCCGCCGACTATTGTTATTCACGGCAAGCAAACAGATAAGCTGCCGACGAGCTACAGCCGCTATCTAGAGAAAACTTTTCGCAAAGTCTTGAAGCTGGAAGGAACGCCAGTTCGTATAGAGCTACGCAGCGATGAAAATCCATTTACCAGCAAAGAGCGCGACCTGACCCAGCAGCAGGTGGCGAGAAAACGCCGATTAGAGAAAAACAGGAAGTCTGCAAAACGATGACTGTCACGCTGACCGACATAGAAAATGCGCTGGAGCGCCTGAGTGGAGTGGCGATTCGCACACCGCTGCTGCGGTCCGCCGTGTTGAATGAACGTAGTAAGGCCAAGGTGCTGATCAAACCGGAAAACCTGCAGCACATTGGCGCCTTCAAGTTTCGCGGTGCCTACAATCGCCTGGCGCAGCTGGATGAAGCGCAGAAAAAAGCCGGTGTTGTGGCGTTTTCATCTGGCAACCATGCCCAGGGTCTGGCCTATGCCGCCAAACTGCTTAAAACCCCGGCGACCGTCGTCATGCCGACGGACGCGCCCAGGATTAAGCTGGAAAACACCGAGCGACTCGGAGCAACCTTGCGACTCTATGACCGTCATGCAGAGTCGCGCGAGGAAATCGCCGCCGCCATCGCTGCAGATACCGGTGCCACTGTCGTGCCTTCCTATGATGATGCAGATATCATTGCGGGTCAGGGAACCTGTGGCTATGAATTGGTAGAGCAGGCAGGATCGCTGGGCTGTCGACCGCACCAGATTATGCTGCCCGTAGGGGGCGGCGGTTTGATGGCTGGAGTTTCCACGGCGGTAAGAGCGCTGCTGCCCGAGACAGAGATATTCGGCGTAGAACCGGAAAAATTTGATGATCATGCCCTGTCTCGGCAATCCGGGAAGCGGGTCAAAGTTGCGGGGACAGACGCGACGCTTTGTGATTCCCTGATGACGCCAATGCCGGGTGAACTAACCTGGTCAATCAATCAAACCACGGTGACGGATTTTATCTCGGTGTCAGAGGATGAAGTGCGTCATGCGGTAAGTTTTGCATTTCGCTATCTAAAGCTGGTGGTTGAACCTGGCGGCGCGGTGGCGTTGGCTGCCTTGCTCAGCAACAAGCTTGATGTTACCGGCAAGGAAGTAGCCATCATTTTGTCCGGTGGCAACATAGACCCTGCCATACACAGTGTTTGTCTGGAGCAGTATCCTGATCCCTAGCCCAGCAGTCGCTTTATTCTGTAGTAAAGCCCGATTGCGACCTGCGCCATAAGTCAGGCACTTTCTCCCATCTTTTTCTGTCGTTTTTCCTGCCTGCGTAATTCCAGCCAGGCATCGGCGCTATATGGACCTGCGCCAAATGTGAAGAGTACAAGGAAAGCCGCCCAATACAGCGCGGCCATTTCGCCACCATTGAGGGCGGGGAACCAGGCCAGATGGGCAATCAGGTAGGCCATGGTCATGGTGATCAGCGCCAGCAGTGAGGCTAGGTGGGTCCATAGCCCGATCAGGATCAAGACACCTCCAGCCAACTCCACGACTCCTGCCGCGAACAGCAAGTTGATATCCAGTGGCACCGGATAGGAGATCAGGTCACCTATATCAAGATTTGTCATCCCGCCACCGACAGGTTCCTGCGGGCTTTCTCCCAGGAGTTTGTCATAGCCGTGGGTGAGAAACACGGCGGCCACCAATAATCGGAACAGCGTCCAACTGGACTCTCTGGATTCTTCCGTGGCTGTGCTGGCAAAAAGATTGAGGCGAGAAAATATCACATTGGCTCCGGATTTTTGATATCAATATTCTTGGGAGTCTTGGACAATTGCAAGATCTATTGAGGCCAGTCCAATGCTTTAGGCTAGTAGTTATTCGCCAATGAACTCGATCAAACCTGTCCTGATAATCAAGACTGGCGCAACCGTGTCGGAGCTACTTGCTAAGGGCGAGGATTATGAAATCTGGATCAGGCAGGGTTTGGGGCTCGATCCAGATTCAATTCTGGCTGCCAATATTGCGGCGGGAGAGCCGCTACCTCTTCGAGACGAAATCAATAGCCTTGTCATCACTGGTTCCCCAGCTTATTACGGCGTTTTCAGGAGATAGCAGCAGCTTGCCTGGTAAAGTGATTAGTCACCGGTGGCTTCAACGAACTCTTCTTCGACCACTTCGATAATTCGGTCTCGAGTAGGTCGAGCCAGTTGGCGGCCGTTGATGAATACAGTGGGTGTACCGCGAACTCCGGAAGCATTGCCTCCGCGCTGGTCGTTTCGAACCTTCGCGATGATATCCTCCAGTTCCATGTCAGCATGGAGCTGATCGATGTCGAGATTCAATTCCAGCGCGTAGGTATCGAACTCTGCTTCAGCGTCCTCCTCTGACAGACCGGACCAGAGAGTCTGAGTGGCGAACAGGTAGTCATGCATTTCCCAAAATCGACCCTGTCGACCGGCAGCCTCCGCATACAGGGATGCGGTCCAGGTGTGCTGGTGGGCAGTGGTGACAGGGAAATGTCGGAAGATGAGGTGGGCCTTATCACTGATTCGAGGCCAGAGTTGCGTCATGGTGTCATTTTCGGTGGCGCAGGCCGGGCATTGAAAATCAGCGTACACAACGATACTAACCGGTCGCTCGCGCAGTCCGCGGATATGGTCGTTGTCAGCGATTTCTATGGGGGAGTAGGTAGGGCCCTGATTCAATAGCGTGAAAAGCACAAACAGAACCAGCAATGGAGTGACACCAAATAAACCCACCTTGACGGCGAGTTGCCTGGATTGGGCTCGCTGCTTGGCAGCCTGCTGTTTCTCTTCCCTGATTTTTCGCTGTTGTTCCCGCTTGTTCATGACTAAACCTGTTGTCTATCTAATGTGACCCTCAGATATCAATCCTGAGAAACTTACACTATACAAAAATTCTGCAGATTCAGCACGGACCACTGATTCTGGAAGCACAGCGGTCAGATACCGGGGGGCTTGATGGTGTCGAGTGCAGAAGCCCGCTAGGTCGATTGATTCCAACAATGCCAAGGCTAATGCGCCGTTACATTAGAAAGGCGTAACCGACTTTGCAGCTAATATGGATGTCCTGATACATGCCTATCCAACCCTCACACTCGGCAAAATCACTTAGCCAATGTTGGTTGTCTCTACTAGACCGAGGAGCAGGAGTTGGTAATCGGGTAGCCCATGCCGCCATGTATCAGAGATTGGGCAGTTAGCCAGTACCACCAGTGGGGAACAGGCTGTGCTCTTTATCGTGTACCTTGTCGTTTCGATTTTTGCCATGGCCCATGGCCTTAGGCTGCAGCACGAAATCAGCCAGGGCGTGGCCAAATATAAATTGAAACAGGTTTTCAACAAGTAGCATGTAATCTCTCTGCTTTGGTCGGCAGGGGAATTATGACGTGCCGATTATAAATATTGTTATAGCTCTTAGAACTGCAGGATCTTAGTTTTGCAAGACCTAGACCTCTGGAATTTAAGCTTTAAAGATACCTGAGCGGGTTTATGTCCCTCGTTTTGTTAGGTAGTTCACACGATCACTTGGGTAAGTGTCAGTTTTTATCACCTTACCTTCTATTATGTCGCTAACTATCTGAATTTTATTAATATTGTAAAAAAATCTACACTGCCTGCATGGTAAGGATGTGCTAAAAATTGACACAAGCTGACTGGAAAAGTGCAGTTAAGGTTGAGGTTGAAGCTGGTTGGCTGCGTCAGTCCACATCAAGCACTCGGACTTCAGGCAGCATTGTCTTGGAGAGGCAGTGAGCACCGGATCAGCGTTTGTCTTCTGTCCCGTTCTCAAAGACTTCGACTCTTGTAACTTTGGAGTCTACAGTGGCGCCGGCCAGCCTGGTGACGAGTTTGCTCCCAGTTTTCAGCTGCGAGGCGCTGCGCAGCACTTGCCCGGCTTCGTTATAGCTAATGCTGTAGCCTCTAGACAATACAGCTAGTGGGCTGACCGCATTAAGATTACGGCTGATTGCCTGCAGTTGAGCCTGGCCCTGACTGAGTCGAGTCTTCAGGGATTGTGCCATGCGCTGTTGTAATGACTTGAGTCGCTGCTCGCTTGCTTGCAGCCGCACCCGGGGATTGCCAGAGAGCAGGGCGCGGCGCTGTGAGTCAAGCTGTGCCCTCTTTTCCCGCAATCCGCTGCGCATGCTGCGTTGCATCTGGTTATCGAGTCTGTCCAGAGTCTGCGCATGCTCTTGCAGACGCCGATCTGGTCGCTTCATGCGTTTCTGGAGCCAATCAAGAGATTGATAGCGTTGCCGAATCGCGATGCCCGTGCTATTTCGGAACTGCTGTCTGAGGCCAAGCAGCAGCTGCTGGTACTCATTCTGGTCGGGGCACATGAGCTCTGCCGCTGCTGAAGGAGTCGGTGCACGTAAGTCGGCAACGAAATCGGAGATGGTGAAGTCGACCTCGTGGCCAACGGCACTGGTAACGGGCAATTCACTAGCAAATACAGCTCTGGCCACAGACTCCTCATTGAATGCCTGCAGGTCTTCCAGCGAACCGCCGCCGCGGCCAACAATCAAAGCTTGCAGCCGCAGTTTGTCCCTGAGTCGATTGGCCAAGGAAATGGCCCTGACAATCTCACCGGGGGCGTCTTTACCCTGCACTGATACCGGGAAGAGTGTGAGCCTGGTGGCAGGAAAACGTCGGTTGAACACACTGGTGATGTCTCGAATTGCAGCGCCGGTTGCTGAAGTGATGATGCCTATATGTTGAAATCGGGAGTCCATGGCTTGTTTGTGGTTTGTATCAAATAAGCCCTCGGTCTGGAGTTTCTGTTTGAGCTCCTCAAATGCACGGCGCAATGCGCCATCTCCAGCTTCTTCCATGCTATCCGCGATTAACTGGTAGTCACCCCGACCCTCGTAGATGCTGAGTCGGCCACGTACCACCAGTTGATCGCCATCCTTTGGTCTGAATCGCAGCAGGCGATTGCGACCCGCAAACATGGCGCAGCGCAACTGTGAGTTCTTATCCTTGAGCGTGAAATACCAGTGCCCCGATGCGGGAGTCGCAAAATTGGATAATTCTCCCTCCACCGCGACGGCGGGGAAATTGCTTTCCAGCAGCGAGCGCGCCATTTTATTAAGGCTACTGACGCTGATTACGGCGGAGGTTTCTTCCGGGGAATGGAGACGAATATCAGGCACGGACAAAAGTTTACCTGAAGCCGATCCATAAGTCTGCCGCAGGTCACGCAGCAAGACTGGCACAGCGACGTTTGTGCGCCAGACTTTACCAGACTAGATATGGCTGCGCCTAGTTTCCTGCGACCAGCTGATCGTCAGTCTTGGCGAAGCTTTCTTCGTTGCGCACGGCACCGTCAAGGTCGTAAGAAGTGAGGTTTACCTGCTTACCCGCCGGCCCGAACGGGAAGGTGATCTTAAGAAAGGCCGGCGTGCCGCTATTGGTGATCAATCCTGCAGTAATCGCGTAGCTTTTTGAAATGCCCACCGCACTCCATTCACAGGCACCATCACCAGATGACTCCAACTCAAACAGTTCATCGCCATACTTATGTGATTGCTCAACACTACTGATGATCAGGGAGCACTGCCCGGCGCCATTGTTGTTACCATCAGATTGATAGATACCGTCTACCAGGGAATCGGCTTGCGCTGCGAAATTCAGCATTAATGCCGGGAGCATCAGAGTCCCCAAGCTCAACTTAATTTTATTCATCGCTTACTGTCCTCGTGTTGGTCGGTTCAACTACGCCGAAAACCATGCGCAGCACAACGCATTAAAGTGTAGTAGGCCAGTAGTAAAAATCATTGACATAAATCAAACTGAATCGAGCGGCACGAGGATCAATGAGGTGATCTGGTCGACACGCTAGAGTGCGCGAAATAAGAGGACGGCGTTGTGTGGGAGTGTTTCGAAGTTGCAGGCGAAGTGATCTGATCGCATTTTTTACGTTTCCTGCAGCCCATCTAGCATCATTGTTACCCCCAGATTTGCAGTGACGTTAGCTGCGGTGATAAACATGTCGACTATGAGGTCGATGGCGATGAGTAAGCCAATGCCTTCAACTGGCAAGCCAAGTGCCAGATAAACCGGCGTCATGATCAAAAGCCCACCGCTGGGTATCCCCGGACTGTAAAAGCTCAACAGGCCAACAGCCAATGCGATCACGACAAATTCAGAGACGGTCAGATCTATACCATATAGCGCGGCTATGAAGTAAGTGCCGGCGGTGCGCGCTAGCGGCGAGGCAAACTTGAAAAGCGTTACGGCAGCAGGTAGGACTAAACCGGCAGTCTTCTGGCTTACCCCGAGTATTTCACTAGCGGCAATAGTAGCTGGTAGCGTGGCGAGTGAAGACCGGGTGCCAAAACCAATTACCTGAACCGGGGCCATGGTTTTGGCAAACTTTTTGATGTCGTGCCCCAGTACCCAAAGCCCTAGGTAGATGCAGGCCGACAGCAATACTATCAGCCCGCACACCATGAGAATAAAGGTACCGAGCAAGCGTACTGATTCAGTCCCGAGGTTTGCGGTGATCGGCAGCACCAGTGCAAAGATTCCATACGGTGCCACTTCCATGATCCAGGCGATCACCACCAATAGGGCTTGCTTAGTTGCCTCAAAGAACGTGATGACGTTTTTAGCTAATCGTTCATCAATCTGAATCAGGGCAAGTGAAAACACCACAGTGAAAATCATTAGTGGCAAGATGTCACCATTGGCTGCGGCGGCGAAAGGGTTTGCTGGTATCAGTCCAATCAACCAGTCTTTGAATGGCGGTAGTGGCGCACGCTCGGCTGTGACTTGAGAACTCGCCAGCACGACGTTGCTATTCTCGCTACAGATTTCAAGTAGACCTATTAGAGGCGCCGCGAATAGCAGGGCGAATAGACTGGACAACAGAATCAATCCGACGAACAGTGACAGAGTTTTGCCACCAATTGCGAGTAAGCGCCCACTTCGACCTTGTCCGGCAATGGCAACGACCACCAGCGCCATCAGCAGAGGCATGATTGTCATTCGAATCGCGTTGACCCAGAGGCTGCCCAGAGGGGCTAACAGGCCCGGCAGATTTACGAATAGGGCAGAATTGGATCGGGAAATCATCAATCCAGCGATACTGCCAAGCAACAGACCTGTAAGAATTCTGAAAGACAAATTCATCTTAGAGATTTATTCGCAGCACAGCAGGCAACGCTCTGGCTGGATTGTGGGGAATGAGTTGCTGCAATTTTTAAATTGTCTGGCTTTGAAGTCTTGGTTTTTTTACTTTGTATGGCTCGGATATTACTGAATATTTGGAAAAATATCTTGATCCGTGGCGGGCCTGAATAGACCGGTAACTGTGTTAATACTTGGGCCGCGGTTTCCACCTGGCACTAATAGCACCTGTCATGCTCCCACTACGCGCGTCTATCTGGGACTTGTATAAATAATTGGATTCTCTAATGAAGTTGAAAGCTCATTTCAGGAAAGATGGTTAAGCATACAGTTCTCGCCCTGAGGCAGGTGATTATGGGCCTTATTTCTTTATCAAGAATGGTAATAGTGTGCTTGATATTCAGGTAAAAGCAAGACGTATCAACTTGCTCTTATTCGTTAGTGCGAAGCAGGAACAGGCGCTGGCGGAAATCCTGTCCTTGAGCACCGATTATTCGTGCTTTTTAGTTGCCGAAGAACAAGTTAGTCTGGCCCATCCGCATCTGTATTACGATGCAGCAGTATTTAAACTGTTTGCTGATTCAGGCGCGACAATTTCGGCATTCATCTGTGATTGTAACTTGAAGATAAGTCATGTGTTTAGCGCTTCGGACGTGCTTGAGCTGCGGAACTTGTTACCCCGATTTGAGGAGCTTCCATACCTCGGCGATCCTCCACCTGTACTACTGGTGCCAAATGTTATTTCGGAAGAGTTGGCGCAACGCTTGATTGCAAACCTGTAAAAAAACGCAGCTGCATCACATCAAACGCATATTGACTACGAATCCAGAATTCACGTTCATCCAAATAAAGAGCTCGAGCTAGCGCTCGATGACAAGCTAAGTAAATCCCTGTTGCCTGAAATTACCTAGGTGTTTTGCTCCGGTATTAGTCATGGAGAGACATACAAGGCGTGCTGTTATTCTGCGGATGATCTGTGATGCTTTGGTAAGCATCGAGACACTATTGCGCCGCATTTGCACAGGCGCTATGCCATAACGCTTGTGCTGAATGATTTTTTTGAGGGCAGGGGTATTAGCTTTCCCAAGTATTTTGATCGGGTGATAGAAGTCCCGAAAACCTGGGCGGAGGTGTTTTCAGGATCACTTTTTCAACAGGTCAATATGATCGATGTCCGGCGGCGTTACGTGGTGATCTCGTTCTTCTCTACCGAGGCTCGGGTAGCCATTAAGGAAGATAGCGAGCGCTATCGTTTTTTGGTAGAGCGAGATCCGTGTGGACTCAAGTGAATAAATTGACGCCTGACCACGTTGCGCCAGACAAGCTTGCCAAGGACTAGCTGTACGATTCGTGTCTTAAGCTGTAATTTGGATAGACCTCTTTCAGAATGCCATCCATTCCGCTAAGTCGGTAATAGTTTAAAAGTGCCCGTGTCGATCCCAGACCATAGCGAACATCATCGAATTCGAATTCCTGTCGATACTCAGGTCCAAGTTGCTCAAGCGTATCCAGCCCCAGAAGTTATTTAATCTTACTCCATGTTTTTTGTGCTCAATCCTTCCGATTATTGCCCAGAGCTGCTTTGACGTCGCTCTGGATACGGTCTCTGGATCCTTCGTACTGTGTGGCCAGGACATGGCGCGTCGGCGGAAAAATTTAATAGCCTTGGATCCATAGCCTGATTGCATACAACAACTGCTCGGCGGCATGCAGGCCAAAGTGAAGATTCAGATAAAACGGAATTTTCTTCTTTGTTTCACAAGTAATGAACAGCATAGCTGCGCTAATACCTTGTGAGCCTCGTGGAGTTTCGGACAGGCGAACAAGTGCCTCTTAGCTATTTATTGCAGTCTCGTCAATCTGCCGTAAACGGAAGACGTGGCTAATAGTGGCGGGGGTTTCGGGCTTATTCATTTTGGAAATATTGACGGGATAGTGGGAAATGACGACATGTTTCGCAAGCCGCAGGCATTTCTTGAATTTTTCGATAAGGACCTCATCCAAAGCTTTGAAGAATCGATTGTGGCAGTTAATTTGACGATAATATTTTCATCCTTAAACGGCTGCTCGCAACGATAGCGCGCGTAAATTGGCCCTTTTGCTTTTTCGAAATGGATAGTATCTACGCGAGCATTCTTGAAATTTCCGAGATCCTGGTAGCTGGAGTCATTGGGGTCGATTTGCAGGCATACTCCAACGAAGACGCGTTCAGGATGTCTCGCCTGTGCCACAATATCTGCCACCGTTAGAACGACGTCCGGATCGTCTAGGCAGGCAATGGACACGAAAATGCTTTCTTGAGTGCCCATTATCAAAGGTTTGCCTAAGTGAAGACTGAGTATGCGGGCAGGTGCAGTCACGGGCAATAGTTGATCGTGAGGCTGCATCCAGTTCAAATTGCAAGCTCACAGTCTCTCTGCTACGTTCATCTTGACCAAGAATCTATGAGGGAGAATGCAATGAGCGGCAAGTCGACTGAAGAGGCGCAATCAAAAGCTTCCGATTTTCGGGAAGAGCTTGATTCGCTTTTAACTCAATATGAAAGTAAGAAGCTTACGCGCCGACAACTGGTGAGCGCGCTGCTGGCTTCGGCGGCTGGAGCTTCGATCTTGCCTGCAGCGGGGCAATCACCTTCATCCCCGCCTCCGCCGGCGGCCGTAGGTCGCTCCATGAATCATGTGTCGCTATCAGTTTCTGATGTGCAGCGCTCGGCAGATTTCTACAGTCGCGTTCTAGGCATGGAGATTATCAGCCGACCAGCTAACGGCGGCCTCAATATGGGGCTCGGTACAGAAAGTTTTCTCGGGCTATACGAATTAGGTAATCCTGGCGGCATGCACCATCTCTGCATTGGCGTGGATAACTACAATGCAGATGCATTGGCTGAGAGGCTGCAGGGGCACGGTATCGATGCTAATGTGAATCGAGATCCTGCCAATCGCACCAGCGGGGGAGACCAACTTTACTTTACTGACCCTGACGGCATTCTGGTGCAGTTAGCGCAGCATGGATATTTAGGGTAGTTTATTGACTTGGCGCTACCAGCCATCCTGGATCCACGTTGAGCGGGGCAGTCAGTGTTTGCATGAAGGCAACTAATTGACTTAGCTGCACCGGTCGTAAGCCCAGTGGCTTGGCTTCGTTGTGGCTAAGCATTGAGGTTGGTGCGTCATTGTAATGTTGCATGACAGCAGTGAGGTCGGCAATCTGACCGCCATGCATATAGGGCGCGGTCTCTGTAATATTACGCAGGCTTGGGGTCTTTTGCGCTCCCACCAGTTCGTTGTCGTCCTTGGCGAAGCGCAGTTCGATACACTCTTCAGGTTGCGCATCGCTGTAGTAGCTCAGGCAATTGAATTCATCCTTTCTGGCTAGCCGAATGCCATCATATCTCCCCATAGGGGGCAGTTGTCCCGCAACGGCGAGCACACCTGTATTGTGAAATTCAAAATTGGTAAACAGCGGACCGTTGTGACAGCTAATGCATTGGCCATCGCCGATAAATAGTTTCAACCCCGCGATTTCTTCCCGACTGAGCATACCGTTGCCGCTGATCCCGGATTCACTGCTCACTTGATCTGCATACTCATCGAAGCGGGAAGGGCCAGGCAACAGTTTGCGCTGATATGCGGCAAGTGACTTGCCGAGATTGGCAAATGCCCGGTTGATGCCACTTTGCTGCGCTAGTGAAAGGCGCTGCCAGCTTGCAGATGCCTCGGCGTTTCCCAGGGGAGAAGCTGCTTGCGGGGTTGCCGGTAGGGAAGGAAGCTCCCCAAATAAAGCCGTGTAGCGCTCACTATAGTCTCTGTCTTTGGCGATTAGCCTAATAACCTGTAATCGATCCAGATTGTGTTCGTGGCCTGCTTCTATTGGGGCAAGTGCTTGGGCCCACTGCGAATCCTTTCTGCCATCCCAGTAGAACCAGGGGCTATGTGAGAGTCCCACCAGGCTGGGCGTATGGCGCGGCCCAAGTGCTGTGCCGGCGGCTAGGGGCAAGCCATCGGTGAAATAACGCTCGGGTTGGTGGCAGGTGGCACAGGCGACCTCACCATTGCCGCTCATGCGAGAATCGAAATACAGAAGCTGTCCAAGTTTCGCAGCGCTTTCATTGTCAGCAACGGCATTGCTGGGGTCGGGGCTCAGGGCGGGCAATTGGGACAGGGATAAAGATTGAATCAAGGCGGCTTCCTGCGGCGTCCAGGCTTGCGGTAAGGGGGCAGGCAGCAGCTGCCAGCCTAATCCGGCGCCAAGGCCGATGACCAGCAAACCCGGGATGAGGAAGCGCTTCATAATTCAAAATCCAGTAGCCCGATCTCATCGCCTTGATGACTGTTTATGGTCACAGTCAATTGCCAGCGCCCCGGCATGTGGAAGCGGACGCCTTCCAGCAGATAGCGGCCGGGTGACGTTTCGCGGGTCATAATAGGCAGGGTTGGCAGGCCGTGGTCATGGTCGGGCATGCCGCCAGTGACAAAAATTTCTGCGCCAGTGACTGGGCTTTCATCGGGCCCGGTGAGCGCGAGCTCCCAGCTATGGATGCGATTGATCACCACAGGATTAAGCTGGCTGAAAACGTCCAGTGTGGAGCCTTTGCTGGTCTGGATACTATAGTTGGCTTCCTGCGCCCATAATTGACTGACAGGGAGCATGAACAGGATCGCTAACGGCACCGCAGCCGCTGTATTTCGAAAGGTCATATTATTTATCTGGCTTTATCGCTGTGATATTGACTTGCGCTGAAGCGAGGTGTGCAAATTGCGAGGAACTCAAGATCCGTCTCGCCGGTGTTGGTAATACGTTGCCTGGTGCCAGGAGGGATTAGTACCACGTCACCTGCTGTTACTCGAGTCGCATCGCTGTCTCCAATCTCAACCAGACCCTCTCCACGCATAATTGCATAGCGTTCAAAGGTATCGGTGAGCCAATGCCATGCAGTTTGTCCGCCGCTTGAGACACGCGCGCGTGCAATGGACACAGCATCGTCCTGATCAGAGTTGGAAACCTCGACAATGAAGCACCCTTCCTTGAAGTAGTACTCGTCTGATTGACGCAGCTTACGGACGTATTCATTCATTGACGGCGATGGCTTCAGCTGGCATCACTGGAAGGCTGCTGGCGCTATGTTCTGTGGTGCCCACCCGTATCATCGTGATGAGCCGCTCCATGGTCCATGAGCCCAGGCCAGTCTCCATGTCAGGCGTAAGGTTGGCGGGATACACAATGCCTGGAGTGCTGTTGCGAAAAGTGCTGGTATACGCGATCCCGGTGCTGGAGCCTGCCAGCAGTCGCGCGGGGTTTGGGTCTCCCACCAGGGCGCCATCGGTATGGCAACTGCCGCAGCCCAAAAGCCCTACCAGATAGCGCCCTCGGGTTAGTTGTTCTGTCGTGTAATCGCTTGAAGGTTGGGGTTCTGGCGTCGCGAAAATTGAAGCCGGGTCGAGTTCTTCAAAGTCTGCCAGAGGATTGTACCCTTCAACAGCTTGGCTGCTGGTTCCACAACCCGCAAATACAATTGACATTAACGCGATTACCCAATGACGAGGTGCTGCGAGTGGTGGTTTAGACATAACTCTCTCCTTCATATGAAACTACAACAGCTTTAGCATAGGGTGCCAGCTTCTATTAGATGCAGCATTGATCTTGCGCAACAAGCTTCGCGACCTGGTCTTGAAACCCAATTTCGCCTCCCGGTCCCAGCGATCAGGTGTTAGGTCCAGCGCACAAAGTTTATGAGCACTCAGCCCTAATCAGGGCTTGCGGAACTTTAGGGTAAAGCGATCGGTATTACCCCTCACGCCCGGCGTGCCCACTTCCAGGCTCAAATCATCCTCCGGGTGATAGTGCAAATCGCTGAAATTCACAAACTCGAATCCCACATCGATCAATTCCTTGATAATTAATACGGGATCCAGACGCCGACCCACAGCGCGGTTGTCCGGCTGCATATGGCGCCTGGTATGATCGACCACGCCGTAAATGCCGCCTGGCTTTAAAGCGTTGAACACAGCTCGATTCATGTTTTCCCGGGCATCGAGCGGTGGGTTGTGCAGATTCCAGAAGGTCAGCACGAGGTCAAAGTCGTCGGCCCTAAACTCGAATGCAGGAATATTGAGTAAGGTGATGTCGTCATTGATGGCCGACGCGCACTCCAATCCTTTGAGATTCATCACATCGCTCTTGAAATCATTGCTGACGCCAACAGAGAACACGAGTTCGCCTCCGTTGTCGCACAATGTGGGGCCGAGAATTTTTGACCAATAGCCGCTGGCAGGAGAGATCTCCAGTACTTTCATTTCCGCTTCCAGCCCAAAAAACTCCAGCACCTCTGCGGGTTTTCGGTTAGCGTCCCTTGCCACTTCCGCAGCGTCGCGAATGTTGCCTGCAAGATTGTCTTCGATTATCACTCTCGTCGCAGCGGCATCCGCTGCGCAGACTTGTGCGCTAAAGCCCAAACAGGTCAGGGCAAATAATGCGTACTTCATGTCAATCAATCCTTCTGATAAGGCAATTCTGGCCAACTGCGCGGTTGACCACCCTTAAAATTAGCGTTGCTCAGTTTGTACTCTGCAGGTTCCCGGGCTTTACTGGTTCGCCAGCAGCCACCATCGCAGCGTATCCGTTACCATGGCGGCCGCGTCTTGTTGGACAAAATGTCCTGCCCCGGGAACTGCGACGACCGTGGTAGAGCTGTCGTTCCAATCCCAGGTATTGTTGAGCCCATCTGAATGCAGTGCCGTGTCTTCCAGGCCATGAAAGACAAGGAGGGGAATGTCGAGCTGCGGCGCCTGCGGGCCGGCTTGGCCACTGTCCGAGCCACCCGGATAATTTTGTTTGTAATAAGAAAGCATGGCGTCGAAGTCAGACCGGCCGAATGCCTCCACATAGCGTTCTCGGGCGCTGGCGTCAGATACCCAACCTGCTAGGGTTTCGGCTGTCATGGGTCCACCGAAAAATATATCGGGATCCGAGGGAGAGCCTTCAATAAATACTCGGGCGTAATTGCTGTTGGCCTGCTGCTCGGCATTACCTGCCATTTCCCTGGCCATGCCGTTGGGGTGGGGCAGGTTGAGAATTACCAGATTATCCACCATTTGTGGCAGGGCGAAAGCAAATTGCCAGGCTACGGCACCGCCCCAGTCGTGTCCGACTATGGTGGCACTGCCTTCACCAAGGTGATTGATTACCGCTGCGACATCGCCTACCAGATGCTGCATGCCATAATTCTCTTGACCGTCAGGCTTGCCGCTGCGGTTATAGCCGCGCTGGTCAATCGCGACCACCTTAAAGAGGTCGGCAAGGCCTTCCATCTGATGCCGCCAGCTATACCAGAAATCCGGGAACCCATGAATCATGACTACCAGAGGGCCTGAGCCCATGCTGGCGTAGTGAATTCGCGCGCCATTGCTCTCGGCGTAGCCATGTTCGACCTCGTTCCAGGCGTCAGCCTTGGCCAGGTTGCTGAGCAATAACATTGTGATGAGCGTAATTAGCCGGTGCATTAGCGCCTCGCTTGCCGGGTGTGAACCAGGCGGATTAAAGCAAATTTGGGAGCAAAAGTTTATCTGTAATACTCGACTTGCGCAGCTTGTCGTCGCATCCAAGGCCCGGTCTGGATTCTGCGCCACGGCAGGGCTTGTGCTAACATCGGAGCGAATCGATTCGGTACCACAGTCCGGGAGTATCACCGTGAAAGCACCATCACCTAGCAAAGCACCTGCACTACTGCTCACCATTGCGCTGATTTCGAGCTCGCTCACCGTAATCGCGCAGGACTCAGGAGCACCCCGAACTCAATGGGGCGCGCCTGACCTCCAGGGTGTTTACAGCATCGCGACAGTCACTATGTTAGAGCGTGGTGAGCAATTCGGTGGTGAGTTGGTAATTAGTGCTGAAGAGGCGGCCCGCGTGGGCGCAACGGGTGAGAGTTATCTCGACGAACTGGTGAATTCCGGTGACGGCGAACCGGACGTCGGTGGCTACAACACATTCTGGATGGATCCGGGCGAGCGCATGGCAGAGATCAATGGTGAGATTCGCAGCTCCATAATCGTTGAGCCTGAGGATGGCCGATTGCCCTGGGCCGAAGGCGCGCAACGGACTATTTTTGCCGGGCGACGAAGTCGTGGTGCCTTCGATGGGCCTGAAGTTCGTCCTATGGGCGAGCGCTGTCTGGTCGGGTTCGGTTCGTCGGGTGGACCGCCGATGTTGCCGGTGCTTTACAACAATCACAGCCGCATTGTGCAAACCGAAGACTATGTCATGATTCTGGCAGAGATGAATCATGACGCCCGCATTGTTCGCTTACGTGATAGCGAACACTCAGATACCCAGAAGTGGTTGGGTGACTCTATTGGCTACTACGAGGGGGATACTCTGGTGGTGGAAACGACGAACTTTCATGACCAGGAAGGCTTCCGCGGTGCATTGCGTCATTTCCTCTATCTGTCTCCATCCGCCAAAATAACAGAACGCTTTTCACGGCTAGACGATAAGACTTTGCTCTACCGTTTCACTGTGGAAGACTCTAGCGTCTACTCTCGCCCGTGGACTGGAGAGCTGCCGATGAATGCGGTAGATGACCGGATTTATGAGTATGCGTGTCACGAGGGCAATTACGCCTTGCCAGGTATACTGGCCGGCGCGCGTAAGCAGGAAGTCGAAGCAGGCCGCGAGAAAAGCGAGCAATAGTACCGAACACCTAAACCGAACAATAAAACTGAACAACAAAACCGAACAATAGAATCGAGTGGGGTCTTCATATGCGGGGTTTCTTATGACGAATACGCGAACTTGCCTGCTGATGCTATTTGGCTGTGTGCTCACAGTGAGTCAGGCTGCTGAACTGGAACCCGAGCTGCAGGTTAAGCAGCTTATGAACGGCATCATCACCCCGGCCACCAACACAATCTGGGGCGCCTACCAGTTGGAAACCGACGCCCAGTGGCAAGAAGTAGAGAATGCGGCCTTTGCTGTAATCGGCGCTGCAAACCTGCTCGCAATAGGAGGCAGTGCAGAGGGAGAGGCTGATGCGGCTGCCACTGAACAATGGCAAGAATTCAACGCCCAGATGCTGGCAGCATCGCGCCAGGTGCTTGCTGCCGTTGCAGTCAGAGACGAAGAGGCATTGTCGGATGCCGGCAACAATGCGCTGTATCCGCCCTGCGAAGGCTGTCACCAGCAGTATCAGAATCAGTAACTTGCGCTAGTTTATCAGCACCAGGGCTGGCAGCCTCTCCAGAAACCAGAAGCAGGCAATGCCGCCAAGTCCATAAGCTAGCCCACGGTGGGCGCTGGCAGTGCTGCTGGCAAACAGCTTGGTAAATACAGTATTAACAGCAATCATTCCCATAATAAATAACACCTGTCCCCCTTCAACCCCCAGGTTGAAGAACAGCAACGCCAAGGGGATATCCGCATCGCTCAGCCCTAGCTCCCCCAGCGCACCGGCAAAACCAAAGCCATGAAACAGGCCAAAAACGAAAGCAACAATCCATGGTTTTTCATGCACCAGTGTGAGTTCTCCGCGCTGACTCATAATGACTTCTCTTGCCAGCATCACGATGGAAAGCGCGATCAGCACTTCAATCGGGGCGTTGGGCACCGGGAAAATGCCTAGCACAGCGAAGGCGAGCGTGATGCTGTGGGCGATAGTGAAGGCTGTGATGGTTTTGAGCAGTTTCCAAAAACCCTGCAACAATAATAGTAATCCCAGCACGAACAGCAGGTGGTCGATACCGAACAGGATATGTTCCGCTCCCAGCACAAAATAGCGGGAAGCGAGGCTGGTAAGGGAGCCGGCACCTGCCTTCAAGTCGCTCATCGGGATGCTGATACCTGCGCCTTCTGCAGGAAAGTATCCCGAAACATCAGTCCCATCAGCCCAACGTGCAACTGCTACAAGACCCTGCAATGACCAGGGGATTTCGAGGCTATCATTGATGTTAAGTGCCGGGCTGCACTGGAAGCGATAACTATAGTTTCCCGGTGACAGTCCTTCGCAACGCTCTGGAAGAATCCGTTCAATATTAAATAGTGGTGGCACTTGCTGGTCCACCACCGAAAGGCTGTAGCTACCGGGTGCTTGTTCATCGATAAATATGCGAGCGACCCCGGTAATGTCCACATCATGGGCCGGGGCGAGCCCGGGTAAAAATGCGAGCAGCAGGAACAGGGTGCTGGATATTTTAGTGTGCACTGACAGCCCTAATGTTCCGCTTCAGCATTGCTGATGCGCACAGAGTATTGTTCCCACAGGCGGTCGATTTGGGTCTGCAGGCGCAAATCTTCTTCTGCGGCTATCCATTCTAGACGCACACGATCTCTGATCTCGGTCAGCGGTGGCAGTCTGGAGGCTCTTCTGGATGTGACCTGCAGCCAATGCTGTCCGCGATTGCTCAGGAAGGGGCCTTGCCATGCACCGATTTCAGTAATGAACACGCGTTCGGCAAACTCGTCATCGAATATATTGGAAAGATCCAGCTTGTTCACATTGGGCAGGGGGTCGGCGTTACCAGCCTCGAACTCTAATAGCCTGGCCGCGTCAGCACCCGAGGCGAGTGCATTGCTCACCTCAACAGGCAGCTCTTCGCGGGTGTTAAACACGATTTCATTGGCGTCGAGAGAGGGCAGGGTGCGGTAACGCTCGAGATTGCTTTCATAGAACGTTTGCAGTTCCTCCTGGCTGGGTTGAATAACGTCGCCGCTCAACACATGGCGCATTTTTTGCGCAAGAATATCGTGTATGCGCGCATCATTATCCAGCCCCATCTTCAGCGCTTCTTGCACCAGTATCTGCTCTTCCACAAAGGCGGAGGTTAGATACTCCCTTTGCTCCTCATTCAGCGCCTGACCGCTTGCCATTTCTTGCATAAAGAGGCGTGCATCAATTTCCCGCTGATCCAATTCGAGAACGTTCTCCTGGGTACTGCTGCTGATGCCATAAACCGCGAAAATCACCAGGGCCATGATAAAAAAATGGAAAGTAGGCTCTCGCAGCAAAGACTGTAGTCTGCTGGTATTCTGATCTGTGCTCATTGCAGCGGCGTCTCCCTACTTGTCATTCTGTCTGGCTCTGTGCACACTCATACAAGACGGAACCAGCCTGTAGCTTGGTAGCTTGATGTCTGCGTATGGCCAGTCTGGACCCTGATTCTATAACTGTGCACGAGGTGCTATCCAGTCATGGAGCCGTTAAGTCAGGAGTTTATCGCAAGTTGTCGCCGTGAAAGCGGGCGTATCATTCGTGGTGACAGCATGACTCGCATCGAAACGTTCGTAGATGCGGCTTTCGCCTTCGCATTCACCATGCTGGTGATCAGCATCGATCAGATTCCAACCAGTCCACCAGAATTATTTGAGCTGTCCAAGGATATTCCCGCCTTCGTAATCAGTGCGCTTACTATCGGCGCGGTCTGGCTTGCCCACTCAACCTGGAGTCGGACATTTGGATTGCAGGACCCTATAACCATCCAGCTCAGCCTTGGCCTGGTAATCCTGATGCTGGTATTCGTCTACCCAATCAAGCTAATGGCCCAGGCAACTGTGATTTTTATCACTTCGACGCTGTTAGGGTTTTCATTATTTGACACCGGTCTGTTTGAGAATGCAGGCTGGGCTGACAATACCGTCAGCGGTCTGTTTGTTTTTGTCGCCTTGGGTTTGATGGCTCTGGGGTCGATTATTATTGCTTTTTACCAGAATTCTCTGCGCTTCGCGGAGGAGCTGCGCATGACAGACTACGAGCGGACGTACTGCCACCTGGTTACTATCGCTTGGGGTGTTGTTATCTGTACAGCATTGCTTTCCCTGCTTGTTGCCTTGCTTGCCAGCCCAGGCACTGTGCCTCGCGCAGGGTTTATCTACAGCACTCAAGCAGTGACAATCCCGCTTGCACAGACTCTCTATCGGGCGTACTTGCAGAAGAAGTTGATTGCCGGAAAACTGCCTGTCGATAGGCCCTGAATAGTCGGGATTCTGTACAAGCCAAAACCCCATCTGTATAATCTGGTTTTTGCGGATGGTAGAAATCTTATGTTACGAATTGCTGAAGAAGCTTTAACATTCGATGATGTTCTGCTCCTGCCCGCACACTCAAACGTTCTCCCTCGCACAGTTAATCTTCAATCGCGCCTTACCAAGGCGATTACACTGAATATTCCCCTGGTTTCTGCGGCGATGGACACTGTTACCGAAGCACGACTGGCTATTGCCATGGCGCAAGAAGGTGGTTTGGGTGTCATTCACAAGAGCATGAGCATCGAGAATCAGGCACGGGAAGTGCGTGCAGTCAAAAAGTATGAAAGTGGTGTGGTCAAGGATCCCATAACCATCACCGCAGAGGCGACCATTAGAGATCTGGTCTCGCTGATGAATGAGAAAGAGATCTCAGGTATGCCGGTCCTGGACACCACTGGCCTGGTGGGCATAGTGACCAGTCGCGATGTGCGTTTCGAAAGCAATCTGGACGCAGCAGTAAACACCATCATGACTCCCAAGGATCGGCTTGTAACCGTGCAGGAAGACTTCAAGCTTGATGAGGTTAAGGAGCTGCTGCATCGGCACCGCATCGAGAAAATTTTGGTGGTCAATGCTGATTTCGATCTCAAAGGGCTCATCACACTGAAGGATATCCGCAAATCTGAGGATTATCCTAATGCCTGTAAGGATGATTTAGGGCGCTTGCGCTCAGCGGCCGCAGTTGGCACTTCGGCAGATACTGACGAAAGAGTTGCTGCGCTGGTGGAAGCCGGGGCTGATGTCATTATCGTGGACACGGCCCATGGCCATCATCAGGGTGTAATCGATAAGGTGGCTACCATCAAGCGACAGTATGCAGCCGTGTCGGTCATTGGAGGCAACATTGGTACCGCACAGGCGGCCAGGGATTTGGCTGCAGTAGGAGCGGATGCCGTCAAAGTAGGAATAGGACCAGGCTCTATCTGCACTACTCGCATCGTCACAGGCGTCGGCGTGCCGCAAATCTCTGCGGTGGCTAATGTGGTGGAGGCCCTGAAGGATACTGATGTTTGCGTGATCTCCGACGGCGGCATTCGTTACTCCGGTGACATCGCCAAGGTAATTGCCGCCGGCGCCAACGTGGTGATGATAGGCAGCCTGTTAGCGGGGTCCGAGGAAGCCCCTGGAGAGGTCGAGCTTTACCAGGGTCGCAGCTACAAGTCATATCGCGGCATGGGTAGTCTGGGCGCTATGTCTCAGTCGCAGGGGTCCAGTGATCGCTATTTCCAGGATGCCAACTCCGGCAATGAAAAGCTTGTGCCTGAGGGTATCGAAGGACGCGTGCCCTACAAAGGACCTATGGCGGCTATTGTGCATCAGTTGATGGGTGGCCTTAGATCCAGCATGGGTTATACCGGCTGTAAAGACATTGAGACCATGCGTACCAAGACCCAGTTCGTGAAGATCACGGGCGCGGGTATGTCAGAGTCTCATGTGCATGATGTCTCAATCACCAAAGAAGCGCCTAATTACCGCGTGTCTTAACACTCGACTGAGCAGTGTCTAAATTGATGCTTCATACTTGAGGTAGGGTTGGTTTATAGGCCTGCGTTTTCATAATAGAGTTTTAATTTTCTAAAGGATTTTTTCCCGTTATGGCCGGCGCAGACATTCACAGTCAGAAAATACTGATTCTCGATTTCGGCTCTCAATACACCCAGCTTATCGCTCGAAGAGTGCGTGAAGCCGGCGTGTACTGTGAAATTTGGGATTATGAAGTTAGCCAGGAAAACTTCGATCAGTTTGCGCCTCAGGGCATTATTTTTTCCGGTAGCCCTGAGTCTGCCAATAAGGATTATTCCCCCAGGCCGCCGGCGTTTCTCTATGAAGCGGGGCTTCCTGTCCTGGGCATCTGCTATGGCATGCAGACCATGGCTGAAGAATTTGGTGGTAGAGTCGAAGCGTCTTCCAAGTCCGAGTTCGGATTTGCGCAAGTCGATGTGGTGGCAGAAAACGAACTACTAAAAGGAATCGAGGATCGTGTGCTGGATAATGGTATGGCGCAACTCGATGTCTGGATGAGCCACGGCGATAAAGTCACGCAAGTACCGCCGAATTTTGAGCTCATCGCGGCCACCGAGAGTGCGCCAATTGCAGGCATGCGACATAATGCAAGGCCGTTTTACGGTATTCAATTCCATCCGGAAGTGACGCATACCCTGCAGGGTATGCGAATTATTGAACGATTCGTCCATGATATCTGTGGCTGTGAAAAACTTTGGACAGCGGCGAGTATAATTGAAGATGCAATAGCGACAGTGCGTGCTACCGTTGGCAATGAAAAAGTCCTGCTTGGCTTGTCAGGCGGCGTGGACTCTTCGGTTGTAGCGGCGCTGCTGCATCGCGCCATTGGCGACCAACTAACCTGTGTCTTTGTAGATAATGGCCTGTTGCGCTTGCATGAGGGCGACCAGGTTATGGCAACCTTTGCTCGGAATATGGGAATCCGGGTCATTCGCGCGGATGCTGAGAGCATGTTTCTTGACGCGCTAGAAGATGTGCATGAACCGGAAACCAAGCGCAAAATTATCGGCAATACCTTTATTGAGGTATTCGACCAAGAGGCCACCAAGTTAGGAGATGTGAACTGGTTGGCTCAGGGTACCATTTACCCAGACGTAATCGAGTCTGCGGGATCCAAGACTGGCAAGGCCCATGTCATCAAATCCCATCATAATGTTGGCGGCCTGCCGGAAGATATGACCCTTAAGTTGGTGGAGCCGCTGCGTGAGCTGTTCAAGGATGAAGTGCGGCAGATTGGTCTGGAATTGGGATTGCCCTATGACATGGTTTATAGGCATCCATTTCCTGGTCCAGGACTTGGGGTCAGGGTGTTGGGTGAGGTAAGGAAGGAGTACTGCGACATCCTTAGGCAAGCTGACGCAATTTTTATCGAAGAGTTATACAACGCAGATAAGTACCATGAGGTCAGCCAGGCGTTTGCCGTATTTCTGCCGGTGAAATCGGTAGGGGTGGTCGGAGATGCTCGCCGCTATGCCTACGTGATTAGCCTAAGAGCTGTCGAGACTGTCGATTTCATGACAGCCCGTTGGGCAAGGCTTGACCCTGACTTACTTGAGCTGGTCTCTAATCGCATCATGAATGAAATTCCGGAAGTCTCGCGGGTAAGCTATGATATTTCCAGTAAACCGCCTGCAACGATCGAGTGGGAGTAAATACTAATTTGTAAGTTATTGATTATATTGGATATTATTTTATAGATTTACTACAAACTCACTACAAACTATAATTTTAACTGTTATTTTTCAGTGATTTAAAAATCAGTACTACAAACTCACTACAAAGTTTTTGTATTTACTGAAAATCATAAAAAACAGCATCAGTTTGTAGTTGAATCGGAAAACACTGATGTTTCACGACATTGGTGTTTTTTTTTGGATGAAATTTAAGAGACTCAGAGCAAACACATATGGGAACTCGGTATGTGTGACTGCTGTTTGATCTCAAAATTGATCTAATAAGATTTTACGAGTGAGTGATATGACAGAGAAACAGAACAACTGGATGGCAAATGTTCATGAACTTTTTGGTGGTGATTGTAAAATTTTCACTTCAAATAAAAGTGGCGGAGTTTATCAGTTGCATGTTTGGGTTAAAGACGAAGGAAAAATGTACAGGAAAAGTCTACGAACTAAGCATCTGGAAACTGCTCTTGAGAAGGGAAAAGATGAGTACATAAACATCACAGCACGAGTGAATCAGGGTAAAAAGATATTCTCAGATGATGTAACGACGGTTGCTAAGAGATTTCTTGACTGGAAAAACGCTGATGTGAAGTCAGGAACAATCGTCAAGGGAAGACTAACTACGATCACGACTCATATTAAGCATATGCTGTCTTATTTACATGGTGACATGAAAGTGTCTGATATTCACAAAGGAACTTTTCTCGGTTACTACAACTGGAGGAGAGAAGGGAACTCAACTGTCAACGAAGACACGATTAGACAGGAATATTCAACTATACGAATGTTCATCAAATACTGTCACAGAGAAGGGTTCACAGAGGTTTCAGCGGATAAGATAGAGATCAGGAAGTTTGACAGGGGAAAACTTCAGACAAATGTCAGAAGAGACACTTTCACAGAAGAAGAGTGGGAAAGACTTTATAAAGGAATGAGATCATTCTG
>DLPV01000018.1:0-428 GCA_002477465.1 Gammaproteobacteria bacterium UBA7449 | reverse complement strand
GGAGAGCTAGAGCAACTTCAATGGAGAGATATAATAGATTATAGGAAGACAGACGATTACGGGAAAACGAAAGAAGTTGTCTTCTTACAAGTGAGAGCAGAAACGTCAAAGGTTAGAAAAGACAGAAGATTATTCTGTAGAGACTCAAGTTGTTTAAGACGAACAGAAGAGATCAGTATTCATCGTGATCTTGATGACTTGATATTTGCTGACTATCACGGAACAAGATTGTCAGGAAGGAAGAAGAAAGCATTTTGGGAGCAGATTCTAGATTTCTGTCATATTGGAACTAGAGACAGAAATATAACTTATTATTCTTTACGACATTTCTATGTAACACAGCGATGGAAAGGAGGTGTTAAGTTGCGTGATATCGCTAATTCTTGTGGTACATCAATTCATCAACTGGAGAAGACTTATTATCACTT
>DLPV01000028.1:112945-139224 GCA_002477465.1 Gammaproteobacteria bacterium UBA7449 | reverse complement strand
AGAGGGATTCATGGGTTACGTGTTGCCTTGGGGCCAAATGTCATATTGGGGTGCCAATGTGATTGTCTCGCTATTCGGTTCGATTCCCATTATCGGCGAAGACCTGTTGGTTTGGATCCGTGGTGACTACCTGATTTCCGGTGCCACCTTGAATCGATTCTTCGCTCTACACGTGGTCGCTTTGCCAATCGTGTTGCTGGCCCTTGTTGTATTGCACATCCTTGCGCTGCACGAAGTGGGTTCCAATAACCCCGACGGCATCAATATCAAAGACAAAAAAGGCCCGGACGGTGTGCCACTTGATGGTGTCCCATTCCACCCGTATTACACGATCTATCATGATCTACCGGGAGTGATTCTGTTTCTTTTTGTATTTTGTGCGATCGTATTCTTTGCGCCTGAAATGGGCGGTTATTTCCTGGAGATTGCAAACTTCCAGGAGGCTGACTCACTGAAGACGCCTGAGCATGTGCCGCCAGTCTGGTACTACACCCCGTTCTACTCCATGCTGCGCGCCGTTACCGTGCCGCTATTTGGGATTGACTCCAAGTTCTGGGGCATGTTGGTGATGTTTGGGGCTATCGCAATCCTTTTTGTGTTGCCCTGGCTGGATAAGAGTCCGGTTCGTTCAATGCGATATAAGGGCTGGTACAGCCGTGGAGCGCTACTGGCATTTGTAGTGAGCTTCCTGATCCTGGGCGTGCTTGGCACCCAGGCGGTGAGCCCCGCGAAAACTGCTTTGGCACAGATTATGACTGTCGTCTACTTCCTGTTTTTCTTTCTAATGCCTTGGTATACGCGCAAGGAGCAGACTTCCACGCCACCAGAGAGGGTGACAGGTCGCTTTATTTCCATCCCGCAACTAATTGGTTCCATCGCGTTGCTAATACTGCTGGTGGTATTGCCGCTGATGCTGGTATCAGGCAGTGCAGAGGCTGCCTCAGCAGGTAATCTGGATCTGGAGCATGTTGAAACGGATTTCGATGACAAAGAGTCGCTGCAGCGTGGATTCCGCACGTACATGAACTACTGTGCAAGCTGTCATGAGCTTGGATACGCGCGCTATGAAAGAACCGCCGATGACCTCGAAATTCCACACGACCTCGTGCTTGCGAATCTGGTGTTCGATGATTCCCTGATTGGAGATCCAATCAGTAACGCCATGTCTGAAGAGGATGCGAAGGTTTGGTTTGGTGCGGCACCTCCAGATTTGACTCTTGCCGGCAGGGTGCACAGCCCGGATTGGTTGTATACCTATCTCAAGTCGTTTTATAACGATCCAAGTCGACCGCTAGGCGCTAACAACAAGATTTTCGCGAACGTCGGTATGCCCAATGTGCTGCATGAGCTGCAGGGTGATGTCGAATGCGACGATCATGGGGCAAACGATCCGACTCAATGCGAATTGCACCCTGTGGAGGGAACCGGGACGCTAAGCGCTGATGAATTTGATAACACGATAGCGGATCTGGTGAACTTCATGTACTACGTGGGCGAGCCGGGCCGTGAGAATAGACAATCAATTGGAGTTTGGGTCCTTGCCTTTCTGGGCGTGCTTTATATTCTGGCGGCATTAATGGGTCGCGAGTTCTCCAAGGACTATCACTGAGTCAGGCCTGCTCCGCAGGAAATTAAAATAACGAATTAGGATTAGAGGATTTACCATGGGTGTGGTCGCAAAACGATCGTCAATGACTTTCTATTCAGATGGCACGAGTCACTATAGCCATAGGGTGCGTATCGTACTAGCTGAGAAAGGAGTCGCCGTTGAGACAATCGACGTGGACCCGAGTAACAAGCCTGAGGATTTGGCATCCCTCAACCCTTACAACACTTTGCCTGCGCTGGTTGACAGGGACTTGGTGCTATACGAAGCCGACATCATGATGGAGTATCTTGATGAGCGTTTCCCGCATCCGCCTCTATTTCCTGTTTATCCAGTTGCCAGAGCGCAGAGCCGCCTTTGGATTTATCGGATCAGACAAGACTGGTGCGGACTCGTCGATAGTCTCATGGCTCGCGATGGTACGCCCGCCCAGTTGGAGAAGAAGCGAAAGGAACTGCGTGAAAGCTTGATCTCTATCGCACCGATTTTTGGCGAAAAGCCTTTCTTCATGAGCGACGAGTTCACCATTGTGGACTGCGTAGTGACACCAATTTTATGGCGTCTGCCAGTTATGGGCATTGAGCTACCGAAGAACAAGACAACAAAGCCATTGCTGGAATATCGCGAGCGCTTATTCGAGCGCGACTCGATATTGGCAAGTTTTTCCGAACAAGAAAAAGAAATGGTCTAGACCTGGCACCTTCAGGGCCAGAGTCTCGTTTCTTCTTCACCCCAAGGGTGATCATGCCATGACAATGACTTCCAGCCGCCCCTATATCATTCGGGCGCTATATGAGTGGATCATTGAAAACAACTGCACCCCCTATATACTCGTCAACGCTTTCGAAGACGGCGTTGAAGTGCCACAAGAGCATGTTCGAGACGGACAAATCGTACTAAATATTTCGCCCGTGGCCGTAACCGATTTGCAGCTAGGTAATGATCGACTGGATTTCGAAGGGCGCTTTGCTGGTATCCCAAAGCGAGTCTTTGTGCCCATTACTGCGGTATGTGGAATCTATGCCAAAGAAAACGGTCAGGGAATGATATTCGATCCAAGCATCTCGCCCCCCGAACCTTCCGGCCCTGATGACGCTGGCCCGGATTCACCTCAACCCGAACCTCCAGAGCCAAAAAAAGGAGGCATCAAGCCTCCTTTAAGATTAGTAAAATAGCTGGTCGCTTATCCTAATTGATGTATTCGAATACCTTCACCACTTTGGTGACGCCGGATACATTGCGCGCCAGGTTGGCCGCGCTGTCACCATCCACCTGACTGATCATGCCCATTAAATAAACAGCGCCGTTCTCGGTAACGACTTTGACCTGATCAGAAGGAACATTGCTATTGGTGAGCATGAGTGTGCGAACTTTGGTGGCAATCCACGTATCGTTGCTGCGAGCCAGTAAGCTGGTCTTGCCTGCTACCTCCAGTTCATTATGAATACGCTTAATCTTGACGCTTGCCTGGCTCGCGATCTCAGTTGCGCGGGCCCGCAAAGAGTCTGATTCAACCTGACCGACTAGCAGGACTACGCCGTTATGGCTGATCACATCAATATTGAATTCCTTCAGTGCCGGCTCTTGCGAGCGTAAATTCACCGCGATTTTGGTCTCGATTATTTCATCTTCTATTATGGTGCCGGTGGTTCTTTCAGTGGGGTCTTCCTGTATGCCCTGGTCGCCAGTTGTTGCGGTTAAAATCGTTGTGCACGAGGACATCGCTAGTGCTAGTAACAGCAGTATTGCTGAATTCAGATTCATGCGTCATCTCCTCCGAATAGTTTAGTATCAATGTAATCACAAAGGCAGTGAATCACTACCAGGTGAACCTCCTGTATTCGAGCCGTTCGATCCGCAGGCACCCGAATTTCAATGTCTTCCGCTGATAAAAGGTCTGCCATGGCGCCACCATCACGACCGGTAAGCGCGACTATCTTCATGTCCCTTTCGTGAGCCGCCTTCATGGCTTCCATTACATTCGCCGAATTCCCGCTAGTGGAAATCGCCAGCAGGACATCATTGCTCTGGCCCAGGGCGCTGACCTGCTTTGAAAATATCTCGTTGTAGCTATAGTCATTGGCGATTGCGGTTAAGGTTGAACTGTCAGTGGTAATGGCAATAGCCGGCAGCCCAGGGCGCTCCTTCTCGAATCGATTCAGCAACTCAGCGGAAAAATGCTGTGCATCACCCGCAGACCCACCATTACCACAGCTAAGAATTTTGCCATCGTTGAGCAAACTACCAACCATGGCCTCACCAGCCATCTGGATGACAGCAACCAGATCTCCGGCCGCTTTCTGCTTGGTTTCGATGCTCTCTAAAAAATGGCCGAGTATACGGTCCTGTAAATCCATCTATATGCTCTTCAAATGCTGAAAGTTTAAGGAGCCACTTGCATGCGACTTAGGTGTATCTTATATCGGCAGGTTTCACCCGACTGTTACAGGGTATTGCTGCAATCGTAGACTGTTAAATACAGGAATAGTTTCATTCAAATGCATTGCGAATCCAGGTAATCCGCTCTGGATGCTTGCTGTTGGTTTGTATACCCACCACATCGAAGCGACAATTAAAGTGTTGATATCGCGGGCGCGCCAGGAGAAAAAGTTCTGCCGTGCGCTTGAGTTTAGCTTGCTTGCCAGCGGTTACTGTATCAAGCGCAGAGCCATAAACCTGCTCGCATCGGGACCTGACCTCAACAAACAGCAGTGTCTGTGCATTCGCTGTCATGATCAGATCTATTTCTCCAAACTTGCAGGAGAAATTGCTGACAAACATGCGCAGACCCTGGGATTCCAGATAGCGTGTTGCCTCAGGCTCTGCAAGTTTACCTAGTTGGGCTTTGAGCATTTAGAGCCTGGGAAGCACTAGTCGAGGTTGGCCGAGATATCCAGCGCCTGCAGTTCCACTTTGCCGTTTCGGAAGCGGGCAACTTCTAACGCTCGATAAATGCGCTGGTTGCCTGAAAGACTCAGGATGCCGGTGGTTCCGGGTATGCTGGGCACTTCGGCATTCGCTAACTGTTGCAGGCGTGGATAGAGTTGAAAACTGTCAACGCCAAGTGCTCTTAGCCTCTGCAATGGGCCAGGTACCGGCCGCAGTTCGGCATCAGCACGCTGCCGCAGTGGGGGTGCGCTGTCGAGTAGCCACGGAGCATCCGTAAACCAGATGCCTTCCAGATCTCGATTCTCGGCTGAATCAATTGTGCCATCAAAAATAGAAGGTAGGGCATAAACCGGAATATCACCCGCAAAGTAAAAGGCCAGCGTCGGTTTTATTAACCGGCCCTGACGTGGGTTGGCCACCAGGAAAATGAAGTCAATGTCTTGCCTGCGACGGGGTGTAAATTCGAGGTTGGTCCTTGGTAAGAGGTCCAACAGGTCGGCGGCACGCTGTTCGCTGGAATCAATCGCCATTAGCCGTTTAACCACATCACTATAGTCGTTGGTGTCACCGTAAGTCGCATTGGACACCACGTTGCCACCCAGATTCTGCCAGGCATTGGCGAATGCGGTGCGCAGTCGAGCGTAATTAAAAGTGTCCGGCGCGATGATTGCAGCCTGGCGATGCCCGCTGTTCCAGGCGAGTGCCGCGGCCTGGGAAATTTCGTCCTCCGGTGCCAGTCCGAATTGAAACAGATTGCCGGTCATGATTTGAGGTGAATCCGAGTAGTTCAGCGCCAGGGTAGGAACAGGCAACCGGTCTCCGGAATTGAGTTGATTCACCAGATCTTTATTCAATGGCCCAATGATTAAGTTAGCGCCTGCTGCTACCGCGTCCTGATAGACAGGCTCCACATCAAGCAGGCCTGAAGTGTCATATACCGAGATGATGGGGACCTCTCGGCTTACTGCCAGCGCTTCGTAGTACGCGCTCAGAAAGCCTTCCTGAATAGCGATGCCAGCCGTCTGCTGTAGCGGCAGCAACAGGGCGATGCTTCGTGGTCTGGCATCCCACAGGGACTGCAACGAGGCCAGATCAGCAGGCAGAATTTGCGCGGCGGTGTGATTGGTCCATACCTGTTGCCAGCGCTCAATGGCATCGAGTTGGCTGCGAATATTGAATTCGTCGGCGCGATAAACCCGGCCCAATTCTATCCAGCCGAGCAGCTGGTAACTGTCTGCGCTGGCGGCAAGTTGCTCCAGTTCTTCTGCTTCGAGACTCTGTAGTTGCGCCCAAAGGCGCTCGACAATTTGTGCTGCGTTCGGATGGTTGATTTGTCTTGCGGCCATTGCATTAGCATTGATAGCGTCAGCCAAATTATTATTGTCCTCATGCAGGGAGCCCAGCATCGTGTAAAACTCGGGTGCGTTGGGGCTGTCCTCGGTCATGCTCTGGGTCAGGTTACCCGTAAGCCAGCGCATGGCCGCAGCAGAATCGCCTGAAACCATAGCTAATTTCGCCTGCAACAAGGCATAGGCCAGCTGCGATTCTGCAGCCAGGCTGGCAGGGGACTGAACTCGATTCGTCAGCTTGCGCGCGCCGGAATAGTCAGCTTCATCGAAATAAATCTGAGCAGCTTCCAGAAGCAGGCGTGCGGCCGAATCACCCGATGATTCTCCTGCGGCTCTAACCAGCGCCTCAGCCTGAACCACGGCTGTGTTTACTGGTGTAACTGGCTGAGGCGCCGAAATCTCAGTCGCGCCGCAACCAGTGAGCAGGGCAATCATCAAAACTTTGCATGGAGCTGTGACAGTGGAGCGCGGTAACATAGTTTGCCGAAGGATGATTTGAATCGAAAAAGACTAATACAAGAAAGCTATTCGGGCAATTTTTTGCAGAAATCAGAATCACAGTCTGGAGAAAAGACCAGGGCATCACTATACGTTGTCGCCACGCCGATTGGTAATCTCGGAGATATGTCTGCGCGCGCAATTCACATTCTTGAGTCGGTACAGCTGGTGGCCGCTGAAGATACCAGGCAAACCCACAAACTGCTCAGTCATTTCGGCATCTCGACCCCTTTGACGGCTTACCATGATTTTAGCGATCGCAGTGCTATTGGCAGGATTGTTGACAGGATTCAGGGGGGAGAAGCGGTTGCCCTGGTGTCTGATGCTGGCACACCCTTATTGTCAGATCCCGGATATGGGCTTGTCGAGTCGGCGCGTCGGGCGGGGATTGAAGTATTGCCGATTCCAGGTGCCTCTGCTTTAACCGCTGCTTTATGTGTTGCAGGTCTGCCAACGGACCGGTTTACGTTCGAGGGTTTTCTGCCTGCGAAGGCAGGGCAGCGGGACAAGCGTCTGCATGACTTAGTCTCCGAGCAACGAACCCTCGTGTTCTATGAGGCTCCCCATCGAATCGGTGTGATGCTGGAGGCGTGTCTCGCGCATTTCGGGGCATCTCGCAAAGTGTTTATTGGTCGCGAGCTAACCAAGAGATTCGAGCAGCACTTCTCTGGTGAGCTTGCTGCTGCGGTGCATTGGCTTGCAGCTGACAGTAATCACTCGCGAGGTGAATTCGTTATAGTCCTGGAAGGATGTGATGAAGTCGGCAGGCAGGACGCCGAGATGCGCAAAGCCGAGCAGCAGGTAGCGCTGCTGCGGGAAGAGATGTCGATGAAGAAGGCAGTGGCTTTAACCAGTACGTTTCTGGGTGTGTCAAAAAATGATTTGTATCGGCGTGTGCTGGCATCAGACAAAAAACAGGATTAGTCACCAATCCCCATTGCGCAGACGCAAACTTGTCACTAAGCTGTGCATGAGTCAGCTGGGCAATTGCTGTTTGTTTTCACTCTTGGAGTGAGAGCAGGGGGAGGAAAGTCCGGGCTCCATAGAGCAGGGTGCCAGGTAACGCCTGGGAGGTGTAAACCTACGGCTAGTGCAACAGAAAGCATACCGCCAGCTCATTTTTGAGCAGGTAAGGGTGAAATGGTGCGGTAAGAGCGCACCGCGCGACTGGTAACAGTACGTGGCAAGGTAAACCCCACCCGGAGCAAGGCCAAATAGGAATCTTAAAGTGTTGCTCGCATTGGATTCGGGTAGGCCGCTTCAAGTCTGCGGTGACGCAGGCTGCAGATGAATAATTGTCCTCGACAGAACCCGGCTTACAGGCTGGCTCACACTTTTTCCCCGATCCCCGGCTTTTGACGACGTCAAACTAGCCGGTTACCTGAGAAATTACTTTAAATAGCCTTGATATCCGGCTGTTATTTCTCGATTTACCCTTTCCAATTACCTGCATGATCGCAGCAGATTTACTCCTGATAGCGGCATGTTCACGTAAATTCTTGAAAAAAATACATAAATTGTCTTGCGCAGGTGCCGATGTCTGCCTATAGTGTTTCTTTGTGGCGAAAAGTGGAATTTTTTGTTCAATTGTGGGGGATAGTGGAATCCCTCGGACAAAAAGTCACACATAATAATTGGGGACAACCGTGTTTCGCGGCATCAATACAATCAACCTGGACGCAAAAGGGCGAATGGCCATGCCTGCACGCTATCGCGAGCAGCTGGTCAAGTCTTGTTCTGGGCATCTGGTTGTCACCATAGATACCAATCACCGTTGCTTGCTTCTCTATCCGCTAGCTGAGTGGGAGCAAATTGAGCGGCAAATCGAATCCCTTTCCAGTTTTGACCCAATGTCACAGCGCGTTAAGCACCTCCTTATCGGTCATGCCAATGACCTTGAATTAGACAACAGTGGAAGGATTTTGTTGCCTCAGGAATTAAGGCAGTACGCGCAGTTGGAAAAGCACGTTTGCCTGATAGGGCAGGGGAAAAAACTGGAGATCTGGGATCAAGCCAGCTGGACTGAGCAGAGAGACAATTGGTTAACAGAGAATTCAACGGAAGGTGAATTACCAGAGAAATTAAGAACGCTCGCGCTATAGGTGGCGGAGATGGATGAACGAGATGAGCTTCATAAAACGGTATTAGCAGAGGAAGCGGTCTCAGCCTTGAATATTCAGTCGGAAGGTTTCTACATCGATGCGACTTTCGGGAGAGGAGGACATTCGAGAGCCATTTTGAGCGAGTTAGGTGTGGAGGGGCACCTGCTTGCGCTGGATCGCGATCCGGAGGCAATCGAGGCGGCACAGCAACTGGCGACACAAGACCTGCGGCTTGTCGTCGGGAAAACGCAGTTTGGGCAAATGGAAAATGTCATCGCGGCGCAGCAAATTCAAGGCAAGGTGAATGGTGTGTTGTTTGATCTAGGGGTTTCTTCGCCCCAATTGGACGACCCGGACCGTGGTTTTAGCTTCATGCGAGACGGGCCATTGGATATGCGAATGGATAGTGATAACGGGCAATCTGCAGCGGATTGGGTAAACACCGCGGCACAAGAAGAGATAGCTGATGTGCTTTACCAGTTTGGTGAAGAGCGTCATTCACGTCGCATAGCGCGTGCAATCGTAAATGCCAGGAAAGCGCAGAAGGTTACCAGAACCCTGCAGCTCGCGGAGATAGTCAAGGCGGCACATCCGGCATGGGAAAGAGATAAGCACCCTGCAACCCGCTCCTTCCAGGCGATTCGTATTCATGTAAACGATGAATTGGGTGAGTTGAAAAAAGCGCTCGTGGTGGCGGTAAACAACCTGGCAATAGGTGGCAGGCTTGTGGTGATTAGCTTTCATTCACTGGAAGACCGCATGGTGAAACAGTTTATAGCCGATTGTTCCCGCGGCGACAAATATCCACGAGGGCTGCCTATCAAAGCGGCGCAGTTGGCTCCCACGCTCAAGAAAATAGGAAAAGCAACAAAGCCATCCGTAAGAGAAGTAGCTGAAAACCCTCGTGCCCGCAGCGCTGTCATACGAGTCGCAGAAAAGCTGCAGACGGAAAAGGTAATGGCGATATGAAAAAAACAGTGAAAGGAAAATCGCGAGACGCTATTAAACCTGCGCAATCAGCATCACATCCCACATCGCAGCCAGTGTTGTTGTGGTTGGGCGTTGGCTCACGCAGATCTTTGATGCTTTTCCTGTTGCTTGGCACTGTCCTGTTTTCCGGCTTAATGGTTGTTAAAACCACCCATGAGAACAGGTTTGCTTTCAATGAAATTCAGATGCTTCGTGAAGAGGCCAATCAATTGGATGTGGAGTGGGGCCAGTTGTTACTTGAACAGAGCACGTTTGGACTTGATGGTCGTATTGAGCAGAAAGCAGTAGAGCAGTTACGCATGCAGGTGCCTGAAATAGATCACATTGTGATGGTTGGCCGTGATGCTAGAAAGCCTTAGACCTGCAATCCGCCAATGGCGGGTACTCTTGATTATGCTTGCCATGCTGCTTTGCGTGGTGGCCATAGCCTGGCAACTCAGCGCTCTGCATATCTTGCAGAGAGACTTCCTGCAAGGGCAGGGAGATGCTCGCACTATTCGAACTATTCCTTTGGTGGCAAATCGCGGGCTTATCACTGACCGCAATGGTGAGCCACTGGCCGTCAGCACGCCGGTGCAGTCCATATGGGTGAATCCGAGTGAGCTGGTGGAGACACCTGAAGCAGTCTATTCACTGGCTGCTGCCCTGGAAATGAATCCGGAGGTGCTGGCAAGCACGATTTCAAATAACGCCAATCGGGAATTTCTCTATGTGAAGAGGCGGCTCGCACCCGCAGATGCAAAGCGAGTGATGGATCTCAAGCTGGGCCATGTGTACTCCCAGCAAGAATATCAGCGCTTCTATCCGCAAGGGGAGGTTGCTGCTCATTTGATCGGTTTCAGTAACGTCGATGATATTGGGCAGGAAGGGCTAGAGCTCACTTATGACGACTGGTTAGGAGGCGTGCCGGGTCGGCGCCAGGTCATCAAGGATCGTCGTGGTCATATTATTGAGGAACTCAATATGATTCAGACCGCGGAGCCAGGGAATAACCTGACGTTAGCTATAGACTTCCAGCTGCAGAATCTTGCGTATCGCGCTTTGAAAGCCGAATTCATAACCCGCAGAGCCGGGGGCGCTTCTGCGTTGATTCTTGATGTGGATACGGGTGAGGTGCTAGCAATGGTCAATCAGCCTTCTTATAACCCGCACAACAAAGCAGACATGACCGACTTCAGTGTATTGCGTAATCGCGCGATTACGGATGTATTTGAACCTGGCTCCACAGTGAAGGCATTTACCATTACCGCGGCGCTCGAATCGGGCCTGTTTGAGCCCGACACAATTATCGAAACCAGTCCGGGATGGATGATGGTTGGGCCGAATGAAGTCCGGGATATCTTCAACTACGGTACGCTGACTTTGTCCAAGGTCATAACCAAGTCAAGCAATATTGGTACTAGCAAGATTGCGTTTGAAATTGGCCCGGAGCCGATTCGGGATGTATTGCAAAGAGTTGGATTCGGCGAAGTCCCTGGTACTGGATTTCCTGGAGAGCGCGGCGGTGTGTTGCCGAACCCTCGGCGCTGGAGCCGGATTGAGACAGCGACCCTATCTTATGGGTATGGACTATCAGCGTCTGCGCTTCAGCTAGCGCGGGCCTACTCAGTAATTGCTGATGAAGGTGTCCTAAAGCCAGTTTCACTATTGAAGCTTAGTGAGGCAGATATCGAAGCGTTGCCCAGAGAGCAGGTAATCAGTCCGGTAATCGCGGGCCAGGTGCTTGATATGCTGGAAACTGTCGTAGATTCAAGTCGCGGCGGCTCTGCTGTGGAGGCAAATATCCCTTTTTATGATGTGGCAGGGAAGACTGGAACAGCGCACGTCGTGGGTGAATATGGCTATGAAGATAATTTGCACAATTCATTCTTCGTTGGGCTGGTGCCGGCTTCCGACCCTGAAATTGTCGTGGTTGTGGTGATCAATGAGCCCAAGGGAGAAGAGCATTATGGTGGCCATGTAGCGGCCCCGGTGTTCTCAGAGATCGCAACTGGCGCCATGCGAATTCTCAACGTCCCTCCTGACAATGTGACTGATCAGAATCTTTGGAGTGGTTCCTCCCCATGACTACTAGTACCGCTGAAGACATGAATTCACACGCTGTATTGCTGGACCTGATTACTGGCCTTGTTGCAATCGAGAACGAGAGCCTGCCGGAATTGCAGGCCATCGTTACCGGGATTCAGATCGATAGCCGAAGACTTCGTAAAGGTGATTTGTTTATCGCCTATTTCGGTCGTAACCATGATGCAAGGGATTTCATTGCAGACGCGATTCAGCAGGACGTGGCCGCTGTACTGGCTGAGTCAGGGGGCGAATGGCAGGGTATTCGTGTCGTCGACGGCAAGTTAGTTGTGGCGATCGATAATCTGACAGCGAAGATCAGTGAAATCGCGGCGCGTTTTTACGGTAAACCCAGTGAGGAGCTCACTGTTTTCGGAATTACAGGTACCAACGGTAAAACCAGCTGTACGCAGTTCCTTGCGCAGCTGCTACAGACTGGAGGAGAAAACTGCGGAGTTATTGGAACGCTGGGATATGGCCCCTATGAGGATTTGTTGGAAACGGAGCTAACCACGCCGGATGCCGTCTTTACTCAGATGGCCCTGGCGGAGCTATCCCACAGGAATGTAAACCCAGTAGCAATGGAGGTGTCATCTGTAGGCCTGCATCAGAAGCGGGTGGCGGCTGTAAATTTTGATACCGCCGTATTTACCAATTTGACCAGAGATCATCTGGATTATCACGAATGCATGGAGGCTTACGCGGCGAACAAGCGTATGTTGTTTACCATGCCGGGTTTGCGCAATGCCGTTGTGAATTTGGATGACCCCTATGCGCTTTCTCTTATCAATTCGGTTGCCAGTGGTGTTGAGATATCCACTTATAGCCTCAGCAATAAAATCGCATCAGTGTATGCAAGCAGCGCGATGCTCACGCGTAACGGCTTTGAAGCGTCAATCGTTACACCCGTTGGCGCGGCTGAACTAGACGCACGATTGCTGGGTTACTTTAACTTCAGCAATGTCCTTGCGGTCATCACAATCCTGATTAGTTATCTCAAAATTGAAAATGAAGGCCAGCTGCAATTGCTGTGTGACAGAGTGTCGGATCTTAAGCCTGTTTCTGGTCGCATGGAAATTGTGGGTGACTCGACGGATATCACTGCGGTAGTCGACTATGCCCACACGCCTGATGGACTGCGCAGCGCCTTAACCGCGCTGCGAGATCACTTCAAAGGGAAGATCTGGTGCGTGTTTGGCTGTGGCGGCAACAGGGATAGAGGTAAGCGCCCATTAATGGGAGAAATAGCCGAACAGTTTGCTGACCGCATAATCCTCACAGATGACAATCCCCGTAACGAAGCGGGGGACGAAATCGTGCAGCACATTCGCAGTGGTATGAGAGATCCGAGAAGTGCGCTGGTAATTCGTGACCGTGCCGAAGCCATTGATCACGCGATAAAAGAGGCGGCAGAGGGCGATGTGATTCTGGTGGCCGGCAAGGGTCACGAGAATTACCAGGAATCTAATGGCGCGCGTTCGATTTTTAGTGACGCCAACCACGTTCGTTTAGGGCTTAAGTCTCGGTCCAAAGGAATGGGTAGCTGAGTCAGTTATCAAGCGACAAAAGAGAGAGTTCTGAACTTTGATCAGCACCATGCAATTTAGTGATTTAGCCCAAAACCTGGAAGCAAAGGTTGTTGGTGCAGATGTGGAATTTGCTTCCCTGTCGACCGATTCAAGATCGGTGCATCCAGGCGAGGTGTTCCTGGCATTGAAGGGAGAACGATTCGATGGGCACGAACACGTGCAGGCTGCAGCGGATGCGGGTGCCTGCGGTGCGGTAGTGTCAGAGCAAGTTTCCGCTGGTATCCCCCAACTAGTGGTAAATGACACTCACATGGCTTTGGGTCAGATTGCGCGCATAAACAGGCTTCGCAGTCAGGCAAGGGTTGTGGCACTGACGGGGAGTCAGGGCAAGACCACGGTCAAAGAAATGATTGCAGCTATTTTGGGCTCTCGAGCACCCACCCTGGCAACACATGCGAACCTAAATAATACGATTGGTGTGCCCTTGACGTTGTTGCGCCTGAGCGCCGAGCATGATTTTGCCGTGATCGAGATGGGTGCGAATAGAGGTGGTGAAATCGATTTCAGTGCAAGTATTACCGTGCCCGATGTGACGCTAATCACCACGGCGAGCGCTGCCCATGTTGAAGGCTTTGGCAGTCTTGCCGGCATAGTTAAAGCCAAGGGTGAAATTCTTGACCACCTTAAACCTGGCGGCACAGCAGTTCTAAATCATGATGATTCTCATGTAAGTGACTGGATTGAGCGCGCTAAACCGCGGAGATTTGTACAGTTTTCCCTGCAGGAAGGTGCAAGAGCGGAGTACATAGCGCGAGATCTCCAGAGCAATCCGAATGGCAGAGTCGCTTTTACGCTGCTTACCCCAGTTGGTGAATGTGAAATCAATATGCAGCTTCTAGGGCGGCATAACGTCATGAATGCTGCCGCAGCTGCCGCAGTTGCCTTGGAAGTGGGTGCTGATCTGGAAAACGTGAAAGCCGGACTAGCCGGGGTAGAGGCTGTGCCTGGTCGTTTGAGTGCTGTAAAGGGCATTGCAAATTCCTTGCTCCTCGATGACTCATATAACGCCAGCCCAAATTCTTTTAGTGCAGCGATTGATGTGTTGGCGACATTTTCCGGCCGTCGGATTTTGATCTCAGGTGATATGAAGGAACTCGGCAACGAGACTGAAAGTGCTCATGAATTGGTTGGCAGTCTCGCGCAGCAAGCCGGAATCGATGCGCTTTGGTCAGTTGGTGAGCATGCGGGGCTGGTTGTTTCAAGCTTCGGAAATGACGCCAGAGAGTTCGCCGACCAGGAATCACTGATCGCATATGCAAGAAATCAGCTTGATGCGAATACCGCGGTTTTGATCAAGGGATCACGGGGTGCCGAAATGGATCGCGTTGTTTATGAATTGCAGGCCAAAGAGGAACTCTAATGCTGGTTTGGTTATCAGATTATCTCATGCAGTTTGATAGCAACTTTGCTGTGATTCAGTACATCACGGTGCGCGGCATATTCAGTATTCTGACAGCACTTGGCGTGTCGCTGGTTATCGGACCGAGCATGATTCGTCGCTTGAATTATCATCAGATCGGACAGGTCGTCAGAGATGATGGGCCGGAAACCCACTTCAGCAAGGCTGGCACGCCGACTATGGGTGGCGCTTTAATCTTGGTGAGCATCGCCATGAGTACTCTGCTGTGGTCTGACTTGAGTAATCATTATGTTTGGATTGTGCTGTTCGTGACCATGGCTATCGGTGCAGTTGGCTGGGTTGATGATTACCGCAAGGTTTTCCGAAAGGACACTGCCGGCCTGTCGGCACGTTGGAAACTTTTCTGGCAATTTCTGGTGGGGATTACTGCCTCCGTTGTGCTTTACGAGACGGCCCTCGGCTCCATCGAGACTGACTACATTATTCCTTTCTTCAAGGATGTGGCCATAGATGTCGGGTTTTTCTATATCGCCATCAGCTCATTGATGATTGTGTTTTTCAGTAACGCAGTAAACCTGACCGATGGCCTGGATGGGCTGGCGATTTTGCCTACGGTGATGGTGGGCGGGGCGCTTGGAGTTATTGCTTATCTTGCGGGACACAGCGAATTTTCAGCTTATCTGAATATCCCTAATGTCACCGGATCCGGAGAAATAGTCGTTTTTGCCGGCGCCCTCGTAGGTGCCGGTATGGGGTTTCTTTGGTTTAACACCTATCCCGCGCAAATCTTTATGGGAGACGTAGGTGCGCTGGCGCTGGGCGCCGCACTGGGAGTAATGAGCATTATTTCTCGTCACGAAATCGTGCTGTTCATTATGGGGGGTGTTTTCGTGATGGAAGCTTTATCGGTCATTATGCAGGTCGCTTCTTTCAAGCTGACAGGAAAACGAATTTTCCGCATGGCTCCACTGCATCATCACTTCGAGCTCAAGGGGTGGCCAGAGCCTAGAGTGATTGTACGATTCTGGATTATTACGGTGATGTTGGTGTTGTTCGGTTTGGCCACGTTGAAGCTGCGATAGCTGAGCAAGAGGTTGGTGGATGCATCCTTCCGCGAGCGCTAAAAAACTGGTGGCTGGCCTCGGGGTTACCGGGCTTTCGTGTGCTCGCTATCTCGCTTCGCGAGGTGAGGCATTTATGGTCACCGATAGCAGGCTGGAGCCACCGGGGCTGGCGCAATTCCTGACGGATTTCCCCTCGGTAGAAATAGAGCTGGGTGGATTTCGGGAGGAAACGTTTGTCTCAGCGTCAGAGATCATCGTCAGTCCCGGGGTGAGCCTTAAGACACCTCAACTCGCCGCCGCCATCGCAGCGGGAGTCCCGATTACCGGGGATATAGATATTTTTTCAAAGACTGTTAAGGCGCCAATTGTCGCGGTAACAGGATCGAATGGTAAAAGCACGGTGGTGGAAATTCTGGCAGCGATACTTGACCGGGCAGAAAAAAACTATGGACTGGGCGGTAACCTTGATAGCCAGAATGCTAAGCCGGCATTGGATCTGTTGCTGGATTCGCCTCGGGAACTCTATGTGTTGGAAATTTCAAGCTTCCAGCTGGAGACGACTGCATCACTAGGTGCAGAAGTTGCGGCATTGCTTAATTTAAGTGCGGATCATATGGATCGTTACGCCACGATGGACGAATACCTTAAAGCGAAGCAAAGGGTATTTACTGCTTGTCACAGAGTGGTGATTAACCGAGATGATGCGAATAGCTATCCGCCTGGGGATGAGGTTTTACCGAGTATTGATTTCGGTTTTGGTCGGCCGTCAGCGAATGGTTTGGGATTGCTGGAGGAAGAGAACGACCAATATCTGGCATACCAGTTTGAGAAAATTGTGTCTGTTAATGAGCTTAAGATTTTTGGCCAACACAACATCGCCAACATGCTGGCCGCGATTGGCCTTGCGCTTGCTGTTGGGGTTGATCTTAATTCCATTCGCAAAGCCATCACTGAATTTCCAGGCCTGCCCCACCGCTGTCAGTGGGTAGGCAGCGTAGCTGGTGTGGATTTCTATAACGATTCCAAGGGTACCAACGTGGGGGCTACTGTAGCTGCGGTTGAGGGGCTAGGTCACCACATAGAGGGCCATATTATTTTAATTGCAGGTGGCGTCAGCAAAGGGGCTGATTTTAAGACTCTGACGCCAGTGATAAATCGGTGGGGCAAGGAAGTGATATTGATTGGACAGGATGCAATGGAGTTGGCCGAACATCTGGATTCGGATACCCAGACTTACTTCGCGCAAGACATGCAAGATGCAGTCGAGGTTGCGCTAGAGCATGCGGTCACTGGCGATGCTGTGCTCTTGTCTCCTGCGTGCGCAAGTTTCGATATGTTCGATAATTACCGCCACCGAGGCCAGAGCTTCATCCAATCTGTGGAGCAACTACAATGAGTATGGCGTCAGTTTCGCATCGTATTCCAATCAGCGCGCGACCCGCGCCCCGCTTTAATGGCCTGCTACTCGTTGTCAGCCTGCTAATTACATTTGGGTTGTTGATGATGACATCAGCCTCAATCGAGATAGCCAGCAGTCAATATGGCGATCCGTTCTTTCACCTCAAACGCCAGACGATTTTTGCCTTGATGGGGCTGGCTGGCATGCTGATCACCTTGCACATACCCATGTATTTCTGGCGCAGGATAAGCTGGTTTCTCTTAATGGCTTCTTTTGCACTCTTGCTATTGGTTCTTGTGCCAGGCGTTGGCAAGGTTGTGAATGGCAGTGCGCGTTGGATCGATCTCGGCCTCTTTAACTTGCAGCCCTCGGAATTGGCGAAGGTATTTATCGTGATTTATATCGCCTCCTACCTTGAGCGACATGCTGAGGAAGTGCGGGAGCAGTGGTCAGGATTTCTTAAGCCTATGCTGGTTATAGGTGCTGCCGTCGTGTTGCTGCATTTCGAACCTGATCATGGTGCACTTGTCATTCTTATGCTAACTGCCTTTTGCCTGATTTTCTTGGCGGGGGCGAAGTTTTACCGACTCCTGTTGATGCTGGTTCTTTGTGTTGGCGCTGTGACTTACATTGCCATTATGAAGCCCTATGTCATAGCGCGCTTCTCTTCATACTTGAATCCCTGGGCTGCAGAGAATGTCTATGGTGGAGGTTACCAATTAACCCAGGCATTAATCGCATTCGGTCGTGGTGAGTGGTTCGGAGTAGGTCTCGGGAACAGTATTCAGAAACTCTATTTTTTGCCTGAGGCGCACAATGACTTTGTGTTAGCCATAATTGGCGAGGAGTTGGGGCTGGCTGGTGTGAGTTTCGTGATTATCCTGTTTGTGTTACTTATCGTTAAGGGCTTCAACATTGGCCGCGTTGCGCAGCGCGAGGGCAGCCTGTTCTCAGCCTATGTTGCCTACGGTATTTCACTGTTATTTGCCGGTCAGGCGCTAATTAACATTGGTGTCAACATTGGCCTGTTGCCTACCAAAGGCCTGACGCTGCCTTTTCTGAGTCAGGGCGGTGCCAGCTTAATCGTGTGTTGCTACATGGCGGCCATTCTGCTTCGCGTCCAGTATGAACTGGAAAATGATTTCAGCTCGGGCGGAGAAGGCGTCGACATATGGCAACAGGAGACATGAAGGTGTTAATAATGGCCGCCGGCACTGGCGGGCATGTTTTTCCTGCTATATCGATAGCTCAGGAGTTAATGTCTCGAGGCGTTAGCGTTGAATGGTTGGGCACACCAACAGGACTTGAAAATGATCTGCTGAAAGGAACGGATATTCCAATTCACCAGGTTTCAATCAAGGGGCTACGAGGCAGTGGTTTTATGCGCTTGTTGCTCGCACCAATAATGTTAATCAGTGCATTCTGGCATTCTCTGCGTATCATCAGGCGAGTCGCGCCAGATTGTGTGCTGGGCATGGGAGGTTTTGTTTGCGGTCCGGCTGGTCTGGCGGCGAAGTTCAGGGGTAAGCCATTGCTTATTCATGAGCAAAATGCAGTGGCTGGTTTGACTAATCGTCTATTGTTTCGGCTTTCAAATCGTGCAATGGAAGCGTTTCCGGCCACATTTAAGCAGGCCCGTCATGTTGTTTATACCGGTAATCCTGTGCGTCAGGAAATAATTGCGCTGCATGCGCAGCGACGTGAGGACGATCTTGCTGGAAGACCGCTGCGTCTTCTTGTATTGGGTGGGAGCCAGGGGGCAGCTGCGCTAAACCAATTGATACCGAAGCTCGTTGCTAAAATGGATTCTGAAGTGCTTGAAACTCTTCATCAAACCGGGAAGAGACAATTTGATTCTGCCCTTGAGTTCTATAGTGCGAGTGGTGTGCTTATAAACGCCTCACACCGGGTTGAACCTTTCATTGACGATATGAGTGCCGCCTACAGCTGGGCTGATCTTGTGCTTTGTCGTTCCGGTGCGAGTACGGTTTGCGAGCTGGCAGCGGCGGGGAAACCGGCGATTTTCATTCCCTATCCTTACCATAAGGATAATCAGCAGCTACTAAATGCGCGCTGGTTGCAAGACAGCAATGGGGCTGAAGTGATCGAGCAGAAAGATCTGTCCTTAGCTGGGGTGTTGGAAATTTTGGAACACTATACAAAAGACCCTGGCATGCTGAAAGCCATGAGCAGCAGCGCCCGCGCAGTCGCAATTCTCGATGCCAGTTCGCGCATTGCTTCAACCTGTCAGGAAGTGATGCATGATTAAGCCAGTTGCGAGTGATATCCCTGAGATGCGACGAATAAAGACCATTCACTTCGTTGGCATCGGTGGTGCAGGCATGTGTGGCGTGGCTGAAGTCTTACTAAACCAGGGTTATCGAATCACGGGTTCCGATCTAAAGCGTTCCAACAATACTGACCGCTTGAAAAAAATGGGCGCGAAGATTTTTTTCAAGCATGAGGCCGGAAATGTTAGAAAGGCTGATGTGGTGGTGTATTCGAGCGCTATTAATCGTCGCAATCCGGAAATCAAAGCGGCGATAGCGCAGCACAAACCGTTGATTCCGCGGGCAGAGATGTTAGCGGAACTGATGCGCTATCGACATGCCATAGCGATCGCAGGTACCCACGGTAAAACCACTACCACCAGTATCGTTGCATCAATTCTCGCAGAAGGCGATCTGGACCCAACCTATGTTATCGGTGGTTTATTGAATAGTTCAGGGAGTAATGCCCGTCTGGGGGAAAGTCGGTATTTGGTGGCTGAAGCTGATGAAAGCGATGCTTCGTTCATGCACCTTCAGCCGATGGCGGCGGTTGTTACAAATATCGAAGCAGACCACATGGCGACATATGGTGGCGACTTTGAAAATCTAAAAAAGTACTTTGTCGATTTCCTTCACAATCTGCCTTTTTATGGCTTGGCCGTATTGTGTATTGATGACCCAGGTGTGAAAAGCATTCTCGGCAAAGTCTCCAGACCGGTAATTACCTATGGGTTCTCTAAAAAAGCAGACTATAGGGTTAGCGGATTCAAGCAAATAGCAGGGCAAATTGCGTTCGAAGTGCAGCGCCCTGACAAGAAGCAGCCTATAAAGATCAAGCTTGACATGCCAGGCAAGCACAATGCCCTGAATGCAGCTGCCGCTGTGGCTATAGCTTCGGATGAAGGCATAAAGGACGCTGCAATTAAACGCGGCATCAAGAAATTTTCGGGTGTAGGGCGCCGTTTTGATGTTCAGGGCAACTTCCCGGTCTCCGGCGGCAGCGTCACCCTAATCGATGACTATGGGCATCATCCATCCGAGGTGGCAGCAACTGTTCAGGCTCTGCGCGCGGGATGGCCAGATCAGCGATTTGTCATGATTTTTCAGCCTCACCGGTTCAGCCGCACGGCGGACCTTTATGATGATTTTGTTGAGGTCCTTTCCGAAGTTGATGTCCTGTTGCTACTGGAAGTGTACTCCGCTGGTGAGAAAAAAATCCCGGGCGCTGATTCCAGAAGTTTGTCCAGGAGTATCCGTCTGCGGGGCAAGGTTGACCCCGTTCTGGTCCAAAATGAGTCAGATGTCCTTGAAATTTTGAGGGATATTTTGCGCCCTGGAGACATGGTTTTGACCCAGGGGGCGGGTAGTGTCGGCAGTCTAGCGCGGGATTTGGCTAGCAAAGGCTTCCTGAACCGGTAATTTATTGATTTTAATAGAAGATTTCAGCCGTATCGGGTTAAGAAAAGTACTGATGAGAACGATAAATAAAGAACAAATACTGGCAAAAGCAGGCCACGTAGTTGTGCTGAAGGGAGGAACGTCGCCAGAGCGCGAGATTTCTCTACTTAGTGGTGAGGCTGTTGCCGAAAGTCTTTTGCGACTTGGGGTTCAAACCACAGTGATTGATGTAGGCAATGACATCGCCAACGAGCTGCAGGCGGCGGTACCAGATCTAGTGGTCAATATGCTGCACGGGCAGGGCGGTGAAGACGGTGTGATCCAGGGAATGATGGATCTGCTAGGCATCAGCTACACGGGTTCTGGTGTATTGGCTTCAGCGTTGGCCATGGACAAGGTCAAGAGCAAGTTGATATGGCGTCAGATCGGACTGGCTACAGCTGATTTTGTTGAGCTACACGATGAAAGCGATTGGGATGACATCATTGATAGGTTTGGTAAGGCTGTCGTAAAACCGATTTATGGTGGATCAAGTCTGGGTATCGCCATTGTAGAAACAGCAGCGCAATTACAACAAAAATATAAAAGCGCAATGAATTTCGAACAGGGCGTAATGGCCGAAAAATATGTGGATGGTCCGGAGTATTCAGCAGGCATCCTGGGTGATGAGTTGCTGCCAACGATTCTACTGGAGACAGATCGACAGTTTTTCGATTACGAGGCCAAGTATATAGATGAAAACACTCGCATTATCTGCCCAGTGGAATTTACTGAAAAAGAGTCGTCGTACATAGAGGCTCTGGTGCGAAAAGCTTATCAGAGTCTCGGCTGTAGCGGGCTGGCGAGGGTCGATTTTATGCAAGACTCAGCAGGAGATTATTACTTGCTGGAATTGAACACAGTTCCTGGCATGACCTCTCACAGTTTCGTCCCAACATCGGCTGCGCGCATCGGAATTGATTTTGATGAGCTGATGCTGCGTATTCTGGATTTTGAATTAAGCACCTAACTGATTGAGTAAGCAGACAGAAATGGCAATAGCTAGAAGAACCAAGACAACAGAGCCTTCGATTCGAATGGAGCCAGGCCGGGTACACCGGGGTGGCCAGCCATTAAATCGCGGGGCAGTTGTTGCACGCCGCCTGATTCTGTTGGCGCTATTGGTACTTACGACAGGTGTATTGCTGCAGCAAAACCGGGACATCGTGGCTGAAATATTCAGCCGCCCTGTCACCAAGGTGCGTATGGACAATCAATGGCAACACGTTTCTGAGCAGGAAATAGGAAATCTGCTTACAGGTTTGTTGGGGGCAGGTTTCTTTAATTTCGATGTGGAGGGCACCAAGCTTCGCTTGGAGCAACATCCATGGATCCGCCACGCTGCGGTAAAGAAGATTTGGCCTGACACCCTGGCGCTGAGCATTCAGGAAGAGGTTGCAATTGCTCGTTGGAGTGACGGCCAGCTGCTGAATCAATACGGCGAAGTGTTTAGACCACCTGGCGCTGACCAGTTCGCCAGCCTGCCGATGCTATCGGGGCCAGCACAGGAGCAGATCAAGGTAATGGAACAGTATCGCGCGCTTAGTCAACAGCTGTTTTCAGCAGGGTTGCGGGTGACCGCCCTCAGCTTGAGCCAGCGAGGAAATTGGACGCTTGAATTAAATCGCGAAATTACAGTGACTGCTGGCAGAGAGCAAGTTTCAGAGCGTCTTGGTAGATTTATAGACTTTTATCGCAGTCAGCAAGATATGGAGGCGAGAGCAATCGTTTCCGTAGATCTGCGCTATGACAACGGACTGGCAATTAAAAGAGCGGAAGAGGAATTGGCTGGGGTCGCAGTGAGATGAAAGGTCTTGGCCATAAGGTTAAGCAATTGAAATTAATGTCCTGTTTATTTACAGGAGAGTGCAGCTGATGAGCGAAGCGGTTGGCGAAAACATGATCGTAGGCCTGGATATTGGAACTTCCAAGGTTGTTGCGATTGTTGGTGATATAAATCCTGATGGCAGCCTAGACATCGTGGGCATTGGTAGTCATCGCTCTCGCGGACTCAAGAAAGGCACCGTGGTAAATATTGAATCCACGGTGGAATCGATTCAACGGGCTATAGAGGAAGCCGAGCTAATGGCCGGTTGTCAAATTCATTCTGTTTATGCCGGCATTGCGGGTAGCCATATTCGCAGCATGAATTCACATGGCATCGTTGCTATTCGCGACGGCGAGGTCATGAAAGCAGATATTGAGCGTGTAATCGACGCAGCACAGGCCGTCGCCATTCCAGCTGATCAAAAGGTCCTGCATATCCTTCCGCAGGAATACATCATCGATTCGCAAGAAGGTGTCAAAGAACCACTTGGAATGTCCGGTGTACGTTTAGAAGCGAAGGTGCATCTTGTGACCTGTGCGATCAATGCGGTCCAGAATATAGAAAAATGCATTCGCCGCTGTGGTCTGGAGACTGATGAAATCATTCTCGAGCAGCTTGCTTCGAGTTATGCCGTGTTGACGGAGGACGAGAAAGAACTAGGTGTCTGTCTGGTAGACATCGGTGGCGGAACTACGGATATAGCGGTTTTTACGGAAGGCGCGATACGGCATACCGGCGTTATACCCATAGCCGGCGATCAGGTAACCAACGATATTGCCATGGCGCTGCGAACACCTACCGAAAACGCCGATGAAATTAAGATCAAATATGCCTGTGCGCTGACACAGCTGGCGAATGCTGAGGATACGATCAAAGTGCCCAGTGTGGGTGATCGCCCACCGCGAGAGCTATCCCGGCAGTCGCTGGCCGAGGTTGTGGAGCCTCGATATGACGAACTTTTCACGCTGGTGCAGGCAGAGTTGCAGCGCAGCGGCTTTGATAACCTGCTGGCAGCAGGTGTGGTGCTAACGGGCGGAACAAGCAAGATGGAAGGCGTTGTTGAATTAGCAGAGGAAATTTTCCATGCGCCGGTTCGCATAGGTGCGCCGCACAACGTCAATGGTCTGGCCGATATTGTGCGTAACCCGATTTATTCTACCGGTGTTGGTCTGTTGCTCTACGGCTTGAAACAACATCAGGAACAGGATGGCGTCGATCCTAAACGTGATCCTCAGATTCATTTGGTGGACAGAGTTAAGAACTGGTTCCAGGGAAATTTTTAGTCAGCTATTTCGTTTGATTTAAAGCAAGAATACAAGAGACCGAGGGGGTTTTATGTTTGAGTTAGTAGATAATATTCCGCAGAGTGCGGTGATAAAAGTGATCGGAGTCGGTGGTGGCGGAGGCAATGCTGTCCACCACATGATCAGCAATCAGGTTGACGGGGTTGACTTCATCTGTGCCAACACCGATTCCCAGGCGCTAAGTAATCTCAAGGCCAAGACTGTCTTGCAGATGGGAACCAGCATCACTAGAGGGCTTGGTGCGGGTGCTAACCCTGAAATTGGTCGGCAGGCGGCTCTAGAAGACCGCGAGCAGATTGCCGATATCCTGTCTGGAGCAGACATGGTGTTCATTACCGCGGGCATGGGTGGTGGAACCGGTACGGGTGCCGCGCCTATTGTTGCTGAAGTTGCCAGAGAAATGGGCATACTGACGGTTGCTGTCGTTACGCGACCCTTTCCTTTTGAAGGGAAGAAGCGCTCATCCATTGCAGAACAAGGCATCGAGCTGCTCTCCGGCAGCGTTGATTCCTTGATAACCATTCCCAATGAAAAATTGCTGGAAGTGCTCGGTAAGGAAGCGTCATTACTGGAAGCATTCAAAGCCGCTAATGACGTTCTGCTTGGTGCAGTGAAGGGTATCGCTGATCTCATCATGCACCCAGGCATGATCAACGTCGATTTTGCTGATGTGAAGACAGTGATGTCGGAAATGGGTATGGCCATGATGGGAACTGGATTTGCGTCCGGCGAAGACAGAGCCCGTGAAGCAGCAGAGTCTGCTATTCGTTCGCCACTGCTGGAAGATGTTAATCTGCAAGGAGCCCGCGGCATTCTGGTCAATATCACGGCAGGCGAAAATCTTTCATTAGGCGAGTTCTCCGAAGTAGGTGATACGGTTGAAGAGTTCGCTTCAGATGATGCAACAGTCGTGGTCGGCACAGTAATAGATCCGACCCTTGGTGATGAAATGCGAGTGACCGTGGTGGCAACTGGCCTGGGCGGAAACCAGGTGCTTCCCAAGAAAGTCGTGGACAACACTGAGCGCGAGGAAACGGATTACAAACAGCTTGACAGGCCCGCGGTAATGCGAAATCGCCCTGCGGCAGATAGAGGCGCAGCCATGAAGCAAGCTGCCGGAGCAGAGACCGCTGATATGGATTATCTGGATATTCCTGCCTTCCTGCGCAGGCAGGCAGATTGATCGGTATTTCATGTGTGACGGGCGCATTAAATCCTGGCCTTTAGCTTAGGACGGGTGGGCAGCTTGGATTTAAACTAGCAGGCAAAACAACAAAGGCGGAGTCCCCTCGGCTCCGTCTTTCCTCAATACATACAATATATTGGGAAATTCGAGCATCTCTGGTACTATTCGGCAGCTTTTTTCACCGCCCCCAGTAATAAATTCTGCGGGACGGTCGCGTTGCGGTCGCGAAATTCATCGGCCACTCTCCGGTCTAATCTAGCAATAGGTGAATCGACGTATATAAAAGGAAGAAGCTATAGCTATTGCTTGAGTTTGAGACTTGCAGGTCGACATATCTGCTTAACACTCGATCTCATTCGCGTCTGGTTGGGAACTGAATTCAATTACGGGAGTCTCATGACTGGTGGCCCGTAAATAAGACTAATTAAAAACACTATGCTAAAACAGAGAACACTCAAAAATGTGATCCGCGCCACCGGCGTGGGTCTGCATACAGGGGAGAAAGTCTATCTCACCTTGCGCCCTGCTCCCGCCAATACTGGCATCGTTTTCACCCGCGTTGACTTGGATCCAGTGGTTCAAATCCCGGCTACAGCGGCCAATGTGGGGGACACTACGCTCTCCACTTGTCTGATGAAGGACGACGTGCGCATCTCCACCATAGAGCACTTGATGTCGGCGCTGTCCGGTCTTGGGATCGATAACGCTTTTATCGACGTGAGCGCGCCTGAAGTGCCTATTATGGACGGCAGTGCCGGCCCCTTTGTCTTCCTGATTCAGTCTGCGGGTATTGAAGAGCAGAACGAGCTCAAGAAATTCATCAAGATCAAGAAGCCTATTCATCTGGAACAGGGTGATAAATCGGTCAGTTTGGAGCCGTTTGATGGGTTCAAAGTGAGCTACACGCTGCTTTACGACCATCCTGTCTACAAGAAGCACACCAAGAGTGCGACGATCGATTTCTCCAGCACTTCCTTCGTAAAAGAAGTTAGTCGCGCGCGAACCTTCGGTTTTATGCACGAATTCGAGGAGCTGCGCAATCGCAACCTGGCGTTAGGCGCCAGCATGGACAACGCAATCGCAGTGGGTGATTACAAAGTGCTTAACGAAGACGGTTTGCGCTATGAAGATGAGTTCGTCAAGCACAAGATCCTTGATTCTATTGGAGATTTGTATCTTCTGGGCAATAGCCTCATCGGCGAGTTCAAGGGATATAAATCTGGACATGCTCTCAATAATGCATTATTAAGAATGCTTGAAGTGAATGAAGACGCTTGGGAAATTGTCAGTTTCGATGAAGAATCAAACGTGCCTATTTCCTATATAAAACCTGTGCTTGCAGCA
>DLPV01000028.1:25851-112557 GCA_002477465.1 Gammaproteobacteria bacterium UBA7449 | reverse complement strand
CAGTAGGCTCGGTGCCTCGCAATTCGGGTAAGTTGGGCGTTGAAGTTTCTGGGCTAAACCCCACACGAGCTATTCGGGTAGCTAAGAATTACGCTGAACAATGAAACTCATACTCGTTGACCAAAGTCACGGCCACACCAAGACCATTGTCCTCAAGGGCTGGGTTAAAGGCCTGCTCTCTATTCTCTTACTGGGTGCCCCGGTAGCTCTTGGCTATTTTGGCTATCAGCTCGCCATCTCCCAGGATCCCGTCATATTTACGGAAGAAACTGCCCGCAACTGGGAGCAACAGCTACGTTTTCAGGCTGAAGAATTGCAGGAAGTTAAGCAAGATTCAAAGCAAGAACTTGAGGCGCTAACGCTCCGTCTCGCTATGCTCCAGGCCAGACTGGTGCGCCTCGATGCTGTGGGTGAGCGCATCACCACTATGACAAACCTGGATACCGGTGAATTCGACTTCAGTCAGCCGGTTCCGCTGGGCGGGCCTGGGACTGGCAGTTCCGAAGCTTATAGCACCGCCGGATTCGTGAGCGCCGTGGACCGTCTGGAGTCCCATCTTGAGGATCGCCAGAATCAGCTCGAAATTCTTGAGGGGGTGCTGACCGATAGAAAAATTCAATCCGATGTGTTTATCGCAGGCAGACCGCTCGAGAATGCCTGGATAGCCTCGCGCTTTGGGCAGCGCCCTGACCCCTTCACCGGGCGACTTACCACTCATACAGGCATCGATTTCACAACGGGCAGGTCTGGGGCTGAAATCAATACAGTTGCTTCGGGTGTCGTAACCTGGTCTGGCCCTCGCTCAGGCTATGGTCTGATGGTTGAAGTAAATCATGGCAGTGGATTTACTACCCGGTATGCTCATGCTGAGAAGCTCTTTGTGGACGTTGGCGATGTGGTCAATAAGGGCCAGAATATCGCGCTTGTGGGATCCACAGGTCGCTCCACTGGTCCACACGTCCATTTCGAAGTCTATAAAAACGGTCGCGTCGTCGATCCGGCTGCCTATATACATCGCACCGCCAGATAATTCCCGCTTCTACGAAATCTCCAGAGCTCCGTGGGTAAGTGCCCGTGGGATGCTCTGGCTATCATTTTCTAAATAAGGTCCCAATACAGGTATCAGAATTCAGGTATGAACATTCTCAATAAAGTCTTTGGCAGCAGCAACTCCAGAAAGCTAAAGAAGATGAACAAGACCGTTGGCGTGATCAATGCGATGGAAGCCGAACTGGAAGAATTGTCTGACGAACAGCTGGGCGCGAAAACTGAAGAGTTCAAACAGCGGCTTGAAGGAGACGCTGCGCTGGAAAGCATTTTGCCTGAGGCATTTGCGGTGGTGCGTGAAGCCAGCAAGCGAACTCTTGGCCTTCGGCATTTTGATGTGCAATTGATTGGGGGCATGGTGTTGAACCAGGGCAATATCGCAGAGATGCGAACTGGTGAAGGTAAGACTCTGGTTGCCACATTACCAGCTTATCTCAATGCGATTTCAGGCGCCGGCGTACACATAGTCACAGTAAACGAATATCTCGCCGAGCGCGATGCTAACTGGATGCGGCCGATTTACGAGTTTTTGGGGCTTACTGTCGGCGTTGTAAAATCCGGACAGACATCGGCAGAAAAGGGACAGGCTTACGATTCATCCATCACCTACGGAACCAACAACGAATTTGGATTTGACTATTTGCGCGACAACATGGCATTTCGCCTCGAAGACAAGATGCAGAAGCAACTTAACTTCGCAATTGTCGATGAGGTTGACTCGATTCTTATCGACGAGGCAAGAACACCCCTGATTATCTCCGGCGCGGCCGAAGACAGTTCTCAGCTCTATGTAGCAATTGATAAGCTGATACCGCGTCTTGAGAAGGGTGTTAAACAGGAAAAGTCCAAGATGGAGATGATGGACAAAAATTTCACGCCTGAAGAATCTGGGCATTTTACTGCCGATGAAAAGAGCAGGCAGGTTGAGCTTACGGAATCAGGCCATGAATTCGTAGAAGAATTGCTGATTCAGAAAAAGCTGCTTGATGAAGGCGAGTCGCTCTATGCTGCCACGAATCTTTCATTACTGCATCACGTACATGCCGCGCTGAAAGCGCATCACCTTTTTAATCGGGATGTTGAATATATAGTTCAAAACAAGCGAATCGTTCTGATTGATGAGCATACTGGACGTACCATGGAAGGCCGCAGGCTTTCTGAGGGGCTGCACCAGGCGCTCGAGGCCAAGGAAGGACTGGAAATTCAGAGTGAGAGTCAAACCCTGGCTTCAACGACATTTCAGAATTTTTTCCGCCTATACAAAAAGCTGGCGGGTATGACCGGTACTGCGGACACGGAAGCTTTTGAATTCAGCCAGATCTATGGCCTGGATGTAGTTGTCATTCCTACCAATGTGCCAATGGTTCGTGACGACGCCAACGATCTGATTTTTCTCTCCATGGAGGAAAAATTTGAAGCAATTCTCGGTGACATTATTGAGATCTGCGGCAAAGGCGCTCCAGTGCTGGTTGGTACGGCATCAATTGATACGTCTGAAATACTTTCTGATTATCTCAAGAAAAAGAAAATCGATCATGAAGTGCTTAATGCCAAATTTCATGCCAAGGAGGCAGAGATCATTGCCCAGGCCGGTCGCCCAGGTGCGGTTACCATCGCGACAAATATGGCTGGGCGCGGCACGGATATCGTTTTGGGCGGTAAATGGGAAGTAGAAGCGGATGCGCTTGAAAATCCAACTCAAGAGCAGATAGATCAGCTCAAGGCGGAGTGGGAGAAGCGTCATAAACAGGTTCTTGCAGCTGGCGGTTTACATATCATCGGTACCGAGCGTCATGAGTCACGCCGCATCGATAACCAGCTGCGCGGTCGTGCTGGTCGCCAGGGCGATCCAGGCTATTCCAGATTCTACCTCTCTATGGAAGACAATCTGCTACGCATTTTTGCCAGCGAGGGCGTGAAAAACTTCATGCGCAAACTTGGCATGGAGCACGGTGAGGCCATCGAACATGGCATGGTGACTCGCTCCATTGAGAAGGCGCAGCGTAAGGTAGAGGGGCGCAACTTCGATATACGTAAGCAGCTGCTTGAATATGACAATGTGGCTAACGACCAGAGAACGATTATTTATCGCCAGCGTAATGAATTGATGGCCAGTGATGATATCTCTGAGCTTCTCAAGGAAATGCGAGAGGAAGTTGTTGCGCAAGTGGTCGACGATTATATTCCGCCGCAGAGTGTGCCCGAGCAGTGGGATGTCGCTGGTCTCGAAGAATCCATCAAAACTGAATTCAATACCAGTCAGCCCATACAACAATGGCTGGATGAGGATGACCAGTTATATGAGGACCAGCTGAAAGCGAAGCTCACTGACATACTTGAAAAGGAGTATGAGAACAAGGCTGAAGCAGTGGGTGAGAACATGCGCCTGTTTGAAAAGCAGATCACTCTGCAGATCCTTGATGGCCTGTGGAAAGACCATCTGGCAACAATGGATCATTTGCGCCAGGGAATTTTTCTGCGCAGCTATGGTGGCAAGAATCCGCGCCAGGAATACAAGCGTGAAGCCTTTGCTCTTTTCACAGAGCTGCTTGATCACCTGCAGCGAGAGGCTATCAAAGTTCTGAGTCACGTTAAAATTCGACAGGAGGACCCTGCCGATGCCATTGAGCGTAAGCGTCGAGAAGAAGCTGCGCGTGAAAAAATGAATTTTCAGCATCAGGAAGTTTCAGCGTTATCTGATGGTGCAGAGGCGGGGGCGGCGGCTGCTCAGGGACAGGGTGCCGGGCAGCAGGGCAACCCGCAACAGCAGAGTAAACAGTCGCCCTTTGTTAGGGATGTGCCGAAAGTCGGCAGAAATGATCCTTGCCCCTGTGGTTCTGGCAAAAAATACAAGCAATGTCATGGCAAGATAGCCTGACCTGGATTAGGTATGTCCGCGCAGCCTGAATCAGATACTTTAAAAGTTGATGGCATCAGACTGTCCGCCGTTGCCAGTGGCGTTCGTTATACCGACCGTATGGATCTGGTGCTAATCGAGATGCCGAAGGACGCTAGCGTTGTGGGTGCGTTTACTCAAAACGCATTCTGCGCGGCCCCGGTGCAAATAGCACGTCAGCATTTGCTAGCGAATACGCCGCGCTATTTTCTGATTAACACGGGCAATGCGAACGCCGGTACCGGTGAGGCAGGATTAGTCGATGCGCTGCGATGCTGTCAGTCTATGGCAGATATTGCCCGCGTTCAGCCAGACCAGATTTTACCATTTTCCACCGGAGTCATCGGTGAGCCGCTTCCTGTTGAACCTATCCTGTTAGGTATACCTGACGCCTTCTCCGGATTGGATGAACGCAATTGGTTTGATGCAGCCACCGGGATCATGACCACCGATACCCAGCCCAAACTCGCCAGTAAGGCCATTAAAATTAGCGGACGAGAAGTGGCGATCGGCGGTATTGCCAAAGGGGCTGGCATGATTAAACCCAATATGGCCACGATGCTGGCCTTTGTCTTCACCGATCTGGGCATCGACCAGTCGGATCTGGATGGGCTTCTTCAGCAGTCAGTATCCCAGAGTTTTAACCGCATTACAGTTGATGGTGATACTTCTACCAATGATGCCTGCATGCTGGTTGCGACTGGCCAGTCACACAACTACAGCTCTTTAGAAGCTGCGGAGCGCGCCACGTTTCAACGGGCGCTGACGGATGTATTCAGGGAGCTGGCCATGGCCATCATCAAGGATGCGGAGGGTGGAACCAAATTTGTTACGGTGCGAGTTGAAAACGGGCTCGACGAGCAAGAGTGCCTGGCTGTGGCTTATACCATTGCCGAGTCACCGCTGGTTAAGACAGCAATGTATGCGGCAGACCCTAATTGGGGACGCATCCTGGCCGCAGTTGGGCGAGCTGGCGTAAGAGATTTCGACCTGTCAGCACTGACTATTTATCTTGGTGACGTCTGTCTTGTGGTTGCTGGAGAGTTGGCGCCAGACTACACAGAGGCGCGGGGCCAGGCACAAATGGACGAGGATGAGATTAGCATTAGAGTCGATCTGGGGCGCGGCTCACATGCGGAAACTGTTTGGACCTCTGATCTTTCCCTCGACTATGTGCGAATCAATGCGGACTATCGCACTTAACTCTCTTTCTTTGAGACTCCTGCTTTGATTCACGTTGCAGTTGCCGTCATCAAGAATCCGCGACAAGAAGTGCTGGTGGCACTGCGTCGCCCCGACAGTCATCAGGGTGGGCTCTGGGAATTCCCCGGAGGGAAAGTTGAAGAAGGCGAAACAGTTTTTACTGCATTGCAGCGTGAGATTCAGGAAGAATTAGATCTCAGCATTAGCGCGGCCTTTCCCTTTATAAAGATTAGTCACGACTATGGCGATAAACGCGTGCTGCTTGATGTTTGGCAGGTGACAGAATTTGGCGGTACGGCTATCGGCAGAGAAGGCCAACAGATTCAATGGCTTCCGCCTGTGGATATGCAAGAGCAGGACTTTCCAGCCGCAAATCGCCGAATTATTGACTTACTCAAGCTGCCCCTCGAGATGGCAATCACTCCCGCTTTACAGGAATTGACTGCTTTATCTGACTATCTGGAAAAGGTTGCTGCAGCCGACGTGAAGCTGGTCCAGTTGCGGCAAAAGCAGTTGCCCACAGATGCTTTGCTGAAGTGGGCGAGTCAAGCCGGGGCATTATGCGAGCGGCTGGGATTGCAACTGGTGCTTAACGCTTCTGTTGATTTGATCCCTATGTTGCCCGATGGCATGGGTTTGCATCTTTCGGCAACGGAGTTAGGTAAGTTGACCGCACCGCTAGCAAAGCCGGATACTCTGCTGGGCTGCTCTTGCCACTCACGGGATGAATTGCGTAGGGCGGAAGCCCTGTCTGTAGACTACGCGCTACTGTCGCCAGTTGCTAAAATAGCGAAATATCCCGCTGCTGCGGCGCTTGGTTGGTCTGGCTTCGCCGAGCTTGCCGCCGACGCGAATGTGCCGGTTTATGCCCTTGGTGGGCTTCGGCGTGAGGATCTGGACATCGCTCAGAGTATGGGGGCGGTGGGCATTGCTGGCATCTCTATGTATCCCTGAGAGCTTATTTATATCTTTCTGAACAACGACAATCGCGCGCAAAGTAGCAAATTTTACTGGATGCCCATGCCTGCGGTAACCGGTACGCCGCTTTAATTCACGCCCCTGGTTCAGGTCTTTGTAGGCCAAGTCGCGAAGGACTCACTTAGTTCACGCACATTTAATTTTCGATTCACTCACTGCAGCGGCTCATCCACATCGTCATCCACCGGATAAACTGGCTGGCCAGGGATACTGTGTTTTTCTGTAGCCCACTCACCGAAATCTATCAGTTTGCATCTTTCACTGCAGAAAGGTCTGAACTCGCTGGCGTTACTCCAGGGCGTTGGCTTTTGACAGGTTGGGCAGTTTACACTTCGATTGCAAGTGTTACTCATCAGCTTGTTTGGCTCCTGCGGCTTTCAGATATTTATTGTGAAGCGTAAGTACTTGGGTAGCCACTGTCTTAAACGCTTGTTCATTGTAAAAGACATCATCCGCATGCTCGAGCCTCTTGGCGCGGGACATTTGCGCCGCGATAATCGCCCGCACAGTGTCCTCGTTCCCGCCGTCGCGAGCAAGGGTGCGTTCAAGCTGCGTGCCCTCCTCTACATCGACCACCAAGACACAGTCTACAAGCTGAGCCTGAGATGTCTCCAGCAGGAGAGGGGAAACCAGTATGCAGTAGGGCGACTGGCTAGCAGCAATTTGCTGTATCAGCCACTGACCTATCAATGGATGCAGCAATTGCTCTAACCAGGTTTTCTCAGCCCCATTATGAAATACGATTTCCCGAAGGGCGCCTCGGTTCAGGCTGCCGTCAGTCTCTATTACTGTTGGACCAAAGTGATTGCCGATTGCTTCGAGGGCAGGGGCGCCGGCTTTAACGAGCTCACGCGAGGCAATGTCTGCATCCACCAGATTTACTCCTAGCTTCGTAAATTCATTGGCCACTGTGGATTTGCCGCTGCCAATGCCTCCAGTTAAACCGACTACATACATTGCTGATTCGCTTGCGCTGACTTGGCTTGCATGACTTGATTCTCAGGATACAAAACTGGAGAAATACATGGCGCTAATTTGTGGTCCCCAGATTAGCATGATGAATCCGGCTCCAGCTAAAAACGGCCCAAACGGCATGGGCGCGGATCGATCTCTACCCATGATCATAGTACTAACAATGCCGAAGATGGTCCCCACGAGAGAGGACAGAATAATAATTGGCAGCAAGCTTTGCCAGCCCATCCAGGCGCCCAGCGCCGCAAGTAATTTGAAATCACCGTAGCCCATGCCTTCTTTGCCGGTCAGAATCTTGAATGCCCAATAAAAAACCCAGAGAGAAAGGTAGCCAGCAATTGCGCCTAGTACGGCGTCGTAAATGTCAACGCCCAAGCCTAGGTCAAACGTATTGACTGCAAGGCCGAGCCATAGCATTGGATAGGTAACGTCGTCAGGAAGTAACTGGTGATCAAAATCAATGAGAGTGAGAACGACGAGGCCCCAGGTAAACAGTAATAGAGCAAGGGTTAGCCAGGTTGGGCCAAAGGTAGCGGCAACAAGCCCTGACAATACGCCGTTGGTAAATTCTACACTGGGATAGCGGATTGATATTTTAGTCTTGCACCCGGAGCATTTGCCGTTGAGCGCAAGATAGCTAATGACCGGAATATTTTCCCATGGCTTGATTTTGTGGCCGCAATTTGGGCAATGCGAATCAGGCTTGGCTAGAGTAAATACTTTCCAGGAAAGGGGGTCGCTCCCCTCGGCGGGTTTGGGGTCTTCAATCTCCAGGTATTCACAGCATTGCTGTTTCCAGTCTCGTTGCAGCATGATGGGGAAGCGATACACCACCACATTTGAGAAGCTGCCGACCAGCAGACCCAGTACGGCGCTGGCCACGATCAGGAAGCCCGGGCTTTGTTGGAGGAGTTGGACTATTGCCATTAAGAAAGGTCGTATGCAGGAAGCGCGACGGAGACCGGAATTCCGATGATCGCAGTCACGATCATGAGCTCGATCAGAGTAAAGCCTTGTTGTTTGCCCTCGGTCATGGCTTTTATCTTACAGACTGGAGCCAGTTCAGATTTTGATTCGCGGCTAGGATGAAAAGTGAATAGCTTGATAATACAACTATTGATCAAAATTAGTTTACGATCAAGTGCTAGTGCATGAGAACAGCATCCAGATATCCGGGTGCTGCTGCTCGCTAGCCGTATTAGCAGAGACCGTTTGCCAGGCAAGAACCGCTTTCAGTCCACTGTACAGGGGGCGTGATGCCGTCAGCGGTCAGTGTATAAGTGATGCCAGCCATAGTCTCAGCTACGCCGCCTGAAGTGCTTCTCCAGGTCATTGTGATCACACCGTCTGCAACTGCAGAACCGTGAACATCATCAGCAGCGGCTACGTCAGCAGGGATACCAAGAGAACCGCCATCCAGCGCTGTAATGGCACCTGGGCTGCGAGTCTGGATTGCCAGCTCAACCGCAGTCTTTCGGGGTGTTACAGCAAGCACTAGCTCAGAAAAAGCGGCACGGTTTGAGTAGTTCTGGTAAACAGGCAGTGCTATTACGGCCAGGATTCCGATAATCCCTACAACGATCATCAATTCGATCAGGGTAAAACCTTGGGTCTTCTTCATTTGTCTATCTCCAGTCTCGGTAAAGTGCAGTTGGTCAATCAAAAATCAATTTTTTTAGTTTGGATTACGCTTCTTGAAGCAACGCTTCGGTACTACCGTACAAAGACCGTGTCAACTGTTAATAATTCCTTTATCGTATTGATATTATAAAGTATCTACTCGCCATGTGAGAATCTTTTCCAGTGCTTTGCGGGTCTGCAGAATCGCGTATTAGGGTACAAAGTGACAAAAAATGTCAGTAAGAACCCAAAAGCATCAGTAGACTCCCTAGTGTGGTAATTTTTGCGGTGTATTTGGATCAAGGCCGCTAACCCGATATATTCCCCCCTATGAAGGTATCTATTGTCATACCCGCCAAGAATGAAGCGCAGAACCTTGCCAGCTTCCTGCCGCGATTGTTGGAAATAGCCGGAGACGCAGAGTGCATCGTTGTTAACGACGGCTCTTCTGATGAAACGATTGTGATCTGCAGGGAGAATGGCGCCGAGGTGGTCTCGCACCCCTACAGCAAGGGCAATGGTGCAGCCATCAAGACCGGTGCCCGCGCAGCCAGCGGCGATATGATTGTGTTTCTGGATGGTGACGGCCAGCACAAGCCTGAGGATATACCGCGCCTGCTGGCAGAAATGGAGAAGGGCTTCGACATGGTCGTGGGGGCGAGAGACAGAGAATCCCAGGCTGATTCTTTCCGCGATTTCGCCAATGGCATCTATAACCGGCTTGCGTCAACCATTACTGGGCACAGGATCCTTGATCTGACTTCGGGTTTCAGGGCTGTGAATGCGAGGAAATTTCGGGAGTTTCTTTATCTGTTGCCCAACGGCTTTTCCTATCCCACTACTTGCACCATGGCATTCTTTCGGGCCGGTTACTCGGTCGGCTATATACCAATCCAAACCGGACGGCGTCTTGGCAACAGCCACATAAGCCTTGTTAAAGACGGCATTCGATTCCTGGTGATCATTTTCAAGGTCGGCTCGCTGTACTCACCACTTAAGATATTCCTGCCTGCCTCTGCGGGCCTGTTTCTGACGGGATGCGGCTACTATTTTTACACCTTTGTAACCCAGGGTAGATTTACCAATATGAGCGCGGTTTTGTTCATCACCGCTATCGTGGTTTTCCTTATCGGGCTGGTGTCAGAGCAAGTGACGACCTTGATGTATAAGGACAACCGCGACTAGGCAGGTGAAGTTGTTCACAACCCTGCTAGTTCATGCGAAGGATTGTCATAGCTTTGGAATCCCGCGCCCAATTCAGCTTACATTAATCTCGCTTGGACTAAGCTAGGTGCAAATTGTAACCAATTGAAATAAATACGGAAAAACTTGCCTGAAGCGCGCCCCAGATGGCCTGCAGGCTTGCTATGAGAAAGAATGTGGTTTACTGTTATCACCGCTTTTTTAGCGCCCGATTACAGTCTCAACTGGAACTGAAACACTGCAGATTTCGAGGGTAAACACTCTCGTGAGTGGAGGATAAACGATGAAGATATCGGCGATGAAGATATCGACAAAATTGGCAGCTGGTTTGCTGATACTGATGAGCGCCACGCTAGCCCAAACTGGCTTGGCTGAGGATCTAACCGTAAAAGATGGCGTGTTCACCGCTGAGCAGGTTGCATCAGGTCAGCAAGTATATGATGCACAGTGCAAAACTTGTCATAACATGCGTTTTTATCGCGACACTCTGCGTTCCTGGAATAACCAGCCGCTGCTTTATTTATGGGAGAACATCATGGGCACTATGCCCGCTGACAATCCCGGTTCGTTGATGTTTGAAGAGTACACCGATGTTATCGCGTATATTCTGTCTGAGAATGGTTTTCCAGCTGGTGATTTGAAGCTGGACCCTGATAACGGCATGGACAGCATCAAAATTCTGTCACCGTAAGGGTTAACCTGGGTCAGTAAAAGCCCTGAAATTGAAAAAGCCGGACACCGTCCGGCTTTTTTGTGGGCGCTCCACTCAATGACGGATCGCTAACAACTAATCACTGCAGCAGACTTGGGTCCAATTCATCGGCTGGGCAGTCTTCAAGTATTCGACGAATTTCATTGCGATCACCAGACTCCAGCTGCAGGTCATACTTTTCTGCAATGGCTTGCCACAGCTGGGCGTATTCGCATTTGAACTCATCCCTGGGCAGATAGCGGCTTGGTCCCCGGTCGCTTTTTCTGCGGATTTCTCTTTTTTCCACCAGCATCAGGTTTAGAGGGTCGTTGGCGAACTGGATTTTCTTGTTGAGCATCCAGCGATCTCCGCCATGGGTATGGGCATACATGCGCGGGATGACATGGTCAAGGTCGATCTGAACCGCCACCGTGAAAATTTTACCGGTGTATTCGTCCAGCCACTCGCCGGTGCGGACTACGCAGTTTCTTGGGTTCGTATATTTGACCTCTGTGCGACTGGTGAGAATCAGCATCTCTTGCCGGGTTGACTGACAGTCCTCGTCGAAATCTTCCTCATAGGACCAGTCATCCTCATTAAAGAATTTTTCGCGATTGCGATAGTTGGTCATTACGCCGTCTCGTCGCATACGACCCGTGCTGAAAGAGTCCGGCATCTCGCAAGCCGTCATGTGACAATGGTAAGAAGGACCGAAATAATGTCCGCCGTTGAGATCCAGGCTGCCAGGATGAGCTAAAGATGATCCTGCCGCCAAGGTAAATGCAGCGAATGTAGCGAATTGGATAAGCTTGGTACTCTTCATGATTTCTTCTGCCTTGGGTATTTCATGAATCCTTGGGTTTGTGTTGGGTCAGCACTAAGGTTCTGACCGGGGGCTTTCAGCTACCCACCGCATTGGGCTATTGCCTGGCTGGGATCGACGCAGCCTTAGATGATGCGGCTTCCAAAGACGCAGCCCTCGACCAAGAGTCGATCTGTCGAGCGCCCCTCGGATTCGCACCTATCGGTCGCGCTTCTAACTCTTACGAATCGATTAATAAGGAAAGATCAATTGCGCGGCAGTGCTTGGTTATAGCGCCAACGGATATATAGTCTACGCCAGTTTCAGCAATCTTGACTAGTTGGCCTGCTTCGATGCCGCCCGAGGCCTCCAATTTTGCCTTGCCAGCATTATGGTTGACGGCGGTGGCTAAGTCGGAAAGCGAAAAATTATCCAGCATGATGATGTCTGCTTCAGCCTGTAGGGCTAATTCTAATTCTTCCAGATCGCGAACTTCGATTTCTACGGTTTTCCCGGGTGTCAGCAGGCGCGCGCTGGAAATCGCCTCAGCTATACCTCCGCAACTGGCAATATGATTTTCTTTTATCAAGTAGGCGTCAAACAAACCCATGCGGTGATTTTTAGCGCCAGCGCATCGCACCGCATACTTTTGGGCCGCGCGCATGCCCGGAAGAGTTTTCCTGGTATCTAACAGCGTCGCAGCTGTATGGCTAATTTCAGCTACCAGCGTGGCCGTCTGGGTGGCGGTGGCGGAAAGGGTCTGCAGAAAATTAAGGGCGGTTCTCTCGCCGCTCATGATGGCTCTGGCAGGGCCTTCTATTCGGCAGAGCAGCTGGCCCATTTCAATTGAGTCACCATCGGCTACTTGCCAGCTAATTGAGACATTGCTGTCCAGCTGACGGAAAGTCTCGTCTGCCCAGGGAATGCCGCACAATACACCGGTGTCTTTACAAATGATTCTGCCCTCAGCTTGCTTATCTGAAGGAATTAATGCCGCGGTGATATCGCCGCTGCCGATATCTTCAGCCAGGGAAGTTTGAACATCTTTTTTTACATCTGATGGTATTTTCATTTCTATCGATTAATCCTGGACTTGCCGCAGGGTGAGAGTAGAACCGCGTTGAGTAAACTCGACCTGTCTGAGCGCGCTCATGCCAAGCAGGATTGTGCTTCCTCCCATTGTGGGTGTAATGCTGGCAGCCACGTCCCGTAACTGTATGTTACCGATGCCCAGAGCGTCGATGCGGGTTGCATACACGGTGACTACACCACCGGCAGTGTTTGCTTGGCCTGCGTATTCAGCCTGCAGTCCCGCTTCCCGCGCAATACTCTCCGGGATAGCCACGTCAGTTGCACCTGTGTCGAGTAAAAAGGTGACAGGTAACCCGTTTATAGAACCTCCAGCGACGTAATGCCCCTGCCGATTCCTCTGCAGAACTACTTCCCGGGTGCCGTTACGCAATTCATTAACAACGGGTTGTTGGTTAGGATTTTCCTGCTTGCTAATCCAGCCGTCGAAAATGAAGGTGAGTGCAGCCAGTCCGATAGCGAAGGTGGTGATGAGCATGCCCTGGCCGAGACTCTTTCCCGGCGCATGCTGGTCAGATCTGGTCATATTCAAATTATCTCCGATGATGGCGGGCTTTGAAAGCCGTCATCTAGTTCAAAAAATTGATATCTGGCACGGTTTTTAAGCCTATGAAAATATTGAAGATAAATCATCAATTACCAAGATGTCAGCAGGTTCAAAAAGCTGTAATCACCCCTGCCCAATGCTCAGGAGCGTTCTGCATGCGATATTTTCAACGCTGAGGTTCTCCTGAAAGCGTTGCTGGAGGCATTTGGGGAAGCTAGTGCGGTATTCTCCGTGCCCTTAGAAGTATGGATCGTTTTTTCCAAGCTGTTTGAACAGCATAAGCTGCTCAAGCTGGAGAAAGTCTTCCTGGACGCCATAAATATTGTAACCAAGCATCGCGATGAGAAATTTGTAGACAAGCCCTATACCACCTCTTCTGGATTCCGCACCAGTATCGGGACCAAGGACAAGCCTTCGGCTTGGCAGCTCAAACGACACACTTTAATTGCAGGCCGAGGAGCACAAAAAGCACAATTAGTCGAAGCTGCGGCTGACGAACTTATTACCGAACTGGTTAGCGCATTTCAATAGCCGAAATTTGTGAAGCAGTTGATACGGACCAAGTGGCGTGGAGCTCTCATTGTGATATATGTTAACAGTGGCTGCGCGAGTTCAGAATGGGAAGAGGCCAAGCACACCGCAGAGCAGTTAAGTCACTGGATTTGCGAGAGAACGCAATTAAGTCAGGAAGAATTCGGTGTCCTGACCTTAAGGCTGCAACAAGGCCTGGGTCTTATCCAGGCAGCGACCGATGAGCAGGATAAGTTTCTGCTGGCGCTGCAGGGAGCTTTCAACTCGCGTTCAGCTGCAGAGCTGTTAAAGATCGATGCGCGAGTTGAGCAACCTGTGAATTCGGAAGCAGGCAAGACTCGATTACTAGACGACTCAGCACAGGATGCGGCAAACAAGGAAGCGTCAATTAGTCCGGCGGGGGAGTCCATCCTCGACGAGCGAGTTCTTGATGAGCTGGCGACATTGTTGGGAGGATCTTCATCTGAGTCAGAGGCAGAGGCAGTCGTGCCGCAGCCTGATCTCAACAATCTGATTAATGAAGTTGATAGTCTCGGAGAGCGCTCTGCCATCAAATTTCTGATAGATGGCCGGATGCGCGATTGTACCTTGACTCGCAACAAGATGAACCCCGAGCTGCATACGGTCTGCACTAACGATACGAGCTTCCGGGTTAATCGCTCAAGGATTGGTCTGGCAGTGGCATTGAGGGATGGTGCCTTGCAGCTACCCAATCTTAAGGCCACGCGTCTGATCGGCGGTCAAACTGTGCTGAGCCCGTCGTCTATGACGCGTCATTAGTCTTCCGATTGTCTGTACTCTTCGCGCGCTAGATGTCTCTAAATACCTGATTCATCAGTCTCCTGGGGTATTTTTCTCTCTTGCCCAGGCCTCTGCGTTCAGGGCGCAATGCGTTGCCAGGCGCGAGATGTGTAGTCTCCTATGTTAGACTGTGAGGGTAGACGTAATGTTTCGCAGCCGCTAATCGTGTTTTCGCCAATAGTAAACCATCGCCTAAATGATTCCGCTTTTGTTGAGTCACCCAACCAGAGTGCGCGCCCGGATGGGGTGGAGATCGACCTGCTGGTGATTCATAACATCAGTCTGCCCCCAGGAAAATTCGGTACTTCCTGTATTGCAGAGTTGTTTTGCAATACCCTGGATTGCTCCAGCCACCCTTATTTTGAGCAGCTAAGAGAGCTGAAGGTTTCGGCGCATGTTTTGATCGCGCGGAATGGCATGATCACCCAGTTTGTTCCTTTCGATCGCAAGGCCTGGCATGCTGGTCAATCCTGTTTTCAAGGGCGTAAGAACTGTAATGAGTTTTCTATCGGTATCGAGTTAGAGGGGACTGATTTCGAAGCGTTTGATGATCGTCAATATGAGGCCTTGAGCGCATTGACCGGTCGATTGATGCAGGCCTATCATGGTTTGACTGTAGAGCGTATCGTGGGCCATAGTGACATTGCGCCTGGACGTAAAACTGATCCCGGTCCCTATTTTAACTGGGAGCGGTTTAGAGAATCCCTCTCTGACTACTCCGAATCGGCTGACAGTGCAAAATGAAATTCCTTGTCATATTAGTATGCCTCACAGTCAACTACCTCTGGTTAAAGGATTTCGATCGTTTCGATGATGCCTGGTTTTTTAGACTGAGTAGACGAATTGAATCAGCTTTAAGTGAGCGTACTGTTGATTCAGGAATCTCATGGGTAGTGCCAGTTATCATTATTTATTCTCTGCCATTATTAGTGTTGAGTATTGTCCTGTTTGCAGTGAATGGAATGGCTTTCGGTCTGCTAACAATGCTGGTTCATATCCTAGTGTTGTTTATTGTCTTTGATCGAACGCAGCCAGGTAAGCTGGCCAGTGAATTTCTGGTGCGTTGGAGAAAAGGGGATGTCGAGGGGTGTTTACTCTATATGCGCCAGGAGCGGCTCGCTAGTTCAGAGACCGCGCTGGATTCACAGGCGCAGATAGCCGCCTTCTTCAAGCGAAATCTTATCTATCGCTGTTTTGAAAAAATATTTGTGGTGTTTTTCTGGTATTTACTTGCTGGTGCCCTGGGAGTGTTGTTCAGTTATGTGAGCTACCAGATGCGTGATAGCCATGAGGACGGACAGGATGCTCGTCAGGTTAATCTGATATGTCGAATCACATATATCCTTGAATGGCTGCCGTTGCGATTACTGGCGCTCACATTTTCGTTGGCAGGTAATTTTGTTCAGTGCTTCGAGAAGGTGAAGCTATCATTCTGGGAGTTTCAGCCTGAAACCGATTCTGGCGCTGCCCTGCACAGCTATGCAGGCTGCGCGCTTTCCGGGCTTACTGTTTCAGTATCGGAATCTGAAGATCCACAAGAATTGAGTGGGCTGTCAGCTGCTGAGCAGGAGCGCTTGATCGAGGCTAACGAGATTGAGGCGATACAGGCATTGCTGGAGCGAAGCCAGGCGATTTGGCTGGCGATTTTGGCAGTAATGACAATCTTTGGCCTGCAGACGATTTGATGTGTCGCTGCAAAATTGGAATTCGGCACACAAATTCTGTTGATTGATGGCTGAAATTTGTAGTTTTGACAGTTTGTTACGACGAAATTAGCTTGCGGGCATCGGCTCCAGCTGCGGGCTAATTTATGTATATCTCTGAATTATAGGAATAAAAAATGGTATAGATTTGTCTGCAGTTAACGAATATTCTATGTAGTAATACTACATTATTGACCAAAAGTACGTGGAATAAAAGTTAGAATTGGCGTAATATTCGCGCACTTTGTAATTTATTTACATACTGCATGGAAACCACCAGCGATCCTGGTACCACATGGGATGTAAGACATGACTCAGCACAGCGATGCGAATCCAGAAGAAACCAAAGAATGGCTCGACGCCCTCCAGTCGGTCATAGATGAAGAGGGAATAGAGCGCGCTCATTACCTAATTCATCAGCTCAATGACTCGGCCATCAGGACCGGGCGCTATGTTCCGATCTCCTCCGTAGTTACGCCCTACAGCAATACGATTTCGCCTATGGACGAAGACCGTATGCCGGGCGATATGTTCATGGAGCGGCAGATCCGCGGCATTGTGCGCTGGAACGCACTCGCCATGGTCATGCGAGCCAACAAGCAAAATCCAAGCTTGGGTGGCCATATATCGACATTTGCTTCATCAGCCACGCTTTACGATGTCGGATTCAACTACTTTTTCCGCGGGCCTAATGAGAAAGACGAAGGCGACCTGATTTACTATCAAGGCCACTCTTCGCCAGGCATCTATGCGCGCTCTTTTGTCGAGGGGCGCATGGATGAAGAGCTGCTGGATAATTTTCGCCAGGAAGTGAATGGCAACGGCCTTTCATCCTACCCACACCCCTGGCTCATGCCCGACTACTGGCAGTTCCCCACAGTTTCCATGGGGCTGGGACCCATTCAGGCGATCTACCAAGCGCACCTGATGAAATACCTCCACAATCGCGAATTAATGGATAACTCTGAGCGCAAGATCTGGGCGTTCCTGGGTGATGGAGAGATGGACGAGCCTGAATCTCTCGGCGCAATCGCCAAAGCCGGTCGCGAACAACTCGACAACTTGATCTTCGTCATTAACTGTAATCTGCAGCGGCTCGATGGCCCGGTGCGAGGCAATGGCAAGATCATTCAGGAACTGGAAGGTATCTTCCGCGGCGCGGGCTGGAATGTCATCAAGGTTGTGTGGGGTCGACACTGGGATCCTTTATTGCAGGCTGACGCCGACGGCATTTTGCAGGCTCGCATGGACGAAGTCGTTGATGGCGAGTACCAGAATTACGCCAGTCGTGGCGGTGCCTATACCCGAGAGCATTTCTTTGGCAAGAGCCCGGAATTGTTGAAGATGGTCGAGCACCTTTCTGACGATGATATTATGGCGCTCAATCGCGGTGGGCATGACCCTTACAAGGTTTATGCAGCTTACGCACAGGCCGTCAAATCAAACGGCAAACCAACTGTAATTCTCGCCAAGACCATTAAAGGTTATGCCTTTGGTGGTGGTGCGGAAGCGCAGAACGCGACCCACTCCGTTAAGAAGTTGGATATTGAAGGTCTGAAGAAGTTTCGTGATCGATTTGGGATTCCAGTTGAGGATGACAAGCTCGCTGAAGTGCCATATTACCGACCTGCAGAAGACAGCCTTGAAATTCGCTACATGCGAAAGGTCAGGGAAAAACTGGGCGGACCCTTGCCGCAGCGCCGATCTGAAGCCAAGCAGGTGACCATTCCCAAGTTGGAAGCATTCGATGCGCAACTGAAAGGCAGTGGCGATCGCGAGCAGTCGACAACTATGGCATTTGTGCGCATGATAAGCACTTTATGTAAGGACAAAGAGATAGGCGAGCAGGTAGTGCCGATCGTGCCCGACGAGGCCCGCACCTTTGGTATGGAAGGTATGTTTCGGCAAATGGGCATCTACTCTGCCGTGGGACAACTCTATGATCCCGCTGACTCGAACCAGGTGATGTATTACCGGGAAGACAAGCAGGGGCAGATGTTGGAAGAGGGAATTACCGAATCGGGCGCATTCTCTGCCTGGTTGGCTGCAGCAACATCCTACAGCGTAAATAATTACCCACTGATTCCGTTTTACATCTACTACTCTATGTTCGGATTCCAGCGCGTTGGCGATCTGTGCTGGGCGGCGGGTGATTCCCAGGCTCGGGGTTTTTTGATCGGCGCCACGGCGGGCCGTACGACCTTGAACGGTGAAGGATTACAACATCAGGATGGTCACAGTCACTTGCTGGCTTCGACTATCCCGAATTGTGTGACGTATGACCCTACTTATGCGTTTGAGCTGGCAGTTATTATCCAGGATGGGCTGCGCCGCATGTACCATGAAAGGGAATCCGTCTACTACTACATCACAACGATGAATGAGAATTACGCGCAGCCTGAGATGCCGAAGGGAAGTGAGGAAGGCATCATCAAGGGTATGTATCTGTTGGAAGATGGCGCGGCTAATGAATATAAAGTTGCTCAGCCGCTCAGCAAAGATGTGCGGCTACGCTTGCTAGGTAGCGGTACAATTTTACGTGAGGTGCGCAAGGCAGCAGAGATTCTTAGAAAAGACTTCTCAGTATCTGTTGATGTGTGGAGCGTGACAAGTTTCAACGAATTGCGGCGCGATGCGCTGAGCATTGTTCGTGAGAACTTGCTTAACCCTACTAAGAGAGAAAAAGTTCCTTATGTGACCTCTCAGTTGAGCAAACAGAAAGGTCCTGTGATTTCTACAACGGATTATATGAAGCTGTATTCAGACCAGATCAGAGAGTTCGTGCCTGATTCCTTTCGAGTGCTTGGCACTGACGGGTTTGGCCGCAGCGATAGCCGAGAGCAATTGCGGCACTTCTTTGAAGTGGATGCCAAGTTCGTGGTCCTCGCCGCATTAAGTGAACTCAAGGACCTGGAGTTGGTGACTGGTAAACAGATCACAGCTTATATGAAGGCTAATGGCATCGATCAAAGTAAAGCAGATCCAGTCACGCAGTAGATGCTACTGTTGATGCGTGGGAACCAACGAGGATTTTAGGTTTGGCAATAGAGAAAATTACCGTCCCTGATCTTGGCGATGCCGCTGATGTGGAAATCATTGAGTTGCTGGTCGCGGTTGGAGATACAGTCGCAGAAAACGATTCACTGATGGTTCTAGAGAGCGACAAAGCTGCAATGGAGATTCCAGCGCCCATGGCGGGTGTGGTGAAGAGTATTGCTGTGAACCTGGGTGACCAGGTGAATACCGGCTCAGAAATATTGAGTTTGGAAGTGGAGGGTGCTGCGTCTGCAGAGGACGCGAAGCCTGAAGCCAGTGAGCCCGAACAGCTAGCAGAATCGAAATCAGAGCCGACGGAGTCAGAAACGCAGCAGCAAGCGGAACCCTCCGCAGATGCCCCTTCTGCTGCGCCAGCTCAATCCGAAAAATCTGTGGTCAAGGTGCCTGATCTTGGAACCGATGACGAAGTCGATGTGATCGAAATTCACGTCAGTGTTGGTGACAGCATCAGCGCTGATGATCCCCTCATCACGCTGGAGTCTGACAAGGCAGCTATGGAAGTGCCGGCTCCACAGGATGGAGAGGTGCTGGAACTGCTCATCAAGGTAGGAGACAAGGTCAAAACCGGGACTGATGTGATTAGAATTACTGGAGCCGCGGCTGCAGCTAGCCCATCTCCAGCGCCAGCAAGCTCGGAGTCTGAAGCGGTAGCACCAGCACCTAGCACGGCTCCTGCACTGGCTGCGATACCGGAAGTACCTGCTGTACATGCCGAACAATCGGGCAAGGTCTATGCGGGCCCCGCGGTTCGAAAACTGGCGAGGGAACTAGGAGTGGATCTCGCCCTGGTGCTAGGCACTGGCGCAAGATCACGCGTCGTAAAGGAAGATATTCACGCATTTGTGAAGGCTCGAATCAACAATCCGCCTGCGGCAGCAGGCACATCAATATCAGCTGTTCCAGATGTTGATTTTTCTCAGTTCGGGGAGATTGAGGAAGTTGCACGCAGCAAGATGGAGAAAGTCACTGCGACGAACATGCAGCGCAACTGGAGTTCTGTACCGCATGTGGCTCAGTTTAATGAGGCTGATGTCACCGAGCTCGAAGATTTCAGAGCCGAGCTTAAACCAGAAGCGGAGAAGAAAGGCGTCAAGTTAACCTTCTTACCCTTTTTGCTTAAGGCTTGTGCGAAGGCGCTGGCAGAATATCCGCAATTCAATGTTTCGCTGCATTCTTCTGGTGAGTATGTGATCCAGAAGAAGTACTACCATATCGGCGTTGCGGTAGCGACTGAGGCTGGTCTAGTGGTACCGGTGATCAGGGACGTAGATAAGAAGTCCATCTATGAGCTGGCCGATGAGGTCATTGAGCTATCGAATAAGGCGAAGCAGCGTAAGTTAAAGCTCGAAGAGATGCAGGGTGCCTGCTTCACTATTAGCAGTCTGGGCGCCATTGGTGGCACTGGATTTATTCCTATCATTAATGCCCCTGAGGTTGCGATTTTAGGAGTATCAAAGACTGAGATTAAGCCGGTGTATCGGAATGGAGAATTCCAGCCGCGCAAAATGCTGCCAATAACGCTTTGCTATGACCACAAGGCGGTAAATGGAGTGGATGGCGGCATGTTTGCGGATTACCTGGCCAAGTTGCTTGGCGATATCCGCAGGCTTGCGCTCTAGGGCATGCGTTCTGACGTGGGATTGCTTGTCACTGGTGTGAAAAATACGCCAGCGTCACTGTCGATGCGCCTGATTTCGCAGTCATAGGCGCTGGACAGATTGTTCTCCGTAAGCACTTGAGCTGCCGCGCCCGCCTCGTAAGCACCATCTTCTTTTAATAAGAGCACGTGATCACAGATGCGGCTGGCCAGATTAATGTCGTGAGTGGTCATCAACATTGTGGCTTGATCCTGCATTACTCGCGAACGCAGGGCAAGCAACCCTGTGAGCTGATGGGCAATATCGAGATGATTGCTGGGCTCGTCTAGTAAAAACAGAACCGGTGACTGGGCGACCAGTCGCGCCAGGGCCAGGCGCTGCAGTTCGCCGCCGGAAAGCGTGTCGATCCTGCGTTCAGCCAGATCCAGGAGCTTGAATTCCGCCAGAGCCGCCTTAACAATCCCAACATCCGCTTGATCATCCCATAGCCATGAATGTTGGTGCGGATAGCGACCCAGCATGGCTGACTCCAGCACTGTGCTGGTAACCAGTGACAGCCCCTCCTGAAATAGAAGCCCTATACGCAATGCGACTTCCCTGCGATCGAGTTGATTGATGGGCTTACCTTGCAAATCGATCCCGCCGCCTTGCCAGGGTCGCAGTCGCGCCAGGGTATGCAGCAGGGTTGTTTTGCCAGCGCCGTTCTTCCCTAATAGACCCCAGCTCTCGCCACCCCTAATCGTCAGGTTCAACTCTGAAATCAACTTGCGCTCACCAATGCTCACATCGAGTTCGGTGATTTGCATAAGAGCCTTGGCCTTTGATGCTGTCATGCTTCTCGACTAATGGATTTTCTGAGGATGACAATGAATGTAGGCACACCAATCAAAGCAGTGACTACGCCAACCGGCAGTTGCTGTGGTGCTATCAGGGTTCGGGCCAGGCTATCGGCCACAATTAGGAAACTTCCTCCCAATAGCATGGCACTTGGTATCAGCAGGCGATGGTCTCTGGCCCCCAGCATCCTAAGCATATGCGGAATGACCAGGCCTACAAAACCAACAGAGCCGGCAATTTTTACCGCGCTGGCAGTGAGCACCGAAGCAGCGAAGTACAGAATGAAGCGTAAAGCAGAGACATTGACTCCCAGTGCGAGAGCCTGTTGATCACCCTGTATAAGGACGTTCAGGGCACGGCTCAGAAAGAGTCCGCCGGCCAGTCCTGCCAGCAGCAAAGCCCAATGTATCGGACTCACGCGACTTTGGCTCAGATCGCCCATCAGCCAGAACAACATACTCTGTACTGTGTTTTCGGTGCTGGTCGTCAACAATAAATTTATTACCGCGCCCCAGCCTGCGGATACCACAACCCCAGTCAGCAACAGGCGAATTACAGACCAACGCCCCAGGCCGTTGGCGATGAAAAATACCAGCAGTATGGAGAACAATGCGCCAAAAAATGCCCCCTGGCTTAGCCAGAAACTGCTGGCGCCCAGAAGAATTGCGCTGAGAGCGCCAACAGCTGCTCCGCCAGATACGCCAAGAATATAGGGGTCGGCCAGGGGATTGCGCAGCAAGACTTGCATGATCACGCCAGCCAAAGACAGAAGGCCGCCGACGACAAAGGCGGATGCAGTTCGTGGTAAGCGAATATCGAAAATTATCTGAGTCGCTAATTCGCTTTGTGTAGCGGTCGGCAGTCTAAATAGATCCGCGAGCGTCAATTCCACACTGCCGCTGAGCAGTGAAAAAAGCGCGGCACAAATGGCCAAGAGGGCAAGCGTGCAAATCAGCAAAATCTGTCTGAACGCGATCAACTTGTTTGCTCTTGTGGTTTTCCGCAGGCATGCAGTGTAATGATGAATTGCGCGCCAAGCTTGGGTGCGCTGGAAATCTCGATTTCACCGCCCAGTAAGGTTTTGATGATTCGGTACGCGGGGGAGAGACCCAGGCCGGTGCCACCGGAAGTGGGTCGCGTAGTGAAGTAGGGGTCGAATGCTTTTCGAACAACCTCATCGGTCATGGCATTGCAATTGTCGAGGACGCTTATTTGTAGCGCATAGGTGTTGATGTGTTTGACGCACAGTTCAGCATCGACAGTAATCAAGGCTGACGACATTGATTTAATGATATCGCTGAAAACTTTCTGAATATTCATACTGTCAAACAAGGGCGCTCATTCTTTGCACACCGCATCATAGCAATAAATCGGCTGTACTCCAGCCGGAATCCTCGCTCTTGCTCACGGATTCCAATGAATAAGTTAAGTTAACGATGCCCTGATGATAGACTGCCAATAACTCGGATTCCGACAGTACTTGATGAATTGACAGCGGTTAAGACTTAGGCTTTCCCTGCTTATCGCTGGCTCGGCCCACCACAGGATGCGAAAGGAATTAAGACAATGCCCTCGTTCGATATTGTGTCTGAAGTCGACATGCACGAAGTTAACAATGCGGTAGATCAGTCAAATCGGGAAGTCGGCACACGCTTTGATTTCAAAGGCGTGGACGCCAACTTTCAGGTCACTGACGCTTCGGATGTTCTGGTCAGTGCTGAAGTGGATTTTCAGGTCAAACAGATGCTGGATATTCTTAAAGGTAAACTGACCAAAAGAGGTGTAGACATCAAAGCGTTGCAAGAAAGTGACATCGAGGCGAGTGGTCAAAAGGTGTCGATGCTGGTCAAGATTCAGCGGGGAATTGAATCTGAGGTTGCCCGCAAAATCGTAAAAATGGTCAAGCAAACCAAAATCAAAGTGCAAACAGCGATTCAGGGAGAGAAGCTGCGAGTTACAGGCAAAAAGCGAGACGATCTCCAAGAAGTAATCGCCTTACTGAGGGAATCGAACTTGGACATACCTTTACAGTTTAATAATTTTAGAGATTAGCCAGCCGATATGGCAGGCGTTGGGTTGCGAAATAGCAACTGAATCGTTCAGGAAGGTGCATGTCCACAACGGAAAACAAAGCGATAGATCACTGGCTCAATAGTCTGCCGCCCAGTGTGCGTCCGTATTTTGAGGCGGCGCCGCTCGCTGCATTTTTCCTGGGAATGTCCTCTGGGTTTCCCTATGCCCTTATTGGGGCGACGTTAACAACGCGATTGGCGCAGGATGGTATTTCCAAGAGTTCAGTTACTGCGTTCGCCCTGACTTTCCTTGCCTATAACTTCAAATTCCTCTGGGCACCGGTGATAGACAATTTCCGCTTGCCGTTCATCGGTAAATTCGGACAGCGACGCTCCTGGCTCTGGTTCGTCAGTCTTTGTGTGATTCTCGCGGTGGTATTTCTTGGGATAGTGGACCCAACCCAGGCTCTATTCACGGTTGCCGTCGCGGCAATAAGCCTGGGCGTAGCGGGCGCAACACTGGATATCATTATCGATGCCTATCGCATCGAATTGCTGGAGCCCCATCAGTTAGGTACAGGCTCTGGCATGTCGCAGTACGGCTGGCGTATCGGTGCCGCCTCAACGGGTGCGCTCGCCCTGATTGTCGCCAGTAATTTCGGTTGGCCTGCCGCCTATATAGTCTGCGCGGTGTTCACCTTGCCCGCTATTATGGTAGGTGTTTTCATGGGCGAGCCTGCTCGACATATAGAGCCAGCAGAGGTTAAAGGCGTCACTCAGGCACTGGCAGAATATTTCAGCCCGCTGAGTGAATTCGTCAAACGACAGGGAGCATGGTTGGTGCTGTTTTTCGTTCTCATCCACAAGATCGGAGACACTCTAGCTAATCTCACTTTGCGACTACTGTTCGACGATTTGGGTTTCACCAATGAAGAGATCGCATTTTATGATGTGGGCTTTGGTTTTATTGCCTTTCTGTTGGGGATATTCGTAGGTGGGATTATGTTTGCCCGCATGGGTTTGAAGCACTCGGTCCTGCTGAGCCTCGTTCTCATGGCAGTTTCCAATTTTAGTTTCGCTGCCCTGGCCCTTGTGGGGCACACCAATCTTGGTATGGCGGCGGCGATAGGCTTTGAAAATTTTGCCAGCGGCATCGGTGGCGTCACTGTGGTCGCGTATCTGTCGGCGCTCTGTAATCTCCGTTTCACCGCGACCCAGTATGCCTTGCTGTCAGCACTGGCCAGCATCGCCGGCAGATTCCTGACCGGCACCACCGCTGGTGGGCTGATAGAGGCGATGGGTTACGTGAATTTCTACCTATTGACCACTGCGTCAGCATTTCCAGGGGTATTGCTGTTCTGGTACATGATTCGTTCCGGGCTTGCTGATGTTTCCCTGGGTGGTGCTTCCAGAGATCAATAAGGCGCATAGGCAGCGGCGAGATGGCGCTTACCTTAATCTGCGGCCGCAGGAGGCAGTGAATGCATGAGGTGAGAGCCTTAATCCAGGTTAAAACATCGTCTGACTATTCAACGTCCCACTGATATTTACGCAGGGAAAAGCGCCCCTTGATGAACACCACACCTTCCGCCTCCAGCTTGTGCTTCTGGCTCTGGTACTGACTGCTGTCGACAGGAAATGAAAGCTTGCCACGTGAATTGACGACACGGTGCCAGGGTAGCTTGGTACCGGTCGGTAACATCTTCATGGTATAGCCCACATAACGGGCGTGGCCCGGCAGTTCAGCCATGCGGGCGACCTGGCCATAGGTTGCCACCCTGCCTGCTGGAATTTGATTCACAACCTGCCAGATTTTCTCTTTATTGCTCACCTCAAGTCCCGGCATTCTCTAATCGACACACCCACTTCGGCTCGCCATCATGATAGAGTCTGTGCAGTGGCTTGAACAGGCATCACTGGAGTCGCAGGGGACTCAGGAGCAGGACTCAGGAGTAAAAAGTGCCGATCGCACTCATCGTTTTCATCGTTATTCCGCTGGTAGAAATGCTGGTGCTGTTTGAAGTTGCCGAAGTTATTGGCGGTTGGCAGACTCTGACACTGGTGGTGCTTACCGCAGTCATAGGCGTACAGATCCTGAAGCAGCAGGGACTCTCAACGTTGCTGCGCGCCAACCAGCGCCTGCAGGAGGGCCAGCTGCCGGCGCAGGAGATCGTGGAAGGCTTCATGCTGGCAGCGGCAGGAGCGATGCTGCTGACGCCGGGATTCATTACCGACACCCTAGGATTTCTTTTCCTGACTGGCCCGGTTCGGCGTCCCCTGGCTAGTCGCATTGTCTCCACAGGCATGTTAAGAGCCATGGGTTCAGGGCAGGGAGGTGGCCAATTTTGGTCCCATAGAGAGTATCGCCGGGACGCGGATGGCAATATCTATGAGGGTGAGTACAGTCGAACCGACTCAGAATGGCTGTCAGACGGTAAAAAAGGTGATTCTGGCGATGACCCTTCGATGGAAAAATAATTAATAAATTCATAATGTTATAGTAAGCACCACAAATCCCCTGAAAAAAATGCCGCTTAGCGTCTGATCAGGTGTTGAATTTCAATTAATTATCCCCATTAATCGTGTCAGCAATTAACCCGCCTGTGACGAGTCATCTGGCCGTTTCGGGCAAGCAATTGGAGAGTGGCAGAATCTGTACCGGTAGCGGCCGGTATGGCTTCCAACATTCAATTCTGTTTTAGATTCAGGAGTGATTGAGAATGAAAATCCGCCCCTTACAAGATCGTGTCGTAGTGCGACGCACGGAAGAAGAAACTACAACTGCAGGCGGCATTGTACTGCCCGGCTCTGCTACCGAAAAACCGGCTCAGGGCGAAGTGCTTTCAGTTGGACCAGGTAAGCGTCTAGAGAACGGAGACACCCAGCCTGTTGATGTAAACGTTGGTGACACTGTTGTTTTTGGTAAGTATTCCAGCAACACCGTGAAAATTGATGATGAAGAACTTCTGATTCTCAATGAAAGCGAAATTTTCGGTGTGATCGAATCCTAAATCGATCTGTTGATTACCGATCCTCATCAGTTAACTCGAAAAGATAGGAATTTTTAACAATGGCTAAAGATGTGAAATTCGGCGATTCAGCACGCCAAAAACTTCTGGGCGGAGTGAACGTGCTCGCCGATGCTGTAAAAGTGACTCTCGGCCCCAAAGGCCGCAACGTAGTTCTGGACAAATCCTTCGGTGCACCCACTGTGACTAAAGACGGTGTGTCCGTCGCGAAGGAAATTGAACTGGAAGACAAGTTCGAAAACATGGGTGCGCAGATGGTTAAAGAAGTCGCTTCCCAGACTTCCGATGTAGCTGGTGATGGCACCACTACAGCGACTGTGTTGGCACAATCCATCCTGAATGAAGGCCTCAAGTCAGTGGCTGCGGGTATGAACCCAATGGATCTGAAGCGTGGCATCGACAAGGCGGTATCCGCCATGGTTGCAGAAGTAGGCAGCCTGTCTACACCGTGCAAGGACTCCAAGTCTATTGCGCAGGTTGGTACTATCTCCGCTAACTCAGATGATGAAGTCGGTCAGATTATTGCCGACGCCATGGACAAGGTTGGCAAGGAAGGCGTCATCACTGTAGAGGATGGCTCCGGTCTTGAGAACGAACTGGATGTTGTGGAAGGTATGCAGTTTGATCGCGGTTATCTGTCTGCTTACTTCATCAACAACCAGGACAACATGATGGCTGACCTGGAAAACCCGCTAATCCTTCTTTTCGACAAGAAGATCTCAAACATTCGCGACCTGTTGCCGCTGCTGGAAAGCGTTGCCAAAGCAGGCCGTCCTCTGCTGGTTATTGCTGAAGATGTTGAAGGCGAAGCGCTGGCTACTCTGGTTGTGAACAACATGCGCGGCATCGTTAAGGTTGCAGCTGTGAAGGCACCTGGTTTTGGTGACCGTCGCAAGGCCATGTTGGAAGACATCGCGGTCCTAACTGGCGGAACCGTTATCTCTGAAGAAGTTGGCCTGAGCCTGGAAGGTGCTACGGCTGATGATCTGGGTAGTGCTAAGCGCGTTCAGATTAGCAAGGAGAACACCACAATCATCGATGGTGCTGGCGATGCAGCCAACATTGAGGCTCGCGTCGGACAGATTCGTGCCCAGATCGAGGAAACCTCGTCTGACTATGATCGTGAAAAGCTGCAGGAGCGTGTTGCAAAACTCGCCGGCGGCGTAGCCGTGATCAAGGTAGGAGCGAGCACTGAAATGGAGATGAAAGAGAAGAAGGCGCGCGTCGAAGACGCACTGCACTCTACTCGCGCTGCTGTCGAAGAAGGCGTGGTACCTGGCGGCGGTGTTGCCCTGGTGCGCGCACTGCAGGCTGTTACGGAACTGAAGGGCGACAACGAAGACCAGAACGTGGGAATTACCCTGTTGCTGAAGGCAGTCACTGCGCCTCTGCGTCAGATCGTGGAAAACGCCGGCGAAGAAGGTTCAGTCGTTCTGGACAAGGTCAAGGCTGGCGAAGGCAACTTCGGTTTCAACGCGGCTACTGGCGAGTATGGCGATATGCTGGAAATGGGAATTCTTGATCCGGCGAAAGTTACCCGTACAGCGCTGCAGGCGGCTGGCTCGGTTGCTGGACTCATGATTACCACTGAGGCGATGGTTACTGAATTGCCGGAGGAAAAGGGATCAGCACCTGCCATGCCTGATATGGGTGGCATGGGCGGTATGGGCGGCATGATGTAAGAGCAGCCCAGTTCTGGGAGGGCAGCAGCCCTCCCTGTAGTAGCCAAGTGCTGAAGCCAAGTGCAGATGCCAAGTGGTTTAGAAGCCGCTGTTTCAGTCCAGAATACTCTGGCGGGAACAGCGGCTTTTTATTTTTGCAGACTCATTCCTGGTTAGGGCAAAACGAGCCATTATACTGTTAGCACATTTATTTGACTGCCAGTCGTTCTACCTACCTGAAAACATACGGCTGGAGTTTTCTGTTTTTCGTTTTGGCGCTCATGTCGAAATCAATGGCGGTGAGCCTGCCGCTTTCCCTGATGCTTTTCGATGTCTGCCTGCGACGACAGCAGGTGACTGAGCAGGGCGTTGCAGGAGCGATCAAAGTTCTATTTATTGAAAAGCTACCGTTCATCCTGATTATGCTAATCGCCATGGCCGTGACCCTGGCAACCCAATCTGCTTCGGAGTACGCGCCAGTAGGATTTGTGGGGCGATTGACCTTTTTCGTAGCGGGTATTGAGCACTATGCAATCAGTTTTGTGCTACCAATTGGCTTGTCGCCCTTTTATCCAGCAGCTATCGCCGGCATTAATGGGCTTGGTGTGCTCACACTTCTGCTGTTTGGAAGCTTATTGGCCTGGTCATTGTTTCGGCTTGCCAATTCCCGAATCGCGCAGGCTGTCAGCCTGGTCTTACTCTTTTTTTTGCTTAGCCTGGCGCCAGTCAGTGGCCTCGTGCCAATTGGCGAGCATGCATTTGCAGATCGATACAGCTACATTCCTCTGGTGGGTTTTTACGGAATGGCAGGCTATCTCTGGGCGTGCTGGCAGCAAGGCGTGCCAAGAAATCCGCTGCCTGTGCTGGCTCTGCTTGTCTGCTGCAGCCTATTGTCGTTGCAATCAGCACGCTATAAGCAGGTCTGGCGGAATGATTTGGATTTCTGGTCAACGATTGTGGAAGAATTTCCTACCCAGGCGGCAATGCCAATTGACAATCTGGCTAACGCGCATGCGGTCGCTGGCGATTATGAGCGGGCTATCAGTTCCTACCGCCGATCCATCGCGGTGCAGCCAAGCCAGGCCCTGCCATACATTAATCTTGCCGGGATCTATGACTTCACCGATAAATCGGAGCAAGCACTGGCTGTGTTGAATGAAGGCCTGGGATAAACCCGGACAACACGGCGTTATGAAGCAGGACTGGGCGTGCGCTAGTGGAAAGGGGGGAGCTGAATGCGGCGCAAGTGCTGTTGGAAAGAGCGCTATCGCTGAATCCAGATTTGCCGGATACCCTGCTGAGTGCGGGTATGTTGCATCAACGCGCCGGCAGGCTGGAAGCTGCCTTGCAAGTGTTGGCGCGGGTGCCACCTAGTATGCCTCAGCATTATCAGGCTAACCTGCACATCCTGGAAATTTTAATGTCCCAGCAGTCAGAGTTTGCTATGGCGCAACTGATGGAGATGGTCAAGGTCTACGGCGTGACACCACAGCTGGAACAGGCCAGGCAATTGCTGGGGCGTTAGCCACATCGGGCAGAGAGACGGCTGATTAATTTACAGGAGTGTTGGGCATGAAAAGCAGCCTGCGAAGAATCAGGCTGCTTTTGTTTGCAGTTAACCGGTCTACTAATTTAACCGGTTGCGGTCTTAGCCGAGGTTATGATTGGCGAAATCCCAGTTAGCCAGATTATCAATAAACGATGTCAGGAAGTCTGGGCGGCGATTTTGGAAATCAAGATAATAGGCGTGCTCCCACACATCACACACCAACAGTGGCTTAAGTCCGTCTGTGAGGGGAGTTTCTGCGTTGGCTGACTTGGTGATTTTCAGGGTATCACCGTCAGCAACCAGCCAGACCCAGCCGCTACCAAACTGGCCAACACCGCCAGCCACGAACCTTTTTTTGAAATTCTCAAAGCTACCGAAGCTGGCATTGATTGCATCTGCAATAGCGCCGGTTGGCTCACCGCCACCATTGGCGCTGATGCTGTTCCAGAAGAAACTGTGGTTGTAGTGCTGCCCAACGTTGTTGAAAAGACCGCCGCCTACTTTAGCCGCCTCAATAACCAGTGCTTCCAGGTTGTCAGCACTAAGGCCTGCATCTTCCAGCAGCTCATTGCCCTTCACGACGTATGCATTGTGGTGCTTGCCATGGTGGAAATCCAAGGTATTGGCTGACATATGTGGTTCAAGCGCATCTTTGCCAAATGGCAGATCGGGTAACTCAAGTTTCATAATTTCCTCTTCTAAAAGACTGAGACTGTAATACTTATTTCTACGCTATCAAGACCGCATTTAGACCAGCGTAGACAGCGAAGTCCCTCACAAATCCACAGTTTTTGTAGGGTGATCATATCTCTAAGCTATTGCTTAGAGGCACTTGAAAGCGGGGCTTATCCTAGCAGAATTGGATTTCACGCACAGGGCAGGCATTTGCCTGCCAGTGCTATGCGCGGCGCTCTGGCGCTGTACGCTGCTCTGCTGTGGCGCTAAAGGTACTGGATGATCAGCAGCAGCGCCACGGCCAGAGCAAGTCCCAGGTGGATGACACCGACGACGCTGGCCATGGGTCCCATCTTGCCCTTAATGGCGTTGGCCTGAAGGGCTAGAATGATGATGACACACAGCGCCATTGCGGCGGTGCTGGCACCACCCTCAGCGGAAAGGGGAACCCGACCGTAGCCGCCCAGATGGGCAGAAGCCCCCATAAAGAACAGCATGGGTAGCGAAAATAGGGTATTGGTGCGAGAGGCAAGACCCGCTTTGCCCAGCGCAGCTGCGGCTTCAGGAATAGGGTCGCCGCCTGCCAGCACCTGCTCGTTGGAGGCGATCACTGTTTTCTGGTTGGGCCAGATGATGAGCCAGACGTTCAAAAACATCAGGGTGCCGAGCAGCATGCCGATGCTAATGTAGAAGTTTGTGGCCGCGCCGAGAAAACCAGCCAGCGCCAGCCCGGAAAGAAAGGTAAACAGGGCGCCATACCTGAACCAGCCCAGCGCCCTGGGCACCAGTTTGCTGATAGCAGAAGCCTTGGCGGCGGGGTCAGCCTCTTTGAAATACTCGGTTTGAACGAAGTTAAAATAGTAAAGCAGGCCAATCCATGCGATGCCGGCAAAGAAATGTATCCAACGAAACAAATAGGCGATCAGGACGTCTAATTCCACAGCAAACCCTCCGAGGCTGATTATTGTTATACCCGTGGCATCTGCCGAAGCAGCATCTGCGCAAAAAAAGGTATGCAGCCGATATGGTATCACCCCGCCAGTGCCGGTGCACTGTCGCGGGGATAGCACCAAATCGCGATTTTGAGGATAATAGGAAGCTATGGATAAATCAGATGACTTGCATGACATTCCGCCCATGATTCCGGATCGGGACGACGTTGACTCACACCTAAGCACTCGTCGCTCGCAGAAAGAAGAGATTGTGCGGCCCAGCTATTACACTGAGAAGGTTAAGGTCAGTACCTGGCCGGTACGGATCATGCTGCTCTTGCTTACCCTCGCGGCGGGCGGTGGGGCCTACGGCGCCTATTATTTTTACGGGCTTTACCAGACTAATATGCGCCAGGCAGATCTGCGTATCGGAGATCTCGAATTGCGACTGGCGCTGGTAGATGAATCTGCAGCCGAGTCAGACAGTAACTTGATGGAAAACATCGAGAAGACCATTGAACAGTATGATCTTCTATGGGCCAACTGGCGCGCGAACAACCGCACCTTTGAAGAGTTTCAGGGCGAGATCGCGCGCTTAAAACTGGCCAACGAGGGTCAGGACGAGGCAACTGCGAATAATAGTCAGCAACTCGCCAGCACGAATGAGGCGCTGATGGCCTCGGATACGCGGGTCAACGCACTGATTGATGACATGTCTCGCGTTATGGATTTGGTGAATGGCCTGAATGGCTCTGTCTCCGAGCTCGGGACCATGCGCAGCGACCTGGAATCCATCCGCCAGGCGCTGAACAGTGGTGACAGCACGGTGCTGGGACTGGTGGGCCGACTCGAATACCTTGAGCAGTCTATGGAGTCGGTAAATGCACATCGACTCCAGATCAACGAGACATTGTTCCGCCTGCAGGAGAATATTGAAGCATTGCAGCGTTCTCTGACGGGACCGGGTGGTGGCCCTTGATGCCTATAGAGTGACTGCTATTTTCCAGTAAACTTTGCCTCACGTTTTTCGATAAAAGCGCTCACGCCTTCTTTAAAATCCGGCCTGGATGCACAATCAGAAAAGTACTCCGCTTCCGCTTGCAATTGTGCCTCAAACTCACTCTCCAGGGATCGGTAGAACAGCGCCTTGGTATTGCCATAGACATGGGTGGGACCAGCTGCTAGCCGTTGCGCCAGCGCATTGGTTTCGACTTCCAACTCAGCGGTAGGGACGACAAAATTGATCATGCCGATATCCTTGGCGGTCTGGGCATCGAAACGGTCTCCCAATAGCGCGATTTCCATCGCTTTCTTAATTCCCACTGCACGCGGCAAGTGAAAACTGGACGATCCGTCGGGGCTGGTGCCAATGCGGCAATAAGCCAGAGTGAAGAAAGCATCTTCTGATGCAATGACCAGGTCACAGGCAAGTGCCATGCTGACACCCGCGCCCGCGGCTGCGCCCTGGCAGCTGGCGATAATAGGCTTGGGCATACGCCGCATAGCGAACATGATCGGGTGAAGGTCGTGAATCCGCAGAATAAATTCCTTGCGAATTTCCGCGGGTGATTTCTTGATGGATTCGCCCATGCCCTTGACGTCGCCGCCAGCCATGAAATGTTCCCCGGCGCCTTTAAGAACGACGCAGCGTACCGATTCATCTCGCTCGATGTCGTGCAGCACGTCTGCCAGCGCGGCACGCATGTCCATGCTGAGCGCGTTGCGCGCTTCCGGTCTATTCATCACCAGGGTGGCAATGCCATCCTGATATTGGACTTCTAGATCTGCCATGTTTGCTTCCCGTTAATAGAACTAGTTGCTTTTTGTAACGGGAGTATAGCGTCGAAGCCATAGCAACAAAAGCCAGCAGCGGGCGCTTGGCAAAACAGAAGGGATGGGTATAATACGCGGCCTCGAAAACCGGTTTTCACCAGTCGGTCTTCCCTCACGCGGACGTGGCGGAATTGGTAGACGCGCTAGATTTAGGTTCTAGTATCGAAAGGTGTGGGAGTTCAAGTCTCCCCGTCCGCACCAACTCAACTAGCTTACGAGCAACTTTCCTGTTTGCTAGCCAGACTAAAGGCCCAAGAGCATCTCTAGCTAGACCTTGTCGAACCGACCCTCCGGCCCGCCAGTACCACTCGCAACACCAGCAGCCCTCCCAATTTCCCAACTCCTATGCTTCAATGAAAGCGCTGTAGCCATGCCTTTCAGGCAGTAGAAATCCCATGAAAGACCTGTTCAAAGCCAAATCGAAATCTCCCGCCCAGCGCGGTAAAAAAGTTAGTGATAAGGAATCAAGCCTTGCCACCTCCAGCAAGAGTGAGGTGGCCGCCTTTCTTGACCAGGTTGCAAAGATGCCGGCGCAATCCGGTGATGCCCGGCTGGTGTTTGCCCTGGATGCCACTGCGAGCAGGCAGCCAACCTGGGATATTGCTACCGAACTCCAGGCGGACATGTTCAGGACGGCCGGTAGTCTTGGCGGCTTGAGTTTGCAGCTCTGCTATTTCCGTGGCCTGGGTGAATTCTTCAGCAGTAATTGGCATAGCAGCGGCGAGGAACTACTAAAGTTAATGACCGGTATCCAGTGTCAGGCTGGTGCGACGCAATTAGGTAAAGTTCTGCGCCACGCGCTCAAGGAAAACGAGAGGCGTAAGATTAAAGGGCTGGTTTTCATTGGGGATGCCATGGAAGAGAATATTGATCTAGTAGCGCAGACGGCGGGTAAACTCGGGCTGTTGAACGTTCCCCTATTCATGTTTCAAGAGCGGGGAGATCCCTCAACCAGAGCGGCCTTCATGGAATTGTGTCGGCTTTCAGGTGGCGCCTATTCGCAGTTTGATGCTGCCAGTGCTGCGCAGCTCGGTGAACTGTTGAAGGCGGTGGCAATATACGCCGCCGGTGGATTGAAAGCGCTAAGCGACTACAGCGATCGTTCAGGCCAAAACGTCAAGCTGTTGATACAGCAGCTTAAGTCTTAGGAACCAAGGAATTCCCACTCAATGATTTTCCGGTTGCTGGCTCTCATACTTCTGCCCATCATGGCGTATTACTTTGCAAAGTCTATTAGTCAGAAGTTTAAACTCAATGCCCGTCAAAACCAGATTCTGTTCCTGATCATGTCAGCTCTGCTGATTGTGGCGGTGCTAATTGCGCTAGGTCGATTACCTATCCATTTTATATTTGCGCCACTTGGCGCCTTTGGCGCGTTTGTACTTCGCTTTTTACCCACGCTGATGCGCCTGCTGCCATTTTGGCAGATGCTGATGAGCAAGCGGGCTTCAGCTAAGCCGCGCGGTGAGAACCAGGCCTCTACTATTCGCACCCAGTATCTGGAAATGGTGTTGAATCACGATACCGGAGTCATGGATGGCAGAGTTCTTTGCGGCGGTAATAGCGGCAAGCAGCTCAGTGAATTGTCCCTGCACAGTCTGCTTGATGTGCTTGGAGAATGTCAGGGCGATATGGATTCACTGCAGGTTCTGGAGGCTTACCTGGATCGTCAGCACGAGGGCTGGCGGCAACAGCACGCCGGACAAGCTTCGTCATCGGCAGGTGAGGCTGAGTCAGTTATGACCCGTGATCTGGCCCTGGAAATACTGGGGTTGCCTGCTGATGCCAGCGATGAAGATATTGTTAAAGCACATCGCAGCATGATGCAGCGTCTGCACCCCGATCGCGGTGGCTCAGACTACCTGGCGAAGAAAATTAACGCGGCCAAGGATTTTCTCGTCGACTGAAGCGCCGTCGAATTGGTCATGTAGAAGTGGTCATGAAGAAATAGCCATGAAAATGTTAAACTGAGAAAACCCTGAATTACCCTCCGCAACAGGTGAAGACATGACTTTGATCCGTAATGAAGACGTGATCCAGAGCGTCGCAGACGCGCTGCAATATATTTCCTATTACCACCCCATTGATTTTGTCAAGGCAGTGAATGAGGCCTACGAGAGAGAAGAGTCGCCAGCAGCAAAAGACGCCATGGCGCAGATTCTGATTAATTCGCGCCTTTGTGCCGAAGGCAAACGGCCGATCTGTCAGGACACGGGTATCGTCACGGTTTTCTTGAAAGTTGGCATGCAGGTGCAGTGGGAAGGGGGGTTGTCTCTTGATGAAATGGTCAATGAAGGCGTCCGCAGAGCCTACTTGCTGCCGGATAATGTGCTGCGCGCCTCGATTCTTGCCGACCCTGCTGGTGCACGTAAGAACACCGGCGACAATACGCCCGCGGTGATTCACACCGAGATCGTGCCTGGAAACAAGCTCGAAGTGAAGCTGGCCGCCAAGGGTGGTGGTTCCGAGAACAAGGCCAAAATGGTGATGTTAAATCCCAGCGACAGTATCGCCGACTGGGTTGAGGCAACCCTTCCCACTATGGGGGCTGGCTGGTGTCCGCCAGGCATGTTGGGCATCGGGATTGGTGGTACCGCGGAGAAAGCTGCAGTACTGGCCAAAGAATCCTTGATGGAACCCATCGATATTCACGATCTCAGGAAACGCGGCCCATCCAACCGGGTTGAAGAGTTGCGCCTGGAGATCATGGATAGAGCAAATGCGCTGGGAATCGGCGCCCAGGGTCTGGGTGGCCTGACCACTGTCCTGGATGTGAAAATCCTGGACTATCCCACCCATGCCGCCTCCTTGCCCGTGGCTATGATTCCCAACTGTGCCGCCACCAGGCACGCCCACTTCACCCTGGATGGATCTGGTGGCGCCAGTCTGCAACCGCCGAAACTCGAAGAGTGGCCCGAGATCACATGGGACGTTGGGCCGCGCGCGCGTAAGGTCAATCTGGATACTGTCACCAGGGAAGAAATCGCGAACTGGCAGCCGGGTGAGACGCTGCTGCTATCTGGCAGCATGCTAACTGGGCGCGACGCCGCCCACAAACGCTTGCTGGGCATGTTGGACAAGGGTGAGCCGCTGCCGCCAGGTGTTAACTTTGACAACAAGTTTATCTATTACGTAGGTCCTGTGGATCCGGTTCGTGAGGAAGTCATCGGGCCTGCTGGGCCGACCACGGCGACCCGTATGGACAAATTCACGGGGCCATTGCTGGAAAAGACTGGCCTGATTGGCATGATTGGCAAAGCCGAGCGAGGACAGCTCGCCATTGATGCTATCAAGCAACATGGAGCGGTCTATCTGATGGCGGTGGGCGGTGCAGCCTATTTGGTGTCAAAAGCCATCAGAGAGGCGCGGGTAGTGGCATTTGAAGATCTCGGCATGGAAGCGATCCACGAGTTTGTGGTCGATGAAATGCCGGTTACCGTAGCCGTTGATGTCAACGGCGTCTCGGTGCATCGAACGGGCCCGGCGCTATGGAAAGAGAAAATTGCCGAAGCGCATCCCTTAGAGGTGAAGTGATGCGACGTGATGTGAATTAGTCACACATGTCTGGGTAAGGATTCGGCACCGACAGGCTAATATCAGGGGTGCCGTTATTGATCTTGATGCGGTCTGTGCTGAGTGTCAGATCTTTGTCGGTCAAGACGCCGTGATCGAATTTATAGATAGTATTGTTCTCTCCGCGGCCGCAAGCGTCGTTGTAAGCCTGCTGCTGTTCTTGCACGGTTTCATTGCGTGACCGATATTGTCGCAGCGCGGCGCTGCCGTGACGCTTACTCAACATGGCCTGCGTGATATGTGGGCTGAGGATGGAGGCGCTGGCATTGTTGCCGCCGAAGCCCTTCGAATTGATTAACGCAGCATCCATGCTCTCGGCGTCGAACTCTTTATGCGCAAGCAGAAAATCCAGATTAGTCGCCGCGACGTCATCAGCTAGTTGCTCCGTAGTTTTAATGCCGGGTAGCAGGTGATGGGCCCATGCGCCGAGACTGGCTATCAACTGGTCGCCGGCCGCAGATGCAACTGAATGACCAACATAGGATTTGACCGCTGCAACAGGCCAGCTCCCTATGCCAAAGGTCTGGGCGAGTCTGCTCAGAATCTCTGATTCCGTAACCCGATTTTGCGGTGTGCCGGTGCCATGGGCCTGGACGAAAGTATGGTGCCGCAAGCGATCTTCCCCAATTACGTTTTTGGTGGCCGCAAGCGCCTTGGCCATGGTGAGATAGTTGCCCATCCCAGGGCCAGTAATGGATTTTTTGAAGCCATCGGCGTTGACGAAAATATCGTTGACCGCACCATAGATTGAGGCACCTGTTTCCAGCGCCAGTTCATCATCAAATAGCACAATAAACTGCGCAGATTCCGCCAAAGTGAAGCCGGAGTTGTCGCCAAAGGGTCGACACGCCCGGCGATGATCCGGCGTGTCAGCATCATCCAGTCCATCCAGCTTTAGCAGGGAAGCGTCACTCGCCAGCGCACCCATGGTTGTAAAGGCATCAAACACTTCCGGCACCAGACTGGATTCGCTAGTGCCTATGATGGCGATACGATGAGAGCCCGACTGGATGTCCCGCATACCCTGGCGCAGGTTATAGAGGAAGGTGGCGCAGGCACCATTGTTATGACCGGTTGTCCCCAGGCTGCCAAGTAGATAGGCATTGAGGAAGTCGGCCGGCATTTCATTCAGTCCCAGCGGCAGCTGCTTGGAGCTCACCTTCTTGCCAAGTAAACGTGCCTGCAGCATGCCGCTGCTGCCGTTGTAGTCTAACTGCCCCAGGCAGCTCCCGGCATAGACGCTGATTTTGTCTGCGGGCACTAAACCCCGGATTCGCTCCCAATCCATACCGAGTGAGTTGATGGCGTCAGAGGCGCCAAAAACTGTCATCTGCAGCGCTCTGGGATGATTACGGGAGGCATAACTGGAGGCAGGATCGAAACCGTCTGGCAATTGGGCGGCGGTAGTTACTTCAGCCTGCCTTGCGCTATGCAGCATCACCGGCACCGGCGCCTTGGTGCTGACGTGAACGCTGCTGTCGCCTGCAGGCAAGTCTGCAAGCTGCCAGTCAGCGGGCAGAGGAGAGGGCAAGTCCCGTTTGCGCAGGGTGAATTCAAAGCCAGCAGAATCAGCGCCGCCAAAAACAGCACGCTGGTGATAGGGTATCTGCTTCGGGTCGAAGTCGGCGTCTTTGATTTTGCGGATCAAGGTATTCGCCAGCAGCGTTTCTTCATTGGCTGCCAAGAATTCTTCGACATTAACTTCAGCATTATTAGCATCTCGCCACAGGCCTTGGTCCTGTCGCAGCTGCCCCGTCAAGGTGGCCAACTGCTGCAGGGTGCTGGCCTGCAGGCCTCTGGATAGCTGGTCAAAGACAAGGCGACGAAAGCCATTGTGCCCGGAACTGCGGCCTGCTGCGTTGATGCCACCGAAGCCTGTAATAACGGGTAGATTGGCCATGACTTTGCCTCTGTGCTGTGAGTTATTAACCACTCTAATTTATTAAGGATTAGATCGGATATCTGGCGGCAAGCATTAGGGTGAAATAGTCATTAGATAAGGCAAATGAGACAATCATCAAGTGGTTGCACAAAGCGGGTGGCCCCAATAGCATGGAGGGGCTTTTAATAATCTCCAGGCTGGTTGCCAGATATCTTGAATACATTGGACTCTTTTATGGAGCAGGTAGGTCGACTGCATACAGACCTGTCAGTGCCAACAGATTATGCCGAACGCTGTGGCTTGCCGCTGTGCGAGATACCGCCGGACCTGGTGAGTACCGAGGCAGATTATTATGGACGACCACAGAGGCTCACCGAGGCAGCATTCCGCGCCTGGTCTAAAATGAAACAGTCTGCAGCGGCAGCGGGCATTACCATTCATCTAATCTCCGCCTTTCGAGATCTCGACTATCAGCATCAGTTAATCCTGAAGAAGCTTTTGCAAGGCCAGTCTATCGACGAGATCTTGCGGGTTAATGCCGCGCCAGGATATAGCGAACATCACACGGGCTGCGCCATCGATATTGGAACCCTCGAGTGTGACGCCCTGGTAGAGGCGTTTGAAAATACGCCGGCATTCACCTGGCTGCAGGAACACGCCAATCAGCATGGCTTCGTGCTTAGTTACCCTCGAGGCAATGCGGCTGGAATCGCCTATGAGCCCTGGCACTGGTGCTTTAAGGAATCTACTTCGAGGATTTAGACAAATGCCAAAGAAAGGAGTAGTCTGGTTTTATTGAATGACTAGGAGGGACGATGCCAGCGTTAGGCTATCTGGTATTCACCGCCAATAAGATCCTTTTAACCGCTCTCATTAAGTGTGTGAGGGGTTTTGATACAAAGAGATTATCTCTCGCCTTTTCGCTCGAATCGCTTCGCATTCGGGCCATTCCCAGACTCAAACTCAGTTTACGCCATAGCGGCGCAGCGCCCGATCTTCAGCCATTAATGATGGAGCGGTGCATTGCAGTTTTCTTGATTTGTGTTAAGCCCATATTTCGGCCATTAAGCCATGATTAATCCACCGAATAAGCTTAAGGTGGCTTAGCTGTTTGCTCGAAGAGAATCGACCCAGGAAATAATTAAAGGAGAAAGATCTACATGACTAATGAATTCCAAATTGTCTTCCACAATATCGAACAGTCCAATGCAGTTGCCGAAGCAGTTCAGAAGCGTATCCACAAACTGGAGCGCTATTGCGATCAAATTATCACCGGTAGAGTGGTATTGGATTCTCCTCACAACAATCATTATAAAGGAAAAGTATATTCAGTCGGTCTGGAGATCCACACGCCCATTAAAGAGGTGCGTGTCAATCAGGAGCAGCATGATAATCATGCTCACGAAGACCTCTATGTCGCCATCAGAGATGCATTCAACGCTGCCGAGCGGCAGTTGAAAGCCGTTGATAAAAAGCACCGCGCAGACAAACCGTCCAAACTGGGCGAGTTTGATGAGTTGAGTGCTTCTGAGCAATAAGATGGGGCTGTGAAGCCTGCAATTTAGGAAGTGTTAAAATATGGATAAGCAAAAACAGCTTGAGGTTGAGGCGGCAACATTTCGTCGCCTCTTGGCTCATCTCGACGCGCACAGGGAGGTGCAGAACATCGATCTGATGAATCTCGCCAGCTTTTGTCGCAACTGTCTTTCAAAATGGTATCGGGCAGAGGCGAAGGAGAAGGGTATCAGTATTGATTATGATGCAGCCCGCGAAATAGTTTATGGCATGCCTTATGCTGAGTGGAAAGCCAAGTATCAGCAGGAAGCTAGTCCGGAACAGCTTGATCAATTCAAGCAGCAAAACCCACAGTAATACTTGGACTAACTATTACACAGGGTTCACGGAGCAACTCAGTCGCTGGATTGCCCTGTTTGATTTACCCGAAACTGTTTGTTTCTCACCAGTCGACGATATTCTTTTGGTGAAACCTTGTTGAGCTTGCCGAATAGTCCGCTGAAGTAACTTCCGTCCAGGTAACCTACTTTGTGTGCGATTTCGGAAACGGCTAAATTGCTTTGTTTGAGCAGGTCTTTTGCATGGTCTAGGCGTACGGACTGAAGATAATCAAGTGGCGTTGTGTTAGTGGCTATTCGAAAACGACGATTCAGTGTTCGGACACTCATGCCAAATTTTTTGGCCAGTTTGCTTATGCTGATCTTAGCGCCATAGTTTTCCTGCAGCCATTCCTGTATTTCAATTACCCTCTCATCATGGTGTGAGCTCTGTTGATTTTCCTCGAGCAGCTGCGATTCATAGGATCGCTTGAGCTCATGCATGAATTGGCGAGTAACTTCCAGGGCGATGTCAGCACCATAGAGCTTCTCAATAAGATGGATAGTGATGTCTCGAATTGCATTCACACTGCCAGAACAATACACACCATCAGCGTAAGTAATAAAACGCTTACGCTGCAGTTTGACTGTAGGAAAGTCTTTTTCGAATTCATCGAAATAGCGCCAGTGTGTGGTTGCTGGCTGCTTGTCGAGCAAGCCAGCAGCGGCTACCAGGTAAACTCCATTGGTAACAGCACACAAGGTTGCTCCCGCCTCTGATTGGGCCTTGAGCCAGCTGAGCAGTGAGGCATTGCGCTGCACTGCCAGCCTTGGTGTGCGCCACACGGCAGGCACGAACACCAGGTCCGTACGCTCTACTGCACTCAGCAGCTTGTGGCACTCAAGGCTTAGATTTCCTGTAAGTGTGCAGTGCAAATCTTCTGTAGCAACAAGCTCTAGGCGACACGCCTTTTCTGCCTGTTTGCGAGCTCGGGCAATGTCGTTGGCCGCAGTGCACATTTCCAGAGGGATGGTAATGGCTGATCCAAGGGCGCCGGGAATTACAAGCAAAGAGATGTGCTTCATGCCGGTTCAGCTCGATACTCTATCGCGATAACCCAAAAGGTTTGTTCGCCTGTTGGTGTCGAGATTGAAATTTCGCTGTCTATTGTTTTGCCCAAAAGAGTCTTGCCCATGGGGGAATCGATGCTGATGTAACCTTTGTAGGGGTCGATTTCGTCTGGCCCCACAAGCCGGTAGCCAAATGTTTCTCCCTTATCATCTTCCAGTGTGACATAGGCACCGAAATAGACTTTATCTGTGTCATCTGGCACTGAGCTGACTACTGTCATCTCTTCCAGGCGTTTGCTCAAGTAGCGCACGCGCCAGTCAATCTCCCGTAAGCGCTTCTTTCCGTAAATATATTCTGCATTTTCTGAACGATCTCCTAGCGCTGCGGCGTCGGACACCGATTGAGTAACTTGTGGTCTCTCAACTTTCCACAGTTGATGCAGTTCGGCCTTTAACATAGCCTCGCCCTCGGCAGTAATGTACTTCGCGCTGGGTTTGGCCGGTGGTCGGTAGCGGGTCATAAAACTTTGTAATTCCGATTTTATTCGAGTGTGAGCGCCAGCTGGTCAGGCGTTGCGCCATGACCCTGATCTGGGGCAGCAGGCAATACTCGCACACCTACACCCAGCAGGCGCACTGGTTTGTTACCGCGTTCGAATCCATCCTCGCAGAGATTGCGGTAATTGTCTGCGCTAGCATCTTCGGAAACCATCTCCACGGTGGTCTGCATAAAGTCACTAAATTTTATCTTGATAAACTGCTTGTGTATTCTGTAATCCGCGTCGATTCGAGCCAAACGCTTCTCTAGCTGCTCCATCAGCGCGGGAATTTCGTTAATGCAGTCTGCCACTGTGGGCAGATCTTTAGGGTAGGTGTTCTCGACACTCACGGATTTGCGAATGCGCTCAGTTTGCACCTTGCGATTGTCTATGCCGAAGCTGAGTTGCTGTAAGCGTTCTCCAAAGCTGCCAAAGTGTTTGGCTAGCTCTGATTCTGGCAGGCTTCTGAGATCGCCGCAGGTCTTGATGCCCAGTCTGCCCATTTTTTCCGCCGTCACCCTGCCGACGCCATGTAGCTTTTTAACCGGCAGCGTGGTGAGAAACTCTTCGATTTCATCCGGATTCAGCACAAACTGGCCATCTGGTTTGTTCCAATCACTGGCGATTTTGGCGAGGAACTTATTGGGCGCAATGCCGGCGGAGATGGTGATCTGGACTTCTTCCCTGACCGCATCGCGAATTGCTGATGCAATGGCAGTCGCATTGCCATCGAGTTGAATACAGGAACTGGCATCGAGGTATGCCTCGTCCAGGGACAGTGGTTCGATCAGATCGGTGTAGCGTTTGAAAATGTCATGAATCTGCGTCGATGCAAGCCGATACTTCTCCATATCGGGGCGAATGATGATCAGGCTGGGACAGCGTTTGCGCGCTGTGGCTGATGCCATTGCCGAATGCACGCCGAACTGACGGGCTGCATAATTACAGGTCGCGATCACGCCTCTGCGCTCGGGTGAACCCCCAACCGCAATAGGTTTGTCAGCCAGACTAGGGTTGTCTCGCATCTCAATCGAAGCATAGAAGCAGTCACAGTCACAGTGAATGATCTTTCGCGCATCAGTCATGCGGGGCATTTTAGCAGGGAAGGGCTGAAACTGGTGGGTTTCAGCCTTACCCGAAACAAGAGGGGATGTGGCTGACTTGCAGGTCAGGAATTACTGCTTTCAAACTCCGCCATAAAACCTATCAGTGCCTGGCAGCCAGCGATTGGCATCGCATTGTAGATGGAAGCGCGGGCACCTCCGACTACTCGGTGACCTTTCAATGCGTAAAGATCCGCTACCTCGGCTTGCTTAAGAAAGTCGCCCAGCAGATCTTCCTTGGTCAGGTTGAAAGTCACATTCATGATTGAACGGTGGTCGGCTTGCGCGGTGCCGTAATAGAAATCACTGCTGTCGATGAAGTCGTAGATCAATTTGGCTTTGGCTTCATTTTGATGCTCCATTTTCTCCACGCCACCCTGGCCTTTCAACCAATCCAGTACCAGCGACATCATATAGATCGCGAAAGTATTGTTGGTATTGGCCAAGGAGTGTTGCTCCGCGTAAACCTTGTAATTGAGCAAGCCTGGCGTCACCGGCAATGCGTGTTCCAGCAAGTCTTCGCGGATTATTACCAGCGCCAGTCCGGCTGGGCCAAGATTTTTCTGCAAGCCGGCAAAGATCACACCAAATTGGTTAATATCCAGTTTTCTGGAGAGGAATTCAGAAGTCATATCAGCAACCAACGGTACATCGCCTGTATCGGGAAAGTCATGCCAGCGCGTGCCGAACAGGGTGTTGTTGCTGACGATGTGCAAATAGGAGCTTTCAAGATCCAGCATGCTGGAATCGAATTCCGGAATGTAATTGAAATTCTTGTCTTCACTGCTGGCCACGTTGATTGATGTGCCGTAGCGGCCGGCTTCCTTGCTCGCTTTGACAGCCCAGTTGCCGGTCAGTACAAACGAGGCTTTTTGCGCTGGATTGCGATTGATGATGTTAAGAGGCACGGCAGAAAACTGCATCTGAGCGCCGCCGTGGACATATAGAATCTTGTAGTTATCCGGGATGCCAGCTAATTCTTTGAGCAGCTCGTCGCTGCGGTTGATGATGTCTTCAAATTCTTTGGAGCGATGACTGATCTCCATCACAGAGGCCCCAAGCCCCTGGTAGTCGAGGAACTCCGCCTGGGCTTTTTTCATCACTTCCGTTGGCAGCATGGCTGGTCCAGCGCCAAAATTGTATACGCGTTTCATAGTAGTCTTTCCTGGAGTGTTATTTCTTAAAGTACGGTAACCTTGATGACATCCTCGATATTGGCAATCGCCGCTAACGCCGAATCAGAGGCCGGATTTTCGAGGTCGATGAGGTTGTAGGCGATTTCGCCTCGACTCTTGTTCAGCATGTCGATGACGTTGATGTTCTGATCGGCCAAGACCGACAGTATCTGGCCCAACATCTTTGGCACGTTTTTGTTGGATATCGCGAGTCGGGTACCCGCCTCGGCATTGGCGGCGCGATCTAGGATGAGTGCTGGGAAATTTACGGAGTTTCGAATGTTACCGTTTTCGAGAAAATCCATGAGCTGATCCACCGCCATAATGGCGCAATTCTCTTCCGCTTCAGCGGTGCTGGCGCCGATATGGGGCATTGAGATGACATCGCTCCGCCCCATGAATTCACTGCGGGGAAAGTCGCTGACATACATGCGCAGTTTTTCCGTCTTCAGGGCATTCATCAGAGCCGCAGAGTCGACGATCTCATCCCTGGCAAAATTCAGCAGACAGGTGCCTTGGCCCAAAGCAGCGAACATACTTGCGTCTATCAATTGACGCGTTGAATCCAGCACCGGCAAATGCAGGCTAATAAAGTCGGAGCTGGCTACCAGATTGCTCAAATTTTCGATGCGCTTTACCTGGCTTGGGAGACGCCAGGCGGCTTCCACAGATAAAGCGGGATCATAGCCCTGTACCTTCATGTCCAGTCCAATAGCCATCTCCGCCACCATGGAACCGATAGCACCAAGACCGACTACGCCGAGGGTCTTGCCGGCTATTTCATTGCCCTTGAAACGTTTTTTCTCCTGCTCCATCAGTTTTGACAATTCCGCGTAGTCGCTAATCCCGGACTGCGAATCTGCGAAACTGATGCCCGGCACAATGCCTCGCGATGCTAACAGCATGCCACATAGCACTAGCTCCTTGACGGCATTGGCATTGGCGCCCGGCGTATTAAAAACCACGACACCCTGACTGGTACAGTCAGTTACCGGCACGTTGTTGACTCCGGCCCCGGCGCGGGCAACAGCCTTAAGGCTAGGGTTGATGACGCTGGCATCCAGCTTGTGGCTGCGCAGCAGGATTGCATCGGCTTCAGAGGCTTCCGGACTCACTGTATATAGATCAGGGGCAAAGCGAGTAAGGCCTTTATCAGATATGGCGTTAAAGGTTTGAATGCGATGCATGGTTGGGCTTCCTGGCAATTGATTATCCAATAGCTGGGAGATTCGCTGACTTAATGTCGCAAAGGCTATTGGGTTTCGGGGTTACTGCGGTTTCTCTTGGGCGATCGCTGTGCGGGAGGTTGACGGCGAAGAGTGCCCTGTTTTTCTAAGCAGTCAATTATGTCCCGAATTGTCAGGAAACTCCAGCGCCCGGCAATGGCTGGGGGCAGTTTCAGAAGTGTTGGCTGCGGGTTATTATGAATCGTTCAGGATCTTAGTCTACAAAAGCAATGCAATCGGCCAGCGCCGCTTCCCCAACAGTCGGGGAGGGATTTAGTGCAGGGCCGGGATTTAAGGCAAATCTTTCCGTCAGGAGTTTAATGGCATGGCGCAAGCCACAGATCACTATTCGGGTCAGCGATTGGAACCCGGCATGCCGGTGCAAATACAGGGTGTCTGTGTACCGGTTCGGCAAATTCTTGGTCGCAACCCGGGCCCAATGACCGGCCCCGGCACCAATAGCTATCTAATCGGAGAAAAAGAGTTAGTCCTGATTGATCCAGGGCCTGCAGATCCGGCGCAACTGGGGGCATTCAGGCAGGCATTTGCTGATTTGCCACTGCGCTATATCCTGGTAACACACACGCACCGCGACCATTCGCCCGGCGCTGTGGCGCTGGCTGAGGCAACCGGTGCCGAGTTAGTTGGGTTAAAGGCACCAGATGCTATGGGGCAGGATCATAGTTTTGTTCCCTCGGGGCTCTGGCAGGATGGCGAGGTGATTGAATTGGATGGCTTCAGTATTGAGCTGATTGCGACACCAGGGCATGTTTCCAATCACATATGCTATCTGCTAAGAGAGGAAAAACTATTGTTCACGGGTGACCACATTCTGCAGGGTACGACGCCGGTTATTCTGCCGCCTGATGGCGACATGGCCGATTACCTCCATTCCCTCGAAATCCTGCTGCAGCGGGACCTGCGCTTTCTGGCACCCGGACACGGGGTGCTGATGGATAAGCCAAAGCAGGAAATCGAGAAACTCATCGCCCACCGTCTGAAGCGCGAGCGCAAGATCATAGCTTGCATGGCAAAACTGGGTGCCGCCACCCTCGATGAAATTGTCCGTCCGGTTTACGATGATATTCCGGAGCATTTGATCCCTTGGGCTAAAAAAACCCTGCTGGCCCATCTCTATAAACTGGGTAAGGAAAAGCTGGCACAGGAATCAGGTGAGACCTGGAGTCTGTTGCGCTGAGGCGCTGCAAATATAAAGATGGAAAACGCTATAGCGCAGCAGGGTAAGCAATCTTGGTATGTTTATATGATTCGTGCGAATGACAATAGCCTCTACACAGGCATTACAACAGATCTCGCGCGGCGGTTGGCGGAACACAAGGGTGAGGCAGCTGGTGCCTACAAGGGTGCCAAAGCGCTGCGCAGTAAACGCAGGCTAGAGATGGTGTTTTCACATAAAGTCGAAAACAGGTCAAAGGCCTCCAGATTAGAGAGTCGTATCAAGCGACTCAGCAAGGCTAAAAAAGAGGCGCTGGTGGTCGGCCAGCTGAGCTTGGAGAAATTGGAGAGTGATAGTTAATTCGCGGGACAGTATTTTATGGGAACCGATGAGTCAAAAATACCAATTGGGATTAGCAGCTGCCTATTAGGTGAGCGTGTGCGCTACGACGGTGGGCACAAGGGGCATTCCTATATCACCCGCACCCTCGGTGAATATTTTGATCTCAAGCCATTCTGTCCCGAGCTTGCCATAGGTCTGGGTATTCCCAGAAAACCTATTCGCCTATCGCGCTCTGATAAGGGGGAGATCCGCTGTATTGAAATTAATGATAGCAGCAAGGACTACACTGAAAAGTTGAGTGAGTGTGCCGATGCACAGCAGACATGGCAGCGCCAACTCTGCGGCTATATCCTGAAGAAGGATTCGCCGAGTTGCGGCATGGAAAGAGTAAAAATCTGGGATGATGTCATGCCTATCCGCGAAGGTGTAGGAGTCTATGCGGATCGCATGATGCAGAACGTACCCTACTTGCCGGTAGAAGAAGAGGGGAGGCTAGGTGATGCCGTGCTGCGCGAAAACTTCATCCAACGTGTGTTTATCATGCGCAGATGGCATCAACTAGTGGCTGACGGACTGACTCTCGCCGGGCTCATTGGTTTTCACGCCCGCCACAAACTCATCATCATGAGTCACGATCAGATCTACTACCAGAAACTTGGCCGGCTGGTTGCCTCCGCCGGTAAACAGGATGTTGCGGAAAAATCGAAAGAGTATTTGCTGGAGTTAATGGCTGGCTTGAAGATTAGAGCTACGCGCAAGAATCACGTGAACGTGCTGCAGCACATTCAGGGTTATCTGAAGAATTATCTGGACAAGGAAGATAAACAAGAGATGATTCAAACAATCGAAAACTACCGTACTGGGATGGTACCGCTCATTGTGCCGATTACCTTGCTGAACCACTTTTTTCGCAAGCATCCCAATGACTATATTGAAAACTCCTGGTACATGCGGCCTTATCCGGCGGAACTCAGTTTACAGAATACGATTTAAGTTGGCGTGCTGATGCTAAAACTGGAAGCCATTGACCATCTCGTGCTGCGCGCGCGCGACTTGCCGCGGATGCTGGCGTTCTATTGTGATGTGTTGGGTTGTGAAGTGGAAAGAGAAGTGCCGGAACTGGGTCTGACCCAGCTGCGTGCTGGCAATGCCCTGATTGATCTGGTGGGCGTCGATGGAGAGTTGGGTAAACTCGGCGGCAGCGCGCCGGGTCCTGAGGGTCGCAACCTCGACCACTTCTGCCTCCGAATAGCGGCGGTGGCGGAAGAAGACTTGACCAGCTACTTGCAGTCCAGGGGCGTTAACGTGTCTGGTTTTTCAAAACGTTACGGCGCTCAGGGTTACGGCAAATCTATCTACATAGAAGATCCCGAGGGTAATACAGTGGAGTTGAAACTAGCGATTTTGCCCTGATTGTGACTGCTTTGAATCAGGGCGCGGTTGCTGCAGCAACCGGGGCCGTTTCTTCAGCTGGCGCAATCTTGAAATTCAGGAAGCCATAGATCGCTGCGATTACCGGATTAATCAAGTTAAAGAAACAGTAAGGCAAGTAGGCGAAAGTGGCGACCCCGAGCGTTCCCGCGATGTAAGCACCACAGGTATTCCACGGCACCAATGGTGAGGTGATAGTGCCTGCATCCTCCAGTGTCCGGCTCAGATTCTTCATGTCCAGGTTGCGGTTTTGAAATTCCAGCTTGTACATGCGGCCAGGAAGCACCACAGAAATATACTGGTCAGAAGTAATCAGGTTCGCCCCGATGCAGGTGAGCAAAGTCGTTGCAATAAGGCTGCCTGTGCTATGAACAAAAGACAGCGCATAATTGACTAAACAGCGGAGTAGACCGGTGTGGTCCATTACCGCGCCGAATACCATGGCGCAGAGTATCAGCCAAACCGTGTTTAGCATGGAACTCATGCCGCCGCGCGTCATCAGTTCATCCAGAGTGGCGTTACCGCTGCTCAGCGCGAAGCCATCGAAAAGGGTTTGCCAGGTACCCTTGAATAGGGCCAGAAAGACGTTTGGAACATCACCCGCCAGCGCCAAAATGGCTGGGCGCTGGAATATCAGTGCCAGTGCCACCGCAATCATGGCACCTGCCAGAATAGTTGGTATGGGTGGTAACTTCTTATTCGCCATGACCAGCAGCGCGAGCACGGGAAGCAGCATGATGGGGTTGATGGTGAAGTTCTCGTTGATGAGCTGCAGTGTGAGAGCCAGATCGCTGCTGGCGTTGTTAGTATCGATATTGAATCCCATCATAGTAAAGATCACCAGCGCAATCAGAATGCTGGGAATGGTGGTCCACAGCATGTGTCCGATATGGGTAAAGAGGTCGGTGCCCGCGACGGCTGGAGCCAGGTTGGTGGTCTCCGACAATGGCGACATTTTGTCGCCGAAATAGGCGCCGGAAATAATCGCGCCTGCCGTGACTTCTAGGGAGACGCCAAGACCGGCAGCGGCGCCGATGAGCGCTATCCCCACTGTGCCCGCGACGGTCCAGGAAGAGCCAATGCTGAGGGCAATCAGGGAGCATATTACGCAGCTGGCGGCATAGAAGATTGATGGATCCAGGATTAGCAGACTGTAGTAGATCATTGTGGGCACCGTACCCGAAATGATCCAACTGCCAATCAAAAGCCCAACGCTGAACAAGATGAGCACGGGTTTGAGGGCCACACCGATACCAGCAACGATACTGGCTTCAATATCGGTCCAGCTCTGGCCGTTGTTCCAGCCCACCATGGCGGCGACCGCTGCTCCCACGCACAGCGCGATCTGGTTGGGTCCATAGCTGGCGTCTTCCCCGAACAGGTATACGGAGAAGGAGAGCAGGGCGATGAGTACGGCAACAGGAATCAGCGCCTCTATCACGGTGGGTTGCACGGGAAGCACGACGGGATCAGGTGACGCGTTATCTACTGCTGACATGTGAATTCCTTGTAAACGTGCAACAAGCATATCGGTATTGCCGACTGCCTGTCTAATTGCAGATAAGGTATAATTCGGCTTGGAACCACTACATTATTCCAGCGGTTGACACTCTCAGCCTGGATTTCCCATGAACAGTGCAGAAAATTACATGACCGAGCTGGATGCCTATATGACCACCCTGGGGCGGCAGGCACGCGCGGCTTCACGGGCCATTAATCGGGCTACTTCAGGCCAAAAGAACCAGGCGCTGCTGGCAATTGCGTCGGCCCTGGATTCCAGCAGGGACAGCCTGATGGCTGCCAATGCCCGCGATTTAGACGCTGGCAGGGAAAAAGGCCTGGAACCTGCGCTGATGGACCGACTCGAACTGACTCCGGCTCGCATCGACACCATGATAGAAGGCCTGCAGCAAGTCGCCGCACTGGATGACCCGGTAGGGGCCATCACTGATCTGAAATATCGGCCCAGCGGCATTCAGGTGGGCAAGATGCGGGTTCCTCTAGGCGTGATTGGCATCATTTACGAGTCGCGGCCCAATGTGACTTGTGAAGCTGCCAGCCTGTGCTTGAAGTCTGGCAATTCCGTCATCCTGCGCGGCGGCTCGGAGGCACTGCATTCCAACAAGGCGGTAGCAGCATGTATCCGGGCCGGCTTGGCAGTTGCTGAATTGGATCCCCATATCATTCAAGTCGTCGACCGCACCGATCGGGAAGTAGTGGGGCGTCTTATCACGATGCCTGAATATGTCGATGTAATTGTACCGCGCGGTGGCAAAGGACTAATTGAAAGAATCAGCCGTGACGCCAGGGTGCCGGTTATCAAGCACCTGGATGGCAATTGCCATGTCTACGTGGATGACAAGGCTGACATTGAGAAAGCCGTGACTGTAGCTGTTAATGCCAAGACCCAGCGCTATGGTACCTGCTGCACAATGGAGTCCATGCTGGTAGCGAGAGCGGTCGCCGCTGACTTATTGCCCCTGATTGATGCTGAGTATGGTAAACATCAGGTTGAAATCCGGGGTTGCAAACAGACTCTCGCGATTCTTCCGCATGCGACTGAGGCGACAGAGGAGGACTGGGAAACGGAATACCTGGCGCCTATTGTTTCAATCAAGGTCGTAGAGGGCGTCGATGAAGCGATAGCCCATATTAATGAGTACAGCTCTCAGCACACCGATTCAATCATAACTGAAGACTTGAATCACGCGCAGCGTTTCTTGCGAGAAGTGGATTCAAGCTCTGTCATGGTGAATGCCTCCACGCGTTTCGCCGATGGCTTCGAGTATGGGCTTGGTGCCGAGATCGGTATCTCCACTGATAAGTTGCACGCGCGAGGTCCCGTAGGACTGGAAGGTCTCACTTCACAGAAATTCATCGTACTCGGGGATGGTCATATCCGCCAATGAGTTCACGCCTGGGTATTTTCGGCGGCATGTTCGATCCAGTGCATAAAGGTCATGTTGCCGCAGCGCGCTTTGCTGTCGAGTCGCTGGATCTTGATCTGTTGAAAATGGTCCCCTGCCATAAACCCAATCACCGAGAGCAGCGCCAGTTGAGTGCCCAGCATCGGCTTAAGATGTTGGACCTGGCACTGCATAGCGAAAACAAGCTAGCGGTTGATGACTGTGAAATTCGCCGTGGCGGCGTTTCCTACGCGGTTGATACCGTTGCTGAAATGCGAGCAGGCGGCAACTGGGACCAAATCGTGTTTGTTTTGGGATTCGACGCGCTCAATGGCCTGCCGCAGTGGCATGAGTGGAGAACGTTGTTGCAAGCGTGCCATCTGTTTGTGCTTGGCCGACAGAGCCAATCCATCGATGCCGATGTCGCTTTGGAAATTGGTCTTGAACAACGCCGGGTTGCCAGGCCAGAGCAGTTGTTTGGAGCCGACGCGGGACGAATTTTTCTTGCAGAGGACTTCGATGTGGAACTCTCGTCCACTCAAGTTAGAGAAGTATTAACGAAAGGTGGGGAAGCGGTACCTTTGCTTAATGCTCAGGTACATAAATATATCAGCCACTACGCCCTTTATGGATGCAGCACTGGGGTCCACTGAGAAATAAAATTAGAACGTCAGATATGAAAACCTAGATATGACAAAAAAGGTAAAAGCATTGAAAAGTAAAAAGTTGGCGCAGTTTGTTGTTGACGCCCTTGATGATCTCAAGGGGGAGTCGATCCGGACCATCAACGTAGAGAAGCTTACGGCTATCACTGACTATATGGTGATTGCTACAGGTCGCTCGAGTACGCATATCAAAGCGTTGGCTGATGCGGTTGCAACCCGGGCTAAGGAGGCTGACGTCGCAGTAGTGGGTATCGAAGGCAAGATGCAATCAGAATGGGTGTTGGTGGATGTTGGTGATGTGGTCGTGCACATCATGTTGGCACCGATGAGGGCCCTTTATAATCTGGAAGAGCTGTGGAGCTTCGATGCAGCTGTTGGCTTAGAGCAGAGCGGTTCATCGGAAGGGGCTGCCGAAGTCTGATGAAGATCAGGCTCATTTCTGTTGGCACCAGGATGCCCTCTTGGGTCAAGGAAGGCACAACAGAATACAGCAAACGCATTGAGCGGGATCTCAATTTCTCCCTCGTGGAAGTTCCCCGGGCTAAACGTGCGAAAAACCAGTCGGCAGAGGTATCAAAGGCGAAAGAGGGGGTTGAACTTCGCGCACAAATCAAACCCGGTGATTATGTGGTGGCGCTGGACGTGGTTGGAAAACCATTTTCTACTGCAGACCTTGCTGGTCGGATACAGAATTTTCGCGCCGACGGTCGGGACCTCGCATTTCTGGTTGGCGGGCCGGATGGGCTCGATGCTGCCTGCTTGGCTCGGTCAGACGCGCGCTGGTCATTATCGGCACTGACTCTGCCACATCCATTGGTGCGTATCCTTATGATTGAGCAACTGTACCGTGCCGCCTCCATAATTAGTGGGCATCCCTATCATAGGGAATAGGACAGGCCGTGACCCCAGCAGCCAGACAAAAATCGAAGGGTGACCCTGTTCCCAACACGGGTTTTTGCATGCATTAAACTTGTATTCAAAACCAGTTAAAATCAGGGATTGGTGTCAATTGCGTGCCAAAGCAGCAGTGACAAACTTTTTGCTGAATTTGTGGTCTAAAATGAGTCGACGGCAGGTTTCAAGCCGCCCCGGAAACAGCCGACTAAATTGGGATAGCTTGGCAGTTTCAGTCAGCCCAGCGCTGGCACTCAACTAATCTGGGAATCTTCGTACACAAATGTCGGGAAAATGGCAGCTAAAGGACCATGAAGCGGAGCGGCAGCTGTTTTTGCGTCGGCTAACGATTGCCGCTGCCATCGTGATGCTGCTATTCGCAGCGTTGATTGCCAAACTGGTTAACCTGCAGATTTACCAGTATGAGTATCTTTCTGCCCGATCCGATGGTAATCGCCTGCACTCCCAATATGCCCCGCCCGCTCGGGGGCTGATTTTTGACAGCGAAGGTGCCCTGCTGGCGGACAACCAGCCTATCTTTAACCTCACGGTGATCAGGGAGCAGGTCCAGGATATGGACGCTACCCTAGAATTTCTGGCTTCTCTTATCAGTCTGACTGACGATGACGTTGAGCAGTTTCGGAATCGACTGCAGCGCAACCGGGTGCCGTTCTCATCCGTTACCCTGCGCTATGTGTTAACTGACGAAGAGAAATCGAAGATTGCAGTAAACAGCCATCTGCTAGCGGGCATTGCGATTGAGCCCCAGTTTGTGCGCAGTTACCCTCTTGGCGCACTGACTGCCCATTCAATTGGCTACGTGTCAGAGGTTAATCGCAGGGAATTGGACAGCCTCAGCGAAGAGCAGCGCGAGAATTACGGTGGCACCAATCATATCGGCAAGACCGGGGTTGAGCGCACATATGAGCAGCTACTGCATGGTACCGTGGGGTATGAGATTGTAGAAAAGAATAACCGCGGGCAGGTGATGCGGCGTTTGGATCGCACTGACCCGGTAGCAGGTAAGAACCTCAGTCTGCATATGAATGCGCGTTTACAGATTGCGGCCGAGCAAGCGCTGGGTGAATTTCGTGGCGCCATCGTTGCGATTGATCCAGCTACGGGCGGCATTCTTGCCATGGTTAGCAAGCCAGGCTTCGATCCTAATTTGTTTGTCACAGGGATCAGCAGCAAAGACTATTCCGAGTTGGTAAACGATGTTGTCAATACGCCATTATTCGATCGCTCCATCAACCCTTATCCGCCGGGATCTACGGTTAAGCCTTTTATTGGTATGGCAGGATTGCAGCATGAACTCGTGGACTACGAGTTTGCGATTCAGGATCCAGGATACTTCCGGCTGCCGGGTGTTTCATATCGTTGGGGTGACTATACCCTGCGCACCGCCATCGGCGGTGGCCACGGTCATACCGACCTGAAAAAAGCGATCTATCAATCCTGCGATACGTTTTTCTATGACCTTGGGCATCGCATGGGTATTGACACTATGCATGGCTTCCTGTCGCAATTTGGCTTCGGTGACAATTTCACCCTGGATATTTCCTACGCCCGCACTGGGGTCCTGCCTTCCCGAGACTGGAAAATGGAGAGCCGCGGTGAGCCCTGGTATCCAGGCGACACCGTAAATTCTTCAATCGGTCAGGGCTATATGTGGGCGACGCCGCTGCAGTTAGCCACCGCCACCGCGATTATGGCGAACAAGGGACAGGTGGTGCAGCCACGCATGCTCAAGGCCGTGGACGGGGTGCCGTTTGAGCCGGTAACGGATAATCCCAGGCAAGATATCTCCGTTAGCGATCCCGATTACTGGCGCTATATCCATGAATCTATGACCATGGTTGTGCATCGCCCGTACTCCGATGTGTTCCGGGACTATGGAACGGCGTTTGAGGCAATAGCCATGGCTGATCGCGAAATGCCCTACAAGATGGCTGGCAAATCAGGAACTGCCCAGGTGGTTGGCATCAGTCAGGAGATACTCTCAAGTGAAGACATTGAGGTTTCAGACCTGAACAAGGACCACGGCCTGTTCGTCTCGTTTGCACCCTCTATGCATTCACAGATTGACCCACAGATAGCAGTAGCGGTGTTTGTAGAGAACGGCGAGCATGGCAGTAGTGTGGCGGGTCCAATCGCGAAAGCTGTGATCGACACTTATTTACTGGATATTCTGGAACTCGATTTTGCAGAACTGGATCGTCAGGCCGAGGCTGAGTTGCTTGCTGCGGACAGGATGGTGGCACAATCCAATGATTAATCAGGATTTCGGCCGCCAGACCACCAGTTTTCATGCTCTCAAGCGGCACGGCGCCAAGATCTGGCGAGTTCTCCACACCGATCCACCGCTGTTGGTTGGCATTTTGTTGCTGTGCGGGTTTGGTTTATTCGTACTGTATAGCGCTAGCGATGGTGATGAGGTGATGGTGCGCCGTCAGACCATGATGATGGTGGTAGGACTGGTGGTCATGTTTCTGGTTGCCCAGTTCAATGTGCATTTCTATCGACGCTGGGCGCCCTCCATGTACGCAGCCGGGCTTGGACTGCTGGTGCTGGTCTTGTTAGTTGGCGAGGTGGTGAATGGCGCCAAAAGTTGGATTGATCTGCCGGGCCTGCCGAGATTTCAGCCCTCGGAGATAATGAAATTTGTGGTGCCGATGTTACTGGCCTGGTATCTGGCAAGCCGCCCTTTGCCGCCGCGTTTCAAACACCTGTTCTGGTCAGCACTGATGATCGCATTGCCTGTAGGGTTAATTGTTCTGCAGAACGATACCGGAACCGCCATCATGGTGTTCATGTCCGGTGTTTTCGTCATCTTGCTAGCGGGAATTCGCTGGCGCATCGTCATTACTGGCTTGATAGCTGGGCTGCTCGCGTCGCCAGCATGGTTCGTTTTTTTAGCCCAGGCGCACCAGAAGAACCGCATACTGACTTTCTTTGATCCTTCCCGGGATCCAACAGGCGCTGGCTACAATATCATCCAGTCGCAGATTGCCATCGGTTCCGGGGGAGTCTATGGCAAGGGCTATGGTAATGGCGCACAGTCCCATCTCGATTTTATTCCCGAGAGCAATACCGATTTTATCCTTGCGGTGTTGGCAGAGGAATTCGGCCTGTTAGGGGTGCTGCTCCTGGTTTGTCTATATTTGTTTGTCTTGGTGCGTGGCTTCTATATTGCCTATGCTGCCAAAGATATGTTCAGCCGCCTTCTGGCAGGCAGTATTACCCTGACATTTTTCCTGTATGTTTTTATGAACATGGCCATGGTGTCGGGTCTGGTGCCGGTTATCGGTTTGCCGCTGCCGCTAATAAGTCGTGGTGGGACCTCCGTTGTCACCCTTTTCGTTGGTTTTGGCCTGCTCATGTCTATTCAGACTCATGACAGGAAGCGATATAGTTAACTCTATGATATTTATAGAAAAATATTAAAGATACCGATGTCAGGCCGGCGCTGCGGCGCAAACTTGTCGACTGCTGCGTTGTGTCTGACCCCTGAACGTTAAAACATTCTCTGCTTTGGACGCTAAGTAACTAACTTAACTGGTTTTTCCCGAGTATTCGAACATGTTGAAAGTTCTTCCATTCCGGCGCTGGCAACGCCTCGCCTTCAGCCTCGCGGGGTTGTTGCTATTTGTCGCCTGTAGTTCAGCGCCTGCTCCCACGGCGAGCACCGGCGGGCGCTACAGTATCCAGCAGGATCGTGCGCCGTCGCGAGATGTGAATATTGCAGCTATTCCTGAAGTAGTTCCTGAGCCGATAAATCGCACCATGGCAGGAAATCGCAGCCCCTATACCGTGCTTGGGAAAACCTACACCGTGCTACCAACCGAGCGCGGTTATAGCGAGCGTGGGGTCGCATCCTGGTACGGAGAGAAATTCCATGGCCACAAGACTTCAAATGGTGAAGTCTTTGATATGTACATGGCCTCGGCAGCGCATAAATCCCTGCCGATCCCCAGCTTTCTAAGGGTGACGAATCTGGACAACAATCGATCCCTGATTGTGAGGGTGAATGACAGAGGTCCTTTTCATGGTGACCGTATCGTCGATCTCTCCTACGCCGCTGCAATGAAACTCGGCTATGCCGAGCGGGGAACCGCTCGCGTGCACTTGGAATCCATCGTGGTCAGTGATGATAACTTCCGCTCGGTCAGCACTGGCGGTGAATCCGCCAGCCTGCCCGATATCGGCGGGCGCGAACCTGCCAGCTCTGGAGACAAGTACCTTCAGATAGGCGCTTTTTCCGAACTGCAGACTGCGCAGCGAGTTTCGGATCAGGTGCGGCGCTTCACCCAGCGGCCAGTATTTATACGTACTGTGAACAGCAGTTCGAGTGGTGTGCTACACCGGGTGCGAGTTGGTCCTGTGAGTGATGCCGGCGAAATTCGTCAGCTTAGTCAGCGCGTGGTTGCTGCCAACCTGGGAAGCCCGTACACTATTACGGAGTAGCTTTGCTGTGAACCCAAGTTTTCAGATTCTTCAGTTTCAGTCCGATCGCCGGTGTTGCCGCGCCTCGCAGTTTCAATTGTTCAGACTTTACTAAATGGGATTCTTTATGTCCGTAAAGAACATTCAGTCTATTCTCGGTTTCATTACCAGTGTCCTGATCGGCCTGGGAGTTGTCTCACAGGCTTCGGCGCAGGCTATCATTCCCCGTGCGCCAGATGTTGCTGCGACCAGCTATGTCCTCCTGGATGCCAAGACGGGCCACATCATTGTTGAAGAGAATGCCGACGAGCCTTTACCCCCTGCCAGTCTTACCAAGATCATGACGGCCTACATCGCCATTGAAGAAATTATCAATGGCAATCTTGGCCTCAATGATATGGTGCATATCAGCGAAAAAGCCTGGCGTATGGAAGGCTCGAAGATGTTCGTTGATGTCAATTCACAGGTCAGCGTCGAAGATCTGCTGCGCGGGATCATAATTCAATCAGGTAATGACGCCAGCGTTGCTATGGCTGAACATATTGCCGGCAGCGAAGACGCCTTCGCAGACATGATGAACCAGTATGCAGAAGTGCTGGGGATGAACAGCAGCTTCTTCATGAATGCGAGCGGCCTGGATACCGAGCTTTACTACAACACAATGTCTGCGCGAGATCTCTCAATCCTTGCTACCGCGACGATTCAGCGTCATGGGCAGTTCTATGCGATGTATGCTGAGCGCGAGTTTACCTATAACAATATCCGTCAAAGCAATCGCAATACGCTGTTGTTCCGTGATCGTAATGTTGACGGCATGAAGACCGGGTGGACTGATGCCGCGGGTTATTGCCTGGTGGCGTCCGCTGAACGTGAGGGCATGCGTCTCATTTCAGTTGTAATGGGCACGGCGAGTGAAGAGGCTAGGGCCATTGAAACCCAGAAGTTGCTCACCTATGGCTTCCGCTATTTTGAAACCCATAAGCTTTATGACGCCAACCAGGTGCTGACGTCGTTGCCGGTGTATGCGGGTGAACGCGACTCTGTGGATCTTGCAATTAAGGAAGAAGTCTATGTCACGATCCCCCGTGGCCAGGCTGAGGCAATGACTGCGACCGTAGATGTAGATGAAATTATCCAGGCCCCGGTACAGGAGGGTCAGGTAATGGGAGTAGTCAATGTCATGCTTGAGAATGAGATGATCCATAGCGGGGATGTCGTCGCTGTGCAAGAAGTGGCAGAGGGCGGCGCCTTCAAGCGTTTCGTTGATTGGATCAACTGGATGTTCAATGACTCCTTTTCGGAGTGAGTTGCTGCTATGCATGGTGAATCCGGGCCTGAATCTAGCGATGACCAGTCCACTGGTGCTGAAGAAGCGCCGCCCAAGATTGAGTTTCCCTGTCTCTACCCAATCAAGGTAATCGGTCATGCGGTCAGCGATTTTCGGGAGAAAGTGCTGGCGGCTATCGAGCGGCATACAGGTGCGCTGGATTCAGAATTAATCCAGGCCAGGCCCAGCAAACAGAAAAACTATGTTTCCATCACGGTGACCATTGCCGCGACTGGAGAGGAACAGCTGCAGAATATTTTCACTGATCTGAAAGAGATCGAAAGCGTTAAGCTGGTGCTGTAGGTTGCAGCTCTCCCAGTACAAGTGGTTCCGCGCAATCCCTGATACCCGTGATTCTCAGTCCGCGCCTGAATTAATCGTGCGCAGGCTCGGTATGCAGGACTATGAGCCAATCTGGCAGGCCATGCGCTATCTTGCCGAACACCCGCGAGAGGGCCGCGCCGATGAGGTCTGGCTGCTCAGCCACAAGCCTGTTTATACCCAAGGGCAGGCTGGTAAAGCCGAGCACATCCTGAATCCAGGAGACATCCCCGTCGTTCAGGTAGACCGAGGCGGCCAAGTGACTTACCACGGGCCCGGCCAGTTGGTGGTTTATCTGTTGATCGATGTGCGGCGGCGCAAAATGGGGGTGCGAGGTCTGGTTGACCTGATAGAGCAGGAGATTATTACCACCCTGGCCAGTTACAATATTGAGGCAAAAACCCGACCCGGCGCTCCCGGCGTATACGTTAAAGATGCTAAAATCGCTGCTCTGGGGTTACGCATTAAGAATGGTTGGAGTTATCACGGCCTCAGCCTCAATGTGAACATGGACCTGGGTCCCTTTAAAAACATTAACCCCTGCGGGTTCGAAAAACTGGAAGTTGCCCAGATAGCTGATTTTTATCCAGCCGATGATCATCTGCTGCAGGCCGTCAGTAAGCGGCTCACTGATGCGCTACTGAATGGTTTGGGCTATCAGGCCCACTATGATAAGCCAGGTGGGGATAAGTCAGGCCAGGGAGCCGCTGAATAAGGCGCTTAACAAGCAGCTGAGTAATCCCAGCCAGAGCCGGATCGCGAGTGGCGCGATATTCACGCAAGTAAAGATGGGATATTTATAACATGGCAGAACGCAAACGGCGGAACGTGCTGGTAGAGGGCGAAAAGCTTAGAGGCTATGACAAGGTTCGCCGCATCCCGGTAAAAGTAATTCCAACCACGGAGTTGCCCAGTAAGCCTGACTGGATACGAGTGAAAATCCCCGCTTCCCCCAAGATCAGTCATATCAAGCAAAAATTGAGGGAGCACAAGCTGGCCTCAGTGTGTGAGGAAGCTTCCTGTCCAAATCTTGGTGAATGCTTCAGCAACGGCACGGCGACTTTTATGATCATGGGTGACATCTGCACCCGTCGCTGCCCGTTCTGCGATGTCGCCCACGGAAAGCCGCGTGAGCTTGATGTTAACGAGCCCAGGGAATTGGCTGTAGCAATCAAGGAAATGGGGCTCAGTTATGTGGTGATTACTTCTGTAGACCGGGACGACCTCAAGGATAGTGGCGCCCAGCATTTCGCTGACTGTATTACCCAAACCCGGTATTTCAATCCGGAAACCCAGGTGGAAGTATTGGTGCCGGATTTTCGGGGCCGTATGGATATCGCCTTGGACATACTGCAGCAAACGCCGCCAGATGTGTTCAATCACAACCTCGAAACTATACCCAGAATGTACCGCCAGGCACGGCCCGGTGCTGACTACCAGTGGTCCCTGGATTTACTCAAGGCTTACAAGGCTCGTTGCCCGGATGTCGTGACCAAGTCAGGCTTAATGTTGGGATTGGGTGAAACCAAGGAAGAAGTTAAAGAGGTACTGAAGGATCTTAAGGCGCACGAGGTGGACATGATTACCCTGGGTCAGTATTTGCAGCCCAGTAAAGACCATCTCAAGGTCGAGCGGTTTGTCCATCCATCTGAATTCGATGAATTGCGTGAATTCGGTGAGGCGCTGGGATTCAAACAAGTTGCTAGCGGGCCGTTAGTGCGATCTTCTTACCATGCGGACAAACAGGCCTATGGGGAAGCTGTAACCTGAGACAGCAGGGCATGAAAATTTCAATCCGACAGCTAGTCATCAGTCTAGTGGCGTTTCTGCTTGCTGTTTCGGTGTTGATTGGCTTTGTCCGCAATCCTGAAATTGTGGGCGGTCAAGTGCTGGTGGTCCGGGCCTTGATTCTCAATTTTTCCATTTTCGCGGCACTAGTGGCCGTATTCCCACTCAACCCTCTTTTTTATGGGCGACCTGGAACCTATGGACTGGTTGTATGCCTGCCAGCGCTTCTGCCAGTTTTTGTCTATTTTTTAGTCTTGTTGCCGCAGCAAAGTAGCGGAGGGGTGTCGGGCGAGCAGCTGAGTAGCGAGCTCATCACCGATGCGTCAAGCAATGGTATCGTGGAAGTAGGTTTCACTTATCCGATATATACGCCAAATGTCAGCCTGCGTAATGAAGGGCTCTATACACAGTATGTAAACGTATTCCTGCGCATGACTGGCGCCAATGGCGGGGACGCCCTGTTCAGGGGGGTGCGTGGACGAATTCCGGGAACCGGCTTGAGTGTCGAAGCATCAGTACAGGGTATGCTGAGTCGCAACGGCAACTACCTTTTTAACCCGATAGCGTTGCCACCTGCTCGGGGAATCGAAGGCAATGTGGTTTTTATAATCTCTAATCTGGATGATGGGACAAGCTTTACTGATGCTTTGAGCAGCGCAACCCAGGCTCAGTTTGAAGTCAGGGATCCGGAAGCTGGCACTCTCATAGCGGTGTTTCCTCTGGACCGCATTTAGCCAGAACTAGGCAGCCCCTGAGCCAATAGTCACACCCTCAGTGACTCCACTATCAGAGTCAGCTCTGCCAATGATGAGGCTAACAACGGATGTCATGAGATAGGCGAGTGCGAATAGCTGCGTGTCGGTGCCCGCGACGAAATAAAGGCAGATAGCAGAGGCCAGCAATAACCTGAAACCCTCCAGTAATACGCCATAGCGACGGCCCTCGAGCCAGCAGCCATGAACGAAGTAGGTGAAGGCAAGAAAGCAGACGGCCACGAGACAATCCAGATAGGCCCAGGCTGCAGCGTTTATTAGTACGTAAAGGCTTAAACCCACGGTCGCAAAGAACTGGATTAGCGTGTAATAGCGCGAAAACGTGCTAATGCGTGGATTAAATTTCGCTCTGAGATCAGCCTGCAGTCGCTTCTGCCTGCAGCTGGTGGATTGGTTCTGTGCACGCCAACCGGGCGCACGCAAAGAGAGCAGCAGCTTGTTCTTTAATCCTGGCACTGCGACACAGTCCAGGATCAGACGCCAGTATACATGCACATTCGCCCACAGCGGATTCCAGCTATTGAGCGGTTTGCGTAGCCCAAAGTAGACTGGTTCTGCTTCCAATTCGTCTTGAAAAGTGCCGAAAATTCGATCCCAGATTATAAATACACCGCCATAGTTGCGATCCACGTACAAGGCATTGCGGCCATGGTGCACGCGATGGTTAGAAGGCGTGACAAACACCCACTCTATTGGACCCAGCTTGGGAACGTGTTCGGTGTGAACCCAGAATTGATAGATCAGGTTCAGGCTGACTACGGTGAACAGAACTTCACTCGGATAGCCCAATAGGAAAAAAGGCAGGTAGAACAAGAACCCGTAGAAATCCATGCTGGTTTGACGCAGTGCGGTTCCGAGATTGAAGTCTTCACTTTGGTGATGCGCGACGTGAGCCCCCCAGAACAGCGCGACCTCGTGACCCCATCGGTGTTTCCAATAATAGGCGAAATCATAGAGCACGAGGGCAGATATCCACACCCAAGTGCTTTGCTCGGAGAGTTGGGTTAACTGCAGCTCCGCCACCACAAACTCATAGATGGATGCAGATGCTCCCAGAATCACCAGGGCCTGCAGTCGGCTCAGGCTGCCCATGGACAGGCTGTTGATGGTGTCATTCAGGCGGTAAGTGTTGCGTCCGCGCATGTAACCATAGCCAAGCTCAAGCAGAATGAGCAGCAGAAAGAAGGGTATGGCGGAGAGTATGAGATCCATGAAGCGATTCTACTGTGGCTAAATTTTGCTAACCGACTCTGGTCCATTATATTCGTCGGCCCCCAAGCCTCGATATTCGGCGATTGCCAGGCCAGCCGCGACACTCGTGAATGGATCGTGCTCAATCACTTTGCCCGGAAACTGGTCTTCAAGCAAATGCTTAACCGCCGGAATCAAAGACGAGCCGCCGGTGCGGATCACCAGCTCTATCTCGCTCGATTGCAGGTCGGCTTTTCTTAATATGGCAGTGACGGCATCCTGAAGTTTTGACAGGATTGGCGCAATAACTGATTCGAACTGTTCGCGGGTGGTGGTTAATTCAATGTCTAACTCTGGAATATCCAGGCGTGCCGTGGTCGCACTTGAAAGGGTGGCTTTCAAATCCTTAAGTGACTGGAAAACCAGATAGCTGTAGTTGTTCTTGATCATGTCATAAAGGCGGCGGAATTTCACGGCGGCTTCATCACCATATTCAATTCTCTGCATCAGGGGCGTGGTAAAGCGGTTCTGATTAAGCATATAACTAATCGCCCAATTGAGCAGCAGCTCCTCGTAATCCTCAAACGGGAACGCTGTTTCAATCTCGCGATCTTCGCCGGCGCGGCGCCAGCGCTCGCCTTTGCCTAGCAGCGGGAACAACAGCTCTCTGAATAGCAACTGGTCGATATGATCACCGCCAAGACCAACGCCATGGGTTGTGACCACCTTGAAAACCTGGTCGGTTCGCCTTAACAGGCATAGATCCAGAGTGCCTCCGCCAAAATCTACGGCCAGAATGGTTTTCTGAGTCGCATTAGGGTTCTGGTGCAAATAGCCAAGCGCGGCAGCAATTGGTTCCGGGTAAAGGCTTTGCTGCTCGAAATTCGCGTAACCGTAGGCTTCTCTTAGTAGCGTCAAGGCTAATTGATTTCGACCTTGATCAGATCCTTCGAAGTTGACTGGATGGCCAATGCAGGCATGTTTAGCGGAATCCGCGCTCAGGTTTCGCTCCTTTATGAGTGCGACCAGGCTCTGTTGAATTCGCAGCAACAATGGCGTGATCAAGGCGACCAGTCGAAACGGCCGATCAAACACCATGAGTCGTGGCGCGCTGCGATTTCCAAGCAGACGTTTGATGCCTCTGAACAAACGACCTTGCTGCCCGCCATCGATAAGTGACTGCCCGTAAACCAATTGAGTCTGAGCTTCTTCCGGTAATCCTTTGTCTCCAATCTGACCGGTTGAGGTTCTGCCTTCTCCAAGCACTTCGGCGCTGAGCTCAACTGTCCTGCCCATATTGCTTTCAATATAGCTATCAATAGCAGACTGTCCGGTTGTAATTTTTAGCTCACGATCGATATAGGTGGCGGAGGGCATAACCACGGTGTCATCTTCTAGCTGAACGAGGTAGATTTGTTCACCATCGAAGACTGCGGCAGCACTATTGCTAGTGCCAAAATCCACGCCTATACCCAGGCGTTTTTTTGTGGTTGGCGAAGACGATGAGTTCAAGGAAAATCCTGGGTAAAGATGTGTTTCAGATTGATCTGGGAGACTGTTTCAGAACGAAAGGCTAATAATATTTCGAGCAGTGCAATCGTCCTGGTGGATAATTTTTGGTGACCTGCCGGGCTGGCTTTGGTCAGCAGCTCAGTTCAGGCTGTTGTCGCTGTCATGGGTTAATATTTTACACCATAAGCGGTCTCGGAATAAAACTGTACAAGCCTAAAGTTTAGCTGCTCGGGGTCCGCCCACAGGTTGAAGTTTGCGGGAACTTAACCTATCCTGCGTCGGTCAAAGTAGTCTTCAAAATCTGTAGGAATGACCTTGAAATTCAGACTTTTCCCTAGTTTTCGCACTCGCCTTTCGGGGCTTTTGTTACTGACCTTGCTGTTTAGCGAGACCAGCACTTCAGCGCAGGCCGGAATAATCGTCAGGGTTAGTACGTCGGTGGGAGACTATTCCATCGAATTACTTGATGAAGAGGCGCCGATTACCGTCCAGAACTTTCTTGGCTATGTAAATAGCGATGCTTACAACGGCACCTACTTGCATCGCGTGGTGACTGACTTCGTGGTTCAGGGTGGTGGATACCGATTTCAGCCATTTGTCGGGCCGATTGATGTGGTGGCGGGCCCATCCATAGTCAATGAATTTGGCGCATCTAATTTGCGCGGTACGGTCGCTATGGCAAAGCTAGAAGGTTTGCCCGACAGTGCAACTCACGAGTGGTTTGTAAATCTCTCAGACAACATCAGTCTGGACACCAATAGCGGCGGTTTCACGGTCTTTGGCAGGGTGCTTGGCAATGGCATGGCAGTACTGGATGCCATAGATGACCTGCCAAAGATAAATTTGGGTGTAAAGGCTTCCGATGCTCCGTTTCTGGCAGCAGCTTATAATGATCCCAGAGATTTCGTTTATATCAATGTTGAAGTAGTAGAACGCTTTAGTGAGTCTGCGCATGTTTATGAAACCAATTCCGGTTTGCTTATTACTTCCGTCAGTGTCAATGCAGACGAAGAGATCCTCAGTCTTAACTTCAATACGGTAACGGCGACGCCAACGCTTCAAATTCAGGCGAATCTGAATAGTGTGCTCAGGCGGAGAGACAGCTTTGTGGGTATCGCGAGTTATTCAACCACCGATGATAGATTGCGCATTCCGGTCCTTGAGGTTACCCAGGGGGATGAAGTTTTACTTTTCACCAATGTGGTCTTTTTGCTCACCGACGCTAAATCATCCATCTTCACGCTCGAGTCTTACGATCAATAGTGACCCGTTTACCAATCCATGGGGCCTGGGTTACTCTTGCGGTCTCGCATGGCTGTTGGTGGCGTCAACTGCAGCTGGCCAGAACACCATTAAAACAAGCAGGGGAAGTTAACGGCAATGGCAGCAGCAAGGGGTGAATTTACCTCAAGATTCGGTTTTTTAATGGCTGCCTCAGGGTCGGCGGTTGGTCTCGGCAATATCTGGGGATTTCCAACCAATGCTGCGTCAAATGGCGGCGCCGCGTTTCTTTTCACCTATTTGATTCTGGCCTTTGCCCTGGCCTATCCCGCATTAATGGCTGAGTTAATTATCGGACGTCATGCTCGGGCCAATGCAGTAATCGCATTGCGCGCCATATCAACCGGCGGCAAAACACGCCTCGCGGCGCTGCTAGTGGGCTTTACCGGGATAGTTACAGTCAGTTTTATTCTCAGTTTCTACGCCATCGTGAGTGGCTGGATGATTGCTTTCTTCTTTGAGCCTTTGAGTCGTTTGCTGGGCATGGAAGGCTTGTCTAATTGGCTAACCACCGATGCTGTTGTTCGTAACAGTCTATTCGTGGTGCTGTTTATGATGCTCACGGTTTATATCATTAGCGCTGGGGTGAAAGAGGGTATTGAGAAGTGGGCCTCACGTCTTATGCCGTCGTTAATAGTCATCCTGATCCTGCTGATTGTATATGTGCTGACCTTGCCTGGGGCAATGGACGGCCTTAGGGCTTACCTGATTCCTGATTTTTCCCTGATAGCCGATCCCTCCTTGCTGGTTGATGCAATGGGCCAGGCTTTCTTCTCACTGTCGCTCGGCGTGGGTACGATGCTGATATATGGCTCGTATATCAACAAGCAGGAAAACCTGCCGACCATCGGTAGTCTGGTTGCCTTGTTAGATGTCGGCATTGCTGTCCTGGCTGGGTTGCTTATTATTCCCGCTATGTATGTCGCGCTAAATAATGGCGTTGAGATTTATGATGCTGCTGGGGGGCTCATTGCCGGCCCTGGTTTGATCGTTTCGGTTCTGCCTGCGCTGTTTGACACCATGGGCGCGATTGGGGTGTTTGTCGCTTTCGCGTTTTTTGCGCTGATGACGATTGCTTCACTCACTTCGTCTATATCTATGCTGGAAGTGCCAGTGGCCTATGGGGTTGAGCATCATGGGCTGGAGCGACGCAGGGCAGCGGCCATCATTGGTTCAATCATCACGGTGATTGCGCTGATCATTGTGTTTAACTTCGATCCGCTGTTCGACCTAGTGGTCACCGTTACTACCGAGATCAGTCAACCCTTGCTAGGTTTAGCGTTCTGCATATACGTGGCCTGGATATGGCAGCGCAACGAAATATTGGAGGAGATCAAGAGTGGTTGTCCAGATGCGGAATCAGGATTGTTCTGGAAAATTTGGCCGTTCTACGTAAAGTTCATCTGTCCAGTTGCAATCCTGGTGGTCTACTTCCAATAAAGCTTCTGTCCAGCTCCCTTTTAGCTGGCGGCAAGCAGATCAACAAACCGTGTAACTTCTTCTTCAGAATTGTAGTAGTGAAGCGATGCCCTGAGTACATCGCGATCCAATACTGAATCGAGATCCAAACGGGCATTTTGCTTTTTTGCAACCGAAGTATTTACGCCCAAGGTCTGTAAGTTTTCCCGTAGAGTTCCCGCTTCTGTGTTCACTCTCGAGAGAGTTACTATGCCTGAGAGATTGGCGCTGCGCTCGTGAACCTCAACGCCATCAATAGACTGCAGCTGCCGGTTTAGACTTTCCGCGAGAAGCCTGACCCTGGCCTCGATAGATTCCATGCCAAGGGAGTTGGCGTACTTTAGAGCTTTGCCGAGGCCTATCATGCCGGCAACGTTGCGCTCCCAACTTTCAAACCGAATCGCTCCTGCCTTGATTTCAAATTCAGAGGGGCTAGCCCAGTTTGCGCTATGGAGGTCGATTGCTGGTGGTACCAGCGATTGAGTGGTTTCCCGGTTGGCATACAGAAACCCGGTGCCGCGCGGCCCCCGTAAATACTTGCGTCCTGTACCGCAGAGGAAATCACATTTGATCTGTTTCAGGTTGAGCTCAATTTGCCCCACTGACTGACAGGCATCAACCAGGAAAACCAGGCCATTCTCAAGCGCTATTTCTCCAACCTCAGTGATGGCTTGAACATCACCACGCTGGCTTGCGACGTGGGTTAAAGCCACTGCACGGGTTTTCGCAGTGATACTGTCAGCGATCCGCTGCGGGTCTATCAGACCATCGTCACCAGATGGGATGGTGATGAGCTCAACACCATGCCTTCTCGATAAATAGAGCAGGCTGAGGTAATTGCTGGCGTACTCGTTGTCTGCAGTCAGAACTTGATCACCGGGTTGAAGATCAAGAGACAGTAGCGCAGATTGCCAGGCCCGGGTCGCGCTCTCCATGAAAGCTATTTCAGATTCATCACAGTGCAGCAGCTTGGCTAATTCCGGATAAAAAGCCGCGATATTGCGCTCCGCCTCATTAGCCGCTTCATAACCACCCAACTCCTGTTCCAGACGCAGGTGGTTGGTAACGGCTGTCGTCACCGCGGCAGGGCTCAAGGCGCAGCCCGCATTATTAAAGTGAATGAGGTGTTCACAAGCAGGTGTATCTGCCCGAACCTGCGCAAGACTAATCATTTAGGGTCAACTGCCTGGGTTATTAAAGGCCTGGCTGTAAGGCCCTTGCATAGTGGAGAGGAAAGCGGCGAAATAGGTGTCTGTGAACGATTCCAGATCACCTGTCTCAGTCCCGGATGAGTTTAACAAATAGATATGCTACGGTTCTAGCAGCGTCTAATTGATGAGGAGAAAAACAATGAATAAGTACTCATCTGTCAGTGTCCGCCGCGAGGTGGCAGTGGCCAAGCCTGACAGTTCAGTTCCTTCTCTGTTCGCTGATGGGACTTCACCACTCTCTACCGCCGGTGCCCCCAGCCTCTCTAATCCTTACCGTCGGCGCCTGTTCGGCTTACTGGGAGTTGGCGCCGCGGTTTGTATGCTGCCCCGCCAAGCTGCCTGGGCACAGGGCGATTTAGCCCTGAGTGAGAAAGTGAAAGCGCTGGTGTTTGATGTGTTTGGGACAGTGGTGGACTGGCGTGGATCAATAATTCGGGAGGGCCAGATTCTGGCGAGCAAAAAGTCGCTGGAGGTCGATTGGGGGGAGTTTGCTGACCGTTGGCGTGCGGGCTATGGTCCAGCCATGAACAAGGTACGCAGTGGTGAGATGCCCTGGACCAAGATTGATGACCTGCACCGCATGATACTTGATGAGCTGGTTCCGGAGTTCGGCCTCGAGGGGCTCACGGAAACAGAGTTGGACCATTTCAACCGGGCCTGGCATCGCTTGAGCCCTTGGCCAGATACCGTGGCTGGGCTCAATCGCTTAAAAACGAAGTATGTCATCACAACCCTTTCGAATGGCAATGTCTCATTATTGACTCATATGGCTAAAAACGCAGGACTTCCATGGGATGCTGTGCTGTCAGCAGAGTTGGCTCAACACTACAAGCCTGATCCACGGGCCTATTTAAAGGCGGCTGATTTGCTGAGTCTGGAGCCTGCTGAGGTGCTCATGGTTGCTGCACATCCCGGTGACTTGAGGGCTGCTGCTGACGTCGGTTTGCATACCGCCTATGTATACCGACCCTTGGAACGCGGCCCTGAGCGTCAACGGCAGCGCAGTCCTGCTGGTGAGTTTGACTTTGATGCTGATGATTTTCTCGACCTGGCTCGTCAGTTAGGAGCCTGAATCATGCCGCAAATCGAGCTTAAGGAAACAGAAAAAGCTGAGACTATAGAAAAATTGAAGCAATATTTTGAGCAGAAATTACAGCTTGAGCTAGGCACATTCGATGCCCAGTTCCTGCTAGAGTTTTTTGTCGAGCAATTAGGTTGGAGTATTTATAATCAGGGGTTGGCAGACGCATTCGGCTTGATGGAAAATTCACTTGAAGAGATATCCGAAAAAATCTACGAATTACAGCAAGAGCCGCCGCGCTGAATTGCGGTAAATCATTAGGCGCAGATTAACTGTATTGTTGGCGGAGGGGAAGGCGAATAAAGAATTCGCTGCCCTTTTTGCGCCTGGAGTCAAACTGCACCTCGTCCCCGAGTTTTTCGACCATTCGTTTTACTATAACCATGCCTAGTCCAGTACCCTGTGGGTCACTTTCGCTATCCGGATGCTCCCTGGCAAACTCTTCAAACATTCGCTGTTGAAATTCTTCACTCATCCCGCGTCCGGTATCGCGAACAAATATTTCGATGCCAAGGCGTCGCTTGAAATATATAGCCTTGTAGCCAATAACGATTTCACCGTTATCGGTGAAGTTGATCGCATTCATGATAATGTTTAACGAGGCATGCTGGAGGCGGGTCTGATCGGTTTGCACCAGTAGATTGACGCAAGCGAAATCAGTATTTATGACCAGCTCTTTTTCCATGGCTGAAGGCAGCATCATGTCTCTGACTTCATTGAGAAAGTGAGACATTTCCACCAGCTCGAACTCTGGCTCAAAGCTGTCAGATTCCAACTGTGCCATTTCGAGCAAATCGTTGATCAAGTTATGCAAATGGCCGCTCTGCTTGATTACCGTCGCAACATGCTGACGAGTACCTTCGTCCAACCTTTTTGATTGTGATGCAAGCAGTCGCTTCGAATTGGCCAGGATCAAGTGTACAGGGGTCAGAAATTCTCTGGAGACGTTGCGAAGAAAATCCCCTTTGGCCTTTGTCTCGAGACGAGTCTGCACAAATTCTTCGTTTTTTGAGCGCACAAATTCCGACAGGGAGAGCAACACCATCAAGGCTGCTAAAATCACGAGTGCTTCGCTAAACAGACTGGAAGCGGCGGAACGCTCGATGAACTCCAGTTTATAAACCAGCTAGGAGGAGTAGGCCAACACGATGAGTAGCCAGGAGCAGACCAGATATACAGCAGGTCGCGAGCCCTGGTAGGCGGCTAGCACGGTCATCAAGAACACTGTCACTGCAACCAGCAGCCCGAGCATCATGATTGTTCTGATGTTGCCTGGACTCACCTGGTCGGAGGGAATGATCAGAAAGTAGAGGAGGGCCGGAATCATCGCCAGCGCAATAAATCGCAAGACAATGACTACTTGATCTCGATAGGCATTGACCAGATTCAGGGATTGCCCGATGAGGCAGATGCTGGCAATCAAGCCAGCGCTGGACATGTATCCGATGCGATTGTTCATGCTTTCCATGCCGCCCTAAAACCAGACGCGGCCCATACCGGTCTGGGAGAGAAAGAAAATTAGCGTACAGCCAAAAAACAAGGTGTAAGCAAAGAATTGCCGTTCCCGCATGATGTAACAGAGCACTGTACACAAGGCAAAGCAAAGGCTGAGGAACGCGAAGAAACCACCGAAAAATGCGAGTAGAGACTGGCTATCCTTGGTCAGTGCTTCTGCGCTGGTAATTTGTAATGGCACCTCGATTCCGACCTGGGACCTGATTCGGAAGTAAATGCGCGTCTCCCGGTCTTGCTGGGCAAGATCAAATGCCAGCACCGGGATGCGGTAGGGGAGGGCTATTTCATCGAAGGAGACAGTGTCTCCCAGAGTTTCCTGCCACAAGATCTGTTCGTCATGGGCGATATAGAAATCAATTCGGTCCAGGGTAGGACCTTCCAGCACCAGTATCAGGTTCTCACCAGCCAGATCTTCGCTGGTCACCACCAGGTTAAACCAGAAAGCTGATTCCGAGATGCCGAGGGTGGGAATTGCTTCATCCGACCGCTGCCAGGGGATGTCCTGGGCCAGAATGTCATCAATAGTGAGGCTGCGTTCCGGATCCTCATAGATGTCCAGGTATTGGCCCAGATTTACGGGCAACTGGTTACGAGAGATGTTAATTTCCGCGGCGGCTGCGATATGCGGTGTGACAGTGGTTAAAAGTAACAGGACCAGCACCGGCACCCTGAGGAGGAAGGAAGCCGTCAGTTTGAGTCTGCTTAGGTTGGATGTCAGTAAATGGCTTAGCACGTAACGGGCTCTCACAAACAATTGGCGCATTACACGGGACTCGGTCATAAATGCGGTTGCTAAAGCTGCGCCTTGAAGTAAATATTGTTAAAATCAGTGCCTTTTCCAGACCAAACCGCTGCGAGCCTGACTGGTAGCATCAGTCTATGAGGGTGGCGTGTGCTATGAAATATATATTTAAAATCAATATTTTAAAGAGTGTAAATGCTATGCAAGCAGATTTGGCAATGGCTAAATCATTGCTGCTACTGTCGCTTGTTTTAACAAGTCTGCTTTCCTGTTCTGAAACGGAAACGGTGCCAGCACCTGCAGTTGAGCCCGCAACCACAACCCCTATTGCTAATGAAGAAGGCCCCATGCCATCAGCCAACCCATTCTTTGAAGAAAGCTCGCTGTTTTTGAACTATCCGCAATTCGGGTTGATTGAGAACTCCCATTATCTGCCGGCCTTTGAGCGCGGGATAGCGGAACAGCTCGCGGAAGTCGAAGCCATCGCGAACCAGCAGGCTGAAGCGAATTTCGAGAACACTATCATAGCCCTGGAGGTATCCGGGCAATTACTCGACCGTGTTTCTCGCGTGTTCTTCAGCATGGCGGGTGCGCATACTAATGATGAAATACGCGCGCTGCAACAGCAGTTGGCGCCTGAACTGGCCGCACACAGTGACGCCATTCTGCTCAATCGCCGTCTGTTTGCCCGCATACAGGGCCTGTATGAAACTCGCGCAAACTTGGAATTGGATGCTGAGTCGCTGCGCTTGCTGGAGCGCTATCAACTGGATTTCGTTCGCGCTGGCGCTGGGCTTAGCGAAGAACAGCAGGAGCGCATGCGCGAAATCAATGCAGAGGTGGCAACCCTGCAAACGCAGTTCAGTCAGAATGTATTGAGTGAGGTTAACGAACTGGCCATCGTGGTGAATTCTCGCGAAGAGATGGTCGGTATGAATGATGCCCTGATCGATGCTGCAAGCGCAGAAGCTGAAGAACGGGATATGCCAGGCAAGTTTGTTATCCCCTTACTCAATACCAGCGGACAGCCGGCGCTGGCAAACTTGCAGAATCGCAGCTTGCGTGAGCGTATGCACAAAACTTCCCTGTCACGAGGCAGTCGTGGAGGTGATTACGATAACCGTGCCATACTGGCCAAAGTGTTAGCGCTCAGGGCTGAGCGCGCAAGTCTGCTAGGATTTGCTAATCACGCAGACTATATCCTGGCTAACCAGACTGCACAGACCGTCGATGCCGTTAACCAGAGGCTATCAGAACTAGCAGGTCCGGCTGTGAGCAACGTGCGGCGCGAAGCGAATGATCTGCAGGCATTAATAGTGGCTGATGGAGGAGATTTTCAGCTGGCTTCATGGGACTGGGATTTTTACACGGGAAAACTGCGGGCACAGCGCTTTGATTTCGACGCCAACCAACTGCGGCCTTACTTTGAACTAGATAACGTGCTGCAACGCGGCGTATTTTTTGCTGCGGGGCGTCTCTTTGGGATCCGCTTCGAAGAGCGCTTCGACTTGCCGGTTTATCAAGAAGATGTGAGGGTGTTCGAGGTTTTCGACGTCGCCGGCACCACGCTCGGCATTTTTATCGCAGATTTTTACGCACGCCCCAGCAAAAGAGGCGGGGCATGGATGAATTCCTACATCTCCCAAAGTGATTTAATGAATACGCAGCCCATAGTTGGGAATCATCTCAACATCACGGAGCCACCTGAGGGTGAGCCTACGCTGTTGACGTTCGATGAAGTAACTACCATGTTTCATGAGTTCGGCCATGCCCTACACGGACTCTTTTCATCAGTGGAATATCCCTATTTTTCAGGCACTGCCGTGCCAAGAGATTTCGTTGAGTATCCAAGCCAGGTCAATGAAATGTGGTCGACGTGGCCCGAAGTGCTGGAGAACTACGCCATTCATTACCAGACTGATGAGCCCATGCCGCGTGAACTTTTGGATAAAGTCCTGTCGACGCAAACCTTCAACCAGGGCTTTGCCACCACGGAATACCTTGCTGCGTCGATCGTTGATCAGGCGCTGCACCAGTTGTCAGCCGACCAGGTGCCAGCGGCCGATGCCATCATGGACTTTGAAAGTGCGGCCTTGGAAGCAGCCGGAATCAAGGTCGAAGAAGTGCCTCCACGCTATCGGGCAACTTATTTCAGCCACATCATCGGAGGTTATTCGGCAGGATATTACTCTTATATTTGGAGTGAGGTGTTGGACGCCGATACCGTAGGGTGGTTTCAGGAAAATGGAGGTCTGCTGCGAGAAAATGGAGACCACTTCCGGCGCACACTGTTGTCCAAGGGCGGCAGCGTTGAGGCAATGCAACTTTTTCGAGACTTCCGGGGCCGTGATGCAGAGATTAGTCCGCTACTTGAACGACGCGGATTGAATTAGCTCAGGCGTTATCCAGCAAGTTCTGTTTTGCGGTGCTGACGTCGGCACCGCAAAGTCGGATCAATAAAAGGCTGAGCTCATCCCAGGGGTTGGCGCTGCTCAAGCCCTTGCAGGCCTGATCAATAATTCTCGCTTGCTCCAGCAGCTCCCACAGCAGCGGTTTCCGCAGTCTGGTGATAGCGGCACTAACCGCCTGCTTGCGATTAAACCAAACCCGATGTGATTGTAGGATAGCGTTAACCGGCTGCCCGCTCTCTCTTTTTTCAATCATTGGTAACAGCGTCCTAAGCTCTCGCGTGATTGCACCCAGCACAAGTAGCGGGAACAACCCTTCAGTTTGAAGCCCATTTAAGACTTTCTGTGTGCGTGCCAGATCACCCAGCAAGGCGGAATCCACCAATTGATAAACGTTATAGCGAGAAGAATCTGCCACTACCTGCATGACCGTCTGGGCATCCAGGGAGATGGTCTCATCGCACCCAGCCAGTAACTTCAATTTTTCGATTTCCTGCATCGCCGCCAGCAGGTTGCCTTCAATCCTGTCGATCAAGAGCTGCAGCGCGTCGGGTTTGGGGTGAATTCCCGCCTGGACCAGGCGGCGCTCTAACCACCCAGGCAGTTCGTCTCGTTTCACTGGCCATACCTGTACCACCAATGACCTGGCCTCGATGGACTTGAACCACTTGGTGCTGAGGGCGCTGCTCTCGAGTTTTGGGCTGGTGACAAGGACTACGTTATCTGTTTGCTCTTCTTCGAGGAAATCCGCCAGGGCCAGCTTGCCTGCATCATCCAGTTTTGCGCTCTGTAGCCGGAGTTCTATGAGTTTGCGTTCCGCAAACAGCGACAAATTACCGGTGGATTGTCGAAACTGTTCCCAGTTAAAGCTGCGATCTACCGTATAGAGCTCGCGCTCGCTGAAGTCGTGTAGGCGGCAGTGTTTTCGAACCTGATCCGCGGATTCTTGAATCAGCAGGGGCTCGTCGCCGGTTATCCAGTAGAGAGGCTGCATTTCAGCCTTGAGTGACCTTGCGAGCTGCTCTACCTTGATTTTCATTGCGGGGCTGATTCCAGGCGTCGCATCAGTTGGTTGACCAGCTCCCGGCGCAATTCGGTGGTGATAATCTGTGTTTCTTCCTGATTGCCGGCGATATTCTCAATATCCTGAAAGTAGACTCGGTCCACCAGCAGGGTTTCGGCGGGAATAAGTTCCAGCTCTCCTCGAATCAGGGTGATATCGACTGACAGGCGGATTTCGACTTGAGCGGCGCGCGCTCGGGGATTAATGGTAACCGGTCTGTTCGATACGCGTTCGTTGGCGACTGCCAATCTGGGTATCGTATCGCTGCTAGTATCCAGGCTCGAACTAATGTCGACATCCGCCATTTCGAGGTTGCGTTCTAGCAGGCGCGAAAATTCGCTTTGAGGTTGCTGCAGATCGAGTGCGAGGGAGCTGAAATTGGCGCTGATCGCATCGCTACCGCGCAGGGCGAAACCGCATGATTGCAACGCGAGAGAGAGGATCAGAAAAACGAGACGATAAGCAGGCTTGCCCATTGGGCTAGTTTACTACGATGTTAACCAGCTTGTTGGGCACGACAATGACCTTGCGGACGGTGCCTTCGCTGGTAAAACGTTTGATTGCTTCATCGCTGAGTGCCAATTCTTCCAGGTCTGACTTGGCGATGTCCTTGGGTACTTCCACCTTACTACGTAGCTTGCCATTAACCTGCAGGACAATCAGCATGGAATCCTGTTCCAGAGCTGAACTGTCTACCATTGGCCAGCGTGCATCCATGGCTGCTTCATCATGGCCCAGGTGGCTCCAAGCAGCATGGCTAAAATGGGGCACAATCGGTGCCAGCATAAGTACGCTGAACTCAAGCGCTTCCTGCACGACGAGCCGATCGATTTCTCCAGACTGTTTCTCAGAGAATTTGGATACTGCATTCAGTAATTCCATTGTGGCTGCGATAGCGGTATTGAATGTTTGCCTGCGGTCAAAATCATCTGTCACCTTAGCCAGCGTTTGATGTGCCTTCAATCGCAGCTGCTTCTGCTCTGATGACAATTCCAGCTTGCCAAAATCAGTCAGGCTGATCGGCCTGTGCTCCATCAATTGTTTCCAAAGGCGTTTCAGGAAGCGATAGCTTCCTTCCACGCCGCTGTCGGACCAATCCAGGGATTGATCAGGCGCCGAGGCAAACATGGTAAACATGCGCACGGTATCTGCACCATAGCGCTCGATTAGAGACATGGGGTCGACGGTGTTGCCTTTGGACTTGGACATCTTGGCGCCATCTTTAAGCACCATGCCCTGCGTCAGCAGCTTGGCAAAAGGTTCGTCACTGTTTACAAGTCCCTCATCGCGCATCAATTTATGGTAGAAGCGGGCATACAGCAGGTGAAGAATCGCATGCTCAATGCCTCCTATGTACTGGTCAACCGGCAACCAGTAGTCTGCCCTTGCATCCAGCATGGCGTCTCCCTGATCGCGACAGGTGAATCGTGCGTAATACCAGGACGATTCCATGAAGGTATCGAAAGTGTCTGTTTCCCGCTTAGCGCTCGCGCCACAGCGAGGGCAATCAACCTGGTAAAATTCTGCGAGTTTGCCTAATGGCGATCCGGACTCATCGATCTCAATGTCCTCTGGCAGAAGTACGGGCAGATCTTTTTCTGGCACTGGAACTGAGCGACAGGTCTTACAGTTAATCATCGGGATTGGAGCACCCCAGTAGCGTTGACGGGAGACTCCCCAATCTCGCAGGCGAAAGTTCACCGTGCGTTCGCCCAGATCACGGTCTTCAAGGTAAACAGCGATCGCTTGGAAAGCGGCAGCAAAATCCAGACCATCGAATTCACCAGAATTGATCAGGCGGCCTTTGGTGACAAATGCCTCTCGCTCGAGATCGCAATGGTCCTGCTCGGACTCCGGTTCTACGACCTGTTTGATTTCCAGTCCGTACTTACGGGCAAATTCCCAGTCACGCTGATCGTGTCCGGGCACTGCCATTACGGCACCGGAGCCATAGTTCATCAGTACAAAATTAGCCGCGTAGATGGGAACATGCGCGCCACTGATCGGATGGATTGCTTTTAGACCGGTATCCATACCCAATTTTTCAATTGTCGCCATCTCGGCTTCTGCGACTTTAATCTGGTTTTGATTGGTGATGAATGTCGCGAGTTCGGCATTTGCTTCTGCCGCTTTCAACGCCAACGGATGCTGTGGTGCTAACGCAACGTAAGTAACTCCCATCAGGGTGTCTGGACGCGTTGTATAAACTGACAAGCGCTGCAGTGTGCTGTCTGCTTCACCGGCAACCGTAAAATCCAGGTTTACCCCTTCGGAGCGACCGATCCAGTTGCTTTGCATGGTTTTAACTTTTTCTGGCCAGCCATCAAGTTTATCGAGGTCGTCCAGTAATTCCTGGGCCATGGCCGTGATACGGATAAACCATTGCGGGATGCTGCGTCTTTCAACCAAGGCGCCGGAACGCCAGCCGCGTCCATCAACCACCTGCTCATTGGCCAGAACTGTCTGATCTACTGGATCCCAATTCACCTCGGCTTCTTTTTTGTAGACCAGGCCTTTTTCGAACAGGCGGGTAAAAAACCATTGTTCCCAGCGATAATAATCGCGATGACAAGTGGCTACCTCGCGGCTCCAGTCATAGGCGTATCCCAGCTTTTGGAGTTGGTCACGCATATAGTTAATATTGCTGTAAGTCCACTTGGCGGGTGGGACCTTGTTTTTCATCGCCGCATTCTCTGCGGGCAGGCCAAACGCATCCCATCCCATGGGCTGCAGCACATTTTTGCCCTGCATGCGCTGAAAGCGGGAAATGGCATCGCCGATCGAGTAGTTGCGTACATGCCCCATGTGGAGATGACCACTGGGATAGGGAAACATGGACAGGCAGTAGAATTTTTCCTTATCGGGATCTTCAGTCACGCTGAATGATTCGTGGGTTTCCCAATAAGACTGGGCCTCAGCCTCTACTCGTTGAGGATTGTAGGCTATCTGGTCATCGTTACTCATGAGTTTATCGGTCGTAATTCGTGGGCGATTTGGCTGCTGTTAGCTATATACGGCAAAGGCGCAAGCATACCGCAGCACCGGGTTTGCAGGTAGTGGTGTAGGAGAAATTTCTGAGTAAAGCTTGGGGGCTCTTGTTCAGTCCGTGATAAGTCACACGCTGGCTGGTATCAAGCTGTCATGCTGCTGTGTCGGAGCTGCTCAGCACATTGGTGTTGACTTTCAAGAGCTTGATCTGTCTGCTGTCGGCGTTGAGCACTGTGATCTGAAATGACCCGATGGTCAAAGATTCGCTGCGCTCGGGAATATGACCAAACTGCTGCAGCACCAGGCCGCCGATAGTCGTGAATTCCTGATCATTAAAGTCAGTAGCGAAATACTGGTTGAACTCATCAATTGGCGTGAGCGCCTTGACAATGAAATTTTGATCGTCAAATTTCTTGATGTAGCTATCATCATCGACGTCGAATTCGTCTTCGATTTCACCCACGATCTGTTCCAGCACATCTTCAATCGTGACTGCCCCGCAAACGCTACCATATTCGTCGATTACGATGGCCATATGCTGACGCGTCTCGCGAAACTCCTTGAGTAACACATTGAGGCGTTTGCTTTCCGGCACGAAAGTGGCGGGTCGAACGATATCCTTGATATCAAACTTGTCCTGATTCTCCGCCAGTAACAGGGGCAGCAAATCTTTCGCGAGCAGAATACCCATGACATTATCGACGTTTTCGCCGACGACAGGAAACCGCGAGTGTGAGGCCTTAGTCACTCTCTCCACTATTTCGCAGAGGCTCAGATCAGCGGGAACGGTAACAACCTGGGAACGAGGAATCATGATGTCGCGAACCTGCATGCTGGAAACCTGCAGGGCGCCTTCAATAATGCCGAGTGCATCAGAATCGAGCACCTGGTCCTGTTCAGCATTACGCAGCAGTTCCAAAAGGCTCTTGGTATCGGTAGGTTCGTCGGAAAAAACTTGAGCAATTTTATCGATCCAGGACTTCGGTCTTGGATCGATGGGTGATTGGTCGTCAGTCATGACCGGGCGTCTTTCGGCCTCCAGGTAACAGCTTAGTGGGATTACCCTATCAAATACGGGTTGCTTATTCCAAGCTTTTTCAAGCACTTAATTTCCAATGCCTCCATTTTCTCGGCATCGGCCTCACTCTCATGATCATATCCCAGTAAATGGAAAAATCCATGTATCAACATTTGTGACCAATGATCCTGTAGCGGCTTGTGCTGCTGGTCAGCCTCGGCCGTCACCACTTCAGGGCAGACCACAATATCGCCAATTGGCTCCGAATCCAGGCTCTCCAGCAACTCGGCGGGCAAATCAGCCGGGAAGGAGAGTACGTTGGTAGGGGTTTGCTTGTTGCGATAAGTGCTGTTGAGATCTTTCGATTCTGACCTGGATACAAAGCGCAAGCTGACGGTTAGTGGCTCTGGCTTTTTTGCAATGGTCTGTGCAATGCCCAGGCAGTTCTCACAGAACTGTTGGTTCGGCGTCCACTGTTCCGGACAATCATTGTCTATTTCAACGGTCAGCGTCATGCTGTGAACTGCCGTCCTGGTTCGCCAGGCTGGTAACTGATTTGCTGTCGTAGGCATCGTAGGCCTCGACAATGCGCTGCACCATGCGGTGTCTTACTACGTCGTGGGCATTAAAAAAGGTAAATCCGATTCCGTCCACATCTTTGAGTACCTGGCTGACATGGACGAGGCCGGATCGCTCGCCCTTGGGTAGGTCAATCTGGGTCACGTCACCAGTAATAACTGCGGTAGAGCCAAATCCGATGCGGGTCAGGAACATCTTCATTTGCGCGGTTGTGGTGTTCTGGCTTTCATCCAGAATGATAAAAGCATTGTTCAGTGTGCGACCGCGCATATAGGCTAGCGGTGCTACTTCTATCACATTCTTTTCGATCAAACGTTCCACTCGTTCGAAACCGAGCATCTCGTAAAGTGCGTCATATAGCGGGCGCAGATAAGGGTCAATTTTTTGCGCCAGATCGCCAGGCAGGAATCCCAGTTTTTCTCCGGCCTCTACTGCTGGGCGCACAAGGAGAATGCGATTAATTTTTTCTTTTAAGAGGGCCTCTACGGCGCAGGCAACCGCCAGATAGGTCTTGCCTGTTCCAGCCGGACCAATGCCAAAATTAATGTCGTTGCGCCAGATCGTGCGCACGTATTCCCTTTGGTGGTTGCTGCGCGGCTTGACACTGCCTTTTGGAGTCTTGATGAGAGACGCAGCGTCAATAGCCTGGTCAGTTTCAGAACTCGAGGCGCTGCTGTCTGAAAACTCCTGGACTGCGAGATGGACTTGATTTGGATTTAGAGTTTCCCCGCCGGCCGTAGACTGATAGAGCATCTCGAGCAGTTCTTTCCCGTTCGCTACCGCATTCTCGTCACCGGAGAGAAGGAAGACATTTCCGCGCTGACGTATTTTCAGTGCCATGTCTGCTTCAATTTGCTGGATGTGCTCATTGAGTCTGCCGCACAGATTGGCTAAACGTTGTGCGTTGTCAGGAAGCAGAGTGAGACTTACTGAATGATTGGTCATAGTTAGCAATTAATGGCAAAAGGGAAATAGATGTGTTGGGCGCAACAGGACTCAGGATATCGGATTCAAGACAGCTGCCCCAGCAGTGAATTGGGCAGTGCGTCAGTTATCTTGATGTCTGCAAATTTTCCGATTAGTGAATGATCGCCACTTCGGAAATTCACTACCCGATTGTTTTCAGTACGCCCCTGCAGTGCGCCCGGATCTTTCTTGGACACTGCGGTCACCAGAACAGACTCCGTGCCTCCCACCATGGCTTCGCTGATTGCTCTGGCCTGGGATACGATCTGGGACTGTAGGCTTGCCAGCCGATGCTTCTTTTCTTGCTCGCTGGTCTCGTCCTTCAATTCTGCCGCTGGAGTGCCAGGCCGCGCGCTGTAAATAAAGCTGAACGATGTATCGAAGCCTATATCGATGATGAGTTTCATCGTGTCTTCAAAATCTGCGTTAGTCTCTCCCGGAAAGCCGATGATGAAATCAGAAGATAGGCTGATGCCTGGTCGCTTGGCTTTGATCTTGCGAATAAGGGACTTGTATTCCAGAGCGGTGTGGCCTCGTTTCATGGCGGTGAGAATGCGATCAGAGCCGCTCTGAACCGGCAGGTGAAGATGGGACACGAGCTCTGGGACCTGGTCGTAGGCTGTCACCAGGTTCTGATTGAATTCTACAGGATGAGAGGTGGTGAAGCGGATTCGATCGATACCTTCGATGCTGGCGATGAAATTGATGAGCAAGGCGAGATCGACTAATTTGCCCTCATGGTTAAGGCCGCGATAGGCATTCACGTTCTGACCCAGCAGATTAATTTCCCGAACACCCTGGTCAGCCAAATGCACGGCTTCGGCCAGAACGTCGTCAAGAGGTCTGCTTACTTCTTCACCCCGTGTATAAGGCACCACACAGAAGCTACAGTACTTGCTGCAGCCTTCCATGATAGTGAGGAAGGCCTGACAGGAATCCACTTGTGGCTCCGGTAAGCGATCGAACTTCTCGATTTCAGGGAAGCTGATATCGACCACGGTTTCGCCTGCTCTCGATTCTTGCAGCATCTCCGGCAATTTATGCAGGGTTTGAGGGCCAAATACGACGTCAACATAGGGAGCGCGCTTGCCAATGGCGGCACCTTCCTGGCTCGCGACACAACCGCCCACGGCAATGCGCAGATTGGGATTGTCGGCTTTGAGGCTGCGCCAGCGGCCAAGCTGATGAAACACCTTTTCCTGAGCTTTCTCGCGAATTGAGCAGGTGTTCAACAGCAGAATGTCGGCCTGCTCTGGAGAGTCTACCAGCACGGCATCTTCGCTATCCTTGAGCAGGTCCAGCATCCGGGATGAATCATATTCGTTCATCTGACAGCCATGGGTTTTAATGAATACCTTGCGGCCACCGGAGTTTGCTTCGGGTGTCACAGGGTCTTGACCAGTTTCGGGTACCAATAAAGATTCTTCAGTCATCGCTTATTACGGGCAGGCCCGCCCAGGCACGTCTTCTTAAAAAAAGGGCACGCATTATAGCAGGTCTCTGATCCCATCCCAGCGGCAAAGCCCTTGAATTTCATCGCAATAGCCTAATATTAGAGTTACCCTAGCTGAGCCTGTCTCGATTGCTCGATATGCGCCGCGGCCAATGCCTTCAAGGGGTTGCGATAACTCTCTAAGAGATTGATTTTAATGACAAATACGACTGAGATATACAAGATCACTTTCCTCAATAAAGGCAAGGTTTATGAGGTGTTCGTAAAGCAGGTCTACCAGAGTGATCTCTATGGTTTCATTGAAATCGAGGAATTTCTTTTCGATGAACGTTCCCAGGTGGTGGTTGATCCCAGTGAAGAAAAACTAAAGGCCGAATTTAGTGGAGTCAGACGCAGCTTCATCCCAATTCAGGCCATCATCAGAATTGATGAGGTCGAAAAGAGTGGGGTAGCTAAAATTTCCAGCGGTGACAATATCACGCCCTTTCCCGTGTCCCTGGTCGGTAGCACCAAGACCGATAACCAGGACGTCTAAAACCGTGTCAGGCGGGCGGCAGCTGTGCGCCTGGATTCCCGGCGCCACAGGAACACCTGTTGCTAGTTTCTGATCACCCATTTGTTGCGCTTACCCCTGATTGGGTGCTTTCGGCAATCGAATCCTTGGGTTTCTCACCAGATGCGCGATTCTTCGCGCTGAACAGCTACGAGAATCGTGTTTATCAAATTGGTCTGATGGACGGCAGTAACATAATTGCCAAGTTTTACCGACCTAATCGCTGGACTCAGCAACAGATTCTCGAAGAGCACACATTCACGCGTGAGCTGTATGAGCTAGAAATACCTGTAGTCCCGCCCATGGTGCTCGATTCTGGCGAATCGCTGGTGGAATGCGATGGTTTTCAGATTGCTATTTTCCCCCAGCTGATTGGCAGGACTCCCGATATGGAAGACCTGGACAGCCTGTTAACAATGGGACGTTTTGTTGCTCGAATTCACGCGGTTGGTGCTCAGCGGCAGTTCGTGCATCGCAATGCCTTAAGCCTGGATGTCTTCGCCAGGCAGAATAGCCGCTACCTGCTTGAGAATGATTTCATCCCTGCAGACCTGATCGTCGCCTATGAGAGCCTGACCAGGGATCTTGTGGACAAAATGGATGCGCAGATCAGCGCGCTGGGAGGGTGGGACTCCTTGCGAATTCACGGTGACTGCCACCTTGGCAACGTACTTTGGAGCGATGACACACCGCATTTCGTCGACTTCGACGATACCATGTCGGGGCCGGCAATTCAGGACCTCTGGATGCTACTTTCAGGAGAGCGCGACCAGCGCCAGGGACAACTTCTTGAGCTGGTCGAGGGCTATAATGAGTTCTATGACTTTAAAGTGAGTGAGCTGGCGCTTATTGAATGCCTTCGTACCATGCGGCTGATGAAATACAGTGCCTGGTTAGCCCGTCGCTGGAACGATCCTGCATTTCCACTTAACTTTCCCTGGTTTAACACAGAGCGGTATTGGGCTGAGCATATTCTCGAGCTGCGCGAACAGTCGTCGGCGCTGGATGAGCATCCGCTGCAACTTTTCCCCTAATACTCGTCTGGCGCCGCAGTCTGCAGCGCTGGTCCCTTGATCTCTTCACTGCTGTCCATATAGACGTAGGGCAGGCCGGATTCCTCCAACCAGTTCAGTGCGTCCTGCTCCTCTTTTAGCATCGCGATGGTTGCAAAGGACCCTGCGACAGTGCAGAGATTAGCCGCCACGCTAACAGCGCGCAGCCCGCTGCAGGGCCAACCAGTTTTGGGATTAAGGATATGGCTGTAACGTTTCCCATCCAGTACAAAGCCGCGCGCATAATCGCCAGACGAGGCCAATCCGCCATCGAGCAGGTCGATGCGGGCCATCATGGCCTTGGGTTGTCTGGGGTTAGCTATGCCAACTGGCCAGGGACTGCCGTCCGGTTTGCTTCCGATCACGGAAAAATCGCCGCCGAGGTTTACCAGACCGTGGGCTATCCCGAGTTCACGCGCCAGCCTGCTGACCGCGTCGGCAGCGTATTCCTTTACGATGCCGCCGAAATCAACTTCCATACCGGCAGCCAGGTAAAGCGTCTGGTGCTGCCAGCGTAATTTGTCAAAACCGATAACAGCAAGCAGGGCGGACAGTCGTGCCGGGTCTGGTAGCTGAGGTAAGCGGAAATTCCACACATTTCGCAATATGCCTGCGGTGACGTCGAACAGACCGTCACTGAGGTGATAGCAGGTTGCTGCATGGTCAAAAAGTTTACGAGTTTCCTCATCTAATGTGATGCCAGCGCTAGCACCTGCTGACCTGTTGATTTGTGACAGAAAACTATCTTCCAGGTATCTTGAATATTTGCGTTCGAGGCGCTCCGATTCCTGGATCAATTCGCGGGCTCGTTTTCGGGCCTGGACCCGTGAGTCGTCATAGAACTGCAGCTCACACGGGCTTCCCATTGCTTTGAAGCTGAAGCGTCTGAGGGAATAGGGCATGTTGAAGGAAGGTTAGAAGGAGTAATCAACGCCCAGAGACAGGCGCACGAATTGCACCAGAGCCGGGCTGGGTTGATTCACCGCATAGACAGAATATTTTTCATTCGCCACATAGCGCTCGGCAGTAAACGTTGCCGTCCAGTCACCAAAATCTGCTATCAGGTTGATGCCGCCGCTGAACGCGCCGAATGCCGAGAGGCGATAATCGCTGGACTGAGGCTCCGTGAGTGGCTTGGTGAAGTCGTCGATATTGGTGTAAAAGTCTGCTGCCGATTGACTGTAGTAGCGCAGCATGGGAGCAACCTGGAATGAGCGGTTTATATTTTGGAACCACGACAGGTCCAGAGTGTGAGAGCTGATGCCAAAGTCATCGTGATAATAACGATAGTTAGCCTGAAGGGCACCGTCAGCTTCGATGAAGAAATAGCGCAGGGAATTAGAAAACGCGATTTGGGTCTTGTTGTCGGGCCTGGCGTCCTGCAGTTTGTAGGGATCGGATAGAAAGCCAGACTGCTCGGTTATACTCAGAGCGGTTTGAAAAGTGGTCACCCGGTTGATGACCTGGCTGAGGCTCACTGCCGCTGAAGTAGCGCGCTTGTCTTCGTTTCGAACCCGATTGAACAGCTCGGCGTCGGTGGGGAAAATATCGTCGGCCGAGTGGCTGAATCCTAATGTGACGGTGGTCAGGTCATTGTTGAAGTTGCGCGAGCCGCTGAGATTAACGTACGTGGCGCGATAGTCGTTTTCTTCGGAGTAACCCACTGCGCCACCGAAATTACCATTCTGACTGTAGTAGCGCGTGCCGATGGAGAGTTCGCTGCGTGCATCAGTAATACCACTGGCGCCGCTCATGTTGATGACAGGCTCTCCGGCGGCGTTTGCAGTAGAAAACCACGGCGAGGCACCGCTCATGTCCTCGTGATTGGCATCAATGAACAGGGCGAAATCTATGCCGAGTGGTGAAACATACTGGAATTGGTGCACATCAATGTCATAGCGTCCCAATCCTCCAAACGGCACCTGTGCCCGCGTCAGATCATCCTCCTGATAGTTGGATATCTTGTACGAGAGTGTGGATTCAGTCGGCGGGGCATCCGCTTGGGCGATACCCGGCAGGGCGAGAGCTGAGGTGGAGAGTGCAATCAGACTGCGAGAGGGGTTGCTTTTCAAAATAGGTTCCCGCTAGGCCAGAACAATCAGCAGTGGGCGCAGGTGCTTAGTTGCAACCGCAGCCACCGCCGGCGGCACTATTGCCGCCGGAGGAAGCTTCTTTACTGAAAAATATATGGTCATTGAGCTGGCGCTCCAGCACATCACGGTCCCAGGCCATCTCTTCCTTGGCCAGGTAGCCGCGTTCCCAGGGGCGCACCTGGGTACAGGAGCTCAGCGCAGCTAGCGCGATTAAAGCTGAGACTGTGAGCCGAATAATTCGCATGCTGCGCTACTCTGGCAGATTTTCGACGATAGCGGCTTCTATCATTTCCATGTCGCTGGGCCGGAATCCCATATGGACGAGCTTAACTTCGCCGTCCGGGCTGATCAGATAAGACGAGGGCATACCAATAACGTTGAACTGGGTTGCCATTTCTCCATCAGGGTCAGATGGGATCAGAAAATCCAGCGGCGTATCCAGCAAGAAATCGAGCCCGTCTTCTACCGGGTTGTCCACATTGATTGCTACAACTTCAAGCCCCTGGTCCTTGTATTTGTTATACATGTCGTTATACAAAGGCAAAGAAGTCAGGCATGGCGCGCACCATGAGGCCCAGAAATCGACATAGACTGTTTTGCCCGCAAGCCCCTCGAAAGTGACATCGGGTCTGTCGCTGTAGATGGATGGGAGGGAGAAGTCTGGTGCGGGATCTCCTTCCTCAACGGCGCTGGCGACGTGAGCTGCCAGGCTCAAAGCAATGCAAAGGGCCGCTGTCAGGGTTTGTTTGATCATGGTCGGTTCCTCAATTGAAAACTTTTAGCTGGGCGGTCTGGAACAGATGTT
>DLPV01000028.1:0-25476 GCA_002477465.1 Gammaproteobacteria bacterium UBA7449 | reverse complement strand
CTTTTGGCCGCAACCTGCAGGTTGTTCGGACTCTCACACAGTGAATATCGATACTGATTATGTCAATTGTATGTTGTTTTTGCTCCAGCACTCAGATACTCAATATCAGGCTTGATAGATCGCCGTCTTATTGCGTTCAATTCTTTATAACGCATAAGCTTTTAATCCGTCTACAAAGTCAGGACGGCTCAAGCTGGCGCTGGTAGCGCGTCATGAAGATTACGCAGTACCTCGCGCCAGCGTTTTTTCTGCACTTTGACTGAGTACTTTAGCTCCTTGTAGCGATCACGCAACTGCATATGCTCCCAATGTGCCAGCGCATCCTGGATGCGCTTTTCTTTGGCTTCTTGCCAGGTCTGGCGCATCTCGTTCCACTGATTCAACAGCAGCTGGAACTGTTCGTATTCTTGCTCCAGCTTCAGACGCCAGTTCTCTGGTATATCGCGCATGGCGAATTTTTCTTGTGCCTTTTGATACTGCATTTGCAGCCGAGCTGTTTCGATTTGAGCGGGGCTGGTGCGTTTCAGGTTTCGAGTGAGGCCGATCCACGATAGGGTGCGGATCAACCACTTGGTTGGGTCAAAATGCCACCATTTGACACCATTCCGGTAGTCCCATTGAAACGTGTGGTGAAAATTATGGTAACCCTCTCCATAAGTGATCAGGGCGAGAAAGGGGTTGTCTCTAGCTGAATGGGAATCACTGAAGGTTTGTCCACCCCACATGTGGGCGATGGAATTAATGAGGTAAGTAACATGTTGGCTCAGGACCAGGCGCAGAAGTCCACCCAGAAGCAGGCAGGCAATGATGTCGCCGTGGAGGTAGCCCAGCAATGCTGGCACGCCGATGTTGGTTAGCAATACCAGGCTCAAATAGTGTTTGTGCTGCCAAACTGCGATGGGATCCTGCTGGATATCCTTGATGTTGGAAAAGTCCTCTTTGCTACTTTCATGATTCCGCAGAATCCAACCAATGTGAGAGAACCAGAAACCCCTGCCAGCGGAGTAAGGGTCGCGCTGATTGTCGTCGACGAAACGGTGATGGCGCCGATGATCAGAGGACCAGTGCATCACATCATTTTGCAGCGCACAGGCCCCGCCCAGCGCAAAAATGAAGCGCACAATCGGATGGGCCTTGTAGGCTTTGTGTGACCACATGCGGTGGTAGCCGGCAGTAACAGAAAGGCCGCAAAACATCATCAGGAAGAGGAACATCAGCCATTCATACAAGTCGTAACCGTAGAAATACCCATAAAGAGGTACCAGGGTGACAGCAAACGCAGGGGTGAGACTGAACAGCAGCATGTTGGTCCAGTTGATTGGTGCTTTATCCATGATGATCTAAATTTCCGCCCTTGGTGACATAGGTTCAATAATCAACACGACAATTGACACCGCTAGTGTATCCGATTTTTCTTAAAGAACCAGTACTGTAATCTTGCCACAATGATCTGCTAGGGTATTGCTATAGGCGCACCTTAGTGGTGCCAAGAGGCGAGCCGTTGGAGGGATTTTCACTGTTGGAAGCACTTGAAACCAGAATTGAAGAGTTGGAGAGCCAGTTAGCATTTCAGGAAGATGCCCTTGAGAAATTTAATGCCATAGTCACCAGGCAGCAGGGTCAAATCGATGACTTGACCGTACAGGTCAAGTATTTGCGAGATCAGCTGCTAGAGGCCGCCAGCGGCTTGCAGGATGTGCAGTCAGATCCTGCCCAGGAGAAGCCGCCGCATTACTAAGCATCATCTGCACCGTGCCTTTAAATTCCCGCGGGCCTAAAAACCAATCAATAACTGCCCCAAATTTCAGTTCCATTTGATCTTTTTATGGCTCCTGGGCGACACCAGAGCCGATTTTTGAGTTGCCCGCTCGCGCTTAAGCTTCAATTAAGCTTGTAGCTGCTAACTTTCCTTCCTGTAATGTGGTGATCCATTCCGCAGGCGTTTGGGGCTGAATCTGGTCGCCTGAGAATATCCGCAAGGCAAGCAGTGAGGTGAGCGCAAACATGAACAGGTTATCAATTCTACTAGCAAGTTGTGCCAGCATCTGGACAATCTCAGCGAGTGGGCAAACCACCTATGAATACGGTGATGTAATCGAGACGCGACCTATCTACCAGATAGTGGAAATTTCCGAGCCTATGGAACAGTGTTGGGAGGAGGTTGTCATCGATCGTTACCCCTCACGCAGTGGTTCCAGGACACCGGTTTTGGTGAGTACCATCATCGGTGGTGCACTCGGCAATGCGGTAGGCAACGGCAAGAGTAACAAGCGGATTGGTGCTGTGGTAGGTGCCATGTTGGGCCACTCAATCGGACGTGATATAGTCACAGACCGTAACCGTAGCAGAAATGCTGTGCGCGTCTACGAAACTGTGCAGCGCTGCGAGACAGCATATGAAAAATTTGAAGAAGAGCGTCTGGTCGGTTATCAGGTGACATATCTCTACAATGGTGAAGAATACTCTGTGCGAACCGATTCCGATCCCGGTGAGCAGATTCGGCTCAGAGTGAGCATTCAGCCTGCAAATTAAAACAGCAGCCAGTCCGCAATAGGGTCGAACTGGCACCTTTGGGGTGAGTTTTGAAGAAAGCTGGAACGATAAGTTTCCTTTTTGGCTTGTTTATGTGTTGGAGCCTGTTCTCCCATGGACAGATTTTGCCTTTCCAGGTTGAGCAGAATCAGTTGGACCGCTCCAATCCGCTGCGAGATCTTCGAATAAATCCCCAGGCCAACGGCCTCATCACAGAGCGACAGGCTGTGAATCTGGCCAGGCAGCAATTTGCGGGAAATATACTGCGTATCACGTTAGTCGGTGAAGGAGCCGCGCAGCGTTATCAGATTCGTATGGAAAATGCGGGTAAAGTCTTCACCGTTTTCGTGCACGCCAGGACCGGAGAAGTAACTGGCGGTACCTGATTCCTGGAATCGAATGGCACACAGGAGGTAGTCGACGATGCGATTATTAGTCGTTGAAGATGAGAGTTTACTGCGTCAACAGCTGGAGCAGGGCCTCACAAAGCAAGGTTATGTGGTTGACGTCGCGGTGGATGGTAAAGCGGGTCTGTATTATGCCACTGAGTATGACTATGATGCTGCGATCGTTGATCTCGGATTGCCTGAGATAGACGGTATCTCCCTGATCCAGCAAGCTCGCGCTGCCGACAAGAGTTTTCCAATCCTGATTCTGACAGCGCGTGGCGACTGGCAGGACAAGGTTGCTGGGCTCGATGCTGGTGCTGATGATTACGTCGTGAAACCATTCCAGCTAGAGGAGATTCAGGCACGCCTCAATGCGCTACTGCGCCGCGCCGCTGGATTCGCTAAGCCCAAGTTAGAGTTTGGCCCCCTGAGCCTCGATATCACCGCAAAACGGCTGACCGTTAACGAAGAAGGCGTTGATCTCACAGCCTATGAGTACAAGATGCTTGAGTATCTTATGCTGCATCCAGGTCAGGTAATTTCAAAAACTGAATTGACTGAGCATCTGTACGCGCAGGACTATGATCGGGATAGTAATGTGCTGGAAGTCTTTGTACGACGACTGCGGCAAAAACTGGACCCGGAGCAGACGCTGAAACCGATTGAAACTGTCAGGGGTCAGGGTTACTGCTTTAGCCTGGCGGAAACCTGATAAATCTGCACAGGCCGTTTCCATGAGTTCCAACGCCAGGGTCTCTGGCTACTCTTTGCAATCCCGCCTAATGCTGGTATTCAGCATTCTTCTTTTCCTGTTTCTGGGAATTACCGGTGTGGTGTTGGAGCGGGCATTTCGCTCAAGTGTCGAAGCCGGGGCAGCGGAACGATTGCAGGTACAGATCTATCTGCTGTTGTCTGCAGTGGATGAGCGTGATGGAGAGTTCTACTTTCTGGAAACGCTGCAGGAACCTCGCTTCAATCAATTGGATTCCGGCCTCTATGGTTATATCAGCAGCTCCAGTGCAGGTGAGCTCTGGCGCAGTGATTCAGCCCGGGCATTCAGCCCGCCTGAAACTGGTTTTCTGCGAGAAAACGTGGGGGTCGGTCTGTCTCGTTTTGGGCGCATAGACGCCAACTACGTGATCTATTTTCGCCAGAGTTATGGCATTCTCTGGGAGGATGGAATCAGTGAATATAATTTCACTGTACTGGAAGATGCCGAGCCCTATTATTCCGAAATCAGCAATTTTCAGCGTGATCTCTGGTCCTGGCTTGGTGGTGCGGCGGTGCTGCTGCTTATCATCCAGACTGTATTGCTGCGCTGGGGGCTATCGCCACTCAGTCGCATGGCGCGAGACTTGAAGCGTATTGAGACCGGGGAAAAGGACAAGCTTGGGGCCCGCTATCCAAGAGAACTGCAGGGCGTTACCGCAAATCTCAATATGCTGATTGAGAGTGAGCGCAAACAGCAAAGCCGCTATCGCACGACTCTTGGTGATCTTGCCCATAGTCTGAAGACGCCGCTTGCCGTATTGACCGGCATCATTCCGCAGCTCAAGGCCAAGCCGGATAGCAATGCAGATTTTGTCGCGCAGCTGCAGGCCGCCGATGAGCAGTTAGAGCGGATGAACCAAATAGTCACATATCAGCTGCAGCGGGCTGTGCAAACCAATAACGCCGGATCGTTATCACGCCGGGTCAATATTGCCGAGGCAACGAACAAGGTGATAGACGCACTGCAGAAAGTCTACGCCGATAAACACATGATGGTAGTTAGGGATTTTGACAAGGCAGCGCAGTTCGTTGGAGATGAGCGTGACCTCATGGAAGTGTTGGGTAATGTCCTGGACAACGCCTACAAGTATGGTGAGTCCGAGATCAAGATTCGTATATGCAGGGAGTCTGGCGCTAATAGAAGCGTCATACTGCAGGTTGATGATAACGGCAAAGGTATTCCCAACGAACGATTAGCCTATGTGCTACAGAGAGGTGCCAGATCTGATACTTTAGCGCAAGGACAAGGAATTGGGCTGGCTGTTGTAGCTGATATCGTCAAGAGCTACGAAGGTGATATTCAGGTGAATACCAGTAACATGGGCGGCGCATCTATCAAAATTACTTTCCCACCACCCAAGACATTTGGCTAAGCCTGTTGGTCAAAGTCTATTGAACCAAGGCGTTTACGTAAGGTTCACAGGTAGAGACCGCCAGCTACTGCAACCAAAGTCATGGCGAAGAGAAACCATTTGATGCTGTTCTGGGAAGCCTTCACAGCAACTTTGACAGCAAGGTGGGCGCCAGCCATAGTTCCCGCGGCAACTATAAAGCCCGGGACCCAGCTGACCTGATCAAACGCGATAAATATTGCCAGCGCGACCACGGTGAAGGCCAGCGCACAGGTCATTTTCAGTGCATTGGCCCTGACCAGGTCATAGCGTAGCCCTCCCGCCAGAGCGGCGAGCAGGATGAAACCGACTCCCGCCTGGACAAAGCCCCCATAGATGCCGGCTGCAAATAGCGCCCACCAGGCTTTCGGGTTATCTTCAGGCGATTGCGTCGGGGTTCCCGCGGGTGGGGCGATCACCTCTGGCCTGAGCAGGATAAGCACAGACATACTGAGAATGGTGACAAGTAGCACCGGCTTGAGATAGAGATTGGGCATGAGGGCGGCGCCGAGGGCGCCAGGCACACCACCCAGCAGGGTGGGCACCAGGACGGGCGCAATGGCGGGGCGATCCAGGGTGTTGTGCTTGTCATAACCAGCCACACCTACTACACACTGCATCAAAACAGCCACGCGATTGGTACCATTTGCCAGGTCTGCTGGCAGGCCAAGCATCATCAGCATTGGCAGAGTCAGGTTAGAGCCACCACCAGCGATTGTATTGATGCCGCCAGCCAGGAAGCCTGTCCCGGCGAGCAGGGCGATAGCTGTTAAATTCAATTCCATCAAAGCAAGTCCTGGCTGCAGCGGCGCAGCTTATCATTTTCTCGCCGAGGGTTTGCCAAATTCCCGTAAATCGCTAAAATTCAATGGCTTGGTGGAGATTTCGGGGTGTCTTGGAATCTTTACCATTACCGATGTGATATCTGTCACAATCTGTAAGAGTCCCACCCACGAAATTTTCTGAGTTCTAGCTAAGTCACGGTCTTGTAGTGCCATTGAGTTAGGCTTGGGACGTGGAGAATCAAATAGCGCTTAAATTCTCCGCTGAAAATCCGACAAATTAAGGAAAACTTCAGGATTTTCTGGCGTTTACAGATAGGATTTCGAGTGGTCTACACAATCCGGGACCCTGCGAAACCCCAAAAGAGCGCCTTCAAAGGTCAGCATATACAGATAAATATCAATAAAATCAGCGGCTTTTCCTTGATAGAGCTGCTTATAGTGATAGCCATTCTGGGTATCTTGCTGGCACTGGCGACGCCCGGCTTTCAGGACACAATCGAGTCGGCGAATACGAATACCCAGGTCAAGGTGATGCTGACCACACTGAATCTGGCCCGCAGTGAAGCGATCAAGCGCAAACAGGATGTGTCGGTGTGTGCCACCAGCGATGGCGCTGATTGCGATGCAGGCAATTAATGGTAACTTCCGATGCCTTCTGCTGGACCAGGTAGAGCATGCCTGGTGTTGACAGGTTTAGCAGCAAAGCCAGGACAAAAAGTGTCACGAGAAGTTCGATTAGAGTCAGTCCAGCAATAAAGCGCCTGGAGACTTGCATGCATTTCACGTCCTTGTGATCGCTATGAACAATTAGCCTTAGTTTAGAAGCAGATCTTCAATAGGAACAAAAATTGGCGCAAAACAGTGATGTAATCGTGGTGGGAGCTGGTATCAACGGCCTGCTAGTATCGCGCATGCTGATTGCCAGCGGAGCCAGCGTTACCCTGATCGAAAAACATGAGGTGGCGAAGGAGTCTTCCTGGGCCGGTGGCGGAATTGTGTCTCCACTCTATCCCTGGCGCTATGATGCCGCTGTTACAGCACTGGCGAATTGGGCTCAGGCATTCTACCCGCAGCTTGCAGAGGAGTTGCTGGCCGAAACCGGCATCGACGTGCAGTTGCATGCTTGCGGCTTGTTGATGTTGGATGCGCCAGACCAGCAGCAGGCGCTGGTATGGGCGGCGACACAGGGTCACACGATGTTGGCATGTGGATGTGACTCCATATACAAAAAAGAAACGGCTCTGGCAGCCGGATTCGAGTCTGGTCTGTGGATGCCGCAAGTAGGCAACATAAGGAATCCGCGATTGTGTCGAGCCCTACTTGCGAGTTTGCAAAAGCAGCCAGGATTTTCCTTGATGACGCAGGCCGCGGTCACTGGTTTCATGATCTCTGGATCATCGATTAGTGGAGTCAGCGTGAAAACTGCGGGTGAGGCTGAAGTAGCTCACCTCTTTGGGAGTGCGATTGTAATAACGGCCGGTGCCTGGAGTCAGCAGCTGCTTGAAAAACTATCGTTACAAACAGCCATTCAGCCAGTGAAGGGTCAGATGCTACTTTATAAGTTTCCAAAGCCTCCAATAGAGTCGATAATTCTGAATCAAGGTAAGTATCTGATCCCACGCCAGGATGGCCATTTGCTTGTCGGTAGCACACTTGAGTATGCGGGCTTTGACAAGACTTCTACCTCACCGGCGAGACAAACACTAAGTCATTCTGCCGTAGCGATGTTGCCTGCGTTGGAAAAAATAGAACCCGTGGGTCAGTGGGCGGGATTGCGACCTGGCAGCACCGGGGGCGTGCCCTATATTGGCCGGCTTGAACCTTACTCTAATTTTTATATCAATGCAGGGCAGTTTCGTAACGGTTTGGTGCTGGCCCCAGCTTCAGCGCGCCTTACGGCGGATATTGTGCTGGGAGTGGAGCCCGAAATAGATCCCGCTCCTTATGATCTTCGCGCACATCGACAGGATAAATCAATGGGTTTCGAAGAGAAGTCGGCCTCTACTCAAGCCCCAGCCCCAGCTTCTTCAAGCGATAGCATAATGACCTAAAAGACATGCCGAGTTTCTTCGCTGCGGCAGTCTTGTTCCAGCGAGTTTCTTCCAGCGCGCGCTCAATGGCTTCAATCTCGATCCCCTCCAGATGTTTCTCTAGAGAGAAATCTGCATCTAAATCGTGCACCTCGCTTTGAATGTCGGGCTCGGCTGCCGCGGCTGATTCCAGCTGCTCTGTGGGGTCCGTGACCCCGGGCATGAACTCGAGGTTGTCGGCTGCAATCAGGTTGTCTTCGCAAAGAGTCGCGGCCCGCTGCAGAATGTTCTCCAGCTCCCTGACGTTGCCTGGAAAGGAGTAGTTACTTAACACCTCAAGGGCTGAGGGGGACAGGGTGCACTCAGGCACTGCGTTTTCTTTTGCGATTTTCTGCAATAAGGCAATGGCGAGTTCGGGTAAATCCTTAGGGCGTTCTCGCAATGGGGGCACAGCCAGTTCGATAACGTTAATCCGAAAATAGAGGTCCTGGCGCAGGCGGCCATGCTCGACCTCTCGCACAAGATTTTTATGGGTTGCGCTCAGTAATCGCACATCAACATGTGTCTCTTTTTGAGAACCCACAGGTCGTACAGCTTTTTCCTGAATGACCCGAAGTAGTTTAACCTGCGTGTGCAGTGGCAAATCAGCAATTTCATCAAGGAATAGGGTGCCACCGCTGGCGGCCTGAAATAGCCCCTGCTTATCCTGCTCGGCGCCAGTAAAGCTTCCTTTTAAGTGGCCAAATAATTCGCTTTCCATTAGTTCTTCCGGGATCGCGCCGCAGTTTACCGCAACGAATGGCGCGTCGCTCTGGCACAGGCTATCAAACGCTTTGACGTAAAGACTTCTACATTAATCCTCTATCTACAATTTATCGTACAATAGCTCACCTAGGTTAGTGGCGAAAGCCGTGCAGACATTGTGCAGAGGCCCATGGTGAGGAACCCATGACAACGCGATTTAAAATCACTATGGCCCAATTGGATTTTCTGGTTGGGGATATAGATGGCAACACTGACAAAATTATCCGGGTCGCGAGAAGAGCCAGCGAAGAGTTAGGAGCAGACATGGTTGTCTTTCCAGAACTGGCTATTACTGGATATCCACCAGAAGATCTCTTGCTCAGGCCAAGCCTGAAGCCACGCATTACCAAGGCGCTGGATCGGATTTGTGTGGCAGACATTGATGCTTATCTGGTTGTTGGCTACCCGGAAACAACGGCGGAAGGAGTTTACAACGCACTGGCAGTATTGAGGGGCAGTAAGGTCATCGCGGGCTATCGCAAGCAGTGCTTACCGAACTACCAGGTATTTGATGAACGCCGCTACTTCAGAGCGGGCAGTCAACCTTGCGTGATTGACATTGCAGGCGCCCGGATGGCGTTTACAGTCTGTGAGGATCTGTGGGAACCTGAGCCAGCGCGTCAGGCTAAAGAGGCCGGCGCGCATTTACTGGTTAATATCAATGCCTCACCTTTCCATATGCGCAAGCTCCAGGAGCGGCAGGAATTGCTTCAGCAGCGCAGCCGCGAAGGTGGATTTCCTGTCGTGTATGTGAACTTGGTTGGGGGGCAGGATGAGTTGGTGTTCGACGGCGGCTCCATGGCCGCCAGTCAGGGCGAATTGAATTGCCTGATCCCGCAGTTTCAGGAAGGCCTGTTTCCTCTCGATATCGAGATTGCAGAGCACGGCAGCTGTGAGATCCCTCGTCAGGCAATGGCTGAGACCCTCGACCTTGAAGCTCAGGTCTATGAGGCGCTGGTGATGGGTGTCCGTGACTATGTCGAAAAGAATCGATTCAAAGGTGTGGTACTTGGCTTGTCGGGAGGTATCGACTCAGCTCTTAGCCTGGCAATTGCCGCAGACGCATTAGGCAGTGCGAAGGTGCAGGCCGTTATGATGCCATTTGCCTACACCTCGCAGTTGAGCCTTGATTGTGCTCAACAACAGGCGCAGAGCCTTGGTGTGAATTACCAGGTGATTGCAATCAATGAGATTTACGACAGCTTCACCGCCGCGTTGAAAGATGAATTTGCGGGTCTTGAGTCGGATGTGACTGAGCAAAATATTCAGGCGCGGGCGCGCGGCGTGCTGTTGATGGCGATTTCCAATAAGAAAGGGCTGCTGGTACTCACAACCGGTAACAAGAGTGAAATCGCCGTAGGCTACTCCACGCTTTATGGTGATATGGCTGGCGGTTTCGATGTGCTCAAAGATGTGTCCAAGACGTTGGTCTATAGACTGGCTAGATTTCGCAACAGCATAGGCGCTGGCAAAACTGTGATTCCTGCAGAAGTCATCGACCGCGCACCTTCAGCGGAACTGGCACCCGGTCAGGTGGATCAGGACAGTTTGCCGGATTACGATACTCTTGATGAAATTCTGGAGCTCTATGTCGAGCAGGATCAAAGCGCTAAAGCGATCATGAACAAGGGGTACACCGAGGCGGATGTGAAACGCGTGCTGCGCCTGGTTGACCTTAACGAATACAAACGTCGGCAGAGTCCTGTTGGTGTACGCTTGACCCAACGTGGATTTGGCCGTGACCGGCGCTATCCAATCACCAATGGCTGGCCGCTTGGAGAGTAAGGACTAAGCCAACAACCCTTAGTTTGGGTTGATCGGTCGATTCTGTTGCCTTATTTGCTGCACCCGACGTTGGGATTCACGAATCTGCTGTGCTGCCTCTCGCTGAATCCTCCGCTCTTGCTGAATTTGCTGAATCTGTTGATTGTAGCGCTCTCGTAATTCCCTGCGCCGAGCTTCGGGCAAATTCTGAAATCGGCGTTGGGTAGTGCGAAGTCTGCGCTGTTGTTCACCGCTTAGGCGATTGAAGCGCTGAAATCGATCGTTAATGACCTGCTGCTGCTGTCGATTCAGGTTTTGAAAACGCTGCTGCTGTGACTGGGCCTGCTGCCGTTCCTGTGGCCGCATACGCTCCCATTGATTCGCTCCGCGTCGCAGGCGCTGCTGGCGTTCTGCACTCAGGCTGTCCCACTGGGACTCGACCTGCTGCAGAATAGTGCGTTCTTCCAGAGAAAGATCGGTCCAGGGAATTTTTTCCTGGGCCAGCACTGGGGTTCCTAACAGCATCAAGAGTATTGTCGCTGCTAGTGTGGCTGCGTAGTTCGCTACAGTTAGTCTGTTTCTTCTAACCATCACTGATTGCCCTGTTCATTTTCTTCTGCATTGCTTTCTGTATTACCCACGGCGTCATCCATTCTGGCAGCGAGATCGAGAAGCTCAACAAACTCATCGTTGAGCATCATGCCCGGATCCATGTATTCGCCGTCCTCGGTTTGAAACGAACCAAGAAACTCCAGTAGCTCTAGATCCGGGATCAGATTATCTGGCTGGCCATTCGTCTCATTTTCTGCAGCTTGGCTGTTGAGCGTCAGACCTAATAGCAGCAGGGCCGTCCAGCATGTCTGACTTCTGTCAGGCACAGTTTTATCTTGCTCCGATAAGGCCAAATTAGTCCGGGATATCATTTTCTTCGAGCCACAGGTAAAAATCGAGGTTCTCATAGAGTTCCAGGTCGTCGGCTGAAGCCACTAACGTCAATTCCGGATCTGTGCCAAATGTCTCATTCAGGTTGCTGCTCACATAGAACACTGAAACAACGGCGACTGTTAAACAGGCCGTTGCAACCATACCCATGCCAAAGCGGTGCTGCACTGAAAACAAATCCCTGAGCTGTTCCCAGTATCCTGCTGCTTGCGTGTCACCTGTCCCCTGCGCGATTGCCTGCCTGCGCAAGCGGTCAAGGCGCTGCTGTATTTCACCTGAAGGCTCGGCAAAATCGTCTAGCCGGGTGACGACGCCATCAATAAGCAAACTTTCATCGACTGGCTCTGAGGCGGCATTACTATTCAGCCTCTGAAGAGCTTGTCCACGCAACTGCGCCAGACGCTCGCTTAGCGCTGAATCCAGAGGCAGCAACTGCTGATCCAGCTTGATGCGAATGCCCTCCAGGAATTGAGCCTCGTCAAAATCTCTCATGTCCAGTGTTCGCCAAGTTCGATTCTTAGTGTATGCACGGCGCGGGAATAATGGGTCTTCACACTACCCTCGGCGCAGGCCATGGCAGTCGCTGTCTGTTCGACATCCAGTCCCTCCCAGGCACGGAGCAAGAATGCCTGCTGCTGTCTTGGGGGCAAATTCATGAGGGCTTGCTGTAATTTGACCATGCTTTCATCTATTTCAGACTCGCCATCCGGCCCTTTGCCAAAAGGATCCGGAGCAGTTTGAATCGGGTCCTCATCGCTGTCTTCCTCTTTGCGCAACCAGCTGCGGTGACGATTTCGTACCGTGTTGCGGCGGTGAAAATCGTTAATACGGCTGCTCAATATGCGATAAAACAGCGGGGTCCATTCCTGTTCTGGACGGCTGGCATATTTTTCCACCAGCTTGAACATAGCCTCCTGCACCAGGTCCAGCGCGTCCTCCTGGTTACCAGTCGCTAACTGGGCAATCCTGAAGCCGCGGTTTTGCACGGATTGCAGGAAACTATCCAATCGGGCCGAATTATCCAGAGTGGGGCTCCTGATTTCAGTGGTCGATTCTTGCGCTGCCTGGAACATTGCAATGATAATTGATCAAGCACTATATCGGCTAGATAGCCCCAAATTTGTGTCTTCCCACAGCCTATAACGCACATGTGCGCGTCAGGTTTACAGAAAAGGGGAAAAATTTGGAGAAAGTGCTGGAGAAAGGGCTGGAGGTTAGTCCAGCAGGCCGAATGTGATAATGCTGAGGAAAGAGCGTCTACCCTGGCCCTGACCAGACTGGGCCTCGATAATTTGTTGGCTGCCCGAGGTGCCAGGGCGCTGAGTAGGTGCCAGGGGTGGATTACCCCGATTGTCACCCAATAAGCCAAAACTGACGGTATAGAGCAGGGAGGGGTCAGTAATCTCGGTGCGTACAATAAAATCACCGTCCCCGTCGATAGCGGGGTGATCCGGGTAGTTTTCCTTGAGCAAAGCCAAGGAAGTGTCTGCAAGGTCGTTCAAACCGAGTCTCAGGTAAGACTCCACCATAATCGCTACACCGTCGGCTACCGCTGGTGTGCCCTGAAAGTTCTCCACCACATATTGACCGCGACGGAGGGTGGCGATATAGGCTCGGCGATCCAGGTAATAGTTGGCAACGTGAATCTCATAGGCAGCCAGGTTGTTGCGCAGGTAAACCATGCGGGCTCTAGCGTCAGCCGCATAGGCGCTGTCGGGGTATAGGGCCAATAGCTGTGAAAAGTCGTTGAAGGATTCCTGTGCGAGGCCAGGATCTCGTTTGGTGTAGTCCACGGGAACGATGCGGCTTAAGAAGCCTGTTCGGTCATTAAAAGACGCCAATCCCTTCATGTAATAGGCATAGTCAACGTTTTCATTCTCGGGATGCAGTCTGATGAAGCGATCTGCAGCGGCCCGGGCGGCTTCTTCGTCCCCATTACTAAAGTAGGCATAAACGATCTCAATCTGGGCCTGGGCAGCGAATCGACCGAAAGGGAAGCGAGATTCCAGCGCCTGGTAAGTAGAGATAGCACCGGCGTAATTGCGGCTCTCCAGCTGCTCCAGCGCGCGCCGGTAGAACTGCTCTTCAGTGGTTAGGCCAGCAAACTCATCGGCGTCATCGCCATCGAACAGGCCGCAGCTCGCCAGCATCAGCACGATAAGCCCCAGGTTCAGGAGTTTGGTGAATGTCTTGCCAACCTTCATTGAATAGATTGCCTCAAGCTGTTTTCGCTTGCCGTAAAAACGCGTATTTAACCATACTGCCAGCGCTAAACCCATAGGCCAGAAGCAGCGACCTGTGCAGCGCTCACGCGGGTGAATGATCCGGAGAATGCCTGCGCAGGCCGCAGGGATTCAAGTATCATGGGGAAATGAGTAAAGCAGAATCACAACTAATTTCGCTCAGCGCCGAAGTGACCCATTCTCTGGCCGGTAACAGATTGGACCAGATTGCTGCCCAATTGTTTCCTGATTATTCGAGAGCGCGTTTGCAGGAATGGATTAAACAGGGAAAACTGACCCTTGATGGTCAGCACTGCCGCCCACGGGACACCGCGGCAGCAGGCGCCATGCTGCTGTTGGAAGTGGAGCCAGAGCCGGTTGAGGACTGGATAGCCCAGGAGATGCCCCTGCAAGTCGTTTACGAGGATGCTGATCTACTGGTGATAAACAAGCCAACCGACCTGGTCGTGCATCCCGCTGCTGGACATCGCCAGGGAACCCTGGTCAATGGCTTGTTGCACTACTGCCCAGCGCTGGAGTCAGTGCCGCGGGCGGGGATAGTGCATCGGCTGGACAAGGACACCACGGGGCTGCTGGTGGTGGCAAAAAACCTGAGAAGCCACAACGGACTGGTACAACAACTGCAGGCTCGAACAATTTCTCGACAGTATCAGGCCGTGGTTCAGGGGGTTATGACTGCCGGGGGCACTGTGTCGGAGCCCCTGGGTCGTCACCCCGTGAATCGCATCAAGCGGGCAGTGGTCAGGAATGGTCAAGAGGCGGTAACCCACTACCGGGTGCTTAACCGTTTTAGGGCCCATACTCATATCCAGGTAAACCTTGAGACTGGGCGCACTCACCAAATAAGGGTCCATATGGCACATTTAAAGTACCCTATCGTAGGAGATCCGCTATACAACAGCCGTTTGCAGGTACCCTCTGCGAGCTCGGAGGCGCTAAAACAGGTGTTGCTTGATTTTCGCCGCCAGGCATTGCATGCATGGAAGCTGTCCCTTGTGCATCCGCTGTCCGGAAAAGAATGCAGTTGGGAGTCCCCCCTGCCGAGTGATTTCGAGACACTGCTGCAATCACTTCGCGATGACCTGCAGTTAATTAAGTCATGAACGAGATCGAAATTATCAGGCCGTCATGGCCCAGCCCTAAATCGGTAGAGGCGATCTCCACGACTCGAACAGGCGGGTTCAGCGTTGCACCGTTTAATAGTCTCAACCTGGCTGACCATGTGGGTGATACCACCGATGTGGTTAACCGAAATCGAGAGCTGGTGGCAGGCCTGTTTGCGAAAGGAGCCAAGGGCCAATGGCTGCAACAGGTTCACAACAATCGCGTGGCACGAGTAGAGTCGAGTGTTGAACCGCTGGAGGCAGATGCGCTGGTCACTTCCAATCGTGGTATTGTGCTTAACATACTCACCGCCGATTGCTTGCCATTACTATTGTGCTCGGAGGATGGGAATGAGATTGCGGCCGTTCATTGCGGCTGGCGAGGTTTGGCGGCAGGCATTGTTGCCAACACACTGGCCACTATGGACGGTGATCCCGATCAACTGCTGGCATGGATAGGGCCAGCTATTGGTAGCTGTCACTTTGAAGTTGGTGCGGAAGTGCGTGCGGCCTTTGCTAAATCCCTGTCGGGAGACTCGCTCGAACACTGTTTTCGGCCGGCAGCTGAGGGGAAGTTCATGGCAGATTTGTTAAAAATTACTACAGCCCAGTTGCATGATCTCGGTGTATGCCAGGTGAGCAGCGATGCTTACTGTACCTACTGTGATGCTGATCGCTTCTATTCCTATCGTCGGGATGGGCAGTGTGGCCGCATGGTAACGGCGATCTGCATTACATAGATTTTGCCCGTATAACTAGTGAGCGCAAGTTTGACCAGGATCAACATTTCACCAGTCCGCATTGAAATCCTGATCAGTCATCCCAATTTACTGATTTAGAATGATTATTATCGGTGCAGCCCAAGCGCCGGATTTTGCGTATTTTATCAGGTAATTTGACCATGAGACTGGACAAAATCACTAGTAAACTGCAGTCGGCGCTTGCTGACGCGCAATCCCTTGCCCTGGGTAAGGACCATAATCAGATTAAACCCGAACACTTGCTGCTGGCCTTGCTGGATCAGAAGGGCGGTTCGGTGCGCCCACTGTTAAGCCAGACAGGCTTCAACGTTAATGACCTGAGGTCTCAGCTGCAAAAAGCCGTAGATGATCTTCCGCAGGTGCCAAATCACGATGGCGAAATCACGGGTTCGCCGGAATTAGGCAAGCTGCTCAACCAGGCAGATAAGCTCGCGCAGCAAAAGGGTGATTCCTTTATCTCAAGCGAAACCGTGTTGCTGGTTGCCATGCAGGACAAGGGTTCTGTGGGCAAGATTCTAGGGAGTTTTGGTGTCTCTCCACAGGCACTGGAAAATGCCATAGCAAATCTTCGCGGTGGGGAAAATGTCGATAACCCTGAAGCGGAGGATGCTTGGCAGGCTTTGAGTAAATACTGCGTCGATCTCACAGAGCGAGCAGAGAATAGTGAGCTTGATCCGGTTATTGGGCGAGATTCAGAGATTCGTCGCACCATACAAGTATTGCAGCGCCGCACCAAGAATAACCCCGTGCTGATTGGAGAGCCGGGAGTGGGTAAAACGGCAATTGTTGAAGGACTGGCACAACGAATCGTGAATGGCGAAGTTCCCGAGGGTCTGAAGGATAAAAAGATACTTGCGCTTGATATGGGGGCCCTGATTGCGGGAGCAAAGTTTCGGGGTGAATTCGAGGAGCGCCTGAAGGCAGTGCTTAACGAACTCTCCAAACAGGAAGGGTCCATCATCCTGTTTGTCGATGAGCTGCATACCATGGTAGGGGCTGGCAAGGCTGAAGGCGCTATGGACGCTGGTAATATGTTGAAGCCAGCGCTGGCTCGCGGTGAGCTGCACTGTGTTGGCGCAACTACCCTGGATGAATATCGACAGTATATTGAGAAGGATGCGGCTTTAGAACGGCGATTCCAGAAAGTGTTGGTAGAGGAGCCAACTGAAGAAGATACTATTGCTATTCTGCGCGGTCTGAAAGAGCGCTATGAGGTGCATCATGGTGTCGATATTTCGGATGCTGCAATCATCGCCTCGGCACGCTTGTCTCAACGCTATATCACAGATCGACAGTTGCCTGACAAAGCAATCGACCTGGTGGATGAGGCGGCGAGCCTGATTCGCATGGAAATCGATTCCAAGCCGGAGGAAATGGATAAGCTTGAGCGGCGACTGATACAGCTCAAGATCGAGCGCGAGGCCTTAAAGAAAGATGAAGACCCTGCGTCGATCAAGCGTAAGGAAAAGCTGGAAGAGGATATTGCTGAACTCGAGAAGGAGTATGCCGATCTGGAAGAAGTCTGGAAGGCAGAAAAAGCGGCATTACAAGGCACGGCCACCATAAGAGGCAGCCTCGAACAGGCGCGCAACGACATGGAGGCGGCTCGACGCGCAGGTGACCTGGCACGTATGTCTGAGATTCAGTATGGCGTTATTCCGGGTCTGGAACAGAAGCTTGAGATGGCGGCTGAGGCTGAGGCCGCTGAGAAGAAACTACTGCGCAACCGCGTCACAGAAGAGGAGATTGCTGACGTGGTCGCGCGCTCTACCGGCATACCGGTTAGTAAAATGCTGCAAGGTGATAAGCAGCGTCTACTAGAAATGGAAGCAGCCCTGCATCAACGTGTCATCGGTCAAAATGAAGCCATTTCTGCCGTGTCCAATGCCGTGCGACGTTCTCGTTCAGGCCTGTCGGATCCTAATCGGCCCAATGGCTCTTTTCTATTCCTTGGGCCGACAGGCGTAGGTAAGACCGAGCTCTGCAAGGCGCTGGCCGAATTTCTGTTTGATACAGAAGAAGCGATGGTCCGCATTGATATGTCTGAATTCATGGAGCAGCACTCGGTCGCGCGCTTGATTGGTGCGCCGCCTGGTTACGTAGGCTATGAAGAGGGTGGCTATCTCACCGAGGCAGTGAGACGCCGTCCCTATTCAGTGCTTCTGCTGGACGAGGTGGAGAAGGCGCATCCAGATGTGTTCAACATCTTGCTGCAGGTAATGGATGATGGTCGTCTCACTGACGGTCATGGGCGCACAGTGGATTTTCGGAATACTGTCATTGTAATGACCTCGAATCTTGGCTCCGATCGAATCCAGGAGATGATGAACCAGGAACAGTTTGACGAAGACGTCTATGAGCGTGTGAAGAAGGGTGTGCTGGAGGCCGTGGTCAGGCATTTCTCGCCGGAATTCGTTAATCGAATTGATGAGACCGTGGTCTTTCATCCGTTGCAGCAGGCCCAGATTCGAGGCATCGCTGAAATTCAGATCGACCTGCTCAATGCCAGGCTGGCTCACAGTGAGCTGGCTCTGTCCGCCAGTGACGCAGTTTTGGATCATGTGGCCAGAGTCGGCTATGACCCGGTCTATGGTGCGAGACCATTGAAGCGTGCGATACAGAATGGCATCGAAAACCCTCTGGCTCAGCACGTATTGCAAGGTGCCTATGGGGCAGGGGATACCATTCATGTGGATATCGATTCAGAGGGTGAGCTGAAATTCACCCGGACGCAGGCAGCTCCAGACCAGGCGGTTGCGTAACCGCCTGTCTGGCATGCCCCTGATGCTTAAAATGTCTATGGTCAATGATTAATGGCCAATGCACTGCGGTTTAAGGCCTAAGGCGAAAGCGGCGTGAAGTTGCCTTAAGAGCTTGACTTTCCTACCTAAAATGTCAGACTACCTTTTTTTAGCAGAAACGACGATCAACCCGTTTTGTCTGCTGCAGTCTGAACCCGCCAAGACCTGGCACTATTCCAGACTGCCGTCTAGGTGTCGGACAACATCCACCCAAGGCTTCTATCGCGATATCTATCACGTATTCGCGTACGAAGCCGACAAGTAGCTAGAGAGCGCCTGCGGCAAATTTCTTGCTATTGTCATCATAAAATCAAAATGAGAATTTGAAGTGGCGGACTACTGCGAGCATTGATTGCTCGTTGTTTTTTTTGTGAAGAGTTTTAATCAAGCGTTGGAATGTTGAGAAGTAGAGGCTAAGCAAGTGGAACAACTATCTGGTGGAGAGGCGCTGATACGCGCGCTGCAAGATGAGGGTGTAGAGTTTCTGTTCGGTTATCCGGGCGGGGCCGTTCTGCACATCTATGACGCACTCTTTCGGCAAGATCATGTAGAACATATTTTAGTGCGCCATGAGCAGGCGGCGACTCACGCGGCCGATGGCTACGCGCGCGCCACGGGCAAGCCCGGTGTGGTGCTGGTGACTTCTGGTCCCGGTGCTACCAATGCCGTTACCGGCATCGCTACCGCTTACATGGATTCCATTCCGATGGTTGTAATTTCCGGTCAGGTTGAGAGTCGGTTGATTGGCAGTGATGGTTTTCAGGAAACTGATATGGTGGGCGTTTCCCGCCCGATCGTGAAGCATAGCTTCATGGTGCAGAATGCAGCCGATATCCCCAAGACCATTAAGAAGGCATTTCACATAGCGACGTCGGGTCGGCCTGGTCCGGTGGTGATTGATGTGCCCAAAGATGTCACTGACCCCAAGGTCAAATTTGACTATGAGTATCCCAAAGAAATCAAACTGCGCTCATACCAGGTACCTTCACGTGGACACTCTGGCCAGATCAAGAAGGCGGTAGAGGCCCTATTGGGTGCTAAATGCCCGATGATCTATACCGGAGGTGGCGTTATTCAGGGTGAGGGCTGTGACGAGCTAATCGAATTAACCCGCAAGCTTGGCTATCCCATAACGAATACTTTGATGGGGCTGGGTGCCTATCCGTCTACAGATCAACAGTTCCTCGGCATGCTCGGCATGCACGGCACCTATGAAGCGAACATGGCGATGCATTATTGTGACGTCCTGCTGGCGGTGGGGGCTCGTTTCGATGATCGTGTGACGAACTCAGACACCAGTAAATTTTGTCCAGACGCCACTATCCTGCATGTGGATATTGATCCTGCGGCAATCTCTAAGACTGTGACTGCCGATGTGCCTATCGTCGGCCCGGTCAAGGCTGTGCTGCTTGAGATGATCAATCAAGTTGAGAAGAGTGAACAGCAAGTCGATGCTGGCGCCCTTGAGATCTGGTGGAAGCAGATTGAAAAATGGCGCGAGCGCCAGTGTCTTGCCGTGACTCCATCTGTGGATGGCACCATCAAGCCACAGCAAGCTGTGCAGGCCTTATATGACATCACTGAGGGCGATGCCTTCATCTCGTCCGATGTAGGTCAGCATCAGATGTTTGCTGCGCAGTATTACGGATTCGACAAACCCAGGCGCTGGATTAACTCTGGCGGCCTCGGCACCATGGGCTTCGGTTTCCCTGCCGCCATGGGAGTCCAGTTTGCCTACCCAGACGCGCTCTCGGTTTGTGTGACTGGTGAAGGCAGCTTTATGATGAACCAGCAGGAATTCGCCACCTGCATGCAGTACGGCTTACCCATAAAGATTGTGTGTCTCAATAACGAGGCGCTAGGTATGGTGAAGCAGTGGCAAGACATGCAGTACGGCGGTCGCTATTCTCACAGTACCTATTCAGAATCTCTGCCAGACTTTATCAAGCTGGCTGAGGCCTACGGGCACGTGGGTGTGCGCATTGAGAAATATGATGACCTGCACAGCAAACTGAAAGCAGCCCTGGCCATGAAAGACAAACTGGTCTTTATCGATATCCTCGTGGATCCTTCCGAACACGTCTACCCGATGGCTATCAAGGGTGGCGCCATGAAAGACATGGTGCTGAGCAAAACGGAGAGAACCTGACATGCGACATATCATATCGGTGCTGATGGAAAACGAACCTGGCGCATTGTCTCGAGTCGTCGGCTTGTTTTCACAGCGCAACTACAACATCGACTCACTCACCGTTGCGCCGACAGAAGACCAATCCCTGTCGCGTCTCACTCTCACGACTAGCGGCGATGATGCGCGCATCGAACAGATCACCAAGCATCTAAACAAGCTTGTGGACGTGGTTAAACTTGTGGATCTCACCGAAGGTGCCCACATCGAGCGTGAGCTTATGCTCATCAAGGTGAAAGCCGTCGGCGCACAGCGGGCCGAGGTGAAGCGCACCGTGGACATTTTTCGCGGTCAGGTCGTGGATCTCACCGCAAGCGTGTTCACGATTCAGCTCACTGGAGCCGGTGACAAACTCGATGCCTTTATTGCTGCGCTAGGCGACAACGTCGTGTTAGAAGTGGCACGTACAGGCGTTTCCGGTATCGCGCGTGGAGAGAAGACTCTGGCCCTATAACTCGGTTAGATTCAGTTGGCGTTGGTGTGTGGCGGGCTTGCTGTGACCTAAGCGCTGGGCACGCCATAAATCCTCTGCCGACTCTGCACAGCGAAACTAGAATAAGTTGCTCGAATAGACAAAAGCGGCACGTCCCTGATGTGGACGTGCCGCTCGATATCAGATTGCTTAGATGACTTTCTTCATTGCAGTCATATAGCTGCGCAATTTCTTGCCAACGATTTCAATGGGGTGGGAGCGAATGCTCTCGTTGACAGCGATCAGCTCAGCGTTATCCACGCCCTGATCTGCAAGCTGTAGACCCTGACCGATAACGTCGATATCAATCTTCTTCATGAAGTCTTCCAGCAGCGGTACACATTCGTGAGAGAACAGGTAGCAGCCGTATTCGGCGGTGTCTGAAATTACCTTGTTCATCTCGTAGAGCTTCTTGCGACCAATCAGATTGGCGATCAACGGTACTTCGTGCAGGGACTCGTAGTAAGCCGATTCGGCGATGACGCCGCTGTCAGTCAGGCTCTCGAACGCCAGTTCGACGCCAGACTTGATCATGGCTGCCATGAGAATGCCATGGTCGTAGTATTCCTGTTCCGAAATATCCATGGTGCCGGGCTCTGACTTTTCGAAGGAGGTCTCTGCTGTCGCTTCTCGCCAGCCTAAAAGCTTGGCATCGTCATTGGCCCAGTCATCCATCATGCCGGCGGAAAATGTGCCGGTGATAATGTCATCCATGTGCTTGTTATACAGCGGTCGCATAATGTCTTTAAGTTCATCGGACAGCTCATTGGCGACTAGCTTGGCAGGGTTGGACAGGCGGTCCATCATGTTGGTGATGCCACCATGCTTCAGACCCTCGGCAATGACTTCCCAGCCATGCTGAATCAGCTTGGAGGCGTAGCCTGCATCCATGCCTTTCTCAATCATCTTGTCATAGCAGAGTAGTGAACCGGTTTGCAGCATGCCGCAGAGTATAGTTTGTTCGCCCATAAGGTCGGACTTTACTTCGGCAATGAAGGATGACTCCAGCACGCCGGCGCGATGGCCGCCTGTGGCCGCGGCATAAGCCTTGGCGATTTCCAGGCCGTCTCCGTTTGGGTCATTCTCGGCATGTACAGCGATCAGGGTAGGGACGCCGAAGCCGCGCTTATACTCTTCGCGGACCTCGCTGCCGGGGCTCTTCGGCGCAACCATTACTACAGTGAGGTCGTCCCGAATTTGCATGCCTTCCTCGACTATATTGAAGCCATGGGAGTAGGCCAGGCAGGCGCTTTGCTTCATCAAGGGCATGACCTGCTTCACAACATCGCTGTGCTGCTTGTCTGGGGTCAGGTTCAGGGCCAGATCGGCGCTGGGGATGAGTTCACCGTAAGTGCCTACGGTAAAACCGTTTTCGGTGGCGTTTTTCCAGGATGGGCGCTGTTCGGTGATGGCGGCATCGCGCAGGGCATAGGAGACGTCCAGTCCGCTGTCGCGCATATTCAGGCCCTGATTTAGGCCTTGGGCGCCGCAACCTACGATAACCACTTTCTTGCCTTTTAGTTTTTCTACTCCGTCGCTGAATTCACTGCGATCCATAAAGCGGCATTTCCCCAGCTGTTCCAGCTGGAGTCGCAGAGGCAGTGTATTAAAGTAGTTCATTGAGTCGCTCCAATTCTCGGCGTTGGTTCATAATCTCGGAAAGGCGCGAATCATATAGCATCTCCGTATCCGGGTAAAATATTTCAAAATCAGGCATCTGGCGTGCAAATGCCCTGTATAATACGGTTTCTGACTAATTTCAGGAATTTCTATGAAGGACCCAGACTCACAAACAGAGTCACCTCAGGAAGAAGAGAGCCTGCTGCCGATTGATGAGCACGAGGAGCTGGTCTCCGAAGGCGGCAAACAGGTGCGCCGGCGCGGCATCTACCTGTTGCCTAATCTGCTAACCCTGGGTGCTCTGTTTGCAGGTTTCTATGCCGTAATTGCCGGCATGTCCGGTAACTTCAATGAAGCGGGTTGGGCCATTCTGATTGCCGGTATTCTGGATGGGCTGGATGGTCGAATCGCTCGCCTGACTAACACACAGAGCGCATTTGGGGCCGAGTTCGACAGTCTGTCGGACATGGTCTCTTTCGGGGTGGCGCCAGCGCTGATTATGTTCAGCTGGGCATTCGAGCTGCTGGGCAATGTGGGCTGGGCGGCGAGCTTTATCTATATGTCCTGCGCTGCGATGCGGCTTGCGCGCTTCAACGTGCAGCTCGGTACCGTGGACAAGCGCTTCTTCGTAGGGCTTGCGAGCCCCCTGGCGGCGGCACTGGTGACATTTTTCCCCTGGGTGGCGTTTAAGTACGGGGTTCAGGTAACGCCACTGATATCCTATTTTGCCGCTATATTAACGGTATTCACTGGCCTCTTGATGATATCCAACTATCGCTATTACGGTTTCAAAGAACTGCATTTCAAGGGCACCGTTCCTTATATCGTCTTCGTGTTTGCGGTGGTGCTGCTGGTGCTGATTGCACAAAACCCCCATGAAGTGCTGCTGACCATGGCCATCATCTATGCGGCATCGGGGCCACTCTGGTGGCTCTATCGCAGGCAATTCAAGCCTTCCCAACCAGGGGCTGAGCAAAACCAAGCGGGCAAGGTGACCGTACTAACAAAACCTGGACAAAAATCTGCCGAAAAGCGGAACAAAAAGTAGCCATTCCCCTGCCTAAATCTGTAATTCGCGCAGAAGCGCAGGGAATCAAGAAGAGACCATAACCATGTTGATCAAGAAGCCAGCTGATATCAAACCCTCCGAAATTACACCGGAAAGTGTTTACCGTAATCGTCGTGAATTCATGAAAGACTCGGCGACCATGGCTGTTGGTGCCGCAGCATTCGGTGGTGCGGCGGCAACCGCGCTGGCCCAAAATGGCGATCAATTGAAAGCCAGTGCCCCAGAGGCTTTGCAGCGCACGCCACCTGCTGCTTGGTGGAAGGCGAAGTTTGACAGCGTCAAGCCGGCGCCTGACAGCGAACCTTTTTTCACGGGCGAATCATTGACGCCCTATCGTGACGTAACGCGTTACAACAATTTTTATGAATTCGGCATGGACAAGTCGGACCCCTCTTCGCGCTCAGGCGAATTCAAGGCGGATCCCTGGTCAGTTGAAATCAGTGGCGAAGTCGCGAAGCCCGGCAACTACAACCTGGAAGATATTCTGCGCCCAATGCAGCTGGAAGAGCGCATCTACCGCCTGCGCTGCGTCGAAGCCTGGTCAATGGTAATTCCCTGGATTGGCTTCCCGCTAGCCGATCTGATAAAACAGTTCGAGCCAACCTCCAAGGCCAAATATGCCGAATTCGAAACCCTGGTAGATCCGGCAACTATGCCTGGCGTGACGTCGCGCTTTGCGATTGTTGACTGGCCTTACCGTGAGGGCCTGCGCATCGACGAGGCGACTCATCCGCTGGCATTTATGGCGGTAGGGCTCTATGGCAGTTATTTGCCAGCGCAAAATGGCGCGCCAATGCGTTTGGTTGTGCCCTGGAAGTATGGGTTCAAGAGCATCAAGTCCATTGTGCGGATCAATTTCCGTGAGACTCAGCCCAATACCACCTGGAATGACTTGCAGGCGAACGAATACGGTTTCTACGCAAACGTGAATCCGGGTGTCCACCACCCAAGATGGCGCCAGGACATGGAAAGACGCTTACCGCAGACTCTGTTTAGCAGGCAGTACATCGAAACGCGCCTGTTCAATGGTTATGCAGACCAGGTCGCTTCGCTCTATCAGGGCATGGATCTCTCGGCAAATTTCTAGGCGGACATTCACTGCGACAGCACTCATGAACAGACTTATCAAGCCAGCGGTTTTTATGCTGGCTCTGGTTCCCTTTGCTCTGCTGTTGCTGCAAGTGCTTCAGAATAACCTGGGCCCTGACCCGGCACAGGAATTGGCCAAGGCGACAGGGGAATGGAGCCTTCGCTTTCTTCTTATTGCGCTAACGCTAACGCCGCTGCGATTTATCACTGGGAGTCCCCAATTCGTTCGCCAACGTCGTATGCTCGGTCTATTCGCTCTTTTTTATGCAACTGTGCATTTACTGGTGTGGATGAGCTTTCTGCTGGGATTCCGCTGGATTGCCATTGGCGAGGAGCTGGCTGAGCGGCCGTTTATCACCATCGGATTTCTTGCCTATCTCATACTGGCGGCCCTCGGCGTTACATCGCCAAAGGCTATGGTCAGAAAAATGGGCAAAAACTGGAAGCGGCTGCATCGACTGGTTTATGTCGCCGCAGTCCTGGCCATCGTGCACCTGCTGTGGATTCTGCGTACAGATATCCAGGAGGCTGTGCTCTATGGGGGGATACTGGCGCTGCTGCTGGGTTACCGGGTTTATCGCCACTTCGCCATCCAGCGTAGCGCCTGAGCAGCCGGATAGCGTTTTCCCGCCTCCAAAATCTTGTCAGATTGTGCGATTTGCGTATAATACGCCGCCTCTCAGCCCGTTCAGGCGCTGTTGGGTCTGTAGCTCAGTTGGTTA